>NZ_QJUO01000005.1 GCF_004327335.1 Stutzerimonas kirkiae | reverse complement strand
CCGGTAAACAGATCATCTGCGCGGCGATGCGCAAGCTCCTGTGCATCGTTTATGGCGTGCTGAAATCCGGTGTGCCCTTTAACCCCGAATTGGCACTTGCTCGGTGAGGGCCAAGACGGTATCTACGTCAGGGCCTATGTCGATATTCGATGTGTGACGCGACACCAGGTCTGCTGGCGACCGAGTGTCGCGGTGGCGGGCGACGGTTTGCGCAGGGTGCGCACCGATCATGCGGGGGTCAGGATGCCTGGAATTCCAGCACCACGTTATGCGCGTCATCGGCAGCGATGCGGATCGCCTCGCCCAGTTCCTCGAAAGCGATGTTCGCCGAGCGCAGCCAGTCGCGGGTTGCATCGAGATCGGCGCTGTCGAAGCTGACCAGGCCGCTGGCCTGGCCGTGGGGCCAATGCGCCGTGGCGACGAAACGGAGCGGGGCGCTGCCGGTGTTTAATTCCAGGGCGTCGTCCTGGCGCCGATAGGCGTCGCCGCCGGCCAGCGCGCGCAGACGCGACTCCACCGGCTGCAGGTCGGCGACCGGCACGGTGATCGCCCGGACGCCGAGGGCACTGTTGGGATGGGCCGGGGCGTCGGCCTGGTAGACCCGTTCCGGGGTCAGGTGCTGGCAGAAGAACAGTTGCGCCTCCAGGGGCGCGCCGACGGCCTGCGGCAGGAGCACGTTGAACAGCAGTTCGACTTCCCCGCCCTGCGCGCCGGGGCCCTTGCGGCTGAGGGCGAAGGGGCCGAAGGCGTCGATTGCCTGGGCCTGCAGGTGGGCCTTGGCGGCCTCGGCGTCGGCGCTGCCCAGCGCCAGCATGCGCAGGCCGTCGCCACCCTGCTCGAGGAGGTCGGCCAGGGGCTGGTTGAGGGCATCGGCCTGGGTCACGGTCAGCAGCTCCAGGTAGTCACGCTGGAATACCGCGACATGGTTGGCGGTGGAGGACTGCGGGTGGCGGTTGCGCGGCGACAGGCGAAAGCCCAGTTGGCTGTAGCGTCGCTGGGCGCTCTCCAGGTCCTTGACCAGGATGACGAGGTGATCGAAGCCGGTGATATGGGCGCTGGTGGTCATGGGCATTCCTGTCTGACGGGCTGGGCGGGATAAGGGCGACACACCGGTGTCTCCGGCGTGCTCCAGGGGGCGATTGTCCCGCCCGGGCAGGACGCGGGCGATGGCCATCAGGCTTTCTGATGGTGGCGATGAGAAACGGTTATGCCGGCCCGGCCGCCAGCCGCAACAGGGCTGCGGGGACCGGGCTGTCGTCCAGTCGCCGGGCCTGGAAGCCTGCCCTGGCCGTCTCGGCCAACAGCGTGTCGAGGCCGAGGGTGCGCCAGTCGCGCTCGACCGAGAAGCTGCGGATGCGTGTTGCTCCGGCCGATTGATCGAAGCGCATATGCCAGCGGATCAGTTGCGCATCGTCCTCGACGGGTTCTCCGCGCAGCCAGATGTCGAACCGGTGATCGCCGATGTCGGCGCTGGCGACGAGGGATTCCGGCACCTGCTGCGGCCTGTCTAGCGGCATCGTATCCAGCAGGACGATGCCCGTGGGGCTGAGGGCCGCGGCCAGTCTCGGCCAGAGCGCGAGGCGCGCGGGCTCGTCGAAGAAGCCTACGCAGCCGCACACCATCGCGACATCGATTCCGCTGGGCAGGGGGGCTGTCGCGATGTCGTGCGGATGCACCGTCACCTTCTGCCGCAACTGCGGGTCGGCGAGGATGCGCGTCATCAGGCCGATGCGCATCGAGGCGGATGGCTCGATGGCATGGATGCGTGCCTGTGGAAAGGCTTCCCGGATGATCCCGAGCGCCACTCCGGTGCCGCTGCCGATATCTAGCACGAGTTCCGTCTCGGGGCTGGCCGTGCGGAAGGCATCGAGAACCGAGGTGCGCCGCGAGGCCCAGTGCTGCTCCGAGAGGATGTCGTATATTTCCGCCGATTGGCCGTAATACTCATGGGGTTCCCGGGAATTGTCGGACATACGCTTGCTGCTCCTGTGATGCTGATGTCTGTCGCGGGCGACCGTCGGCGGTGCCTGCATGGCCCGCCGCGGCTGTCGGCGGATGCGGGCCGTTTCGGCAATTCCCGCGGTTGTGCAAGGGCGGTGTACTGCAAAGGCGCTGCGGAGGCGATTGTCCCGTCCGGTTGTGGCGCGGGCGACGCCCATCAGGCTTTCTGATGCTGGCGATGAGAAACGGTTATGCCGCTGGGGCGCTGGTGAGGCGCGTTGCACAATCCGTCGCTCCATGATCCGCCAGGAAGCAGCGACGATGAGCAAACCGGCAAGCCCCCGCAAGATCATCCCGCCCGGCGTATGGCCGACGCCGGCCCAGGGCTGGTACGCGGTGGCCGCGCTGACCTTCGCGCACTTCGTGTCCTACCTGGACCGCACCATCATCAGCCTGCTGGTGGAGCCGATCAAGGCCAGCCAGCAGTTGTCCGACACCCAGGTCAGCTTCCTGCTCGGCTTCGCCTTCGCGGTGTTCTACGCGCTGGCGGGGATTCCGCTGGGCTATCTGGCCGACCGCAGCCGGCGCAAGCGGCTGATCCTTGCCAGCATCGGTATCTGGAGCCTGATGACCGCCGCCTGCGGCCTGGCCAAGGGCTTCTGGGGGCTGTTCCTGGCGCGGGTCGGCGTCGGCGTCGGCGAGGCCGGCCTCAACCCGGCGGCGATTTCCCTGATCTCGGACTGCTTCCCTCCACGCAAAAGGCACTTCCCGGTGGCCACCTTCATGGTCGGCGGCACCCTGGGCGGCGGCCTGGCGATCATCCTCGGCGCCGGCCTGGTCAGCCTCGGCGAGCGCCTGACCTTCACCCCGCTGCCGCTGCTGGGCATCCTCGAACCCTGGCAGTGGGTGTTCGTGCTGGTCTCGCTGCTCGGCCTGCCAGCGCTGCTGCTGGCGGCCGGGGTGCGCGAGCCGGCGCGCAAGGGGTTGTTGCAGGCCAGCGACAGTGGCGCGGCGGTCAACGCCTACCTGCGCCGCCACTGGCGCTGCCTGGCCGGGCTGTTCGTCGGCACCAGCCTGATCCTGATGGTCAACGTCTGCTACCTGGTCTGGGGGCCGACGCTGTTCGTCCGTGTGCATGGTTTGACTTTGCAGCAGGCCGGGCTGATGGTCGGCCTGCCGTGCTTTGTCGCCGGTATCGCCGGCAATTTCGTGGCGCCGGCGATCGCTCGTCGCCTCGGCCGGGGCGGCCGGCAGGACGCACCGTTGCTGACCATCCAACTGGTGGCCCTGCTGGTGGCGCTGCCGATGGTGCTGGGGCCGTTGCTGCCGACGCCGCTGGCGGTGATCGCCACCGTGGCGCCAGCCATCGGCCTGATGGTCGGCTCGGCCTCGGTGGTGCAGATCGCCGCCCAGCAGATCCTGCCCAACCAGTTGCGGGCGCGGGCGGTGGCCTTCTACAACCTGGCGGTGAATGCCCTGGCCTTCGGCCTCGGGCCGTTGCTGATCGGCCTGCTCAGCGACCGCCTGTACGCCGACGAAAAGCTGCTGCACTACTCGATCGCCACCCTGGCGCTGGCGGCGATCCCGCTGGCGCTGTTGGTGCTGGCGCGGACCCGGCGGCATTTCCTGGCCGCCGCCGCCGATGCGCGTGACTGGAGCCCGACATGAACGATGGCATTCTCGATATCGACCACGTCACCTGTGTGGTCGCCGACCCGGACGCCGCCGGGCGCCAGCTGCAGGCGCTGGGCTTCAGCGTGGCGCCGCTGAGCGTGATGGCGACGGCCGGCGTGGCCAACCGGCTGGTGCTGTTCGAGCCGGCCACGGTCGGCGTGGCCAACTTCATCGAGCTGATGGGCATCGTCGATCGCGAACGGTTGCCGGCGACGCTGTTGCCGCACCTGGAAGGCGAGCGCGGGCACCGCTGGCTGGTGCTGTCCGGTCCGGATGCGGCGGCCAGTGTCGCCGCGCTGCGCCAGCGCGGCTATGGCCTGGGCGAGCCGCTGCCGATCCGCCGCGAACTGCGGCTGGAGAGTGGCGAGGTGCTGCGTATCGCCTTCGACGTGGCGATGCCGATCGAGGCGCCGCTGCCGTTCAATTTCTGCCAGTACCGCACCCTCGAACATTACCTGCACCCGTCGCTGCTGCGGCATGCCAACGGCGCCCGCTCGCTGACCGGGCTGCTCTGCCGTTCGCAGCAGCCGGAAGCGCTGCTGGGCTATTTCGAAACGTTGTTCGGGCGGCCACGGCGGGAGCACGGCGATGGCCTGGCGAGTGTCTCGCCGGCGGCGCTGGAACTGCTGGTCGCCACCGACGCGGCCTGGCACGACTGGCTGGCGACGGCATTGCCGGCGCAGCGGCTGCACCCGCACCAGGTGTTCGGCTGCCGTATTCGCGTCGACGACCTGGCGGCGACGGCGGCCTGGTTCGCCGCCCACGGCGTGGCAGGCCACGCTTGCCGCCTCGGGCTGGCGGTCGCGGCGCCCGTCGCCGAGCTCGGCCTGCTGGTATTCCATCAATGAGCGGCGCGCCCCGGGTCGCCATCGCCGGTTTCGTCCACGAGACCAACAGCTTTTCGCTGCTGGCGACCCGCTACGAGGACTTCGACAGTTGCATCTTCACCGGCGGCATCCTGCGCGGGGCCGCGCTGGATGCCTTCCTCGCCCGCGCCCCGTTGGCCTGTGGCGGTTTCTACCGGCGGGCGCTGGACGAAGGCCTGCAACCGCTGCCGCTGCTCTATGCCTTCGCCGAACCGAGCGGGCTGGTGCGCGAGGATGCCTTCGAGGCGATCGTCGGCGAGATGATCGCCGGGCTCGAAGCGCTGACGGAGGTCGACGCGGTGTTCCTCGAGCTGCATGGTGCGATGATCTGCGAGGCGTACGACGAGGCCGAGGCGCAGATCGTCGAGCGGGTGCGGCGGGTGGTGGGCGAGGCGGTGCCGATCGTCGCCGCCTTCGACCTGCACGGCAACCTGACGCCGCGCACCCTCGGCCAACTGGATGCCGCCGTGGCCTTCAGGACCTACCCGCATATCGATATGGTCGCCACCGGCGAGCGCGCCTGCGCCGTGCTGCAACGCCGCCTGGCCGGCGAGCGCTTCGTGCTGGCCTGGCGCGCGCTGCCGTTCCTGATACCGATCAACCGCCAGTCGCACCTGGAGGAGCCCTGCAAGTCGCTCTACCCGCTGCTGGCAGCCAGCGAGGCGCGTTCGCCGGCGCTGGCGTCGCTGAACCTGCTGACCGGCTTTCCCCTGGGCGACGTGCCCGAGGCCGGTCCGAGTGTGTTCGCCTATGCCGCCAGCCAGGTACTGGCCGAGCGGGCGGTGGACGAGCTGCTGGCGGCGGTGCTGCGCCGCGAGCCGCAGTTCGTCAGCCACCTGGCCAGCGCCGACCAGGCCGCCCGCGAGGCCGCCGCCTGGTCGGCGGACAAGCCGCTGCTGCTCGCCGACGTGCAGGACAACGCCGGTGGCGGCGCCAGTTCGGACACCGTCGAGGTGATCGCCGCGCTGCTGCGCCACCGGGTGCAGGGGGCCATCGTCGGCCTGCTGCACGACCCGGAATTCGTCGAACAGGCCCATCGCCATGGCGTGGGATGCAGTGTGGAACTGGCGCTGGGCGGCAAGTCGATGCCCGGGCAGTCGCCACTGCGGGAGCGTTTCGAAATCCTCGCGCTGTCGTCCGCGCCCTTCCAACTGGTCGGCGCCGTCGCCGGCGGCGTACGCATGGACCTGGGCCGTTCGGCGCTGGTGCGCTGCCAGGGCGTGCGCATCGTGGTCACCAGTGGCAGGACGCAGTGCATGGATAGCGGCTATTTCCGCCATTTCGGCCTGCAGCCCGAGCGGCAGCGGGTGATCGTGGTGAAGAGCGCCAACCATTACCGCGCCGATTTCCAGCCGCTGATCGGGAGCATCATCGAAGTCGAAAGCCCCGGCGCCTGCATGATGGACCCGGGGCGGATCCCTTACCGCCGCCTGCGTGTGCAGGTACGCCGGGTGGCCGCCAGCGTCCCGCCCCTGGAATGAGCAAGAGGTTGCCTTATGCCCATCGCCGAACTGCTGGCCTGCCAGGATGAGTTGAGCGCCTGGCGCCGCCACCTGCACCAGTACCCGGAAGTCGCCTTCGAGGAACGGCGCACGGCACAGTTCGTCGCCGACAAGCTGGCCTCCTTCGGCATCGAGGTGCATCGCGGCCTGGCCGTCACCGGTGTGGTCGGCGTCTTGCGTTGCGGGCCGGGGCCGGCGATCGGCCTGCGCGCCGACATGGATGCGCTGGCGATCGAAGAGGCCAACGATTTCCCCCACCGCTCGCGCCACCCGGGACGGATGCACGCCTGCGGCCACGACGGGCATACCGCGATGCTGCTCGGTGCCGCCCGCCACCTGGCACGTACCCGGCGCTTCGCCGGCACGCTGTATTTCATCTTCCAGCCGGCCGAGGAGAACGAGGGCGGCGGCCGGCGCATGGTCGAAGAGGGGCTGTTCGAGCGCTTCCCGATGCAGGCGGTGTTCGGCCTGCACAATATCCCCGGTATCGCGCTCGGTCGCTTCGCCGCGCTGCCGGGGCCGGCGATGGCCTCGTTCGATGTGTTCGAGATCGTCGTCGAGGGCCGTGGCGCCCATGCCGCGATGCCGCAACAGGGGGTGGATGCCATCGTCATTGCCAGCGAACTGGTGCTGGCGTTGCAGAGTGTGGTCAGCCGCAATCTCGACCCGCACGAAGCGGCGGTGCTCAGTGTGACCCAGTTGCAGGCCGGCGAGACCTGGAACGTGCTGCCGGACAGCGCGACCCTGCGCGGCACCGTGCGCGCCTTCGACGAGGCGGTGCGCAGGCGTATCGAGCAGCGCCTGGGCGAGCTGGCCGAACACATCTGCGCCGCCCACGGCGGCAGCGCCCGGGTGCGCTATGAGCGCCGCTATCCGCCGACGCTCAACGACGCCGGCTGGACCCGCCGTGCCGCCCAGGTGATCGTCGATACCTTCGGCGCCGACGCGCTGCTGACCGACGTGCGGCCACTGATGGCGGCGGAAGACTTCGCCTATATGCTGCAGGCTTGCCCCGGCTGCTATGTGTGGCTCGGCAATGGCGATGACGCAGGTGGCTGCACGGTGCACAACCCGCATTACGACTTCAACGACGAGGCGCTGGTACATGGCGCCAGCTACTGGGTCCGGCTGGCGGAGACGATCCTGGCTACCCCGGAACGGCCATAGGCTGCGGGCGCCGCGTCAACGATCGAGTGTCATGGTGGGTAGCGGCGGCCTGCCGTAGGGCGCGCCGTGCGCACCTGGGCGCTCGACGCCGCCATCCCCGCTGCGCGCAGAGAGGTTTCGGCTCAATCTCCCAATGCCGCGCAATGGACCTCCAGCGCCTGACGCAGCCAGGCGTGGTAGCTGCGCGGTACCAGCAGTTCGGCATGCTCGCCGGCGGCCGCCACCAGGATGCGCACCGGCACTTGCAGCAGCAGGGTGCCGGCGACCGACTCGCGATCGGGCGGGAAGCAGGTGTGCAGGTCCAGCGGGCAGGTGCGGGACAGCAGGCCGCGCCAGTGCCGGCCGCCGATGCGGATCAGGCGCCAGTGGTCACTCAGGTCCTGCGTGGTACAGCCCGGCGGCGCCGGGTAGGCGGCGGCCTGGGGGCCGTCGAGCAGCCAGCGGCCTGGTGCCAGCCAGGCGATGCGCAGGCCGTCGGCGCTCAGTCGGCAGCTATTGGGCGCCAGCGGAAAGCCCTCCGGTGGCGCCGCGTCCCGGCCCTGGTCGAGCAGCCACAGGGGGCGCCCGTGGATATCCTGCAAATGGATGTCGCTCATTGTCCGTGTTCCATCTTGCCGAGGGCTTCGACCCGCACGGCGACCTGCCGCTGGCGCAGGGGATCGGCGGCCAGCAGTACCTGGCCCTGGCGTGCCAGCCCGTCGCGCAGCAGGCCGAGGGCGATCCAGCCGCCATGCCGGGCGCTGTGGGCGGCGCTGCTGACGTGGCCGAGGCTGTCGCCGCCCTCGGCGGTGAGCAACTGGCTACCGGCCGGGATGAGTGCAGTGGCCTGCAGCGGGCGCAGGCCGACCAGCCGTGGCCGCGCGGGGTCGGCGAGGCCGGGGCGCTGCAGCAGGGGGTAGCCGATATAACGCTTGTCATGGCGCAGCAGATGGCCCAGGCCGAGGTCGGCGGCGCTGCGGCGGCCGTCCAGTTCGTTGCCGCCCGGTTGGCCGCGCTCGATGCGCAGCAGTTCCTCGCAGGCCTGCCCGTAAGGGGCTATGCTCAAAGGCTGGCCGGCCTGTTCCAGGTCACTCCAGAGGCGCGCCGCGGTGCCTGCGGGGACGTGCAGCTCCCAGGCTGGCTCGCCATACAGGCCACAGCCGAACAGCCGCAGCGGGCGCCCATGAGGTTGCAGTTGCAGGGCCTCGCCAGGTCGCGGTGGTCGTTCCAGCAGGCCCAGCCGAGGGCTTTGCAGCAGCGCCTGCGCCTGCGGCCCGCGCAGCAGGATGGCGGCCCACTGTTCCGCGACATCGAGGGCGCGCACCGCCAGTTCCGGCCAGAGCACCTGCAGGCAATACTCGACGTGCCGCCTCACCGCCGCCGCGCGTGCCGCGTCGCTGGTCAGCAGATAGTGATCGTCGGCGAGGCGCACCAGCATGCCCAGTTCGAACAGCAGGCCATCCTCGCGCAGCATCAGCCCGGGGCCGGCTCGCCCGACCGCAAGTGCATCGGCAGGGTTGGCGTACAGCCGTTGCAGCAACCGCACGCAGTCCGGCCCGCGCAGTTCGAGCCTGCCGCTGGCCGAGCGGTCGAGGAAACCGCCGGCGGCGTGTACCGCCAGGCTTTCCCGCTGCGCCGACTGCGGCGTCGTTTCGCCTGGGAGCGGGTAGCCGGCGGGTAGCCGCCAGGGGCCGCTGTCGACCATCGCCGCGCCCAGGCGCAGGTGTTCATCGTGCAGCGGCGAGTGCCGGCGCGGGCTCTGCAGCGATTGCCGGCGCGAGCCGGCCAGGGCGCCGAGGCTGACCGGCACGCTGGGCGCGCGGGCGCGGATGGTGCCGATGGCCGCGGGCGCCTGCCCGCTGAGGCTGGCCAGTGCGCTCAGGCCATTGAGGTTGCTGCCCTTGCCCTGGTCGGTGCCCATGCCCAGGGCGGTGTAGCGCTTGAGGTGTTCGAGGGTCGCATAGCCCTCGGCGGCGGCCTGGCGGATATCGGCCAGGCTGACGTCGTTCTGCAGGTCGACGAAGGCGTCTTTTTCCCGAGATGTGGCGAGGATCGCCGGGCCGTTCGGCTGTGGCGCGGGTGTGCTGGCGGCGCGTGGCCGCCGCGCCCCGCCGCCGGCGGCCAGCCAGCCCTGTTCGAGGGCACCGTCCAGTCCCAGGCAGCCGTTGCAGGCGCCGACGGACACATGCCGCTGGTGCGCCCGCTCGGGCACGAAGGCATCCAGCCGGGGATCGTGGCGCAGCGTGCCCTGGGCCTGGACATGCAGTTGCACCGCCGGCATCCAGCCGCCGGACACGCACAAGGCATCGCAGTCGATGCGCTGGCGCCGGCCATTACGTTCGATATCCAGGCCGGACAGCCGTTGCCGGCCACGGGTCCGCAGCGCTTGCGCATGCAGGGGATGCCCGGGACGGGTATCGAGCTGGGCGACCACCTCGACGCCGGCCGCCAGCAACTCGTTGCCGAGGCTGTGGGCGTCGTCGTTGTTGGCGAGGATCGCCACCCGGTGGCCCGGCGCCACGGCGTGGCGATGCAGGTAATGACGGGCGGCGCCGGCCAGCAGGATGCCGGGGCGGTCGTTGCCGGGGAATACCAGCGGCCGCTCGTGCGCGCCGGTGGCGAGGATCACCCGCCCGGCGCGGATCCAGTGCAGGCGCTCGCGGAGCTGGCCGGCGGGCGCGTCGTCCAGCGTTTCGACGGCGGCGACCAGGTTGTCATCGTAGTAGCCGAAGGCGCTGGTGCCTTGCAGCACGCGCACCCCCCGTTCGAGCAGGCGGGCCTTGGCCCGCTGCGCCCACAGTTGGCCGCCCAGCCCTTCCAACGAGGCCGGCCGCGACAGCAGCGAGCCGCCCGCCAGGGTGTCAGCCTCTACGGCGATGACCCGTTGCCCGGTGCTTTCGCTGGCCGCCAGCGCCGCTGCCAGCCCGGCGGGGCCGAGGCCGATCACCAGGCAGTCGCAGTGCCAGTGCCGATGCTCGTAGCGGTGCGGGTCGGCCAGGCGCGGCGCGCGGCCCATGCCGGCCATGCCGCGCAACAGGCGTTCGTACCAGGGCCATAGCCAGCGTGGGCGCATGAAGGTCTTGTAGTAGAAGCCGGGGCCGAGCAGCGCCGCCAGCCAACCGCTGGCGGCGGCGAGGTCCAGGCGCAGCGACGGCCAGCGGTTCTGGCTGTGGGCGACCAGGCCCTGGCGCAGCGGCACCTGGGTGGCGCGGCTGTTGGGCGTCGCTTCGGCGCCACTGCCCAGGCCCAGCAGGGCGTTGGGTTCGTCGCCGCCGCTGGCGTACAGGCCGCGTGGCCGGTGGTACTTGAAGCTGCGCGCCAGTAGCCGCACGTCGTTGGCCAGCAGCGCCGAGGCCAGGGTATCGCCGGCGAAGCCGTGCAGCAGTTGGCCATCGAAGTGGAAGTCGAGCGGTTGCGAGCGGTCGATCAGGCCGCCGCCGGGCAGGCGCAGGGGTTGTCCGGTGTGGCTCATGAAAGCGCCGCGGCGGCGAGGATGCGGTGGCTGCGGGTATCGCGCCGCAGTTGCAGCCACTGGCCGCAGCCGGCCTGGTGCTGCCAGAGTTCAAGGTGTTCGCCGCAAGGGTTGTCGCGCAGGTAGACGTGCTCGACCCAGTCCTGCAACGGGGCGTCGTCGGCCGGGCGCACGCGGCCGGCCTCGCCGCCATAGTGGTATTCGGTCTGCGCCCGAGGGCCGCACCAGGGGCAGGGGATATTCAGCATGGAGACAGGCTTCCTCGTGTTCGTATTCAGTGCGCGTTGGGGGTCGGGCCGGCGCCCTTTTCGTCGATCAGGCGGCCTTCGGCGAAGCGCTCCAGGCCGTAGGGGCGGTTCAGCGCATGGGGCTGGCCCTCGGCGAGGGTGTGGGCGAACACCCAGCCGGACGCCGGGGTCGCCTTGAAGCCGCCGTAGCACCAGCCGGCATTCAGGTACAGGCCGTCGAGCGGGGTCGCGCCGATGATCGGCGCGCCGTCCATGCTCATGTCCATGATGCCGCCCCAGGTGCGCAGCACCCGCAGCCGGCTGAAGCAGGGGAACAGGCCCAGTACAGCGGCGGCGCTGTGCTCGATCTCAGGCAAGTTGCCACGTTGCGCGTAGCTGTTGTAGAAGTCGATGTCGCCGCCGATCACCAGTTCGCCCTTGTCGGACTGGTTGACATAGACGTGCAGCGCCCCGGAGGTGACCACGGTGTCGAGCACCGGCTTCACCGGTTCGGTGACGAAGGCCTGCAGCACATGGCTTTCCAGCGGCAGGCGCAGGCCGGCGAGGCGCGCCAACTGGCTGCTGTAGCCTGCCACCGCCATGCCGACGCGGCCGGCGCCGATGGTGCCCATACTGGTCTCTACGCCGCTGATGCGCCCACCCTGGCGGGTGAAGCCGGTGACCTCGCAGTTCTGGATGATATCCACGCCCAGGCTGTCCGCCGCGCGGGCGTAGCCCCAGACCACAGCGTCGTGGCGCGCGGTGCCGGCCCTTTCCTGCAGCAGCCCGCCAACCACCGGATAGCGACTCTGTTCGGAGCAGTCGAGCAACGGTACGCGAGCCTGCACTTGCTCGCGGTCGAGCAGCATGGCGTCGATACCGCCCTGGCGCAGAGCGTTGCCGCGGCGGGCATAGGCCTCCAGTTGCGCCGTCGAGTGGGCGAGATTGAGCACGCCGCGCTGCGACAGCATGACGTTGTAGTTCAGCTCGCGGCTGAGGCCTTCCCAGAGCTTGAGTGAAAATTCGTAGAAGCGGGCATTCTCGGACAACAGGTAGTTCGAGCGCACCATGGTGGTGTTGCGCCCGGCATTGCCACCGCCGATCCAGCCCTTCTCCAGCACCGCGACGTTGCCGATGCCGTGGTTGCGCGCCAGGTAGTAGGCGGTGGCCAGGCCATGGGCGCCGCCGCCGATGATCACCACGTCGTAATTGCGTTTGGGTGAAGCCGCGCGCCAGGCCCTGGGCCAGTGCCGGTTGCCGCCGAGGGCGTGTTGCAGAAGCTGCCATGCCGAATATCGATTCATGGCACCATGATCGGCATTCCGGTGCCGGCGAACAGCACTATAGGAACATGTGATGGCGCGGATAAGGCGCCGTGATCGAGTGGGCGGGGCGGGCTCCCATATGGACACAGTGGGACGCTTCAGGCGCGCTGCGGTACCCTCGGCGCGACCTGTGGCGAGGTGGCTCCGGGAGGCTTCAATCCAGGCGCGGGGGCCGCCCGATGCTGTCCGACAGGTCCGGTGGCAGGAAGTCGGTGTCGGGGTTGTAGTCTGGCTTGAGGTAGTTGGCCAGCTCCTGCAGGTCGCCGGGGTTGAGCGTGCCGGCGGACTGTTTCAGCAGCAGGTTGTCGAGGATGTAGTCGTAGCGGGCGTTGTTGTAGTCGCGAACGGCGGCGAACAGTCGGCGTTGTGTGTCGAGCACGTCGACGATATTGCGCGAGCCGACCTGATAGCCGATTTCCGTCGCTTCCAGGGCGCTCTGGTTGGAGATGATCGATTGCCGGCGCGCTTGCACCTGTTCGATATCGGTGTTCACCGCCCGGTGCAGGTTGCGTGTGCTTTCGACGATCTGCCGGCGCAGGCTCTCGCGCAGTTGTTCGCTCTGGTCGAGCTGGTGCCCGGCCTGGCGCGTCTGCGAGTTGGTCAGGCCACCGCTGTAGAGCGGTATGTTCAATTGCAGGCCGATGCTGCCCTGCTCGGCGTCGCCCCGATAACGGGTAGCCACGGCGGCGCTGTTGCTGAAACCGAGGGTGTCGTTGTCGCCCTTGCGGTAGGAGGCCACCGCATCCAGGGTCGGCGCGTGGCCGGAGCGGCGTTGGCGCAGGGTCTGCTCGGCGGCGATCACCGCCTGGTCGCTGGCTTGCAGCGCGAGGTTCTGGCGGGCCGCGGTCTCGACCCAGGCCTGGGCGTCGTTGGGCAATGGCGGCAGAACCGGCAGGCTGTGCCGGATGCCTTCCAGGGCCAGGTACTGGCGATTGGTCAGCGTGGCGAGCGCCTGGAAGGCGTCGTCGACCTGGCGCTGGGCGATCATCCGGTTGGCACGGGCGGTATCGTACCCGGCCTGGGCTTCGAGCACGTCGGTACGGTCGGACAGGCCGACCTCGAAGCGCTCGTTGGCCTGGTCGAGCTGGCGTTTGAAGGCGGCTTCCTCCGCTTTTACCGCGGCCAGGTTGTCCTGGGCGCGCAGTACCGCGAAATAGGCCTGGGCGCTTTGCAGGACCAGGTTCTGTTCGGCGACCGAGTATTCCAGGGCGGCCTGTTCGCTGCTGGCCTTGGCGGCTTGCAACTGATACCAGCGATCGGCACGGAACAGCGGCTGGCTGAGGTTGGCCTGGTAGGCGCTGCCGCTGCGCGAGAAGGATTGCGAGCCCTGCTGGGTTTCGATACGGGTACGGCTGTCGCCCAGTTCGGCGGAGGCGCTGAGGTTGGGCAGCAGGCCGGCGCGCGCCTGTGGCACGGTTTCCTGGCTGGCCTGGAACTGTGCCCGGGCCGCGGCCAGGTCAGCGTTGTTGTTGAGGGCTTCGCGATAGACGCTGAGCAGGTCGCTCTTGCTCGCCGGCGTGAGGACATTGTCCGCCCAGGCGTTGCTTGCGAGCGACAGGGTGATGGCGATGGCCAGGGGAAGTCTGCGCAGCATGTCGATGATCCTGATGAACGAGAGCAGGCGCTGAGACTAAACGGCGCCATGCCGCGGGGTCAAAAGTTTCCGGCGGAATCGACAGGGTTGCCGGGGCGGAAGGGTGAGGTCGCCGTGGACGTGGGGAAGCGCCCGGGGCGAGCGCATGAAATCCGCTCCATGGCCGTGGAAGCCGCAGTCGTGTTGCGACCGGGTTGGCGATTTTGTGTGGGCTGGTGGTGTGCTGCCCCGTCCCGCCACCAGGCATTCGCACAGAGACGGTGGTCCCTGGGGCACGCTGTACGCTCTATAGCCGGACACAGGATGGCCAAATCCGCTATCCCTCATAGAGCACCAGGGCGATCGCGCCATGCCGTTATTCACCGGCAAGGTGCTTCGATAAAAGCGCTGGAGGCTGGAACGCTGGACGAAAAACACCGGCTGTCACGCTCTTTCGTCCAGGCTCGAGCGCTTCCAGCGCTGTTTTCGGCTGTTTGCCGTGCATGGCGCGATCGCCCTGCATAGGGCACGATTTCCTCCCCATACAGCCCGATCATGCCCTCTCCCATCGCCCCGATCCGTTATCCTGCGGCCTTCGATTTCCCCGGGATGCGACCATGAAAGAGCAACTGACCGAACTGATTCGCCTGATAAGCTCGGGCTGCATGCGCGAGGAGGACATCCTGCGGGTCGCCGACGAGGCCAGCCAGGCCTATGCCGATCCACAGGCCTTCCTGCAGGCCAATGCCGATATCAACTACGACGATGACTTTCCGATCCCCCTCGGCGAGTGGGTGGTGGTGGGCAGCCTGCCGGATACAGTGCTGTTCCAGGCCGATGACTACCCGCAACTGTTCGCGCAGATCGTCGCTTCGTTCGGCGAGAGCGTGAGCTTCGTACTCAAGCCCAAGCAACTGGGGAAAACCGAACCGTTGAAGGCGCTCAACCGTATCCAGGTGCAGATGGGCAGCCTGTACCCGGAAAAGGGCGGCTATGTGCTGGTGGACTTCAGCGAGCCGCTGGACGATGAGTTGCAGGCGGTGCTGGTCTATCGCGAAGACTTGCCGCGCGTCATGCAACTGGCGGTGGAGGTGGGGATTTACGCGGAGCCTGCCCTGGAGGCGCTGAAGGTGCAAAGCCATCAGCCATAAGCGGGTTGCAATACCTGACGGCTACCCGAGCATTTGGAAGCTTGCAGCTTGTCTTATGGCTGCCTTTTCCGGCGCAGCGGGTCGAGCAGGGCGGACAGGCCGTTGTGGTCGATCTCGTGCATCAACTCCAGCAACTGGCCCAGGTCGCCGCGCGGGAAGCCGCTGCGGGCGAACCAGTTGAGGTAGTCGCCAGGCAGGTCGGCGATGGCGCGGCCCTTGTATTTGCCGTAGGGCATGGTCTGGGTCAGCAGGCGTTCGAGGTCCTCGGGGCGCATGGGTGTCCTGTGTTCAAAGGGTGTGGTATTTGCGGGCGTCTTTCCAGTAGCCGCGTATGCGCTCGACCAGGGCCGAGGGCGGTTCCCCATAGAGTTGCCGGCCCTGGACCAGGGCTTCGTGGCGCAGGGCCTGGCGGCGCTGCCCGATCAGGCGGGCGAGCAGGCTGCGCTCTTCTTCATCGCCGAACAGCGCGGGTTCGCGTTCCAGTGCCTGCTGCATCATATAGAGGTCGTGTTCGTCGCCGAGTGCTTCGGCCAACTGCTTCAGTGATTCGCAGCGTTGCGCCATCAACCCTGGCCAGACCGGGGTGAGCAGGCGGCACTGGTACCAGTGGTCCTTGACCCGCTTGCGCCACTGGTGGAAGCCCTCGTCGTCGGGTTCCTCGCCGAGTTTCGCCAGTTCCCGGGTGCCCGCCCGGTAGATGTCATGCAGCCCCTCGGCCAGTAACTCGAAGCCTTTGCCGTGCAAGCGCCAGTTGTCCACCCCGTGCATGATTGCCTGCAACTGCGCCTGGACTCCGGAGATCACCACGCCGAGGCCGGCATCGCAGGCCTCGGCCGTTTCGGCACGGGCCTGCAGGCGCTGGCGGGTCTGGCGCATGGCCTGGTTGTCGAATGGCTGGCCGAAATGGCCGGCCAGCAGGTCCCAGCTTTCCAGCATGGCCGTGGCATCGCGCGACTCGGACAGTTCGCGGGCGATGTCGCGCAGGCGGCGGTTTTCCCGGTCGAAGGTCACCCCCAGCGGTTTGCGCACCAGGCGCAGCAGCGCCCGGAGTTCCTTGATGCGCTTGCGTGCCTGGTGGATGCCTTCGCCCACGTCCATCGGTGGGGCTGCCAGGGCGTCTATCGCTTCGGCCAGTCGGTCGCGGGCGGCCTTGCGCACCTGGGCGGCGACGGATGAGCGGGGACGTAGCTGGTATGCCATAAGAGCCTGCTCCTGCATGCAATGCACGGGCGGTTGCCTGTGCCTGCATCAACCGTAGCGCTTCCTGGCCTCGATGGCCAGACCGTTGCCGATGCTGCCGAAGCGGTTGCCCTCGACGTGGCGTGCCTGCGTCAGCCTGCTGGCGACACACTGCCTCAAGGCCGGGATGACGCTGGAGCCCCCGGTGAAAAAGACGCTATCGACATCGCCCGGGCGCAGCCCGGCGTCGTTCAGCAACTGGTCGATGCAAGTACCGATACGTTCCAGCAGGGGGGCGATCGCCTGTTCCAGCGTAGTGCGTTGCAGCCTGGCGAGCAGACCGGGTTCGATGCGCCCCAGGTCGATGTCGCGCTGCGGCTGGTCGGTCAGGGCGATCTTGCTGTCCTCGACCTGCATGGCCAGCCAGTGCCCGGCCCGTTGCTCGACCAGGCGCAGCAGGCGGTCGATGCCGCTGGGATCGACGATGTCGTAGCGCATGCTCTGCAGTGCGCGCAGCGAGGCCTGGGCATAGACCGCGTTGATGGTGTGCCAGGTGGCCAGGTTGAGATGGGGGCTGGTGGGCATCAGGGCATCGCTCTTCATGCGGCTACCGTAGCCGAACAGGGGCATGACGCCCTGCAGGCTGAGCTGCCGGTCGAAGTCGGTGCCGCCGATATGGATGCCGCGGGTCGCCAGGATGTCGTGCTGGCGCTGGTCCAGGTGATGGCGCTCGGGGGACAGCCGGACCAGGGAGAAATCCGAGGTGCCGCCACCGATATCGACGATCAGCACGCGCTCTTCGCGTTCGATGCGCGATTCGTAGTCGAACGCGGCGGCGATCGGCTCGAACTGGAAGGAAACGTCGCGGAAGCCCAGCTTGCGCGCCACGCCTTCCAGGGTGTCGGCGGCTTCGCGGTCGGCCTGCGGATCGTCGTCGACGAAGAACACCGGGCGCCCCAGTACCACTTCCTCGAAGCTGCGTCCGGCCTGGCGTTCGGCACGCTGCTTGAGGGTGCCGAGGAACAGCCCGAGGATTTCCGTAAAGGGCAGGGCGCTGCCCAATACCGTGGTCTCGCTCTTGAGCAGGCGGGAGCCGAGCAGGCTCTTGAGCGAACGCATCAGGCGGCCTTCGTAGCCATCCAGGTATTCGGCCAGTGCCTGGCGTCCGTAGACCGGGCGGCGTTCTTCGAAATTGAAGAACACCACCGATGGCAGTGTGTCGTGGGCGTCTTCCATGGGCAACAGCGACTCTGCGCCCGGGCGCCACCAGCCGACCGTCGAGTTCGAGGTGCCGAAGTCGATACCGCAGGCGCGGGCGGGAGTGGGGGTTCGCATGGGGGCACCGGTGCCGGAAAAAAGGGCGCGCAGTTTAGCGTCAACGGCGATTCTTTCAAGCTTCAAGCTTCAAGCTTCAAGCTGTTGGCTTGCAGCGTCAGCGCCAGTCTTCGAGCCAGCCGAGGCTCTGCCGGGTGCTGTCTAGGCCGGGCCAGTATTCGGCGCCGAGCCAGCCCTGGTAGTCGATGTCGCGCAGGGCCTGCAATGCCCGCGGGAAGTCCATCTCGCCGCTGCCGGGGGCGCCGCGGCCGGGGCAGTCGGCGAACTGTACGTGGCCGATGCGCTTGCCCAGTCGCTGGATGCTGGCCGCGATGTCCAGCTCCTGGCGCGCCAGATGGTAGAGGTCCAGTTGGGCCAGGCAGTTCGGGTGGTCGACCCGTTCGAGGATTTCCAGCAGGTCATCCGGGGTGTTGATGAGAAAGCGCGGCATATCCAGCGGATTGATCGCTTCGCACAATACCGGGATGCCCAGCAGCTCGAACTCGCGGGCCGCGCGGCGCAGGTTGTCGGCCAGGGTCTGCATGGCCTGCTCGCGGTCGACGCCTTCGATCAGCCGTCCCGCGAGCACGTTGACGCATTGTGGGCGCACCATGGCCGCATAGCTCAGGGCATCGCGCAGTGCCTGGCGGAATTCATCCTGGCGCTGCGGTATGCAGGCGAGGCCGGGGCCGCCTTCCATCAGGTCGCCGGCGGGCAGGTTGATCAGCACCAGCGGCAGGCTGGCGCGTTCCAGCGCTTCCTTCAGGCGTATTGCCGCGATTTCGTAGGGAAACTGGATTTCCACGCCGGCAAAGCCGGATGCACAGGCCTCGTCGATGCGTTCGAGCAGCGGATATTCGCTGAACAGCAGGGACAGGTTGGCGGCAATCTTCACGGTGTCTGCTCCCTATACAGTTGTACCAGCGTCGCCGGGTCTTGCTGCAGGTTGCCGCGGCTGGCGTGCTGGCGCATCAGTTGCGCGGCCAGGCCGCTCATCGGGGTGGCGCAGCCTGCTTCGCGGGAAAGACCGACGGCGGTGTCGAGGTCCTTGAGCAGGGTGCGGACATGCCATCTGGCCGGTTGGAAAACACGGCTGGCCATTTGCGGCGCAAGTATCTGCAGCGGCCTCGAGTCGGCGAAGCCGCCGGCCAGCGCGGGTGCGAGCAGGCTGGCATCGACCCCGGCGCGCTCGGCCAGGGCGACCGCTTCGGCGATCACCATGGCATTGCAGGCGACGATCATCTGGTTGCAGACCTTGGCGACCTGGCCAGCGCCGACTTCCCCCATGTGGGTGACGCGTTGCCCTAACACGAGCAGGTGAGGGCGTACGCGTTCGATATCCTCCCGCCGGCCGCCGGCCATGATCGCCAGGCTGCCGGCCTCCGCCCCGGCCACGCCGCCGGAAACCGGCGCGTCCACCCAGCGCATGCCGGTACGCTCGAGCAGGCGTGCGGCCATTTCGCGGGTGGCGGCCGGCTCCAGGCTGGAGTGGTCCAGCAGAATCTGTCCGCTGCGGGCGCCTGCTGCGATACCGCCCGCGGCGAAGACCACCTCACGCACCGCCGAGGTATCCGTCAGGCACAAGTGGACGATATCCGCCTGGCAAAGCTGTGCCGGCGTATCCACGGCTGTCGCCCCGAGCGCCTGCAGTGCTGCGCATTTTTCCGGCGAGCGGTTCCATACGCGTAGCGTATAGCCCGCCGCCAGCAGGCGCCGGCACATGGGCAGGCCCATCAGGCCTATGCCGGCAAAGGCAAGGGTTGGCAGGGTCGTGGACATGGCCAGGCCTCCAGTTGTCGGGGGGCGGGATAACGAGACGAGTGCTTCCCTGGGCATCCGGCTCAGCCGAAGCTGATCGGCGGCAGGTTCTTCAGTTCGACGGTTTCGGCCTTGCGCGGCGCCAGCACTTCCGCTTCGCCTTCGACCACCTGTTGCCCATCCTGATTGAAGACGTTGGTGGCGATGCGCACTTTGTTCTTCGGCAGTTTTTCCAGTATTTCCAGGTGCACGCTGAGCGTGTCGCCGATCTTCACCGGGCGCACGAAGCGGATGCTCTGGCCCAGATAGATGGTGCCCGGCCCGGGGATGGTGCAGGCTACCGCGGCACTGATCAGTGCACCGCTGAACATGCCATGGGCGATCCGCTCCTTGAAGCGGGTGCCGGCGGCATAGTCGGCATCCAGGTGGACCGGGTTGCGATCACCGGACATGGCCGCGAACAACTGGATGTCGCGCTCCTCGACCGTCTTGTCGAAGGTGGCGGTCTGGCCGACTTCCAGGCTGGCGTAGGGTGTGTTGCTAAGGGTGCTCATAGACGTTTCCGGATTCTGATGGTGCGTGGTCGTTGGTGCTTTACGTATGACATCGAAGGGGCGCGATGGCATGCCGGAGTCTCGACAAAGGGCGGCATTCTATGGGCTGTTGGGGTCCAAAGGCGAGCCGCATCGACGTGATGTCGATGTTCGGGTATGGCTATTGGCCATATCATGCGGCCGTTTGTCCGACGTGGGCAGCGGCTCGTCGCAGCAGCCGGTCCCATGTACAGGTCGCATGGGCGCCCGCTGGCGAGAACTGCATTCCAGAGCGATTTGTCCATGGAATGCTTTGTGACTTGTTTTTTGTATTTGGTCATATAGTGTCCTTTTGTTCGTTTCGCGGCTCTATTCGCCCTGTTTTAAAGCTGATAATCTCGGGTCACTTTTGGCCGGAATCGTTGCCAGAACGCACACAAACAACAAAAAACAGCCGCCGCCTGTGCGGTGAAATAGCTGTCTCTCAGGAGTGGGTTCCATGACAGATAATTTCTGGAAGGATAAGTATCCCGTCGGCATTGCCAGCGAAATCGATCCAGACACCTATCCGAATATCCAGTCCGTGCTCAGGCAGTCCTGCCAGCGTTTCGCGGACAAGCCTGCGTTCAGTAACCTCGGCAAGACGCTGACCTACGGCGAACTCTACAGGCTCTCCGGCGACTTCGCCGCCTATCTGCAACAGCACACCGACCTGCAACCGGGCGACCGCATCGCGGTACAACTGCCCAATGTCCTGCAATATCCGGTGGTGGTCTTCGGTGCCTTGCGCGCCGGGCTGATGGTGGTCAACACCAACCCGTTGTATACCGCGCGGGAGTTGGAGCACCAGTTCAATGACGCCGGCGCCAAGGCCTTGGTATGCCTGGCCAACATGGCGCACCTGGCCGAGCAGGTGCTGCCCAGGACCGGCCTGAAGACCGTGATCGTGACCGAGGTGGGCGACATGCTGCCGCCGCTGAAGCGCCTGCTGGTCAACGCGGTGGTCAAGCATGTGAAAAAGATGGTGCCGGCCTACGACCTGCCGTCGGCGGTCAGCTTCACCAGGGCTATGGCGCTGGGGCGCGGCAAGGCCGTGCGCGAGGCCGAGCCGGACCGCGAGGAGGTCGCCGTGCTGCAATACACCGGCGGCACCACCGGGGTGGCCAAGGGCGCGATGCTGACCCACCGCAACCTGATCGCCAACATGCTGCAATGCAAGGTGCTGATGGGCTCCAATCTGAACGAGGGCAGCGAGGTCGTGATCGCGCCGCTGCCGCTCTATCACATTTATGCCTTCACTTTTCACTGCATGGCGATGATGCAGTGCGGCAACCACAATATCCTGATCACCAACCCCAGGGACTTGCCAGCTTTCATCAAGGACCTGGGCCAGTACCGCTTCACCGGTTTCGTCGGTCTCAACACGTTGTTCGTCGCGTTGTGCAACAACGACAGTTTCCGCAAGCTGGATTTTTCCGCGCTGAAAGTGACGATCTCCGGCGGCATGGCCTTGCAGCGCGCCACCGCCGAGCGCTGGGAGCAGGTTACCGGCTGTCCGGTCTGCGAAGGGTATGGCCTGACCGAAACCAGCCCGGTGGCTTCGGTCAATCCGATCCAGCGGATCCAGATCGGCACCATCGGTATTCCCGCGCCCTCGACGCTGTTCAAGGTCATCGACGATGAAGGCCGGGAACTGGCGCTGGGCGAGATCGGCGAGCTGTGTGTCCAGGGGCCGCAGGTGATGAAGGGCTACTGGCAGCGCCCCGGCGATACCGCCGAGGTGCTGGATGCCGAGGGCTGGTTGAAGACCGGGGACATCGGGTTGATCCAGGAGGATGGCTATATCCGCATCGTCGACCGCAAGAAGGACATGATTCTGGTGTCCGGCTTCAACGTCTATCCCAACGAACTGGAGGATGTGCTGGCGACTTTGCCCGAAGTGTTACAGGGCGCCGCCATCGGTGTCCCTGACGAGCGCTCGGGGGAGGCGATCAAGCTGTTCGTGGTCACCCGGCCGGGCAAGAGCCTGACCCGGGAGCAGGTGATGAAGCACATGCATGATAACCTCACCGGCTACAAGCGGCCGAAGGTGGTCGAGTTCCGGGACAGCCTGCCGACCACCAACGTCGGCAAGATCCTGCGTCGCGAGCTGCGTGACGAAGAACTGCGCAAGGCCGGGCTCAAGTAACCGCATGGGCGTTTGCGTTGCGCCCGCCCGTTCATCTCATCCTTCGGGAGATAGCCATGCCTGTATCGAGACCGTGGGTCGCCCTGGCCCTGGCATGTGCCAGCGGCGCGGCCCTGGCCGCCGAGTGTCCACCGCTGTTGCAACATGAACTGCCCAAGCTGCGCTCCAAGGAAGTCGTCGATTTCTGCGAGCGCTTCAACGGCAAGGCGCTGGTCGTGGTCAATACGGCCAGCCACTGCGGTTTCACGCCACAGTTCAAGGGGTTGGAGGCGCTTTACCAGCGCTTCAGGAAGGATGGGCTGGAAGTGGTGGGCGTGCCTTCCGACGATTTCTTCCAGGAGGCCGATGACGACCGGAAGACCGCCGAGGTCTGCTATGTCAATTACGGCGTGACCTTCACCATGACCCAGACGCAACCGGTACGGGGGCGCGATGCCACGCCCTTGTTCCGGGAACTGGCCGAGCAGGCGGGCAAGGCGCCACGCTGGAATTTCTACAAGTATGTGGTCGATCGCAATGGGCAGGTGGTGGCCAGTTTCCCGAGCAAGGTCAAGCCGGATGACCCGCAACTGATCGAGGCGGTGCAGAAGGCGCTGGCGAACTGACGCGGCGGGCGTGCTGGTCCAGGCCGCCTGGAACCATGGCCTTCAAGGTCCTTGCAGACAAAGCAGCCGCAAGCGGAATGCGCCTAGTGTCACGACACGCATCAACTGTCGGCATGTGCTCAGCTCTCTGTGGGAAGGGGTGCGCCGTGCGCACCTGGGATAGCGGTGCCGATCGTTCAGGTGCGCGCGGCGCACCCACACAAGGCTGCCGTCCGCGACATTTGATCGTTGACGCGATACCAGGGCGCTGTGCGCACCGGGGAATTGCGCGTCGCTTGCCGGTGTACGCGGCGCACCCTGCAACGGCTTCAGGCTTTCGACCGCTCCTGTGCATTCGTATGGGGCTCGCAGGTAGCCGAATTTCAAGGCCAGGCGTTTTTCCAGTGCGGCGCTGTGGCCTTCTTCCCGTGCCTCCTTCAAACATCTGACTTTGTCATGCAGGGCGCGTTCGCGGACGAAGGCCGGGCGCCGGGCTTCGGCGTCTTCGGAAAGGTGCCGGAGCTTTTCCTGGGCCTGTCTAGCAGGCGGATGATGAATGCCTTGCATGATGCTGTCCTCCTGTCAATGCTCGAACTAGGCGGTCCAGTACGCCGTGGCGTTTCATTCAGCCTCCAGCTTTCCAGCGCTCTTTTCGATGCTGGCGCGTTCGCCCTGGGCGATGGGGGCGCCCGTTGCCAGAGCCAGCCTGTATGGCATGGGTCATGCCGGCTGGCGCCTATCGGCTTCTCCAGAGATGGATGGCCAGCGCCAGGGCTGTTAGCGGCAGCGCGTAGTGGAACATGATCTCGCCGAGGCGCTCGAGTTGCGGCCTGCCGGTGGCGAACAGTGCCAGGTAGAGGATGTAGGCGGCATAGTGGCCGAGCAGCAGCAGGCCCAGCCAGCGCGGCAGCTTGCCGGCACAGAAGATCATCAGGACGGCCAGGGTCGCCATGAGCATGACGGGGAAGTCGATATCCAGGGCGTTCGGCGAAATCGACAGGGGCTGTGGCGACAGCAGTGCCGCCAGGCCCAGGGTGCCCAGGAGGTTGATGATGCAAGCGGTGGTGATATGGCCCGCGGCGGTGTCGCGCCGACCGCGCAGCAGGCCGGCGCAGATATTCAGCAGCAGCGGGATGGATGTGAGCAACGCGAGTAGCGTCAGCCCACTGAGCAGGTCGGAAAGCCCCAGGAGCTGTGCCGCGTCACGCACGCCATCGACCAGGAAATCGGCGCCGCTGCACAGCAGCGTGATACCCAGCAGCAACTGCAACGGACCCAATAGCCAGGTGCGACGTCGCTGGCGGATGCCGCCATTCTCGCCACCGGCGTTCCGCGCATCTGTCGGGAGCCTGGGGCTGGCCCGCCGGCGCAGTAGGATATAGGCGAGGCTGCCCAGCAGCAGGAGGCTGGCGTCCAGCCGCCCCAGCGTACCGTCCTGGGCCAGGACGAATGCCAATAGCAGGGCACCGAACAGGCTGGGCAGTTCCACGCGGAGCAGGCGTGCCGGGATCAGCAGGGGCGCGAGCAGGGCGCTGCCGCCGAGCACCGCGAGCAGGTTGGCGATATGCCCGCCGAGTACGCTGCCGAGGGCGAGGTCGTCATGGCCTTTCAGTATGGCCGTGACGCTGACGACCAGCAGTGGGGCCGTATTGTTGAGGGCCAGCAGGGCATTCGAGTCGGCTGGCCATGCCTTGCCCAGCCTGGCGCCCAGGCGCGCCAGGGCTGCCGTCGTCATCTCGTTGCCGGCGATGATCAGGGTCAGGCCCAGGGCCAGGTGGAGAAACACGAACATGCTCATCGGCGGCCCGCTTTCCGGTCCGGACTCAGGGTTTCAGCGGCTGGATGCGCACCGGGGCGATGCCGGCGCGAAGCATGTCGAGGCGTTGCGCGGCGGCACGGGACAGGTCGATGACGCGGCCGCGCTTGAACGGGCCGCGATCATTGATGCGCACGGTCACTTCCCGGCCATTGTCCAGGTTGGTGACCCGCACCCGGGTGCCGAAGGGCAGCGTGCGATGGGCGGCGGTCATGGCGTGTTGGTCGAAGCGCTCGCCACTGGCGGTCTTCTTGCCGTGATGGGGGCTGCCGTACCAGGACGCCTTGCCCGTCTGTGAGTCGCCACCACCCAGGGTCGAGCAGCCGGCAAGGGCAACCGCAAGCGACAAGCCCCAAGCTGCAAGAGAGAAGCGGGTGCGGCCTGCTCGAGGCTTGTGGCTTGAAGCTTGTGGCTGCTCTTTCATCCTTCCAGTTTTTTCTTCAACAGTTGGTTGACCTGCCCCGGGTTGGCCTTGCCTTTCGAGGCTTTCATCGCCTGGCCGACGAAGAAGCCGAACATCTTGCCGCGCTTGGCTTCATCGCTGGCGCGGTACTGTTCGACCTGGGCGGCGTTGGTGGCCAGCACCTCGTCGAGCATGGCTTCGATGGCGCCGCTGTCTGTGACCTGTTTCAGCCCTTTCTGTTCAATGACCTGGTCGGCGCTGGCGCCTTCGCCATTGACCAGTGCCTCGAACACCATCTTGGCGATCTTGCCGCTGATGGTGTTGTCCCTGATGCGCAGGATCAGGCCGCCCAGTTGCTCGGCGGACACCGGCGACTGGTCGATTTCCAGGCTTTCCTTGTTGAGCAGGCTGGACAGTTCGCCCATCACCCAGTTGGCCGCCAGCTTGGCGTCGCCGCAGGTCTTCTCGACCGCTTCGAAGTAGTCGGCCAGTTCACGGCTCGCCGACAGCACGCTGGCGTCGTAGGTGGACAGGCCGAACTGGTGCTCGAAGCGCTCGCGCTTCTGCGGCGGCAGTTCCGGCAGGCCGGCTCGCAGCTCATCGAGGAAGCTGCGCTCGATCACCACCGGCAGCAGGTCGGGGCAGGGGAAGTAGCGGTAGTCGTTGGCTTCTTCCTTGCTGCGCATGGAGCGGGTCTGGTCCTTGTTTGGGTCGTACAGGCGGGTTTCCTGCACCACCTGGCCGCCGTCCTCGATCAGTTCGATCTGCCGCTGCACTTCATGGTTGATGGCCTTCTCGATGAAGCGGAAGGAGTTGACGTTCTTGATCTCGGCGCGGGTGCCGAACGCGGCCTGGCCCTTCGGGCGGACCGAGACGTTGCAGTCGCAGCGCAGCGAGCCTTCGGCCATGTTGCCGTCGCAGATGCCGAGATAACGAACCAGCGCATGGATCGCCCTGACGTAGGCCACGGCTTCCTTGGCGCTGCGGATGTCCGGCTCCGAGACGATTTCCAGCAGCGGCGTGCCGGCGCGGTTGAGGTCGATGCCGCTCATGCCGTGGAAGTCTTCGTGCAGGCTCTTGCCGGCATCTTCTTCCAGGTGCGCGCGGGTGATGCCGATGCGCTTGACCGTGCCGTCTTCCAGGGTGATGTCGAGGAAGCCCTTGCCGACGATGGGGTGGTCCATCTGGCTGGTCTGGTAGCCCTTGGGCAGGTCCGGGTAGAAGTAGTTCTTGCGTGCGAAGACGTTGCGCTCGGCGATCTCGGCGTCTATCGCCAGGCCGAACCGGCAGGCCATGCGCACCGCCTCGGCAT
Source organism: Stutzerimonas kirkiae (assembly GCF_004327335.1). Lineage (GTDB taxonomy): Bacteria > Pseudomonadota > Gammaproteobacteria > Pseudomonadales > Pseudomonadaceae > Stutzerimonas > Stutzerimonas kirkiae. Next base: position 129,850 of record NZ_QJUO01000005.1, on the reverse strand, counting down.
TGAGCACCGGCAGGGTGCCGGGCATGCCCAGGTCGACCAGGCTGGCCTGGGTGTTGGGCGTGGCACCGAAGGTGGTGGCGCTGCCGGAGAAGATCTTCGACTGGGTGCTGAGTTGGGCGTGGATTTCCAGCCCGATTACGGTTTCCCATTGCATCTGTGCGTTCCTCAGAATCCGGCGGGGGCCTGTTGGTGCCAGCCGGTGACCTGCTGGTACTGGTGCGCCACGTTGAGCAGGCGGCTCTCCTGGAAGTAGTTGCCGAGCAACTGCACGCCCACCGGCAGGCCATCGACGAAGCCGGCCGGCATCGACAGGCCGGGAATGCCGGCCAGGTTGGCGGTGATGGTGTAGATGTCTTCCAGGTAGGCGGAGACCGGGTCGGCATTCTTCTCGCCCAGCTTCCAGGCCAGGTTCGGCGTGGTCGGGCCGAGAATCACGTCCACCTGCTCGAAGGCGGCGACGAAGTCGTTCTTGATCAGCCGGCGGATCTGCTGGGCCTTGATGTAGTAGGCATCGTAGTAGCCGGCGGACAGTGCATAGGTGCCGACCATGATGCGGCGCTTGACCTCGGCGCCGAAGCCTTCGCCGCGCGAGCGCTTGTAGAGGTCTTCGAGGTTGACCGGGCTCTCGCAGCGGTAGCCGAAGCGCACGCCGTCGAAGCGCGACAGGTTGGAGCTGGCCTCGGCGGGAGCGATCACGTAGTAGGCGGGTATGGCGTGTTGCAGGTTGGGCAGGCTGATGTCCTTGAGCGTGGCGCCGAGTTTTTTCAGCTCCTCGACCACGGCCAGGACTTTCTCGCCGATACGGGCGTCCAGGCCGTTGCCGAAATACTCCTTCGGCAGGCCGATGCGCAGGCCGGCCAGGGGCTGGTCCAGGGTCGCCAGGTAATCGTCCACCGGCACGTCGACGCTGGTGGAGTCCTTGGCATCGAAACCGGCCATGGCCTGCAGCAGCAGGGCACAGTCTTCGGCGCTGCGCGCCAGCGGGCCGGCCTGGTCGAGGCTGGAGGCGTAGGCGATCATGCCCCAGCGCGAAACGCGGCCGTAGGTTGGCTTGATCCCGGTGAGGTTGGTCAGCGCCGCGGGTTGGCGGATCGAACCGCCGGTGTCGGTGCCGGTGGCGGCCGGCAGCAGGCGCGCGGCGACGGCGGCGGCCGAACCGCCGCTGGAGCCGCCGGGGACGCGGCTCGGGTCCCAGGGGTTGTGCACCGCGCCGTAGTGGCTGGACTCGTTGGCCGAGCCCATGGCGAACTCGTCCATGTTCAGTTTGCCGAGGCTGACGGCGCCGGCGGCGGCGAGTTTCTCCACCACCGTGGCGTCGTAGGGGGCCTTGAAGTTATGCAGGATCTTCGAGGCACAACTGGTCAGTACGCCCCGGGTGCAGAACAGGTCCTTGTGGCCGATCGGCGCGCCGAGCAGGGCGCCGTTCTCGCCAGCGGCGCGGCGGGCATCGGCGGCTTGCGCCTGTTCGATGGCCGCTGCTTCGGTGACGGTGATAAAGCTGTTGAGCTGGGGGTCGAGGCGGGCGATGCGTGCCAGCAGGTCGCGGGTCAGCTCTTCGGCGGAGAATTGTTTGCCGGCGAGGGCGCGGGCGATGCCGGCCAGGGTCAGTTGATGCATGTCGTTCATTCGATCACCCGTGGGACCAGATAGAGGCCGTCCTGTACGGCCGGGGCGATGGCCTGGTAGGCATCGCGCTGGTCGGTTTCGGTCACCGCATCGGCACGCAGGCGCTGGGTGGCTTCCAGGGGGTGGGCCAGGGGCTCGATGCCGCGGGTGTCGACGGCCTGCATGCGATCGACCAGGCCGAGGATGCTGTTGAGGGTTTCGGTGGTGCGGGGAAGCTCGCTTTCATCGAGGCCCAGTCGGGCCAGGTGAGCGATCTTTTCCACCTCGGAGCGTTCAAGCGCCATCGGGGATTCTCCGTGGAAAACGGGCTGGCTGCGGATGCTGCGCGATGATCGTCCGCCGGCAATTCGCAGCCAGGCCATGAAAAGGGCATGGTCCATGAAAACCGTGCATCTTACATGCACGGGCCTGATCCCGGTAGGGAAGGGGTTATGAGCCCAGGGCGATCGCGTCATGCCGTTATTCACCGGCAAGGTGCTTCGATAAAAGCGCTGGAGGCTGGAACGCTGGACGAAAAACACTGCTTGCCACGCTCTTTCGTCCAGCCTCCAGCCTCCAGCCGTCAAGCCGATGGCTTGCCGCTTATTCGCCCAGATAGCTGGCCGGTGTGCTGGGCAGTTCCTGCAGCAGTTGCCGCAGGCCGTTCCCCCACTGCTGCCTGACCGCCTCGAAATAGGCGTCGCCTTCCTCTACCCGATAGCCGTGCGGCACTTCCAGGCTGTCGTTGCGATAGACCAGCAGGTCCAGCGGCAGGCCGACCGAGAGGTTGCTGCGGATGGTCGAGTCGAAGGAGATCAACGCACAGCGTAGCGCGTGCTCCAGCGTGGTGCGGTGGTTGAGGGCGCGGTCGAGGATCGGCTTGCCGTACTTGCTTTCGCCGATCTGGAAGTAGGGCGTATCGACGGTGGAGGCGATGAAGTTGCCCTGCGGATAGAGGTTGTACAGGCCGGGCGCCGCCCCGGCGATCTGGCCGCCGACGAGGAACGAACTGCTCATGTCGACGCCGGCGGTCATGCTCGGCGCGCTGTCGTGCTCGACCACTTCGCGCAGGGTCTGGCCGACCAGCCGGGCGGCGTCGAACAGCGTCGGGACATTGTGCAGGTTCGGGGCGTCGCCATGCAGGCGCTGGCGCAGCAGGCTGATGACCGACTGCGAGGTGGCCAGGTTGCCGGCGGTTTGCAGCACGATCAGGCGCTCCCCGGGGATGCCGAAGATATGCAGCTTGCGGAAGGTGGCAATGTGATCGACGCCGGCATTGGTGCGTGAGTCGGAGACGAACACCAGGCCATCGGCCAGGTGCATGGCAACACAGTAGGTCATGATCGGGCGGCTCTACTGGACATCGTAAAAGTGGCTCGGGGTGCGGAGTATAGCGTGAGCTTCAGGCTGATGGCTGGCAACCGCCCCTGGGGTTATCGCGTTATGCCGTTATTCTCCGCCAAGGTGCTTCGACAAAAGCGCCGGGGGCTGGAAAGCTGGACGAAAAGCATCGGCGGCCACGCGCTTTCGTCCGGCTTCCAGCGCTCTTTTCGGCTCTTTTCCGTACGCCGTGGATCGCGTGACCGCTTTGCCACAACCCCATCGCTGCCTCACTGCTGGCTCATCTGCATCGGCGAGACGCGTACCTTCGCGTGCATGCGTTCGTCGCCGCCGCCACGGCGCATGCCGCGCACCGGGCAGGCATCCAGGTAGTCGAGGCCGACCGCCAGCTTGAGGTGGCGTTCAGGGCGGGTCAGGCGGTTGGTCACGTCGAAGCTGTACCAGGCGCCGTCCAGCCAGGCCTCGGCCCAGGCATGGCTGGCCAGGTGGCCACTGTCCTCGGTGTACAGGTAGCCGGAGACGTAGCGGGCGGGTATGCCGATGCTGCGGGCGCAGGCGAGGAAGGCGTGGGCGTGGTCCTGGCAGACGCCGGCGCGTCCGGCGAAGGCCGCGACGGCGCTGCTGTCGACGTGGGTGGCGCCGGGGACGTATTCGATATGGTCGGCCAGGGCCTCCATCAGCCGTGCCAGTGCCTGGTGGCTGTGCTGGCCGGCACTGTGCTGCCAGGCGAAGTCGCGCAGGGCTTCGTCGGCCTGGGACAGCGTGGTGCTGCGCAGGAAGGGCAGGGGCGAGCCGGCTTCCTCGCCGGTATCGCTGTCGACATCGATCTCCACCTGGCCGCGGGCGCGGATGAGGATCGAGTCATGGGGTTCGTCCAGGGTCAGCACGTGCAGGATATTGCCGTACGGGTCGATCTGCGCCGAGGCCGGGCGCGGCAGTTCCAGGTTCCAACTGAGAATGCGCTGGCGGCGGCTTTCCTGGGGTGTCAGGCGCAGATACTGGATGCTGGCGCGTACCTGATCGTCGTAGCTGTAGGTCGTGTCGTGGTCGATGGAAAGTTTCATGCGGCCTCCAGGTAAGCACTGTGGATGGCGTTGCTCAGTGAGTGCAAGTGTTCGATCTGGCGCGTGATCGAGTCATGCAGGCCCTGTTGCAGCACTTCTTCTATGGTGATGTAGCGCACGCCGGCGACCAGTTCGGCGGCCAGGCGCTGGGCCGGGCGACCGTTGTCGCCGGGCAGGCTGGAGAGGATCCGGTCGATCTCTTCCAGGCAGGTGCGCAGCGAGCGCGGCACTTCCGGGCGCAGCAGCAGGAGTTCGGCGACCTTGCCGGCGCGCGGCGAGCCACGGTAGATGTCGGCGAAGGCTTCGAACGAGGAGAGCGCGCGCAGTAGCGCGCTCCACTGGTAGTAGGCATGGGCCGAGCGATCGTCGATCGTGTCCACTTCCTCGCCCAGCAATTCGTAGCGCGCATCCAGCAGGCGCAGGGTGTTGTCGGCGCATTCTATGAAGGTGCCGAGGCGGATGAAGCGGTAGGCGTCGCCACGCATGATGGTGCCGACGGTGGCGCCTCGGAACAGGTGCGAGCGTTCCTTGACCCACTCGCAGAAGCGGCTGATGCCGTATTTCCCCAGGCCCTGGGCGGCGATGTGGCGCATGTCCAGCCAGGAGGTGTTGATGTTCTCCCACATGTCGGTGGTGATGCGGCCGCGTACCGCATGGGCATTGGCGCGGGCGCTGGCCAGGCAATTGTAGATACTGGCCGGGTTCTGCTCGTCCAGGGCGAAGAAGTGCGGCATGTTTTCCGCGTGCAGGGCGCCGTGGCGCTGCAGGTAGGCTTCCTGGGTGCCGGTGATCAGCAGCGGCATGGCCAGTTCTTCCAGGCCGTTGCCCTGGCCGGCCTGCGGCATCAGTGACAGCGAGTAGCTGACATCCATCATGCGTGCGAGGTTTTCCGCCCGCTCCAGGTAGCGGGACATCCAGTAGAGATCGGCGGCGGTACGGCTCAGCATGGGCAATCCTCCACGATCCAGGTGTCTTTGGTGCCGCCGCCCTGGGACGAGTTGACCACCAGCGAACCTTGGCGCAACGCCACGCGGGTCAGGCCGCCCGGTACCAGGCGGGTGTCGCGGCCACTGAGGACGAAGGGCCGCAGGTCTATATGGCGCGGGGCGATACCGCTTTCGACGAAGGTCGGGCAGGTCGACAGGCTGAGGGTCGGCTGGGCGATGTAGTTGGCCGGATTGGCCTTCAGGCGCAGGCGGAAGTCCTCGATCTCGGCCTGGCTGGCGGCGGGGCCTACCAGCATGCCGTAGCCGCCGGAGCCCTGGGTTTCCTTGACCACCAGTTGCGGCAGGTTGGCCAGTACATGGGACAACTCCTCGGGCTTGCGGCATTGCCAGGTCGGCACGTTCTTGAGGATCGGTTCTTCCGATAGATAGAAGCGGATCATGTCCGGCACGAAGGGGTAGATGGCCTTGTCGTCGGCGACGCCGGTGCCGAGGGCGTTGGCCAGCACCAGGTTGCCGCGCCGGTAGGCCGACAGCAGGCCGGGCACGCCGAGGGCGGAGTGGGGGTTGAACGCCAGCGGGTCGAGGTAGGCATCGTCCAGTCGGCGGTAGATCACGTCCACCGGGCGGGCGCCGTAGGTGGTGCGCATGAAGACGCGGTCGTCGCGGACGAACAGGTCGGCGCCCTCCACCAGTTCCACGCCCATTTCGCGGGCGAGGAAGGCATGTTCGAAATAGGCGCTGTTAAAGCGGCCCGGGGTCATCACCACCACGCTGGGGTTGTCCAGCGGGCTGGAGTTGCGCAGGGTCTCCAGCAGCAGGCTCGGGTAATGGTTGATCGGCGCGATACGCTGGCTGGCGAACAGTTCGGGGAACAGCCGCATCATCATCTTGCGGTCTTCCAGCATATAGCTGACTCCGCTGGGGGTGCGCAGGTTGTCTTCGAGGACGTAGTAGCTGCCGTCGCCATCGCGTACCAGGTCGACGCCGGAAATGTGCGCGTAGAGGTTGCGGTGCAGGTCGAGGCCGCACATGGCCAGTTGGTAGTGGTCGTTGACCAGCACCTGCTCGGCCGGAACGATACCTGCCTTGAGGATGCGCTGGTCGTGGTAGATATCGTCGAGGAACATGTTCAGCGCCTGTACGCGCTGGATGCAGCCGCGTTCGACGTGCCGCCACTCGCTGGCGGGTATGGCGCGGGGGATGGTGTCGAAGGGGATCAGGCGCTCGGTGCCCTGTTCGTCGCCGTAGAGGGTGAAGGTGATACCGGCGCGGTGGAACAGCAGGTCGGCTTCGCGCCGACGCTGCTGCAGCAATTCTTCCGGGGTGTCGGCCAGCCACTTGGCGAATGCCTTGTAGTGCGGGCGGCATTCGCCGCTGGGGTCGACCATTTCATCGTAGAAGGCTGGCATGCATTGCTCCTTTTGCCCTTTGTGCAAAGCCTGAAGCAAGGTGCGAGCCATAAAGATTTCCTTATCATATTCAATTGGTTACGTTTTTTATTCGAGTGCCTTGCATCGTTTTGGTGCGCGCTTGTCGCGTCGCCCGTAAATCGGGCTCGATTTCGGGGCGGTCGTGTCCGGCGCTGCCAGGGCGATCGCGCTATGCCCGGCAAACAGCCGAAAACAGCGCTGGAAGGCTCAAGGCTGGACGAAAGAGCGTGGCAACCAGTGTTTTTCGTCCAGCATCCAGCTTCCAGCGCTTTTATCGAAGCACCTTGCCGGTGAATAACGGCATAGCGCGATCGCCCTGCCGAATCCCGCGTGGCGGGTGGACCGGAGAGCGCCCTTTCTGTATGATTCCCACTTTAGTGTGTCCACTAAAAGTAAAAGTTGCGCAGAATGAATCAGATAAAAAAGCGGGATGACCTTCACACGTCATCCCGCTTTTTTACAATCTGCGTGTGCTTCAGCCAGATCTTCGGGAGGTCTCTTGACTAAGCCAGCCCTTCAACCTGCCATTCTGGCACTCGCCGATGGCAGCATCTTTCGCGGCGAATCCATCGGGGCCGATGGCCAGACCATAGGTGAAGTGGTCTTCAACACTGCCATGACCGGCTATCAGGAAATCCTTACCGATCCATCCTATGCCCGGCAGATCGTCACCCTGACCTATCCGCACGTCGGCAATACCGGCACCACGCCAGAAGATGCCGAGGCTTCGCAAGTATGGGCCGCCGGCCTGGTGATCCGCGACCTGCCGCTGGTCGCCAGCAACTGGCGTAATCGTCAGCCGCTGGACGAGTACCTGAAAGAGCGTGGCACTGTCGCCATCGCCGGTATCGACACCCGCCGCCTGACCCGCATCCTGCGCGAGAAGGGTGCGCAGAATGGCTGCATCCTGGCTGGCGAAGGTGCGACCGAAGAGAAAGCCCTGGAGCTGGCGCGCAGCTTCCCGGGCCTGAAGGGCATGGACCTGGCCAAGGAAGTCAGCACCCGCGAGCGCTACGAATGGCGCTCCAGTGTCTGGAACCTGAAGGATGACAGCCACCCGGAGGTTGCCGCCGAGGCGCTGCCCTACCATGTGGTGGCCTACGATTTCGGCGTCAAGCTGAACATCCTGCGCATGCTGGTCGCGCGCGGTTGCCGCGTCACCGTGCTGCCGGCCCAGGCGCCGGCCGGCGAAGCGCTGGCGCTGAAGCCGGATGGCATCTTCCTTTCCAACGGCCCGGGCGACCCCGAGCCTTGCGACTACGCCATCGAGGCGATCCAGCAAATCCTGGCGACCGACATCCCGCTGTTCGGTATCTGCCTGGGCCACCAGTTGCTGGCGCTGGCTTCCGGCGCGAAGACAGTGAAGATGCCAAACGGCCACCATGGCGCCAACCACCCGGTACAGGACCTGGACTCCGGCGTGGTGATGATCACCAGCCAGAACCACGGTTTCGCGGTGGACCATGACAGCCTGCCGGGCAACCTGCGCGCCACCCACAAATCGCTGTTCGACGGCACCTTGCAGGGTATCGAGCGCACCGACAAGTCCGCGTTCAGCTTCCAGGGGCACCCGGAGGCGAGCCCGGGGCCGCACGATGTCGCGCCGCTGTTCGACCGTTTCATCTCCGCCATGGCTGCCCGCCGTTGATCCGCTGAGCGAAGGATTCGAGTAAGACCTATGCCAAAACGTACAGATATCAAAAGTGTCCTGATCCTCGGCGCCGGCCCCATCGTCATCGGCCAGGCCTGCGAGTTCGACTACTCCGGCGCCCAGGCCTGCAAGGCGCTCAAGGAAGAAGGTTTCCGCGTCATCCTGGTGAACTCCAACCCGGCCACCATCATGACCGACCCGGCCATGGCCGATGCTACCTATATCGAGCCGATCAAGTGGCAGACGGTGGCCAAGATCATCGAGAAGGAGCGCCCCGACGCGCTGCTGCCGACCATGGGCGGCCAGACCGCGCTGAACTGCGCGCTGGAACTGGAGCGCAACGGTGTGCTGGAGAAATTCGGCGTCGAGATGATCGGCGCCAACGCCGACACCATCGACAAGGCCGAGGACCGCTCGCGCTTCGACAAGGCGATGAAGGACATCGGCCTGGCCTGCCCGGTCTCCGGCATCGCCCACAGCATGGAGGAGGCCTACGGCGTACTCGACAAGGTCGGCTTCCCCTGCATCATCCGTCCGTCCTTCACAATGGGCGGCACCGGTGGCGGCATCGCCTACAACCGCGAGGAGTTCGAGGAAATCTGCACCCGTGGCCTGGACCTGTCGCCGACCAAGGAACTGCTGATCGACGAATCGCTGATCGGCTGGAAGGAATACGAGATGGAGGTGGTCCGCGACAAGAAGGACAACTGCATCATCGTCTGCTCCATCGAGAACTTCGACCCGATGGGCGTGCACACCGGCGACTCGATCACTGTCGCGCCGGCGCAGACCCTGACCGACAAGGAATACCAGATCCTGCGCAACGCCTCCCTGGCGGTGCTGCGCGAGATCGGCGTGGAAACCGGCGGCTCCAACGTGCAGTTCGGTATCTGCCCGAACACTGGCCGCATGGTGGTGATCGAGATGAACCCGAGGGTGTCGCGCTCCTCGGCGCTGGCCTCCAAGGCCACCGGCTTCCCGATCGCCAAGATCGCCGCCAAGCTGGCGGTCGGCTACACCCTCGACGAACTGCAGAACGACATCACCGGTGGGCGTACGCCGGCGTCCTTCGAGCCGGCCATCGACTATGTGGTCACCAAGGTGCCGCGTTTCGCCTTCGAGAAATTCCCCAAGGCCGACGCCCGCCTGACCACCCAGATGAAATCCGTGGGCGAGGTCATGGCCATTGGCCGTACCTTCCAGGAGTCCCTGCAGAAGGCCCTGCGCGGCCTGGAAGTCGGCGCCAGTGGCTTCGATCCCAAGTTGAACCTGGCCGATGCCGAGGCCGAGAGCACCCTCAAGCGTGAGCTGACGGTGCCCGGTGCCGAGCGCATCTGGTACGTCGGCGATGCCTTCCGCGCCGGCAAGAGCGTCGAGGATGTGTTCGCGCTGACCCGTATCGACCCCTGGTTCCTGGTGCAGATCGAAGACCTGATCAAGGACGAGGCGCTGATCAAGACCCTCGGCCTGTCCTCCATCGACCGCGAGCTGATGTACAGGCTCAAGCGCAAGGGCTTCTCCGATGCGCGTCTGGCCAAGCTGCTCGGTGTCACCGAGAAGAACCTGCGCAGCCATCGTCACAAGCTGAAGGTGCTGCCGGTCTACAAGCGCGTCGACACCTGCGCCGCCGAGTTCGCCACCGACACCGCCTATATGTACTCGACCTACGAGGAAGAGTGCGAAGCCAGCCCGTCGGGCCGCGACAAGATCATGATCCTCGGTGGCGGCCCGAACCGTATCGGCCAGGGTATCGAGTTCGACTATTGCTGCGTGCACGCTGCCCTCGCCATGCGCGAAGACGGCTATGAAACCATCATGGTCAACTGCAACCCGGAAACCGTTTCCACCGACTACGACACCTCCGATCGCCTGTACTTCGAGCCGGTGACCCTGGAAGACGTGCTGGAAATCGTCCGCGTCGAGCAGCCCAAGGGCGTCATCGTGCAGTACGGCGGCCAGACTCCGCTGAAGATCTGCCGCGCCCTGGAAGAGGCCGGCGTGCCCATCATCGGCACCAGCCCCGATGCCATCGACCGCGCCGAGGACCGCGAGCGCTTCCAGCAGATGGTGCAGCGCCTGAACCTGCGCCAGCCGCAGAACGCCACCGCGCGCAGCGAGGAAGAAGCCATCGCGGCGTCCAAGGTCATCGGCTATCCGCTGGTGGTGCGCCCATCCTATGTGCTGGGTGGCCGGGCGATGGAAATCGTCTACGAGGAAGACGAGCTCAAGCGCTACATGCGCGAGGCGGTGCAGGTGTCCAATGACAGCCCGGTACTGCTCGATCACTTCCTCAATTGCGCCATCGAGGTCGATATCGACGCGGTGTGCGACGGCGAGAGCGTGGTCATCGGCGCGATCATGCAGCATATCGAGCAGGCTGGTATCCACTCGGGCGACTCTGCCTGCTCGCTGCCGGTCTATTCGCTGCCGCAGTCGATCCAGGACGAAATCCGCGACCAGGTGCGGCGCATGGCGCTGGAGCTGGACGTGGTCGGCCTGATGAACGTGCAGATGGCGGTGCAGGGCGAGGACATCTACGTACTCGAAGTCAACCCGCGCGCCTCGCGCACCGTGCCGTTCGTGTCCAAGTGCATCGGCACCTCGCTGGCCAAGGTCGCCGCCCGCGTGATGGCTGGCAAGAGCCTGGCCGAGGTGGGTTTCACCGAAGAGATCATCCCGCCGTTCTTCAGTGTCAAGGAAGCGGTGTTCCCATTCGCCAAGTTCCCGGGCGTGGACACCATCCTCGGCCCGGAAATGAAGTCCACCGGCGAGGTGATGGGGGTCGGCGACAGTTTCGCCGAGGCGTTCGCCAAAGCTCAACTGGGCGCCAGCGAGATCCTGCCGACCTCCGGTTGCGCCTTCATCAGTGTGCGCGAGGATGACAAGCCCTTCGTCGAACAGGTCGCGCGTGACCTGGTCAGCCTCGGTTTCGAGGTCGTGGCCACGGCGGGTACCGCGCGTCTGATCGAGGATGCCGGTCTGCCGGTGCGCCGCGTCAACAAGGTCACCGAAGGCCGTCCGCATGTCGTCGACATGATCAAGAACGACGAGGTGAGCCTGATCATCAATACCACCGCCGGCCGTCAGTCCATCGCTGACTCCTATTCCATCCGTCGCAACGCTCTGCAACACAAGATCTGCATCACCACCACCATCGCGGGTGGCCAGGCGATCTGTGAGGCGCTCAAGTTCGGTCCCGAGAAGACCGTGCGCCGCTTGCAGGATCTCCATGCAGGAATCAAGGCATGAACAAATTCCCGATGACCGTCCAGGGCGCCCGTGCCCTGGAAGAAGAGCTGACCCACCTGACCAAGATAATGCGCCCGAAACTCAGCCAGGAGATCGGTGCCGCGCGCGAGTTGGGCGACCTCAAGGAAAACGCCGAATACCATGCCGCCCGTGAGCAGCAAGGCATGGTCGAGGCGCGTATCCGCGATATCGAGGGGCGTCTGCAGCATGCGGTGGTCATCGATGTCACCACCATCGCCCACACTGGCAAGGTGATTTTCGGCGTCACGGTGGAAATCGCCAATGTCGAGACCGACGAAAGCGTGGTCTACCAGATCGTTGGCGAGGACGAGGCCGATATCAAGCAGGGCAAGCTGTCGGTGGGTTCGCCCATCGCTCGCGCGCTGATCGGCAAGATCGAGGGCGACGTGGCGACGGTCAGGACCCCGAGCGGCCTGGTCGAGTACGAGATCGTCGAGGTTCGCCATCTCTGAGTGGATCAGGGAGCAGGCGGCCAGCGCCAGCTGGCGGCTTGCCCAGGCATTCTGGGGCTGCGGGCTCTGGTTGCTGCAGTTCGTGATGCTGCCGTCTCTGCGCGAGCTTGGTTTCGCACCCTTGCTGGTGCAGGAGGTGGCCGCCGCGTTGCGGCCATCGCTGCTGAGCTTCGCCGCGTTCTGTATCCTGCTGCAGATGCTGATCCTGTCGCGTGCCCTGGGGCTGGCGGCGCTGCTGCGCGACTTGCGCGGGCAACTGCTGTCGCTGGCCTTGTTGCTGACCGGGGTTCACTTCATGCTGCGCGCCATCTGGCCTGCCGAGCAGGGGCTGATGCTCAGCTATCTGGCGGTGGGTGGCTGTGGCCTGCTGTTGCTGCTGCAGCCAGCTCCGCCGTCGAGGGCGAAGCGTGGCGGATGACCGTCGCCGGGCACGGCTTCATGCCTGAACGCTTGAAGCTTCAGCCCTGGAATCGACTGATATTGGACAGTTGCCGGTTGGCCTTGGGGTTGCGGCGATAGACCAGCGCCACCTTGCCGATGCTTTGCACCAGTTCGCAGCCGGCGCTGGCGCACAACTGTGCGATCACCGCCTGGCGGTCTTCGCGTTCGTTCAGGCGCAGTTGTACCTTGATCAACTCATGGTCGTTCAGGGCGCGCTCCAGTTCGGCCAGCACACCTTCGCTGAGGCCGTTCTCGGCGATGATCAGCACGGGCTTGAGGTGGTGGCCAATGGATTTGTAGTGTTTCTTCTGCTCGTTGTTGAGCGGCATAATTCGACCCTTTGCGTCGGAACCCTTGAAAAAGTCGGCTAGTGTAACCGAGAGACTCCGGGCCGCACAGACTATGAGGTAACAGCTTGGCACGCTCCAAGACCAGCTCCCGTTGGCTGAAAGAACATTTCGACGACCCCTATGTGAAGATGGCGCAACGCGATGGCTATCGCTCGCGGGCCAGCTACAAGCTGCTGGAGCTGCAGGAGCGGGATCGCCTGCTGCGCCCCGGCATGACGGTGGTCGACCTCGGCGCCGCGCCGGGCGGCTGGTCGCAGGTGACCAGCCGGGTGATCGGCGACAAGGGGCGGCTGATCGCCTCGGACATCCTGGAGATGGACAGCATTGCCGATGTCACCTTCATTCAGGGGGATTTCACCGAGGATGCGGTGTTCGCACGGATTCTCGAGGCCATCGGCGAGAGCCCGGTGGACCTTGTGATTTCCGATATGGCCCCCAATATGAGTGGGGTGCGCGCAGCGGATCAGGCCAAGGCGATGTTTCTCTGTGAGCTGGCGCTTGATCTGGCCACCCGGGTGCTGCGCCCGGGCGGGGATTTCCTGATCAAGATATTCCAGGGGGAGGGGTTCGATGCCTATCTCCGGGACGTACGGCAGCGCTTCGAAAAGGTACAGATGCGCAAGCCATTGTCGTCCCGTGATCGCTCCCGTGAGCAGTATCTGCTCGGGCGGGGTTTCAAGGGCGACTAGAACCCGTCGCCGGCATTGTAGGTCCTATGTTCGACGGGTTCGAGCGCGGTCCTGGAAAAAGCTTTCAATGGCCCGCCGACGGGCTATGATCTTCATATGGGGTTACAGACGACTTGTGCCTGAGGGTGTTCGTTGTGTAGTAACTTAGGCCGTACAAGCTGTTGGCCGTCATGCACTCCGCTCGGGCGGGGCGCTCCAGAGGGTAGTTAATTTGAACGATATGGCAAAAAACCTGATCCTGTGGCTGATCATCGCCGCCGTACTGGTCACGGTGATGAACAATTTCTCCAGCCCGAACGAGCCGCAGACGCTCAACTATTCGGACTTCATCTCGCAGGTCAAGGAAGGGCGCGTCGATCGCGTCACCGTCGATGGCTATGTGATCACCGGGCGTCGGGCCGACGGCGATACCTTCAAGACCATCCGTCCGGCGATACAGGACAATGGCCTGATCGGCGACCTGATCGACAACAACGTGGTGATCGAAGGCAAGCAGCCGGAACAGCAGAGCATCTGGACGCAACTGCTGGTGGCCAGCTTCCCGATCCTGGTGATCATTGCCGTATTCATGTTCTTCATGCGCCAGATGCAGGGCGGCGCGGGCGGCAAGGGCGGCCCGATGAGTTTCGGCAAGTCCAAGGCGCGCCTGCTTTCGGAAGATCAGGTCAAGACCACCTTCGCCGATGTCGCCGGTTGCGACGAGGCCAAGGAAGAAGTCAGCGAACTGGTCGAGTTCCTGCGCGACCCCGGCAAGTTCCAGCGCCTGGGCGGGCGTATCCCGCGTGGCGTACTGATGGTCGGCTCGCCCGGTACCGGCAAGACGCTGCTGGCCAAGGCTGTCGCCGGCGAAGCCAAGGTGCCGTTCTTCACCATTTCCGGTTCCGATTTCGTCGAGATGTTCGTCGGCGTCGGTGCCAGCCGTGTGCGTGACATGTTCGACCAGGCCAAGAAGCACGCGCCTTGCATCATCTTCATCGACGAGATCGACGCGGTCGGTCGCCACCGTGGCGCTGGCCTGGGTGGCGGGCATGACGAGCGCGAGCAGACCCTCAACCAGTTGCTGGTGGAGATGGACGGTTTCGAGATGAACGATGGCATCATCGTCATCGCCGCCACCAACCGCCCCGACGTGCTCGACCCGGCGCTGCTGCGTCCCGGTCGCTTCGATCGCCAGGTGGTGGTCGGCCTGCCGGACATCCGTGGCCGCGAGCAGATCCTCAAGGTGCATATGCGCAAGGTGCCGCTCGGCGAGAATGTCGAGCCGGCGGTGATCGCCCGTGGCACGCCGGGCTTCTCCGGCGCCGACCTGGCCAACCTGGTCAACGAGGCGTCGCTGTTCGCCGCGCGCTCCGGCAAGCGCCTGGTGGAAATGAAGGAGTTCGAGCTGGCCAAGGACAAGATCATGATGGGCGCCGAGCGCAAGACCATGGTCATGTCCGAGAAGGAAAAGCTCAATACAGCCTTTCACGAAGCGGGGCACGCCATCGTCGGGCGGCTGGTGCCCGAGCACGATCCGGTCTACAAGGTTTCCATCATCCCGCGTGGGCGTGCCTTGGGCGTGACCATGTTCCTGCCCGAAGAAGATCGTTACAGCCTGTCCAAGCGCGCGCTGATCAGCCAGATCTGCTCGCTGTTCGGTGGGCGTATCGCCGAAGAGATGACCCTGGGTTTCGAAGGGGTCACCACGGGTGCTTCCAACGACATCATGCGTGCCACGCAACTGGCGCGGAACATGGTGACCAAGTGGGGGCTCTCGGAGAAGCTCGGGCCGCTCATGTATGCCGAGGAGGAGGGTGAAGTGTTCCTCGGACGTAGCGCGGGCAGCCAGGCGGCCAACGTCTCGGGCGAGACGGCCAAGCTGATCGATGAGGAAATCCGCAGCATCATCGACCAGTGCTATGGCACCGCCAAGCAGATCCTGGTGGATAACCGCGACAAGCTGGATGCCATGGCCGAAGCGCTGATGAAGTATGAAACCATCGACGCCGCACAGATCGACGACATCATGGCGGGGCGTGAGGTGCGCGAGCCGCGTGACTGGGATGGCGATGCGGGCGCTTCGGGCACACCGCCCGTGCAGCCGCAGGAACCTCGTCCCGACGCTCCGATCGGCGGGCCTGCCGGCGAGCATTGAGTGGCACCTCGGCCAGTCGCCCGACTGGCCGCTAGTAAGGTCTGTAGATGACAGAAGTCCCATGTTCGTCCCGGCTGGCCTTTGGCGGCCGGATTCTCGACCTGTCCCGTCCGCATGTGATGGGCATCCTCAACGTGACGCCTGACTCCTTTTCCGATGGTGGTCGTTTCGCCGCGCGCGATGCGGCCCTGCGCCATGCGCAGTCGATGGTGGAGGCGGGAGCCACCTTCATCGACGTGGGCGGCGAGTCGACCCGGCCGGGTGCGCGCCCGGTTTCTCCCACCGAGGAGCTGGAGCGGGTGGCCCCCGTGGTCGAGGCGATCGGGCGGGAGCTGGACGTGGTGGTGTCGGTCGATACCTCGACTCCGGCGGTCATGCGCGAGAGTGCGCGACTTGGTGCCGGCCTGCTCAATGATGTGCGTTCGCTCCGCCGTGACGGTGCGCTGGATGCCGCTGCCGCGACCGGCCTGCCTGTCTGCCTGATGCATATGCTTGGCGAGCCGGGCGATATGCAGGACGATCCCTGCTATCGGGATGTCACCGACGAGGTGGCGTCATTCCTGCGCGAGCGCATGAAGGCTTGCGAGTCGGCGGGAATTCCCGCGCAGAAGATTCTGCTCGATCCCGGTTTCGGTTTCGCCAAGACGCTCGAACATAATCTGAGCCTGTTCAAGCACCTCGAGCGCCTGCATGAGCTGGCCCGGCCTCTTCTGGTCGGTGTCTCGCGCAAGAGCATGATCGGCCGGACGCTGGGGCGGGATGTGCATGAGCGCTTGCCGGGGAGCCTGGCGCTGGCGGCCCTGGCGGTGGCCAAGGGGGCCAGTATCGTGCGTGTGCACGATGTCGCCGAAACGGCGGATGTGGTCCGCATGATTGCCGCGGTAATGGCGGCGGAATAAGGAAAGTCTTTCCATGACTAGAAAATACTTCGGCACCGATGGCATTCGTGGCCATGTCGGTCAGTTTCCGATTACCCCCGATTTCATGCTCAGGCTGGGCTGGGCGGCGGGAATGGCTTTCCGCAAGCAGGGCAAGAGCCGCATCCTGATCGGCAAGGACACACGGATATCCGGCTATATGTTCGAGTCGGCGCTACAGGCGGGATTGTCGGCGGCGGGTGCCGATATCCTGCTGCTGGGGCCGATGCCGACCCCGGCCATCGCCTACCTGACGCGTACTTTCCATGCCGATGCCGGGATCGTCATCAGTGCTTCGCACAACCCGCATCATGACAATGGCATCAAGTTCTTCTCGGGCCGGGGCACCAAGTTGCCCGATGAGGTCGAGTTGATGATCGAGGAACTGCTGGATGCGCCCATGACGGTGGTGGATTCGGCGCACCTGGGCAAGGCTTCGCGGATCAATGACGCGGCGGGACGCTATATCGAGTTCTGCAAGAGCAGCGTGCCCAGCAGTACGGACTTCTCGGGGCTCAAGCTGGTGCTGGATTGCGCCCATGGCGCGACCTACAAGGTGGCGCCCAGCGTGTTTCGCGAACTGGGTGCCGAGGTCCTGGTGACGGCGGCGGAGCCGGATGGCCTGAACATCAATGCCGGTGTCGGTTCGACCCATATGGGGCATCTGCAGAAGGCCGTGATCGAGCAGGGTGCCGACCTCGGGATCGCCTTCGATGGCGATGGCGACCGGGTGCTGATGGTCGATCATACCGGCACGGTGGTCGATGGCGACGAGTTGCTGTACATCATCGCCACCGACCTGCAGGAGCGCGATTGTCTGCCGGGCGGGGTGGTCGGCACCCTGATGAGTAACCTGGGGCTGGAGCTGGCGCTCAAGGCGTGCGGCATCCCCTTCGCGCGCGCTGGCGTCGGTGACCGCTATGTGGTGGCTGAGATGCTGGAGCGTGACTGGGTGCTCGGCGGCGAGAATTCCGGGCATGTCATCTGTGCGCAGCACACCACCACCGGGGATGCGATCATTGCAGCCTTGCAGGTGCTGCTGGCGTTGCGCCGTCGCGGGCAGAGCCTGGCCCGGGAACGGCTGGCCTGGCACAAGTGCCCGCAAGTGTTGATCAATGTGCGTTTTTCCGGGGATCTGGACCCGGTGAATCACCCTGATGTGCGGGCGGCTTGCGATCAGGTCACGGAAAGCATGGCGGGGCGTGGTCGTGTGCTCTTGCGCAAGTCGGGGACCGAGCCCCTGGTAAGGGTGATGGTCGAGGGCGATGACGAGGCTCTGGTGCGGGCTCATGCCGAGCATCTGGCACGTATCGTCGGTGAAATTTGTTCGTGATTGCCGCTTGCCAGCCTGGAGTCTCTTGAGTACCATCTGCGCCCACTTTGACCGACGAGGTAAAGCATGCGTCGCCCATTGGTAGCTGGTAACTGGAAGATGAACGGTACCCGCTCTAGCGTCGCAGAGTTGACTCGAGATCTGGTGCGGCAAGTGTTGCCAGGGTCGGTGGATGTCGCGGTTTTTCCATCGCTCATCCACTTGGACATGGCCATGCATGCTTTGGCGTCCGGTTCGATCTCCGTAGGTGCGCAGAATTGCGCCGAGGAGTCCGGGCAGGGTGCGTTGACAGGCGAGGTCAGTGGCGGGCAGTTGGCCGAGTTCGGCTGCCGGTGGGTGCTTGTCGGGCATTCCGAGCGTCGCCTGGTGATGGGCGAGAGTGATGCGGTGGTCAGTCGGAAGTTCGCGACAGTCCTGGCGAGTGGCATGAGTCCTGTCCTTTGTCTTGGCGAAACGCTCGAGCAGCGGCGTAGCGGAAAGACGCTGGAGGTGGTGCTGGGGCAGTTGTGTCGCATCATCGAGGATCACGGTGTTGCGGTCTTCGCCAATGCGGTGATCGCTTATGAGCCTGTCTGGGCGATAGGTACTGGCCTGACGGCAACGCCTGGGCAGGCGCAGGAAGTCCATGCGGCGATTCGCGGGTATCTGGCGAACGAAGATGCCGCAGTGGCAGAAATTGCACGGCTTCTTTACGGTGGTAGCGTAAAGGCCGAGAATGCCGCCGAGCTTTTTGCGATGGCGGATATCGATGGGGGGCTCATAGGTGGAGCCTCTCTGAAAGCGGATGAATTCGGCGCGATCTGTCGTGCCGCAGGGAACTGATCAGATGTTGCAGACTGTCGTTATCGTGGTGCATCTGCTGGTTGCCGTTGGTGTGGTTGCATTGGTGCTGCTGCAGCAGGGTAAGGGCGCTGATGCGGGGGCTTCCTTTGGTGCGGGTGCATCGGGAACTGTGTTCGGAAGCCAGGGTTCCGCTACCTTTTTGAGTCGGCTTACTGCTATACTAGCCGCCGTTTTTTTCGTCACCAGTCTTGGCTTGGCGTTTTTCGCAAGCGAGCAGGCGGATCGCCTGTCCCAGGCTGGCTTGCCCGATCCGGCGGTGCTCGAGGTTCCCTCTGCCGCCCCGGTGGTTGATGATGTTCCTGTTCTCGAAGGCAGCCAGGCTGGCGGCGAGCAGGACGTTCCTCAAGTGGATGAGGTGAAGTAAGGTTTTTGCCGAGGTGGTGGAATTGGTAGACACGCTACCTTGAGGTGGTAGTGGCCATAGGCTGTAGGGGTTCGAGTCCCCTCCTCGGTACCAAACAAGCAAGCCCGCCTAGTGCGGGTTTTCTTGTTTATGGGCTTTATTGATTTCTGGAGGCTTTGGTTGTACCATTTGCGCCCAGTTTGTCGCGGGGTGGAGCAGTCTGGTAGCTCGTCGGGCTCATAACCCGAAGGTCGTTGGTTCAAATCCAGCCCCCGCAACCAGTTGATAAAGGCCCCCTACGAGGGGTTTTTTATTGGCTAGAGCCAGGTCGCCGGCGTTTACAGGCGGTTCAATGGATGGGCGTTTCGCCCATTTTTCATTTATACGGCATGCACGAGGGACTTCGATGTCGAGCAAGCTAGAACAGTTGCAGGCCTTGTTGGCCCCGGTGGTCGAGGCACTTGGTTTCCAGTGCTGGGGCGTGGAGTTCATTTCCCAGGGGCGGCATTCCCTGCTGCGGGTCTATATCGAGCACGAGAACGGCATTCTGGTGGACGACTGTGAAAAGGTCAGTCGTCAGCTCAGCGGTGTGCTGGATGTCGAGGACCCGATCAGTACCGATTACACTCTGGAGGTTTCCTCTCCAGGTATGGACAGGCCTCTGTTCACGCTGGAGCAGTACGCTGCGTATATCGGCGAGCAGGTCAAGATCAAACTACGCTCCCCCTATGAGGGGCGGCGAAATTTCCAGGGTCTTCTGCGCGGTGTGGAAGAGCAGGACGTTGTCGTCCAGGTCGATGAGCACGAGTATCTGTTGCCGCTCGACCTGATCGACAAGGGCAATATCATTCCCCGTTTCGAATGAAGCGGAATCCGCGGACCCCAATGGATTGCGAAAGGCGAGGCGTACGATGAGCAAAGAAGTACTGCTGGTTGTGGAGTCGGTGTCCAATGAAAAGGGCGTACCGGCCGGTGTGATCTTCGAGGCGCTGGAGCTTGCTCTGGCTACCGCCACGAAGAAGCGTTATGACGATGAAGTCGAGTTGCGGGTGGAGATCAATCGCCAGACCGGCAACTATGACAGCTTCCGTCGCTGGACCGTGGTCGAGGACGAGGCGCTGGAGAATCCCTCCGCCGAACTGACCCTCGAACAGGCGTGCGAGAAAAAGGCGGATGCCGCCATCGGCGAGGTCATCGAAGAGAAGATCGACTCGATCGAGTTCGGCCGCATCGCGGCCCAGACCGCCAAGCAGGTGATCGTGCAGAAGGTCCGTGAAGCCGAGCGCGCCCAGGTGGTCGAGGCCTATCGCGATCGGCTGGGTGAGATCATCTCCGGGACCGTGAAGAAGGTCACCCGCGACAGCGTGATCGTCGACCTCGGCAACAATGCCGAAGCCGTTCTCGCCCGCGAGGACATCATCGCTCGCGAGACCTTCCGCGTCGGCGCGCGTGTGCGTGCCCTGCTCAAGGAAATCCGCACCGAAAACCGTGGCCCGCAGCTTATCCTTTCGCGTACCGCGCCGCAGATGCTGATCGAGCTGTTCCGTATCGAAGTGCCGGAAATCGCCGAAGGGCTGATCGAGGTCAAGGGCGCTTCCCGCGATCCGGGCTCCCGCGCCAAGATAGCCGTGCGTTCCAAGGACAAGCGTATCGACCCGCAAGGCGCCTGTATCGGCATGCGTGGCTCGCGGGTCCAGGCCGTTTCCGGGGAGATCGGTGGCGAGCGTGTCGATATCGTGCTGTGGGACGAGAACCCTGCGCAGTTCGTCATCAATGCCATGGCGCCCGCCGAAGTCGCGGCGATCATCGTCGATGAAGATGCCAATGCAATGGACATCGCGGTGGCCGAGGACAACCTGGCACAGGCCATCGGTCGTGGTGGCCAGAACGTGCGGCTGGCCAGCCAGTTGACCGGCTGGACGCTCAATGTGATGACGGAGGCCGACATTCAGGCCAAGCAGCAGGAAGAAACCGGCGACATCCTGCGCAATTTCATCGATGAACTGGATGTCGACGAAGAGCTGGCACAGGTTCTGGTCGAGGAAGGTTTTACCACGCTGGAAGAAATCGCCTATGTGCCGATGGAGGAAATGCTTGGCATCGAAGGTTTCGACGAGGATATCGTCAACGAATTGCGTACGCGGGCCAAGGATCGTTTGCTGACCAAGGCTATCGCTACCGAAGAAAAGCTGGCCGATGCCCAGCCAGCCGAAGATTTGCTCGCGCTGGAAGGAATCGACAAGGAGTTGGCCGTCGAACTGGCAGTGCGGGGGGTCGTCACTCGTGAGGACCTGGCCGAGCAGTCGATCGACGATTTGCTCGATATAGACGGCATCGACCAAGAGCGTGCCGGCAAGCTGATCATGGCCGCCCGAGCCCACTGGTTCGAGTAAGCACTTAGCGGCCTGAGGAGAGAGATGCATGACGCAAGTCACGGTGAAAGAACTGGCCCAAGTGGTCGACACACCGGTCGAGCGACTGCTGCTGCAGATGCGTGAGGCAGGACTGTCGCACACCAGCGCCGAGCAAGTAGTGACCGATAGTGAGAAGCAGGCGTTGCTGGCCCACCTCAAGGGTGGGCATGGCGCCAAGACGAGCGAGCCCGGCAAGATCACGCTGCAGCGCAAGACCACCACCAAGCTGCGGGTCGCCGGTAGCAAGACCATCAGTGTGGAAGTGCGCAAGAAGAAGACCTTCGTCAAGCGCAGTCCGGAGGAGATCGAGGCCGAGAAGCAGCGTGAGCTGGAAGCCCAGCGTGCGACCGAAGAGGCCGCACGCCTGAAGGCCGAGGAAGAAGCCCGCCTGCGTGCCGAGGAAGAAGCCCGGCACAAGGCCCGGGAAGCGTCCGAATCCGTGGCCAGTGCTCCGCTCGCGACTGCCGCCGAGGTTCCGGCGGAGCCCGTGGTGGCAGCCGATGAGCGCAAGAAGGAAGAGCCGCGCAGGGTCGAGAAGGCGCGCAACGATGATGACGAACGGCGTGATCGCAAGCAGGCACAGCATCGCCCGGCGCTCAAGGCCAAGGCGCCCCTGGCGCGTACAGTGCGCACTGGCGACGACGATGCCGATGGCTTCCGTCGCGGTCGCGGCGGCAAGTCGAAGTCCGGCAAGAAGCGCAACCAGCATGGTTTCCAGAGCCCTAGCGGGCCTGTGGTGCGTGAGGTTTCCATCGGTGAGACCATCACCGTCAGCGAACTGGCGCAGCAGATGTCGGTCAAGGCGGCCGAAGTCATCAAGTTCATGTTCAAGCTTGGCTCGCCGGTCACCATCAACCAGGTACTGGATCGCGAGACTGCGCAACTGGTCGCCGAGGAGCTGGGGCACAAGGTCAAGCTGGTAAGCGACAACGCGCTGGAAGAGCAACTGGCCGAATCCCTGAAGTTCGAGGGCGAGGCGCTCTCGCGGGCGCCGGTGGTGACCGTCATGGGTCACGTCGACCACGGCAAGACCTCCCTGCTCGACTATATCCGTCGCGCCAAGGTGGCGTCCGGTGAAGCCGGCGGCATCACGCAGCATATCGGTGCCTACCACGTGGAAACCGAGCGTGGCATGGTGACTTTCCTCGACACCCCCGGCCACGCCGCGTTCACTGCGATGCGCGCACGGGGTGCCCAGGCTACCGATATCGTGATCCTGGTGGTCGCCGCGGACGATGGCGTGATGCCGCAGACCCAGGAAGCCGTGCAGCACGCGAAAGCCGCTGGCGTGCCGATCGTGGTCGCGGTGAACAAGATCGACAAGCCGGAAGCCAACCCGGACAACATCAAGAACGGCCTGGCCGCGCTCGATGTGATTCCCGAGGAGTGGGGCGGCGATGCGCCGTTCGTACACGTATCGGCCAAGGTCGGTACCGGTGTCGACGAACTGCTCGAGGCCGTGCTGCTGCAGGCCGAGGTGCTGGAGCTCAAGGCAACGCCTTCGGCCCCGGGCCGTGGGGTAGTGGTCGAGTCGCGCCTGGACAAGGGCCGTGGCCCGGTAGCCACCGTGCTGGTCCAGGACGGTACGCTGCACCAGGGCGACATGGTGCTGGTCGGCGTCAACTATGGCCGCGTGCGGGCGATGCTCGACGAGAACGGCAAGCCGGTGAAGGATGCCGGTCCGTCCATCCCGGTCGAGATCCTTGGCCTCGATGGTACGCCGGATGCCGGTGACGAACTGATCGTCGTCGCCGACGAGAAGAAGGCGCGCGAGATCGCCTTGTTCCGCCAGGGCAAGTTCCGTGAAGTGAAACTGGCCCGCGCCCATGCCGGCAAGCTGGAAAATATCTTCGAGACCATGGGGCAGGACGAGAAGAAGACCCTCAACATCGTGCTCAAGTCCGATGTACGTGGTTCTCTCGAAGCGCTGCAGGGCTCGCTGAGCGACCTGGGCAACGACGAGGTCCAGGTGCGCGTCATCGGTGGCGGTGTCGGTGGTATCACCGAGAGCGACGCCAACCTGGCACTGGCTTCCAACGCCGTGCTGTTCGGCTTCAACGTGCGGGCCGATGCCGGTGCGCGCAAGATCGTCGAGCAGGAAGGCCTGGACCTGCGCTACTACAATGTGATCTACGACATCATCGAGGACGTCAAGAAAGCCCTGTCGGGCATGCTTGGCAGCGATGTGCGCGAGAATATTCTCGGTATCGCCGAAGTGCGTGATGTGTTCCGCTCGCCGAAGTTCGGCGCGGTCGCCGGCTGCATGGTGCTCGAGGGCATGGTGCACCGCAACCGTCCGATCCGCGTGCTGCGCGACGACGTGGTCATCTTCGAGGGCGAACTCGAATCGCTGCGGCGCTTCAAGGACGACGTTGCCGAAGTGCGCGCCGGCATGGAGTGCGGTATCGGCGTGAAGAGCTACAACGACGTCAAGGTCGGCGACAAGATCGAAGTCTTCGAGAAGGTCGAAGTGGCGCGTTCGCTCTGACGAGCGGGTAGCTGCAAGCCCCAAGCGGCAAGCTTCAAGAGGTGGCATGGTCCACCGAATGGGCTTGCCGTTTGGTTTTGCGGCGAAAATTTTCTTGCAGCTTGCAGCTTGCAGCTTGCAGCTTGAGGCAGAGTTATGGCCAAAGAATACAGTCGTACCCAGCGGGTCGGCGATCAGATGCAGCGAGAGCTGGCACAACTGATCCAGCGAGAGATCAAGGACCCGCGCCTGGGGCTGGTGACCATCACGGCGGTCGAGGTCAGTCGTGATCTTTCCCATGCCAAGGTGTTCATCACGCTCATGGGGCAGGATGAGGACCAGGCGGCGATTACGGACAATCTGCGCATACTCAACGATGCCAACGGTTTTCTGCGCATGCAGTTGGGCAAACTGATGAAACTGCGTAGCGTTCCGCAGATGCACTTCCACTATGACGCCAGTATCCGCCGTGGCGCCGAGATGTATTCGTTGATCGAGCGCGCGCTGGCGGAAGATCGCAAGCGCGAAGAGCGCGACGACGACGGCAAGGAGTGAAGGGTGGCCCAGGTCAAACGTATCCGCCGCAAGGTCGACGGCGTCATCCTGCTGGACAAGCCGCGGGGCTTCACTTCCAATGCCGCGTTGCAGAAGGTGCGCTGGCTGCTGAATGCCGAGAAGGCCGGGCATACCGGCAGCCTCGATCCGCTGGCCACTGGTGTGTTACCACTGTGCTTCGGCGAGGCCACCAAGTTTTCCCAGTATCTGCTCGATGCCGACAAGGCCTATGAGACCGTGATGCAACTGGGGGTGATCACCACCACGGCGGATGCCGAGGGCGAGGTGCTGGAGCGCCGCCCGGTGAGCGTCAGCCGCGAGCAACTGGAGGCCGCACTGGTTGGCTTCCGTGGCGAAATCCAGCAGGTGCCGCCGATGTATTCGGCGCTCAAGCGCGATGGCCAGCCTCTTTACAAGCTCGCCAGGGCGGGTGAAGTAGTGGAGCGCGAGCCGCGTTCTGTTACTATTGCCCGGCTCGAATTGCTGGGGCTGGATGGTGACAAGGCTCGCCTTGGCGTTTCCTGCAGCAAGGGCACCTATATCCGCACCCTGGTCGAGGATATCGGCCAGGTGCTCGGGTGTGGCGCGCATGTCGCCGAGTTGCGCAGAACCCAGGCCGGCCCCTTCGGGCTGGAGCGGACCGTCAGCCTGGAAGAGCTGGAACGCCTGCATGGCGAGTCGGGGGCCGAGGCGCTGGATGGGTTTCTCAACCCGGTCGACAGTGGCCTGGAAGACTGGCCCGTGCTGCAGCTGTCTGAGCACAGCGCATTCTACTGGTTGCATGGGCAACCCGTGCGCGCACCCCAGGCCCCGGCCTTCGGCATGTTGCGGGTGCAGGATCAGAATGGCCGCTTCATCGGTATCGGTGAAGTGGGAGACGACGGGCGTATCGAGCCGCGTCGGCTGATTCGGTCGGAATGACCGAGACGTATCGCCAATGCTGGCGGTGCGTTACGAGGGTGGCTGTCGACAGGCACGGTCATACCTTTTACTCAACACGGGAATATGTCCCGGCCTGTTCACTTAGGAGTCCATGACATGGCACTGAGCGCTCAAGAAAAAGCCCAGATCGTTGACGAGTACAAGCAAGCCGAAGGTGATACCGGTAGCCCGGAAGTGCAGGTTGCACTGCTGACTACCAACATCAACAAGCTGCAGGAGCACTTCAAGGCCAACGGCAAGGACCACCACTCCCGTCGTGGTCTGATCCGTATGGTCAACCAGCGTCGCAAGCTGCTGGATTACCTGAAGGGCAAGGACACCACTCGTTACAGCACCCTGATCGGTCGTCTGGGTCTGCGTCGTTAAGACGCAAGCGAGCTGGAAGCTGGAAGCCGGAAGCTGGAAGCAGGACGTCGTTCTTGCTTCCAGCTTTCGGCTTTCAGCTTCAGGCTTTCTTGCAGAGGGTTGCGGGCCGATCCCCGAACGTTCTGCCGATTTCCCCAAAGGCAACAAAGAGAAGGAAAATCCGTGAATCCGGTAATCAAGAAATTCCAGTTCGGTCAATCGACCGTTACCCTCGAAACGGGCCGTGTCGCTCGCCAGGCATCCGGCGCCGTACTGGTCAGTGTCGACAACGATGTCACTGTCCTGGTCACTGTCGTGGCGGCCAAGAGCGCCGACCCGAGCAAGGGCTTTTTCCCGCTGTCGGTCCACTACCAGGAAAAAACCTACGCCGCGGGCAAGATCCCCGGTGGTTTCTTCAAGCGTGAGGCGCGTCCCTCCGAGAAAGAGACCCTGACTTCGCGTCTGATCGACCGTCCGATCCGTCCGCTGTTCCCGGAAGGTTTCCAGAACGAGGTGCAGGTCATCTGTACCGTGGTTTCCACCAGTAAGAAGACCGATCCCGACATCGCCGCGATGATCGGTACTTCCGCTGCCCTGGCGGTTTCCGGCATTCCGTTCGATGGCCCGCTGGGCGCTGCCCGCGTAGCCTTCCATCCGGAAAGCGGCTACCTGCTGAACCCCAGCTACGAGCAGCTCAAGGCTTCCAGCCTGGACATGGTGGTGGCAGGTACCCAGGACGCGGTACTGATGGTCGAGTCGGAAGCCAAGGAGCTGACCGAAGACCAGATGCTGGGCGCCGTACTGTTCGCCCACCAGGAGTTCCAGACCGTTATCCAGGCCGTCAAGGAGTTCGCCGCCGAGGCTGGCAAGCCGGCCTGGGACTGGCAGGCGCCGCAAGCCAACGACGTGCTGCTGGGTGCCATCCGCAGCCAGTTCGGCGAGGCCATCAGCCAGGCCTACACCATCACCATCAAGCAGGACCGCTACAACCGCCTGGACGAGCTGCGCGACCAGGTGATCGCTGTCCTGGCCGGCGAAGGCCAGTTCTCCGCAGACGAGGTCAAGTCCGCCTTCGGCGAGATCGAATACCGCACCGTGCGCGAGAATATCGTCAACGGCAAGCCGCGTATCGATGGCCGCGACACCCGCACCGTGCGCCCGCTGGCCATCGAAGTCGGCGTGCTGGACCGTACCCACGGTTCCGCGCTGTTCACCCGTGGTGAAACCCAGGCCCTGGTGGTCGCCACTCTCGGCACCGCGCGTGACGCGCAGTTGCTCGATACCCTGGAAGGCGAGAAGAAAGACCCCTTCCTGCTGCACTACAACTTCCCGCCCTACTCGGTGGGCGAGTGTGGCCGCATGGGCGCCACCGGCCGTCGCGAAATCGGCCATGGCCGCCTGGCCCGCCGTGGCGTCGCCGCCATGCTGCCGAGCGCCGACGAGTTCCCCTATACCATCCGCGTGGTTTCGGAGATCACCGAATCCAACGGTTCCAGTTCGATGGCTTCGGTCTGCGGCGCTTCCCTGGCGCTGATGGACGCCGGTGTGCCGTTGAAGGCGCCGGTGGCGGGTATCGCCATGGGTCTGGTCAAGGAAGGCGAGAAGTTCGCCGTGCTGACCGACATCCTCGGTGACGAAGACCACCTGGGCGACATGGACTTCAAAGTGGCCGGTACCGCCAAGGGCGTCACCGCGCTGCAGATGGACATCAAGATCCAGGGCATCACCGAAGAGATCATGGAAATCGCCCTGAATCAGGCGCTGGAAGCGCGCCTGAACATTCTTGGGCAGATGAACCAGGTCATTGCCGAGTCGCGCAGCGAACTGTCGGCCAATGCCCCGACCATGATTTCGATGAAGATCGACCAGGACAAGATTCGCGACGTGATCGGCAAGGGTGGCGCCACCATCCGTTCCATCTGCGAAGAAACCAAGGCCTCGATCGACATCGAGGACGACGGCTCGATCAAGATCTTCGGCGAAACCAAGGAAGCCGCCGAGGCTGCCAAGCAGCGCGTGCTGTCCATCACCGCAGAGGCCGAGATCGGCAAGATCTATATCGGCAAGGTCGAGCGCATCGTCGACTTCGGTGCCTTCGTCAACATCCTGCCCGGCAAGGATGGCCTGGTGCATATCTCGATGCTGAGCGATCAGCGTGTCGAGAAGGTCACCGACATCCTCAAGGAAGGCCAGGAGATCGAAGTGCTGGTGCTGGATGTGGACAACCGTGGCCGCATCAAGCTGTCGATCAAGGATGTCGCTGCCGCCAAGGCATCCGGCGCCTGAGTCGCCTGTAAGTGAAGAAAAGGCCCTGCGGGGCCTTTTCTTTTATCCGTGCTTGCGTTCGTTGCCGCGGCCGGACTTGACCCTTGTGTGGGGTTCCACTGGAGCAATGCCTGAATTTACCCACCTGATCCTTGATCTCTATTGCAAGTTGCATGGTAGCTGCAGTGCATAACGTGCAGAGTGCATGTGCGATGCTCGGTGTTTTTTTATTAACTATATGATATTAAAGGGTTTATTTTTTATTTCCGATTGGCACGCGACTTGCGATACCCATGTAGCAACCTGTGTGTGAAACCAGGTTGCAGAAACCATGAAGAACAGGAGTGCCACCATGTACAACGTCAAGAAACCTCTGACAGCTGCCGCCATCGTTGCCGTAATGAGCTTGCCACTGGCAGGTGTTGCACTGGCTGAGCATCATGAAGAGCAGAGCAAGTCCGAGGAGGTCATGCACAAGGCCAACGAGAAGGCCCACAAGGCTGGCGAAGTCGTTTCGGATACCTGGATCACCACCAAGGTCAAGTCGTCGCTGCTGGCTGACAGTGCGACCTCGGGCACCGATATCAAGGTCGAGACCAAGGACGGCATCGTTTCGCTGTCCGGCACCGTGGCCAGCGAGGCCGAGCGCAAGCTGGCCATCGAGAAGACCAAAGAGATCAAGGGCGTGCGCGATGTCGCTGCCGATGGCCTGAAAGCCGTCGAGTAATTACATCGGGTCAGGCAAACCCCATGCCTTCGGCATGGGGTTTTTTCTATGCGCAGCCGGTAAGAAACAGCCGCAAGCCACGAGCCACAAGCGGAGTCTCCATAGGGCGCAAATAGGGCGCAAGCGGCGCACCTTGCGCAAATCCGTCGTTCTACTTCGCGCCAGTCGATCGTCAAGGCGACACTGGCGCCGGATATCATTCGCTGTCGAGGTGCAGCGCCGTGGCGACCTGGCCGTCTTCCCGGGCCTCGGTCAGGGCGCTGTCCAGCAGATAGACGCGTTGGTCCTGCAGGCCGCCCTGGTCGACCAGGTAAGCCTTGATATTGGCCGAGCGTTCCTGGCTCAGGCGCCTCAGCAGCGCATTGTTGCCGCTCCAGGAGTCGATCACCGCCTGCTTCATCCGCGCTGTGCGCTCGTCACGGGCCAGCTCCTGCCATTGCGCTGGCGGCTGCTGTTTGAGGCGGCTGCGATAGATGCCTTCCAGCAACGCGGCCCGGTCGCTGTCGTCGAGCTGCAACTGCTCGGCATCGGCGGGTACTTCGTCGCCACGACGCTGCAGCATCTTGTAGAGGGTGCTGCGGTATTCGCGCTCCAGGCGCTGTTCGGCGATCAGCGGGCCATCGCTGCCGGCCGCGCTCATGCCTTCGACTTCCAGGCGCAGGGCCGGGCGCTGTTGCAGGCCCTTGGCCAGGGCGTCCAGGGATTTCCTGGCATTGCCATCCAGTTCGCTGCTGCCGGGGGCGAACAGTACCTGGCTGAGGTCGCCATGGTCGCCGGCGACCAGCCCGCCGATGAGCTTGAAGGGCGCCTGTACCGCGCGCAGTACCAGGTTGCGCAGGGTCTGCCAGACGATCGGCATGACGCTGAACTGAGGGTCGTCGAGGTTGCCACGAATCGGCAGTTCCAGGGAGATGGTGCCCTTGGTGTCCTTGAGCAGGGCTATCGCCAGTTTGACCGGTAGGTCCACCGCGTTGGGGCTGTCGACTTTTTCCCCCAGTTGCAGTTGCTCCAGCACCACCTTGTTCTCGGCATTCAGTTGTCGGCCCTGGATCCGGTAGTGCAGGTCGAGATCCAGTCGCCCCTTACGAATGCGATAGCCGGCGAACTTGCCGGAGTAGGGCGTCAGTGTGGTCAGTTCCACCTGCTTGAAGCGAGTGGCTATATCCAGGCTCTGCAATGGGTCGAAGGGCGTCAGGCTGCCCTCGATGCTGACCGGCGCATAGCGATCGACCTTGCCCTCGATGGATACGCTGGCCGGCTTGCTCTGGCGATTGTCGATGGTGCCGATTCGCCCCGAGAGTTGCTGAATGGCGGTGGCGAATGGCTGTGGCAGGCTGAAGTCGGCGAAGTTGGCCGAGCCGTCGGCCAGGGTGATTTCACCGATATGGATGCCCAGGGGCTTGCTGGCGGCACTGTCCGGGCTGGCTTGCGCGGAGCCGCCCTGGCTGATCAGCAGTTCGTTGATATTGGTCGTCAGGTCTTCGTTGACCACGAAGCGGGCATAGGGTTGGGCCAGCTTCACGCTACCGATGCTCAGCAATTCTTCATGACGGTAGTCCAGCCCTGTCAGTTGCAGGTGCTGCCATTTGAGGAAGTCACGGTTCTTCAGGGTGTCCAGGGTATGCAACTGCCGGACATCGGCACTGCCGCTGACCCTGAACGCCAGCGGTTCGACGCTCTGCAGGTCGATGTCCAGTGCGCTTGCCAGCAGGCCGCTGCGCAGTTCGAGGCGGATGAAGGGCTCGAGATAAGCCTGGGCGATACGCAGGTCGATATCCGTGCTGGTTACCGCGAAGGTGCCGCTGATCGGCTGCAGTTGCGCCTGCCCCTGGAGTTGCAGCTTGCCCTGTTTGCCGATGCCGCTATCGAGCTTGAGCCGGAAGGGCGAAGTCCCCAGGCTGTCGAAGGCCTGCAGGTCGAGATCCAGCGGCCCGATCAGCAGCTCCACCTTGCGTTGGGGTTGCCGGTCGCTCAGGTGGACCTGGTAGCCGCGCAGTTGCGCATCATGCAACAGAACCTGCCAGGGCGGCCCGGCCTGCTCGGTGGCGGGCTGCGCTTCTGCCGCCGGCGCCGTGGGGCTGGCCAGCAGCTTCTGCCAGTCCAACTGGCCATCGGCCTCGCGGGAGGCCCAGGTTTCCAGCTTGCTGCTGCGCAGGGTGCCAATGACCAGTTGCCGTTTGCCCAGGTCGAGGCTGCCATCGGTCAGTTCGAGGTTCTCCAGGCGCAGCAGCGGGCGCCCCTGGTCCGTGTCGATGGCCAGTGGCGCCAGGGCGATGGCGATATTCTCCAGCTTCAGCTCGAGTTCCTCGGCGAGGGAGAAGCTGTAGTCGCTGCTGAGTTGTGCAACACCTTCTTGCAGGCTGAGCGGTACGGCATCGCGCACATACGGCCAGAATTGCCGCAGGGCCACCTGGCTGACGCTCAGGTGCCCGTTCGAGGCGAGCGGCGACAGGCTCAGTTGGCCTTCCCAGTCGATCCTGCCGCCACTGGCGTCCGTCGCGCTCAGGCGCGCCTGGCCGTTATGTTCGGGTAGCGTGGAGAGATCGTGCAGGACGATATCCAGGTCCTGGTAGCTCAGGTCGACGCTTTCGCCGGGGCGCTGGTCCTGTATGCGCAAGCTGCCGGCGTTCAGGCCGAGGCGCTCGATCAGCAACGGGAACAGGCCCTGGTCTTCCGTGGCGGGCGCTTCGTCGGTGCTTTCGGGCAATTGCAGCAGTTGCGCCAGATTGAGATTTCCCTCCGGGTCGAGCTGTACCAAGACCCGCGGCTGCTCCAGTTGCACTTCGCTCAGTTGCAGTCGTTGCCGCCAGAGGCTGCTCCAGTCGAGGTTGGCATACAGGCGCTGGAAGGCCACCTGCTCGTCGTCCGGCTGCCCCAGGCGCAGGTTGAACAGGGTCAGTTCCAGGCTGAATGGATTGAACTCGATACGCTCGAGTTGCGCCGGCACCCGGCTGTAGATGGACAGTTGCTGGTTGGCGATGCGCTGGCCCACGCCGGGGATGATCAGGAACCCCAGCAGGCCATAGAGAAGGAAGAAGGTTGCCAGGGCGGTGAGGGCGCGTCTGATTCCTTTTGGCATGGGGTCCAGCTCCTTACTGGTTGGGGCACCTGCGGCCGGTGGCATGGCCTTGATTGTCGCCGAAGTATGGCATGTAGGACAGTCGCCCGGCGCTTCGGTTTCGGGCGGACATCTGCTCGGGCGCCTCGACGGGGGGCGCTGGGGATCCGTTAGCCGCGGTGGCGACCACGGAAATAGTCGATCAGCCCCTGGGTCGAGGCATCTTCCGCGTTATCGTTTTCGTAGCGGGTCAGGCGCTGGTAGACCGCCTTGCCCAGGTCCTTGCCCAGTTCGACGCCCCATTGGTCGAAGGCGTTGATGCCCCAGATCACGCTCTGCACGAAGACCTTGTGTTCGTACAACGCGATCAGCGAACCGAGCCGGGCGGGGCTGAGGCTTTCCATGACCAGGGTGTTGCTCGGCCGGTTGCCGGGGACCACCTTGTGCGGCGCCAGGCGCTGGATAGCCTGCTCGTCCATGCCGCCGTCGCGCAGTTCGGTTTCCACTTCTTCGCGGGTCTTGCCGAGCATCAGCGCCTGGCTTTGCGACAGGCAGTTGGCGTATAGCCATTCGTGGTGGTCGGCGACCGGATTGTGATTGACCACCGGCACGATGAAGTCCGCCGGGATCAGCGGCGTGCCCTGGTGCAGCAACTGGTGGTAGGCGTGCTGGCCATTGCAGCCGACGCCGCCCCAGATCACCGGGCCGGTGCCGACGGATACCGCACTGCCATCCTGGCGCACGCTCTTGCCGTTGGACTCCATGTCCATCTGCTGCAGGTGTTTGACGAAGTTTCTCAGGTGGTGGTCGTAGGGCAGGAAGGCATAGCTCTCTGCGCCCCAGAAGTTGTGATACCAGATACCGAGCAGCGCCAGCAGCACCGGCATGTTGCTTTCGAAGGGCTGGTGGAGGAAGTGCTGGTCCATGGCATAGGCGCCCGAGAGCAGGTCCTTGAAGTTGGACATGCCGATGGCCAGGGCGATCGGCAGGCCGATCGCCGACCACAGCGAGTAGCGGCCACCGACCCAGTCCCACATCGGGAAGATGTTCTTTTCCAGGATGCCGAAATCGATGGCGGCCTGGGCGTTGCTGGTCACGGCGATGAAATGACGATAGAGCCGTTCCTCGCTGCCGCCGCGCGACAGGTACCAACTGCGCGCCGCCTGGGCGTTCTTGAGGGTTTCCAGGGTGCCGAAGGACTTGCTGGAAACGATGAACAGCGTGGTTTGCGCGTCCAGGTTGGCCATCACTTCGCGGAATTCGCTGCCATCGATATTGGCCAGGTAATGGCAGCGCACCCCCGACTGCTGGGTGAAGGGCAGCAGCGCTTCGGAGACCAGTTGCGGGCCGAGGAAGGAGCCGCCGATGCCGATGTTGACCACGTCGGTGATCGGCTTGTCGTTGTAGCCGCGCCAGAGGTGGTTGTGGATGCGCCCGACGATATCGGTCATCTGCGCCAGCGCGCCGTGCACATCGCGCATGAGGTTGCGCCCGTCGACGATCAGGCTGTCGCCCATGGGCCGGCGCAGGGCCGTGTGCAGCGCGGGGCGGCGCTCCGAGGCATTGACCGGCTCGCCGTTGAACATCGCCCGCGCCGCCTGCTCCACGCCCGCCTCGCGTGCCAGTTCGACCAGCAGGTCACGCGTGCGGGAGGTGATCAGGTTCTTCGAATAGTCGAGGAACAGGCCGCAACTGCCCGTCGAGAACATCTCGAAGCGCCGGGGATCGGCTTTGAAGGCTTCGCGCATGTTGAAGCCCTGCATCATCTGGCGATGCTCGCGCAGAGTTTGCCAGGACGGCAGGGTGGTGACATCGAGGGGCTGCTGGTAGTGGCTCATCGCGTACGGGCTTCCTGTGCATGCGGTCGTTGGCGCTTTCTTTCGTACTGCATTGGCTGATACGGGGATACCGCGTCCCTGCACCCACCGGACGATCGTACTGGTTGCCGCATTAAAAAGCCCGATGAATCGGGCTGTTGGTCAGGCCAGTTGTACCGGAATGGCGTTGCTGGTGTGGCTCAGTTCGCCGTCGGCGGCCATGTAGAGTACATGGGGCTTGATGTTGGCCAGTTCGGCCTCGCTGTAGTGGGCATAGGCGCAAATGATCAGGCGATGGCCCTTGTCGGCCTTGTGCGCCGCGGCACCGTTGACAGAAATGATGCGCGAGCCCGGCTCGCCGCGAATGGCATAGGTGGTGAAGCGTTCGCCATTATCGACGTTGTAGATCTGGATCTGTTCGTACTCACGGATGCCAGCCAGGTCCAGCCATTCGCCATCGATGGCGCAGGAGCCTTCGTAGTCGAGTACCGAGTGGGTGACCAGGGCGCGGTGCAGTTTTGCCTTGAGCATGATCGCATGCATGGCGGGGTCCTCCGGGGGCGAAAACGGCGCAGAGTTTGCCCGATGCCAGGGATGCTCGGCAAGGTATCGGGCGTCGCAGGTGGGCGGCTTCAGTTGCTCAGGTTGAATGCCAGGTTGTCTATCAGGCGGGTCTTGCCCAGGTAGGCCGCGGCGAGGATCACCAGGTCGCTGCTGCTTTCATCTGCCGGGTGCAGTGTGGTGGCTTCGCGTATCTCCAGGTAGTCCGCACGGAAGCCGGCGGCGCCCAGCGCGGCCCGGCCTTCGTCGAGCAGGGCCGGGTAGTCGCGGCGGCCTTCCGCGATGGCGCTGGCCAGGGTTTTCAGCGTCTGCTGCAGGCGTGGGGCAGCCTTCAGTTCGTCGGCGGTCAGGTAGCCATTGCGCGAGGAGAGCGCCAGGCCGTCGGCATTGCGCACGATGGGCTCGCCGATGACCTGCACGGGTATGTTCAGGTCGCGGACCATTTTGCGGATGACCGCCAGTTGCTGGAAGTCCTTCTCGCCGAATACGGCGATATCGGGCTGTGCCATGTTGAACAGCTTGCTGACGACCGTGGCGACGCCATCGAAGTGCCCGGGGCGGCTCTGGCCGCACAGGCCCTCGGAAACGTCCGGTACCCTGACCTGGGTCTGCTGCTGCATGCCGTTCGGGTACATGTCCTCGACGCCAGGGGTGAACAGCAACTGGCAGCCGGCTTCGACCAGCCTGGCCTGGTCGGCCGCCAGGGTGCGCGGGTAGCTGTCCAGGTCTTCATTGGCACCGAATTGCAGCGGATTGACGAAGATGCTGGCAACCACGAAATCGGCGTGCTGGGCGGCCTTTCTCACCAGGGTGACATGCCCGTCGTGCAGGTTGCCCATGGTGGGCACCAGGCCTATACGCTTGCCTTCGCTGCGGGCGCGCGCCACGGCGGCGCGCAGATCGGCAACGGTCTTGACGATGTTCATGCGGAAAAACCATGCTCCTCGGCTGGGAATTCGACGGCCTTGACGGCCTTGACGTAGGCGTTGATGGCCGACGGGATATCGGCCTGTCCCTGCATGAAGTTCTTCACGAACCTGGGGGTACGGCCAGTGAGCGAGAGGCCGAGCAGGTCATGCAGGACCAGTACCTGCCCGTCGGTGCCGCTGCCGGCGCCAATGCCGATCACCGGTATCGCCACGGCCTTGCTGATACGCGTGGCCAGTTCGCTGGGGACGCATTCGAGCAGCAGCATGGCGGCGCCCGCCCCCTCCAGCGCCCGGGCATCTTCCAGCATCCGGCGCGCGGCGGCTTCCTGGCGGCCCTGTACCTTGTAGCCGCCGAACAGGTTGACCGCCTGCGGGGTCAGGCCCATGTGCACGCAGACCGGGATGCCGCGCTCGGCCAGTTGCCCGACGGCCTCGGCCAGCCAGGCCGAGCCTTCCAGCTTGACCATGTGCGCGCCGGCGCGCATCAGTTCGGCCGAGTTGTTCAGGGTCTGTTCGAGGGTGGCGTTGGCCATGAACGGCATGTCGGCGACGATCATCGCGCCACGGTTGCCGCGCTTCACGCTGGCCGTGTGGTAGGCCATGTCCGCCACGCTGACCGGCAGCGTGCTGTCGTGACCTTGCAGGACCATGCCGAGGGAGTCACCGATCAGCAGCATTTCGACACCCGCTTCGCTGGCGGTCCTGGCGAAGGTCGCGTCGTAGCAGGTGAGCATGGCGATTTTTTCGCCTGTGCGTTTCATGCCCTGCAGGGTGGTCAAGGTTACGTCTGGCATTGTGCCGTCCTCATTGGTCCTGCCCGCTGGCTCGTGTGAGGTGGCGGGCAGGCTTTGTGGATCACGGTTGGGCCGTTGCATGAACGGATTCGCTGCCCCCTTTCGGGGCACCGATAGGGGCGCTTATAGTCCGGATGGCGGCCTGCCAAGTCAATCCGAATGTCACGACGAAACGCCAACAGCCCCTAGTGTCGCGTCAACGATCAAATGTCGCGGACGGTAGCCTTGTGCAGGGTGCGCCGCGCGCACCTGAGTGCTCGGCACCGCTGTCCCAGGTGCGCACGGCGCACCCTAGCCCTTCCCACAGAGAGCTGACCACATGCCGACAGTTGATGCGTGTCGTGACACTAGCGATAAAAGCGCTGGAAGGCTGGAGGCCGGGCGATGAATAGCGGTAGCCGGCCTTTCGTCCTGGGGGCTTCGCTCAGGCCGTGGTCGATCGCTCGAGGCGTTCCAGCCCTTCTGGCGCGCAGGCCGCGAGCAGGTCGATGAGCTTACGGCCGTCCGCCAGGCACAGCCGCTCGGGGGCTATTTCCGCCAGCGGGTAGAGTACGAAGGGGCGGGCCTGCATATGATAGTGCGGTACCTGCAGGCGCGCTTCGTCGATCAGTCGGTTGCCGAACAGCAGGATATCCAGGTCCAGGGTGCGTGGCCCCCAGCGCTCGGCCTTGCGTTCGCGGCCCTGGGCCTGCTCGATGGCTTGCAACGCATCGAGCAGTTGCAACGGTTCGAGATGGGTGTCGAGCGCGGTGACGGCGTTGACATAACGTGGCTGGTCGGCGGGTCCCAGGGGTTCGCTGGTATAGAAGGACGAGGTGGCGACGCGCTGGCTACGTGGCAATCGGTCCAGTGCCTGCAAGGCGGCATCGAGCTGTGCCACCGGGGTGGCCAGGTTGCTGCCCAGGCCGATGTAGACCCGCTCCATCACTGCTCGCCCGTGCGTTTGCGGCGTCCGCTGCGTTTGCGCTTGCGTGGCGCCGCGCTGCTTTCCTCGCGCGAGCTGAGCGCACGGATCATGCCGCGGCGCTCGCTGTCGCTGGCTTCCTGGTAGTCGGTCCACCAGTCGCCCAGGCCGTCGGTGCGCTCCCCGGCGCTTTCGCGCAGCAACAGGAAGTCGTAGCCGGCACGGAACCTGGGGTTTTCCAGCAACTGGTCGGCGCGCCGCCCATGGCGCCGTGGCAGGCGCTCCTGCATGTCCCAGATTTCCCGCATGGGCAGGGTGAAGCGCTTGGGAATGGCGATGCGCTGGCACTGCTCCCAGATGATGTCGTGGGCGGCTTCCTGCATCGCGGGAATCGGCGCGATACCTCGTCCCTGCAGCTCCAGGGCGCGCGCCGGGAGGGCAGGCCAGAGGAGGGCGGCGAACAGGAAGGCCGGGGTCACCGGTTTGCCCTGGGCAATGCGCTGGTCGGTATTGGCCAGTGCGTTGCGGACCAGCGTGTCGGTGTAGTCCGGGTCGTGCTCCAGTGCCTCGGCGGTGGCGGGGAACAGCGGTGCGAACAGGTCATGTTCGAGCAGCAGGTCGAAGGTCTGCTCGGCCTTGCCGGCGAGGAACAGCTTGAGCACTTCGTCGTACAGGCGGGCGGCGGGAACGTCGAGCAGCAGGTCGGCCAGTTCGATGATGGGTTCGGCGCTGTGCGGTTCGATCTCGAAGTCCAGCTTGGCGGCGAAGCGAACCGCGCGCAGCATGCGCACCGGGTCTTCCTGGTAGCGCTGCCTCGGTGTGCCGATCAGGCGCACCTGGCGGTTGCGTATATCGTGCACGCCATGGGTGTGGTCGAGAATACGCTCGGTACTCGGATCGTAGTACAGGGCATTGATGGTGAAGTCGCGGCGCTGGGCATCATCTTCCAGGGTGCCATAGACATTGTCGCGCAGGATGCGCCCGCTTTCGTTGCGCGATGCCAGTGGGCTGTCCTCGTCGTCTTCCGGGTGGTTGGCACGGAAGGTGGCGACTTCGATGATTTCCCGCCCGAAATGCACATGCACCAGCTTGAAGCGGCGCCCGATCACACGGGCATTGCGAAATTGCGCACGAACCTGCTCGGGGGTGGCGCTGGTGGCGACGTCATAGTCCTTGGGGGGCATCTGCAAGAGCAGGTCGCGCACGCAGCCGCCGACCACATAGGCCTGGTAGCCCGCCTGCTGCAGGCGTTCCACCACATTGACCGCGTTGCGGCTGATCTCGCTGCGTTTCAGGGAATGCTGCCGGCTGGACAGTATCGCGGGCGTAAGGCGAGAGAGCGGGAAGCGGCGTAGGGGAGACCGGAGGGACTGGAACAGCTTTTTCAGCATATACAGGCACTGTATGAAGAAATGACGGACGATCCGGCGGCCACAGGCCTTGCCGGCAGGTACGAATCGTCAGGGATTCTAGCACTGGCGGAGGGGGGATGGTGGATAAAGCGCGGAAAGCACAAGGGGAGCCGAAGCTCCCCCGAAAGTGTGACGTGCTTTGTTGTTATTGGTCCCGGGCACGTTGTTGTTGTTATTGCCCGTTTCCTCCGGCCATTGCCTTCGGAAATGCTCCTACTGGATGGGAGCAAAGAGCAAACGGATTGCTTTGGTCGCTGAGTTGCCGGTGATCGTCGATCCAACCAGTTCAGGCACTGCTCGGGCAGTCTTGTTGTTCTCGGCCTGGTCGTGGGGCGAACCCCGATGGCAAGTCCTCTCCAAAAGAATCAGTTAGCTACGCCTCCGCCTTTTTATCGTTGTTTTGCTGGAGCCGGTACGTTTTGTTCTTATTCTGGATGTGCTTGTTATTGTTGTTGTACGGAATATAGAGCACTTGTCGTGCCAATTTGTAAAAATCCTTTTATATCAGTGCGTTGGGTTTTTTTCGCAGGGGGTGACCTGAAGAAAAGCGGCGCTTTCGTTACCGAACGCCCCGTTTCCCTGTTACGCCTTCATGACAGGTAACAACCCTTCATGTCGTGGTGGTACCGGTCTTGCGCCGGGGTATCCCCAGGCGCTGGCGCCTTTCCCACAGGCATTTGCGGCTGATGCCCAGTTTGCGTGCCAGTTCGGTCTCGGTCATATGGTCCTGGTGTTCCAGCACGAAATGCTGGAAGTAGTCTTCCAGTGACAGGTCCTCGGTCGGCTCGTTGCTGCCACTGCCGGAGGCCAGCGCGGTCTCGTCGAAGTCCTCGTCCAGTTCGTCGAATTCGATATCGATGCCGAGCAGTTCCGCCTTGATTTCCGGCCCCTCGCTCAGGATGGCCGCGCGTTCGATGGCATTTTCCAGTTCGCGCACGTTGCCGGGCCAGCCGTAGTGCAGCATGGCCTGGCGCGCTTCCCGGGAGAGGTGCAACTGTTCCAGCCCCTGGCGTTCGCGCTGGTGCGCCAGGAAGGTCTCGGCGATGGCCAGCACATCGGCACCGCGCTCGCGCAGCGGCGGCAGCTTGAGGGCGATCACATGCAGGCGGTAATAGAGGTCTTCGCGGAACTGGCCGGATTTGCTCAGGGTTTTCAGGTCCCGGTGGGTCGCTGCGATCAGGCGTACGTCGACCTTATGCGACTGTACCGAGCCGACCCGGCGTATCTCGCCTTCCTGCAGCACGCGCAACAGGCGTGCCTGGGCCTCCAGCGGCAGCTCGCCGATCTCGTCGAGGAACAGCGTGCCGCCATCGGCGGCTTCCACCAGGCCGGCGCGGCTGGCGCTGGCGCCGGTGAAGGCGCCTTTTTCATGGCCGAACAGTTCGGACTCGATCAGCGTTTCCGGGATGGCGGCGCAGTTGACGGAGATCATCGGCGCCTTGGCGCGTCGTGAAAGATTGTGCAGGGCGCGCGCCACCAGCTCCTTGCCGGTGCCGGATTCGCCGAGCACCAGTACGTTGGAGTCGGTGGGCGCGACCTTGCGGATCTTGCCGTAGAGATCCTGCATGGCTTGGCAACGGCCGATGATGCCGATATCCCCGTACTCGTCGCTGCCAGCACTGTCGCTGGCGGATGTGGCGGCGGCCTTCTCGCGGGCCGGGGCGACGACCGGCTGTTGGCGATCGTGCAGGATGCGGGCGATGGTCTGCAGCATTTCGTCGTGGTCGAAGGGCTTGGCGATATAGTCCACCGCGCCCAGTTTCATCGAGTCCACCGCCGAGCGCAGGCTGGCGTAGCTGGTCATGATCAGCACCGGCGTGCCTTCGGCCAGTTGGATCAGTTCGGTGCCGGGTGCGCCGGGCAGGCGCAGGTCGCTGACGATCAGGTCGAACGAGGCGAAGCTGTAGCGTTCCCTGGCTTCCTGTACCGAGCCGGCCTCGCTGATGTCGTATTGGTTGCGTTCGAGCAGGCGACGCAAGGCTGAGCGGATGATGGCTTCGTCTTCGACGATAAGAATATGTGGCATGGGTACTCTCACGGCGGGACAGATAGGGTCTGTTGACGTTTCGTCGCGGCTTGCGACGAAACGTCAACAGACCCTAGTGCATTGCAGCGTCGACATGGCGCGGTAGCGTGATACGGAAACGGGTGCCACGCTGGGTTTCGGGGTTGGCCGGGCTGTCGATATCTATCTGGCCATAATGCTCTTCCACGATCGAATAGACCAGTGCGAGGCCCAGGCCGGTGCCTTGCCCGGGGTCCTTGGTGGTGAAGAACGGCTCGAACAGACGGTCGCGGATCGACCTGGGAATGCCGCTGCCCTGGTCTTCGACGATCAGGTAGACGGTCTGCTCCGCCACTTCGCTGGAAATACGGATGCTGTCGCCGTCGCTGGACGCGGCGCGGGCGTTGGACAGCAGGTTGATCAGTACCTGCGCCAGGCGTTGCGGATCGCCCTCGACCTGGTGGGCGGGGGCGCACTGGTTGAGGTAATGCACGTCGGCGCCCTGGCGATTGAGCGACAGCAGGGCGATGGCGTCCTGGGTGATCTGCGCCAGGTTGACCGGGTAGAGCGCCTGCTGGCGGTTGCCGGCATGGGCGAAGCTCATCAGCGACTGGAGGATGCGCGAGATGCGCTTGGTCTGCTCGATGATCTGGCTGCTGGTTTCAGTGATCTCCGCATCGGTTTCACGTTCTTCGCGCAGGTTCTGCGCCAGGCAGGCGATGCCGGTCACCGGGTTGCCGATTTCATGGGCGACCCCGGCGGCCAGGCGGCCGATGCTGGCCAGGCGTTCGGAGTGTACCAGCCGTTCTTCCAGGGTCTGGGTTTCGGTCAGGTCTTCGATCAGTAGCACCAGTCCGCTGTTGCCGGGGGCCAGGGGCGCGTCGATGACCGCCTTGTGCAGGTTGAGCCAGCGCGTATCGCCGTCCAGGGAGAGTTTCTTCTTGTACAGGTGTTCGTCCGGCTGCTGCACGAACCCCACCAGCAGGTCGCGCCAGGGCTGGGCGATGGTCGAGAGGCGCGAGCCGAGCGCCTGGCGCGCGGGCAGGCCGGTGAATTCTTCCAGCGCCCGGTTCCACATGAGGATTTCCTGGTCCTCGGCCAGGGAGCAGACGCCCATCGGCAGTTCTTGCAGGGTCTGCCGATGGTAGCGGCGCAGGGCGTCGAGTTCGGCGGCCAGGCCGGTCAGGCGCGAGTGGTATTCCTCCAGGCGGTTCTCGATGAAATGGATGTCCCCGGTGACATAGTCCGGGTTGCTGTCCTTGTAGGGCAGGAAGTTTTCCACGATGTCCTGGGCGACGCTGGGGCCCATCAGGCCGGACAGGTTGGCCTCGATGCGGTCGCGCAGGCGGCGCAGGGCATAGGGGCGATGCTCGTCGAAGGGCAGTTTCAGGTCGCGCAGGGCCTGTTCGACCTCGCGCTGGGCGGTCCTGGCACCCAGCGGCTTGGCCAGTTGCGCGGCGAATTCCTGGGGCGAGATGGCGCTCAGTTCCCGGCGCTGCGGGCGGCGCAGGTTTTCCACCGCGCAGGCTTCGGCGGCGCTGCTTTCCTCGGGGCTGGCCTCGGTGAACAGCGACACCAGGGCGAAGGTCAGCACATTGACCGTCAGTGCGGCGATGGCCGCCAGGTGCCAACTGGTGTCGTCCAGCACATAGACCAGATTGAGCTGCGGTATATAGAAGCCGTCCAGGTTGCCGATCAGCGGCAGCAGCATGCCGACGAACCAGACGCCGATGCCGGCCAGCAGACCGGCGATATAACCCTTGCGGTTGGCTGTCGGCCAGTACAGCACGGACAGCACGCCCGGCAGGAATTGCAGGGTGGCGACGAAGGCGACGATACCCAGGTTGGACAGGTCTTTCTCGCCGCCGAGCAGCAGGTAGAAGCCGTAGCCGGCCATGATGATGGCGAGGATCAGGCTGCGCCGGGTCCATTTCAGCCAGCGGTAGATGTTGCCTTCCGTCGGCGGCTGGTAGAGCGGCAGCACCAGGTGGTTGAGGGCCATGCCCGAGAGCGCCAGGGTGCTGACGATGATCAGGCCACTGGAGGCCGATAGCCCGCCGATGAAGGCGGCCAGGGCGAGCAGGTCGTTCCGGGTGGCGATGCCGATGCCGAGGCTGAAGTATTCCGGCTTGGTTTCGACGCCCAGCTTGAGGCCGGCCCAGAGGATCAGCGGCACCGCCAGGCTCATCAGCAGCAGGTAGAGCGGCACCCCCCAACTGGCGCTGACCAGCGCGCGCGGCGAGAGGTTCTCGGTGAAGGTCATGTGGTACATGTGCGGCATGACGATGGCCGAGGCGAAGAACACCAGTAGCAGGGTGCGCCAGGGGCCTTCCTGCAGCGGGGCGTGCAGGGCGGCCAGTGCGCTCTTGTTCTGCAGCAGCCAGATGTCCAGTTGCTGTGGCCCGCCGAACACCACCAGCAGCGCGTAGAGGCCAATGCCGCCGAAGCACAGCAGCTTGACCAGCGACTCGAA
Source organism: Stutzerimonas kirkiae (assembly GCF_004327335.1). Lineage (GTDB taxonomy): Bacteria > Pseudomonadota > Gammaproteobacteria > Pseudomonadales > Pseudomonadaceae > Stutzerimonas > Stutzerimonas kirkiae. Next base: position 87,372 of record NZ_QJUO01000005.1, on the reverse strand, counting down.
GGCGATGGCGAACACCAGGCCCTCGTGCTTCTCGCGGGTGGCGATATGGCGGGCACCGAAGAGGATGGTGAAGAGCATGATCAGCAGGCAGTAGCCCAGCGCCACGGCCTTCTGCCTCGGGGTCTCGGTCAGCAGCCCGACGGTGTCCGCCACTGCCTGTATCTGCAGCGCCAGCAACGGCAGCATGCCCGCCAGCATCACCAGGGTGGTGAGGGCGCCGCTCCAGGTGCTGCGAAAGCGGAAGGCGAACAGGTCGGCCAGCGAGGCCAGTTGGTAGGTGCGGGTAATGCGCAGCACCGGGTAGAGCAGTACCGGCGCCAGCATGAAGGCACCGCTGACGCCCAGGTAGGTCGCGAGGAAGCCGTAGCCGTATTGGTAGGCCAGGCCGACCGTGCTGTAGAAGGCCCAGGCGCTGGCGTAGACCCCCAGCGACAGGGTGTAGGTCAGCGGATGGCGGATGATCGCGCGGGGAATCAGGCCGCGTTCGCTGAGCCAGGCGACGCCGAACAGCACCAGCAGGTACAGGGTGCTGAGCAGCAGCAGGTGGCTGAGGCTAAAGCTCGTCGGCATCGCGCTGGCTCTGCAGGATGAAGGTCACCACGATAAGGATCAGCCATAGCAGGTAGGGGCGATACCAGGCGCCGCTCGGGTCGATCCACCAGTCCATGATGGCGGGCGAGAAGAGGTAGATGCCCACCACCAGCAGCAGCACCAGTCGATAGATATACATGCGGTTTCCCGGGACAGGGCGATGACGGTCTGCCGGGGATAGTAGCAAGAAGGATGCTCTGGCTACAGGCGGTAGGCTTCAGGGCGATCGCTCTATGCTCGGCAAACAGCCGAAAACAGCGCTGGAGGCTGGACAAAAGAGCGTGGCAACCGGTGCTTTTCGTCCAGCCTCCAGCGCTTTTATCGAAGCACCTTGCCTGTGAATAACGGCATAGCGCGATCGCCCTGAAGCCTACCGCCTAAAGCCCCAGAATCCACTCCGCCAGCGTACTGGCCTCGGCATCGCTGACCGAGCTGGGGGGCATGGGCAGGTCGCCCCAGGTCCCGGCGCTGCCGTTCTTGATGTTGCTGGCGAGGGTCGCGGCCGCACCTTCCGTACCCGCATAGCGGGCCGCGATATCTTTCAGGGCCGGGCCGACCAGGCGGTTTTCCAGGGTATGGCAGGCCACGCAGGCCTTGGCCTGGAACAGTGCCTGGTCGGCATTCGCCGGCAGGCAGAGCAGCAGGAAGGGGATCATCAGCAGCTTTTTCATCGGTCATTCCTTGGCCGGGTCTTTGCCTGGCTCGATGGCTATGGGGTTTTATATGGATGCAGCTTAACCATCCTGGATTTTCCGGAGTTGATAGGCGTCAATGATATGGCCAGGTGCCATCTGGCGATGGTGCAGAAGGGGCGTGGGGGCAGGCTCATCCATGAGTCGAGCGTCACGGGCCAAAGACTTCGCGGGCGAGCCCGTTCCTATGAGGCCATTGGCAGTGCAGGGCTCAATTGCATACGGCTTCGTATACCGGATCGCTGCTGGTCAGTTGGAAGACTGGGCCTTGCACCTCGCCGGCTTCATTCAGCAGGACCTGTTCTCTGGTCGAACAGTTGAGCAGGTAGGCTTGAGAGGCAACGATGTCGACGTGAGCTTTTTCGAATCGATACAGGAAGAACTGCGCCAACGATTGGCCTTCCTGCTCGGTCTTCACCATTCTCGCAGTGTCTATCACGGTAAAGCCGGTTGTCATCGGGATGACGAATGTCCAGGGGCGCCAGATACTGGGTACCTGTTCGATCCGTACTATCGAGGCCCCATCAGGTAATTGCGTCCGTTTATGGTCGATCCAGGAGTACTCGTAGTAGATCTGGTAAGTCAGCATGCCAATACCCGCGAGAGCCGGAACGAACCACTTTGGTAATTTTTTTCCACTGGCCATGCGTAATAGCAAGGCGATACCGGCAGCACCGAGGCCTGCCGAAAGGAGTGCAACCAAATGCCAGATCATGATGTCCCCGCGAAATAAGACGGGCTTCCTGATGGAAGCCCGTGAACGATGGTGTCAGGCTGGCTGTCAGTGATGTGCGACAGCTGCTCCGGCACCTTTCGGGTAGCGAACGCTTTCTACCAGATCCTGCACTTCTTGTGGCGGCTCTTCGGTCGCATAGGACACGGCGAATGCCACGATGAAGTTTATGATGGCACCTACGCTACCAATGGACAGCGGGGAGATCCCGTACAACCAGTTGTCCGGAGTGTTGGGCAGGTTGTTGGTGCCAGGAATGAAGAACCATCCCAGGTAGATGAAGATATACACCACGGTGAACAGCAAGCCAGTGACCATGCCTGCGATGGCGCCCTTGCTGTTGATGCGCTTGGAGAAGATCCCCATCATCAGCACCGGGAAGATCGACGATGCGGCGATCCCAAAGGCGAGTGCCACGACCTGAGCTGCGAATCCGGGTGGATTTAGGCCGAGGAAGGTCGCGAGTACGATTGCAACCGCCATGGATATTCGCGCAGCCAGCATTTCGCTTTTTTCGCTGATATTCGGGTTGATGATGGTCTTGATCAGGTCATGGCTGATTGCCGAGGAAATCGCCAGCAGAAGGCCTGCGGCGGTCGAGAGGGCTGCCGCGATGGCACCCGCAGCGATCAGTCCTATGACCCAGCCTGGCAGGTTGGCAATTTCCGGGTTGGCCAGGACCAGGATATCGGAGTTGATGTCCAGCTCATTGCCATTCCAGCCACGGTCGGAGAAGTCGGCGGTCGGGTTGTAGTATTGGATACGACCGTCGGCATTCTTGTCCTCGAACTTGATCAGGCCCGTGTCTTCCCAGGTCTTGACCCATTGCGGACGCTCTTCGTACTGCAGGGCCGGCTGCTCGACACCGTTCGGATATACGGTAGTGATCAGGTTCAGGCGTGCCATCGAGGCGACAGCAGGTGCAGTGGTGTAGAGCAGGGCGATGAAGACCAGTGCCCAGCCGGCGGACGAACGGGCATCCGACACCTTGGGTACGGTGAAGAAGCGGATGATGACGTGCGGCAGACCGGCGGTACCGATCATCAGCGACAGGGTGAACAGGGTCATGTTCAGTTTGTTGGAAACATCGGCGGTGTAGTCCTGGAAGCCAAGTTCGCGTACCACTTCGTTCAACTTCTGTAGCAGCGGCATGCCTGATTCGGTGTGGGTACCGAACATGCCCAGTTGTGGCAGTGGGTTGCCGGTCAGGTGCAGGGAAATGAACACTGCCGGGATGGTGTAGGCAACGATCAGTACGACGTACTGGGCGACCTGGGTGTAGGTGATGCCCTTCATTCCGCCGAGTACGGCGTAGAAGAACACGACCGTGGAGGCGATCCAGATACCCGCCGAGTTGCTGACTTCAAGAAAGCGCGAGAAGGCAACGCCAGCACCGCTCATCTGGCCGATCACATAGGTGATGGAGGTCAGCAGCAAGGCGACGATTGCAACCAGGCGCGCACCTTTGCTGTAGAAACGGTCACCCACGAAGTCAGGTACGGTGAATTTGCCGAATTTGCGCAGGTAGGGCGCAAGCAGCATGGCCAACAGCACATAACCGCCAGTCCAGCCCATCAGGAAGGATGAGTTGACATAGCCGACCGAGATCAGACCGGCCATGGAAATGAAAGAAGCTGCCGACATCCAGTCGGCGGCGGTGGCCATGCCGTTGGCGACCGGACCGACGCCTCCGCCCGCGACATAGAACTCCTTGGTCGAGCCTGCCCTGGCCCAGATGGCAATGCCGATATAAAGAAGGAACGAGGCGCCTACAAATAATATATTGATTGAGAACTGGCTCATGGTTCTTTACTCCTCAAGGCCGAATTCTTTATCGAGCTTGTTCATCTTCCAGCGGTAGTGAAAGATCAGCACGATAAATGTGAGGATTGAACCTTGTTGTGCGAACCAGAACCCGAGGTCTGCGCCGCCGACTGGAATACCTGCGACCAGGGGTCTCAGCAGGATGCCAAAACCGTAGGAACACAGAGCCCATATCACCAGGCTCCATATAATCAGCCTGAGGTTGGCTGACCAGTATGCAGCGGCATTAGATTTTTCATCTGCCATGGTAGTGCTCTCCGCTTGTTGTTATTGGATTTTTAGCATTTTCATTCTGCTGAATATGTTTTGGCAGAGAATCCCGACCTTAGTCTTAATGAATGAAGGTTGTTACATTCAGAATCCCTTTTGGCTATGACTATCCATCTTTTGGCATATACCGGATAAGTGGTTTTCATGCTTGTCGGTTATGCGGGGGCCGCGCGTGCTTTCCGGCGCGGGTATGGTAATCGTCATGCGGATGCGGTGATGGCTCGCTTGCGCTTCGCATACAGGTAGCCCCAACCCAGGCCAGCCAGCGTTGCGGTCAACGAGGCCAGCAAGACGCCGAGTTTTGCGGCGGACAGCAGCCCTGGATCATTGAAACCCAGTGTGGCGATGAATATCGACATGGTGAAGCCGATTCCAGCCAGCAGGCTCACCAATGTGATCCAGCCCCAGTCGACATCGGGCGGCAGGTCGCACCAGCCGAGTCGCACCATTGTCCAGCTTGTGGCAAAGATACCGAGTGGCTTGCCCAGCACCAGCGCGAGCGTCACGCCGAACATCACCGATTGCGTCGCGCCGAATGAGACGTCCGCGCCTTCCAGGCTTACGCCTGCATTGGCCAGGGCGAACAATGGCATGATTCCGTAAGCCACCCATGGGTGGAGAGCCATTTGTACACGTGTGACAGGTGGCATCAGCTCGCGCTGGGCGCGGCGCAGTCGGCGGAGCGGGCCTATGAGGTGGTTGGGGTCTTTATCTGCCGAATGCTCGGTCAATTCGCGCAAGGCGCGGCTGGCCAGCTCCAGCGGTTTGTCATGCAGACGTGCCGGCAGGACCGGTGTCATCAGCCCCAGCACGACTCCGGTCAGCGTCGGGTGCGCGCCACTCTTGAGCAGTCCTGCCCAGAGGATTGCGCCGGGAAGGATATAGGCGTAAGCCGTGCCGATGCCGGCTTTTTGCATCCCCAGTACTATCAGGATGCCGATGATGGCGATCATCAACCCGGCGTAGTCCAGCCCTCCGGAGTAGAACAGGGCGATGATCAGTACAGCGGAAATGTCATCGATGATCGCCAACGCCAGGAGGAATATGCGCACATTTCCCGGAATGGAGCGTCCCAGCAGTGCCAGTACTCCAACCGCGAATGCGATATCGGTCGCTGTCGGCACGGCCCAGCCCCGGCTTTGCACAGGGTCGTGGTTGATCGCCAGATAGATCAGTGCCGGCACTGTTATGCCACCTATGGCCGCGGCCAGAGGAAGGGCTGCCAGTTTCATGCTGGCCAGTGCGCCTTCATGGATTTCGCGGCGTATTTCCATGCCTACGACCAGGAAAAACACGGTCATCAAGGCGTCGTTGATCCAGAAGTGCAAGGGTTGGGTATAGAGGTGCTCGCCCAGTCCGAGGGTCAGGGGTATGTGCCAGAGGTCATGGTAACTGGCCGACGCGGGCGAGTTCGCCCAGATCAGGGCCGCGACGGCTGCGAGAATCAGGATCATGCCGCTGGCCGCTTCTATATGAAGGAAACGCTCAAGGGCAAAGAAGGCGCGTTCTGCATAAAGTTGCACGCGCGGCGGTTGCTGCTGTGAGTGGTGACGGTTCATGGCCATGAGTACTCCCCGCGCGGCGGCCCGACCAGCGCTATGAACCTGCCTTACCGCAGCACGCAGTAGCGACACCCAGCACGCACCTTACCCGAACGGCGAGCGGCTGACAAAGCCACTACTTTAAGTGGATATATGGTTCCGCTTCAGCCCGAGACAATGGCCGGTGCGCGGCAGGCCTGACACGTTTGACCGGGGTCAATGGCCCATGGGCCAGGGCGACCCAGAATACCCTGACATACCGGAGGATTTACCATGTACAAGCACATTCTCGTTCCAACCGACGGTTCGGCACTGTCCGCCCATGCCATCGACGAAGCTCTGGCCCTGGCCAAGGCCCTGGATGCGAAGGTCACGCTGTTCACCGTGATAGAACCTTTTCACCTGTCGTCCTACGTCCCCGCGCAGATCATGGAGACGCGAGAGCTGTACGAGCAGCATGCCGCCGCGGAAGCGGAACGACGCCTGGAACAGGGGGCGGAAAAGGCCAGGGCGCTTGGCGTGGCTCACGAAACCGTGTCGGCGAGCAGCGAAGACCCGCACGAAGCGATCATCGAGGCCGCCACGGCGCAGCGTTGCGACCTGATCGCAATGGCCTCCCACGGGCGGCGTGGCGTCAAGGCGTTGGTACTGGGAAGCATGACGTCCAAGGTACTCACCCATTCGCAGATCCCGGTGCTGGTATACCGTCACGCGGCGGGCTGAGGGCGGCACTTCCTGGGGCCCGTGACAGGGCCATCGCATGAAGTGTGAGGTCATGGCCGTGGCCGATAGGTTGCCGTCCGGTCGTGACTGGATCGGCAATCGCCGGGGCCTGGGAGCAGCGTTGTTGTGCGAATGCCTGGCCCCGTGCCGCCACCAGGCATCCACATGACTTCAAGACCAGGTCAATTCACCCGGCGTGCATTATTTCGACCCTGCTATTTTCAGTATGTAACCGCATCGGTCACTGCGACTCCCGTAAGACTGCGTCGCATTTGTTGGCGCCACCGTGCGTTCGATCAGGCAGTTCCGTCCTGTGCCGTGCGCGGTCGGATGAATTTCCAGTCCGCCTCGTCGATATAGATGCCGCCCGGGCCGCTGCCGCCTTCCAGGTCGATGGCGACATGGGCGCAGACCTGCGGCTTGACCGAGGCCAGGATCGGTACGAAGCCCAGTTGCAGGCTGGTCTCGATCAGCGCCTGCTGGTTGCGTTCGTCGATGTCCGCCGCCTCGTCGAGGTAGTAGGGCAAACGGACCTTGCCGGCCTGTTCCCGGTCCATCAGGTGCAGCAGCAGGTACATGTTGGTCAGCGCCTTGATGGTCATGGTGGTGCCGTTGCTCGCCGCGCCGTCGATATCGGTGTGGGTCACCGGCTGGCCGCCGACCTTGGTGATCTCGAAGGCCAGTTCGAACAAGTCCTTCAGGCCCAACTGGTTGCCGTTGGCGGCGACCAGGCGCGACAGGTAGTCCTTGGCTTCCTCGTTGCGCGCATCCTGCTCGGCGCTCTGGGACAGGTCGAACACCGACAGCGTCTCGCCCTCTTCGTACTGGCCGGCGCTGTGGATGATCTGGTCGATATGGCGCAGGGCGTCCTTGTTCGGCGCCAGGGTGATGCGGAAGCTCGCCAGGTTGGACACCTGGCGCTTGTTGATCTCGCGGTTGAACAGCGCCAACTGGTGTTCCAGGTTGTCGTAGTCGCTGCGGATATTGCGCAGGGTGCGGGCGATATCGGTGACCGCGGCACGCCTGGCCTTGGCCAGGGTGAGGGCTTCGTCCTGGCGATGCGCATAGGCATTCACCAGCAGTTGCAGGCGCCGCTCCGGGTCTTCCTCGCTGTCGAACTTGGCCACGCCCTTGAGGCGCACCTGGGCATACAGCGCCTCGATCTGGCCGTCGATGCGCTGCAATGCCTGCCAACTGTCCTGGTAGTCGTTTAGCAGCGGCAGCAGGTTGTCCAGCGAGTCGTCCACCGGTTCCATGAAGGGCGTGCCGAAGGGCAGGTCGGCGGGTAGCAACTGGCGGCGGCGCAGGGCATCTTCCAGGGTGCGCTGCTTGGCTTCCAGGTCGGCGAGCTGGCGGTTGACCAGTTGCTGCCTGGCATTCAGTTGCTGCACGCGCTCGGTGAAGGCGTCGCTGGCGCGCTTGAGTTCATCCTGTGCCGCTTCGGCCTGGGCCAGCCGCTCCAGCTTGTCGTCTTCCTCGGCGGCCAGGGTCTGGCTGCGACGGAAATCTTCCAGGGCCTTCTGTGCGTCCAGCACCTGCTGGTAGAAAGTGTCGGCGCGGGCCTTGCTGGCGGCACGGTCGACGGCCACCGCGTGCTGGGTCCTGAGTTGCTTGAGTTCGCGCTCCAGGCGGTCCTTCTGGTCGCGTAGCGCGGCGCGGTCGGCCAGCGCCTGCAGGGCCGGCGGCTCGATATGCGACAGGTCGATGGACAGCCCCGGCAGCTCGAAGCGCTCGCCCTTGAAGTGCTCCAGCACGCCTTCGACGGCCTTGACCCATTGCTCGCCGTCGTCGAGATGAATGCCTTTCTCGCCGCTCTTGTCGGTGAGGGGCAGGCCGAACAACTGGCCGTTGAACAGGCGCATCAGGCGGTCCACGTCGGCCTGGGAGAACTCCTCGCGCAGTCGCGAGTAGCTGTTGTTGTCGGCATGTTCGAGCTGCTGCCTGACGGATTTCAGGCGCTTTTCCAGCTCGCGCAGGCGTTCGTCCAGGTCTTCCGAGGAGAACTGCCGCGACTGCGCCAGGGCGCCGGCCAGTTCGTCGTGGGCATCCTTGGCCGCCAGCAACTGCTCCTCCAGTACCTTGGCGTCCTCGACCAGTGCGAAGCGGTTCTTCAGTACCGCCAGTTCGCCGAGCCAGCGCTGGATCTCGCTGATTTCCCGCTCCAGGCGCATCAGCTCGGAGGTACCGCCGCGCTGTTCCTGTTGCAGGCCGTCCTGTTCGCGCTGGTAGTGCTCGAGCTGGATCAGCAGTTCCTCGCGGCGCGCCTCGGCATAGTCCTGCCAGGTGCCGAGCAGAGAGTCGAGCAGCGGCGACAGGCGGTGCAGCTTGCCGCGCAGCAGTTCGCGCTGGGCCACGCCGGTGGCCAGCGCCTCGACCAGCGGGCCGGCGGCGACCAGCGCCTGGTAGTCCTGCTCCATGCGCCGTACGTCACGGAAGGCCTCCTCGGTGGCGGCGATATAGTCGACGCTGCCGGAACGCAGGCTGTGCTCGAAGGCATCGAGGAACAGTTGCTTGAGCTTGGCGGCGGTGATCTCGCGCATGTGCAGCAGGTTGATGAACAGCGCGCGGAAGGTCTTCAGACTCTGCTCGCTGGTCGAGCGCAGCGGGATCATGGTCAGGTCCAGCGGGATCGAGGTATGGCCGCCGACCAGCAGCCGCCGCAGTTCGTCCGGCTTGACTTCATGGGCCTTGATGCCGGCGCGCTCGAGGTTGGCGAACAGTTCGCGCTGGCGCAGGCAGATGCCGTCCTGCTGGTAGTGCTCGAGCGCCAGCGAGCCGGCATAGACGAAGAACTGGTGGCCGAAGCCGCCGCCCGGCCCGCGCCCGGCGACGCCGATCACATGCGGGCCATGGGGCAGCTCGAGTTCGATGAGGATATAGCTGGTATCGCTGGCGAAGTAGAACTTGCGCGACTGCTCCAGGCTGTACTTGCCGAAGCTCATGTCCGACATGCGCGCCAGGATCGGAAACTGCAGGGCGTTGATCGAGGCGGACTTGCCCAGGTTGTTGGCGCCGTACACCGACAGCGGGTTTTCCAGCGGAAACACGCCGAGGCTGTAGCCGGCGGTGTTCAGCAGGGCGAAGCGGCGGATGCCGTAGCGTTGCTGGGTCATGCGTCGAGCTCCCGTTGTTCGGCGATGGCGCGGGCGATGGCATCCTCTTCGGATTCTGCGACGGGCTCGCGGGGGGCGGGTGGGTTTTCGATCAGGATGATTTCATCCAGCTCTTCGTCGGCGACCAGCTCGGGGGGCGGCAGGGACAGGTCGCCGCTTTGCAGGCTCGCCGCCAGGTCGCGGTCCTGCTGCACCGACAGGCAGACATCGAGGAAGCGGTGCATCGGCGGCAGGAAGCGGTAGACGCCGTTGCTGTCCTCGGCGAAGCCGAGCTGGGTCAGGCGGCGGATGACTTTCTCTTCCAGTTCGTCCTGGGTAGTGACTTCCGCCTGCACGAACAGGTCGCGGTATTTCTCCAGCAGCGCCGGCAGCTCGTCACGCCCGAGGCTGCCGCCGTCGAGCACCGCGAGCGGGTCGCGGCCCTGGTCGGCGAGGTGTTCGACCAGGATGAAGGTGAACAGCGCCAGGCGCTGGGCGGTCTTGTTGACCTGGGCGCCGGCCTGCTCGGGGACGAAGTAGTAGAAGCCGCGCGGGTCGCATACCAGTTCGAAGCCGAGCGCCTTGAACAGCGCGCGGTACTGGTCCTGCAGGGTGGAGAGCTGGGCGTAGCATTCCGGCTCGCTGCGCGACAGGTGGTAGCCCTTGAACAGTTCGCGGAAGATCGGCGCGAGCTGGGTCATTTCTTTAAGGTCGATGTTCATACGTAATGCTCACAGGCAGTCGGGTGCGCCGTGCGCACCAGGTCGTCGGTTGCGGTGCGCGCGGCGCAGCCTACGGAGTCTTGAGTAGGGCATAGGAAGCGAGGCTGACATGGTGTTCGCGGGTCAGGTAGTCACTGCGTGGCAGGCGTTCGCGCTGGAAGCGGCTATCGCGCGACAGGCGTGAGAACCAGTACAGCAGTTCATCGGTGGCCCCCTCCGGTTCCTGTTCCAGCAACCAGGCCATCAGGTCGGGCAGTGGCAGGGAGCGTTCGCAGCGTTCGAGCATTTCCCGCGCGGTACGCGGGGCATGCGCGGCGTCGGCGCGGCGCTTGCCGGTGGCTTTTGGGAAGCGCGCCGGCTTCGGCTGGAAGCGCGCCAGGGCATAGACATAGGCCTCCACCTGCGAGGCGCTGCCGAGGAAGGTGCTCTGCGGGCGGGTGAACAGCGCCAGCGAGGCTTGTGGCACGGCGTCCAGGCCCTTCTTGCGGATGCTCGCCAGCGCCAGCGCCGCGCCACGGGTGACGGCGTTGTGGCGGCGTGCTTCCTCGCGCAGCGGCAGCAGCAGTTCGCGGGCGCGGCGCAGGGTCAACTGGGCGCTGGTCTGCATTTCCAGGATGCGCGCGTGGGTGCGCAGCAGCAGGTCGTCGTCGACCAGTTGGCCGAGGCGCTGCTGTTCGCCGAGCAGGTGCAGCAGTACCTGCTCGACACGGTGCACGCCCTGTTCGAAGGCGCCGTCGGCGGCCACCAGTTGGATCATCGGTTCGACATATTCGTCCCAGGTCGCCAGCACCTCGGCATAGCGCTGGCGCAGCGGGATCTGCCGGTCGCTGGTCTTGGCCCGCTCGGCCACCGCCACCAGCGCCTGTTCGTCGTTGTCGAGCTTCTTCAGTACGTCGCGCACACGCATGTCGAGCAGGCGCAACTGGCGCGCCAGGTCGTTGCCGTCGCGGATGTCGAAGGCGTCCTGGATATGCCCGGCCAGGCGTTCCAGGTGGCGCAGGTAGGCCTCGATCTCCAGACACAGGCCGAGGCGGTGCTCGCGCCGCAGGTAGGCGAGGAAGTCGTGGATCTGTGCGTTCAGCTCGAAGCGGTTGGGGCTCTTGGCCACCGGCACCAGGATATCCAGGCGAATCCACTGGTCGAGCAGGGCGGTGATGTCGGTGGGGGTGCCTGCCGGCAGTTGTGCGGCAAGCTGGTAGCGCAGCTCCACCAGGCTCAGGGTGCCGCTGTCGAAGCGTTCGCAGAGAGGTTCGAGCAGGGGCCAGTGTTCGGCGAGGGCGCGCAGTACGCGCTTGGGGTCGATCATCGCGGGGGCGGTCGCTCTGCTTGGCTAAAAAGGGCCGATTCTAGCGTAAAAAGCCACTGGCTGGCGGTGCAGGGGCAGGGCAATTGCGCTGCCGCCAAGGAGCAGCCTTGCAACTGGATTGGCAATTTCGTATCCGGGGTTGATGGCGTGCACTGCGTGTCCTCGGGTGTGGCGCCTCTGTGCGAATGCCAGGTGGCGGTACTGGGCACGCGTGAATACATCCCTGTAGCTCTTCGCCGCCATCCCTGGCGGCGAAGGCCCCGTCCCGCCACCTGGCATCCGCACAGCCACTTTCCGAGGTGACTGTGGAAAAAGCTCGCTGGCCATAAGACCACGCACCTGGGCTGGAATGACGGAATAGATTTTCTGATAGCCGACGCGGTAATTGCTGCGATCCCGGCCAACCCCTCGGAGAAACCTTCGTCGGCAGGGACGCCGACGAAGAGCGGCCCTTGTTTATATGTGCGACGGGTTCATGCGTGTTTCGTAGAGGGGTTGGCCGGGATCGCAATGTCGCAGGAATCAAGGACAACGCAATCGCCCTTATGCACAAGTACAAACTCACTTGCCAATCCGGTTGCAATCTTTTGTATAGCGCGATTGCCCTGGGTGCAGGGGACGGAGCGGGGCGATCGCATGAAGCATTTCACCCCGTTCTCATTCATGGACGAGGGGTAGAAGCAGGTTCTGCCCATGAGTATCCGTATGGTCTGTTTATAGGGTGCGGTCCCCGTTTGAAGGCGGCGCGCCTTGCGACAAGGCCACGATACTCCCTAGAATCGCCTGATTTTGCACGCTGTGGCGCAATTCCCACGGGATTGTCCAGCCTTGCAGGCGCCGCGCGCGCCGATCGACACGGAGCGCCCTTCATGCGTCTGAAAAGTATCAAGCTGGCGGGTTTCAAGTCCTTCGTCGATCCGACCACGGTGAGTTTCCCCAGCAACATGGCGGCGGTGGTCGGCCCCAATGGCTGCGGCAAATCCAACATCATCGACGCGGTTCGCTGGGTGATGGGCGAAAGCTCGGCGAAGAACCTCCGTGGCGAGTCGATGACCGATGTCATCTTCAACGGCTCCAACACGCGCAAGCCGGTCACCCAGGCCAGCATCGAGCTGATCTTCGACAACAGCGACAGCACCCTGACCGGCGAGTATGCCGGGTTCGCGGAGATCTCCATCCGCCGCCGGGTCACCCGCGACGGGCAGAACACTTACTTCCTCAATAGCGTCAAATGCCGGCGCCGGGATATCACCGATATCTTCCTCGGCACCGGCCTTGGCCCGCGTAGCTATTCGATCATCGAACAGGGCATGATTTCCCGGCTGATCGAGGCCCGGCCCGAGGACCTGCGCAACTTCATCGAAGAAGCCGCCGGCATCTCCAAGTACAAGGAGCGCCGGCGCGAGACGGAAAGCCGCATCCGCCGTACCCAGGAGAACCTGGCGCGCCTGGGCGACCTGCGCGAGGAGCTGGAGCGCCAGCTCGAACGCTTGCAGCGCCAGGCCCAGTCCGCCGAGAAGTACCAGGAGCACAAGGCCCGCGAGCGGCAGTTGAAAGCCGAGTTGATGGCGCTGCGCTGGCAGGCGTTGAACCAGCAGGTGGGGCAGCGTGAACAGGTCATCGGCGATCAGGAAGTCGCCTTCGAGGCGCTGATGGCCGAGCAGCGCAATGCCGATGCCGGTATCGAGCGCTTGCGCGATGGCCACCATGAACTGACCGAGCGCTTCAACCAGGTCCAGGGGCGCTTCTATTCGGTCGGCGGCGACATCGCCCGGGTCGAGCAGAGCATCCAGCATGGTCAGCAGCGGCTGCGCCAGTTGCAGGATGACCTGCGCGAGGCTGAGCAGGCCCGCCAGGAGGCCGAGCGCCACCTGGGGCATGATCGCAGCGTGCTGGCCGGGCTCGACGAGGAGCTGGCCATGCTCGAGCCTGAGCAGGCGCTGAGCGGGGCGGCCGCCGAGGAGGCCGCCGCCGGCCTGGAGCAGGCCGAGCAGGCCATGCAGGACTGGCAGGAACAGTGGGATGCGTTCAACCAGCACAGCGCCGAGCCACGGCGGGTGGCGGAGGTGCAGCAGTCGCGCATCCAGCAACTGGAGCAGGCGCTGGAGCGGCTGCATGAGCGGCAGCGGCGCCTGGCGGATGAGCGTGAAGCCCTGTGCGCCGATCCGCAGGACGATGCGCAGCAGGAACTGGCGCAGCGGCTGGCGCAGGAGGAGTTGCAGTCGAAGGAACTGAGCGAACGGCAGGCGCTGGTCGGCGAGAGCCTGGAACGACTGCGTGGGCAGTTGCAGGACAGCGTCCGCGCCGAGCAACAGGCCCAGGGCGAATTGCAGCGCCTGCAGGGCCGTATCGCTTCGCTGGAAGCCTTGCAGCAGGCGGCCCTGGACCCCGGGCAGGGCACGCAGGCGTGGCTGCTCGAACAGGGCCTGGCCGAGACACCGCGCCTGGCCGATGGCCTGCGGGTCGAGCCGGGCTGGGAACTGGCGCTGGAGACGGTGCTGGGGGCCGACCTGCAGGCATTGTTGCTGGATGATTTCGCCGGCTTGCCGCTGCACGCGCTGCAGCAGGGCGAGTTGCGCCTGCTGCGGTTGCAGGTGTCGCGCCCGGCGCTGGCCGGTTCGCTGCTGGACAAGGTGTCGGCGCCCTGCGATCTCTCGCCCTGGCTGGCGCACGTGCGCACGGTGGAAACCCTCGAGCAGGCGCTGGCCGCCCGGGCCGGGCTGGCCGAGGGCGAGAGCCTGGTCAGCCGCGACGGTTATTGGCTGGGGCGGCACTTCCTGCGGGTACGGCGCGGCAGCGATGCACAATCCGGGATACTGGCGCGCGCCCAGGAGTTGCTCGGCCTGCAGGCCGAGCGGGACGAGCGCGAGCAGGCGCTGGCGGGCCTGCACGAACGACTGGCGTCGCTGCGTGAGCAGCAGGCCGCGCAGGAACAGACGCTGGAAGCGCTGCGCGGGCGCCAGCAGGAGGCCGCCCGCCAGCACGGCGAGCTCAAGGCGCTGCTTTCCGCCGGGCAGGCCCGGCTGGAGCAGCGCTCGCTGCGCCGCCAGCGGCTCGATGAAGAACTGCGCGAGCTGGCGGCGCAACAGGCACTCGAACAGGAGCAACTGGGCGAGTCGCGGCTGATCCTGCAGGATGCGCTGGACGCCATGGAGCAGGATATCGAGCGGCGCGAGCAGTTGCTGGCGCGGCGCGAAGATATCCGTGAAGGCCTCGATGGCATCCGCCAGGACGCGCGCCAGCGCCAGGAGCAGGCCCACCAACTGGCCGTGCGGCTGGGTTCGCTGAAGGCCCGGCAGGCGTCCATCCGCCAGGCGCTGGAACGGCTCGAACAGCAGTTCGAGCGCAGCCTGGAGCGGCGCGAGCAGTTGAACCTGAACCTGGAAATGGGCCAGGCGCCGCTGGAAGAGCTGCGCATGCGCCTGGAGGAACTGCTGGAGCGGCGCATGGCGGTCGAGGACGAGCTGAAGCAGGCGCGCCTGGCCGTGGAAGATGCCGACCGCGAGCTGCGCGATGTCGAGCGGCGGCGCAGCCAGGCCGAACAACAGGCACAGTTGCTGCGCGGCCAACTGGAGCAGCAGCGCCTCGAATGGCAGGCGCTCAGCGTCCGCCGCAAGGCCTTGCAGGAGCAACTGCACGAGGAGGGCTACGACCTGCATGGTGTGCTTGGCGTACTGGTCGAGGGGGCCAGCGAGGGCGCTTGGGAGGATGAGCTGGAGCAACTGGCGGCGCGCATCCAGCGGCTCGGGCCGATCAACCTGGCGGCCATCGACGAGTACCAGCAGCAATCGGAGCGCAAGCGCTACCTGGACGCGCAGAACGACGACCTGGTCGAGGCGCTGGATACCCTGGAAAACGTCATCCGCAAGATCGACCGGGAAACCCGTAACCGCTTCAAGGAAACCTTCGAGCAGATCAATGCCGGCCTGCAGGCGTTGTTCCCGAAAGTATTCGGTGGCGGCAATGCCTACCTGGAACTTACCGGGGAAGATCTACTCGATACCGGGGTGGCGATCATGGCGCGGCCGCCGGGCAAGAAGAACAGCACCATCCACCTGTTGTCCGGCGGGGAAAAGGCATTGACGGCACTGGCGCTGGTGTTCGCCATCTTCCAGTTGAACCCGGCGCCTTTCTGTATGCTCGATGAAGTGGATGCGCCGCTGGACGATGCCAACGTGGGCCGTTATGCGCGACTGGTCAAGGAGATGTCGGCGAGCGTGCAGTTCATCTATATCACTCACAACAAGATCGCCATGGAAATGGCCGAACAGTTGATGGGCGTGACCATGCATGAGCCGGGCTGCTCGCGGCTGGTCGCAGTGGATGTGGAACAGGCGGTGGCCATGGTCGATGGCTGATGGGCGGTTTTTCCGTCGATATGCAAAAGGATATATAAAAGACAACGGGCCAGCGGTGCCAAACCGGTGTGTGGCGTGCTAATTTAGCGGCCAATTATTGCAATACGCGAATGCGGACTTCTTTACCGCCCTTCGCTTTTTAATCATTGTCATCAGAGGTCGGGGTATTAATGGATATCGGTCTGCGCGAGTGGCTGATTGTCATCGGCATCATTGTTATCGCCGGGATTCTGTTCGATGGTTGGCGGCGCATGCGGGGTGGCAAGGGCAAGTTGAAATTCAAGCTCGATCGCAGCCTGGCGAACCTGCCCGATGAAGAGGAAAGCGACAATGAGGTACTCGGCCCGGCGCGCGTGATCAAGCGTGACCAGGACCCGGCACTGGATGAGGATAGCCTGCCATCGCTCAGTGCCCGCGAACCGTCCGGGTCCCGGCGCGAGGAGCCCCACCAGGGCGACCTGCACCTGAGTATCGACGAGCCCAGGCAGCAAAGCCTGATCGATCCGTTGCTCGACGAAGAGGATATCGAGGAGGCGCCGCGCAAGGAACAGGCACCGGTCGAGGAAGTGTTGGTGATCAACGTGATCTGCCGCGACAGTGGCGGTTTCCGTGGCCCGGCGTTGCTGCAGAATATTCTCGAAAGTGGCCTGCGTTTTGGCGAGATGGACATCTTCCACCGCCATGAAAGCATGGCCGGCAACGGCGAAGTGCTGTTCTCCATGGCCAACGCGGTCAAGCCAGGGACCTTCGACCTGGACGATATCGACCACTTCACCACCCCCGCCGTGAGTTTCTTCCTTGGCCTGCCGGGGCCGCGTCATCCGAAGCAGGCGTTCGATGTGATGGTCGCCGCGGCGCGCAAACTGTCCCAGGAACTCAATGGCGAGCTCAAGGACGACCAGCGCAGCGTGCTGACCGCCCAGACCATCGAGCACTATCGCCAGCGCATCGTCGAGTACGAGCGTCGGCAGATGACCCTCAAGCCGCAGCGATAAACCAAGCGACAAGAGCCGAATGAAAACACCACCAGTCCTCCGGGGCGGGTGGTGTTTTCATTCGGCTGTGCTTTTATCCTGTGCTGCCGTCCCTGCTATTCCGGCGAATAGAGGTAACCCCGGCTGCGCAGCGCGATGATGCGTGGGCGTCCGTCAGGGTGGGGGCCGAGCTTGCGGCGCAGGTTGCTGACATGCATGTCCAGGCTGCGGTCATAGAGCGTCAGCTTGCGGCCCAGGGCCAGTTGCGCCAGCGCTTGCTTGTCCAGCGGCTCGCCCGGTTGGGCGATCAGGGCTTCGAGGATGCGGCCCTCCGACAGCGTCAGGCTGATTTCGTGGCCGCCGACGCTGGCCACGCCTCGCGCCGGGCTGTAGCACAGGTCGCCCTGTTCCAGTTGGCTCGGCGTGCTGGGCGGCAGGCTGCGCCGTAGCACGGCGCGCAAGCGGGCGGTCAGTTCGCGCGGGTCGCAGGGCTTGGACAGGTAGTCGTCGGCACCCAGCTCCAGGCCCAGGATGCGATCCAGGGGTTCGCCGCGGCCCGACAGCATCAGCACCGGCAGTTCCGGGTGGTCGTTTCGCAACTGCTTGAGCAGTTCCAGGCCGCTGCCGTCGGGGAGCATCACATCGAGTATCACAGCGGCCGGTTGCTGCTGCGCGAGCGCGGCACGGGCGCTCTGGCCATCATGGCAGGCCTGGACGTTGTAGCCTTCCTGGGTCAGCCAGCGGGCCAGCAGCTCGCATAGCTCCTGGTCATCGTCGATCAGTAGCAGTTCGCTCATGGGTCAGTTCAGCCATTGGCTACGGCGACGACCGCGCGCGACCAGTACGCCGAACATGAAGGCCAGTGCGCCGACGCCGCCGCCGATGGCGAACCACTGCTGTTGTTCGGTCAGCTTGGGGAACAGGCTCTGTTCCTCCTGCTGTTGCAGCAATTGCCTGAGTTGCTGGTTTTCCTGCTGCAGTTTGGCCAACTGGCTCTTGGCGCTTTGCGCTTCTATGGTGGCCAGCCGCGCATTCAGTTCCGCGGAGGGCTCTAGGGCAGGCTCCACGGCGTTGGCGTTGGCGTTGGCGGGCGTTTCCTCGGCATGCAGCATTGGCGCGAATGACAGGAGAAGCACTAGGAACAGCGAACCTTTACGCATCGGAACTCCTGAAGGCGGTAGGCTTGGAATGATGTCTCAGAACCTGTGCAAAGTCTCGCGGGCCAGAGCCATGCAAGGCGCTACGTTAACGACAGACTGCGAGCGATCGGAACAGCGAAGAGGCGCAGTCTACAAGTAGTGAATGAACATGACTCGTTACGCTCGCCCCTTGGGAACGACGCGCGGCAGACTTTGAACAGGTTCTCAGGGAAATACTCGCTTGAATGGTTTTACCTGGACACTGGCGTAGACGCCGGCGCTGGCATAGGGGTCGGCCTTCGCCCAGTCTTCCGCTGCCTGCTGGGATTCGAATTGGGCGACCACCAGGCTGCCACTGAAGCCGGCTTCGCCCGGGTCTTCGCTGTCGATGGCCGGATGGGGGCCGGCCAGGACCAGGCGGCCCTCGTCCAGCAGGGCCTGGAGCCGTTCGAGATGCGCCGGGCGGGTGGCCTTGCGACTGGGCAGCGAGCCGGGCGCGTCGGTTGCGATGATGGCGTAGAGCATGGTCATTCCTTGTCGTCGATGGGGTGCCAGGCCCCTGGTGCATGTAATGTGTCGCCTGGCGACTGGCTGGCAGCGCAGGGAACGCCACGTGACAAAAGTTTCACGATGCAAGCCAGAAGTGTCACATGGCCTGCATAATAGCAAACCGCGCTTCGATCGGAATGCCATTGGCGCGTTCCGTCATTTCCACCGCCCCGGCACTGGGTGCCGACGCATCGAGGGCACGAGCCCGGTGCGACGTGGTCAATTGCACGGATCGGGCCGCGTGCCCGGGATCGAGCATGCATGGGGCATCGCAGCCCCGGAGATTTCCTGAGAATGACTGTAGACCTGCATTGCCACAGCACGGCTTCCGATGGTGTGCTGGCTCCCGCGTTGCTGGTGCGGCGTGCCCATGAACGGGGGGTGGAGCTGCTGGCGCTGACCGACCACGATACCCTGGAAGGCCTGGACGAAGCGCGGGCAACGGCTACTGCGCTGGAGATGCGCCTGGTGAACGGCATCGAGCTGTCGTGCCTGTGGTCGGGCGCCACCATCCATGTGTTGGGCTATGACTTTTCCCCGCAGGCGCCGGCCTTGTGCGAGGCCATCGCGGCCCTGCATGAAGGGCGCTGGCGGCGGGCCGAACTGATCGCCCAGCGCCTGCAGGCCAAGGGCATGCCGGGCGCACTGGAGGGCGCGCGGGCGGTGCAGATGGAGCTGGGGGACAGTGGCAATGCGCCCGCCCGCCCGCATTTCGCGGAGTTCCTGGTGCGCGCCGGGCATGTGCGCGATCGTGCCGAGGCGTTCCGCAAATGGCTGGGCTCCGGCAAGCTGGGGGATGTCAAGCAGCACTGGCCGAGCCTCGAGCAGACCGTGGCGACGCTGCGCCAGGCCGGTGCCTGGGTGAGCCTGGCACACCCCTGGCAATATGACCTGACACGCAGCAAACGGCGTAGACTGGTCGTCGATTTCGTCCAGGCCGGCGGCCATGCGCTGGAAGTGGTCAATGGGCTGCAACCCCACGAGCAGGTGGGCGGGCTGTCGATCCTGGCCCGCGAGTTCGGCCTGATGGCCAGTGTCGGCAGTGATTTCCATGCGCCGGGCGAGTGGTCCGAGCTGGGCTTGTACCGTGAGCTGCCGGCCGGATTGACGCCACTCTGGGAGCGTTTCGGGCATGGGCGGTGAGCGGGGCCGCGCTTTTATCGAAGCACCTTGCCCGCGAATGACGGCATGGCGCGATCGCTCTGGCAGTGGGATAGGGATGGTGGGCAGATGAGGTATAGGAAAGCAGCATGAGTCAGTTCTTTCAGATTCACCCGGAAAACCCGCAGGCGCGGCTGATCCGGCAGGCGGTGGAGATCATCCGGGATGGCGGGGTGGTGGTGTACCCCACCGATTCTTCCTACGCCCTCGGCTGTGCCATTGGCAACAAGAGTGGTATCGAGCGGATTCGCCGCCTGCGCCAGCTCGACGACAAGCACAACTTCACCTTGGCCTGCCAGGATTTGTCGCAACTGGGCTCCTTCGCCAAGGTGGACACCAAAGCCTTCCGTTTGCTCAAGACCCTGCTGCCGGGGCCTTACACCCTGATTCTCTCGGCCACCCGCGAAGTCCCGCGCATGCTGCTGCATCCCAAGCGGCGCACCATCGGCCTGCGTGTACCGGCCCTGCCGATCGCCCAGGCGCTGCTGGCCGAGCTGGGCGAGCCGCTGATGAGCGTCAGCCTGATCATGCCGGGCGAGACGCTGCCGATGAGCGACCCGTATGAGATGCGCGATACGCTGGAGCATCATGTCGACCTGATCATCGATGGCGGTTATGGCGGTATCGAAGCGTCCACGGTGATCAGCCTGGTCGATGACCAGCCGCAGGTGGTGCGCGTCGGTTGCGGCGACCCGGCTCCCTTCATGGCATGACGGCACATCATTCGTGGGGGCGCTAGTTCGTGAGGGCGAAAGCCGGTGACTGAAAGCGATATCGCCCAGCCGGAGCAATTGCGCCTGGCTCTGGTCTATGGCGAAGCCCTCGAGCAACTGCCGCAGGACCTGTATATCCCGCCGGATGCGCTGGAGGTGTTTCTCGACGCCTTCGAGGGACCGCTCGACCTGTTGCTCTACCTGATCCGCAAGCAGAATATCGACATTCTCGATATTCCGGTGGCGGAGATCACCCGCCAGTACATGGGCTATGTCGAACTGATGAAATCGGCGCGCCTGGAACTGGCCGCCGAATACCTGGTGATGGCCGCGCTACTGGCGGAAATCAAGTCGCGCATGTTGCTGCCGCGCTCGACCGAGAGCGAGGAGGAAGAGCACGATCCGCGCGCCGAGCTGATTCGCCGCCTGCAGGAGTACGAGCGCTTCAAGGCGGCCGCCGCGGGCATCGACGAGTTGCCGCGGCTCGGTCGCGATCTTCATCTGCCACGCCTGGAGGCGCCCCACGTACGGGTGCGCAAGCTGTTGCCGGAGGTCGCGCTGGAGGAGTTGCTGCTGTCGATGGCGGAGGTGTTGCGGCGCGCCGATATGTTCGAAAGCCACCAGATCACCCGTGAGACGCTTTCCACCCGCGAACGCATGAGCGAAGTGCTGGAGCGTCTCAAGGGCGGTGGTTTCGTCGCCTTCGCCAGCCTGTTCACTGTGGAGGAGGGGCGGCTGGGGGTGGTGGTGACTTTCATGGCGGTGCTCGAGCTGATCAAGGAGTCGCTGGTCGAACTGGTGCAGAACGAGCCTTTTGCGGCGATCCACGTCAGAATCCGTGTGGATGAAGAAACCGAGGTGCAGCCGCTGTGAACCTGTCCGACCCCAAAGACCTGGCCTCGCTGCTCGAGGCCTTCCTGCTGACGGCGGGCAAGCCGCTGTCGCTGGAGCGCCTGGGCGAACTGTTCGACGAGGCCGAGCGGCCCGCGCCGGCATTGCTGAAGAAGGCGCTGGAGGTGCTGGGGCGTTCGTGCAAGGGGCGCGCCTTCGAGCTCAAGGAGGTGGCCAGTGGTTACCGTCTGCAAGTCTGCGAGCGCTTTTCGCCGTGGGTCGGGCGGCTCTGGGAGGAGCGTCCGCAGCGCTATTCCCGCGCCCTGCTGGAAACACTGGCGCTGATCGCCTACCGGCAGCCCATCACCCGTGGCGAGATCGAGGATGTGCGTGGGGTGGCGGTCAACAGCCAGATCATCAAGACCCTGCAGGAGCGCGAGTGGATTCGCGTGGTCGGCCATCGCGAGGTACCTGGCCGCCCGGCGATGTTCGCCACCACCAAGGCTTTCCTCGATCATTTCAACCTGAAGAACCTTGACCAACTGCCGCCGCTCGCGGTGCTGCGCGAGATGGAGCCGGAGCCCTTGCCGGTACTGGAACAGGACGCGGCGCTGGTCACCGAGGCAACGGAGCAGGCGCAGGTGCCGGAGGCGGCGGAGAAAACCAGCTTCCGCAGCCTGCTGGCCGAACTGGACGATATGGAGCAGGGCCTCAAGACCGACTTCGACGACCTGCGCGAGGAAGAGTCCGGCGAGGCTTGAAAGCCTCTTCCTCTCCCCGACCTTCTTCCGCAAGGGGCTAATGCATAGATATACGTCTTGTCCTGGCATCCGCACTGCCACTTTCAGCGGTGCCTGTGGGATAAGGGCGGGTGGGCCAACGACCGTGGCACCTGGACTCCCATTTGCATGCACGTTCAAGGTGTTCGATAGCGCTTTCAGCTCGGTGGGCAGCTCATTCCCAGCTTGCGGGCGATGCGGTGTACCCCTTTCCGCGTCCGACTGTCGCCCTCTCCCCTCGCGGGAGAGGGCCGGCCAGGCAGTCCGGGCCATCGCAACAGCACCCTGGCGGGCGCTACCCGTTCTCTATCCAAAGCGCCCGGGGCCATATGCTTGACCCACCCAGCAGCGGAATCTTCCTCCAAGTCGCATAAACAGGTTGAAAGGCCTGGCTCTAACAGGCATGCCTTTCAATGTCTCTGTCCCGCCGCTTTCTCGTAGCCTGGGTTGAGCGTAGTGATACCCAGGGCATGCACTCGATGGGTATCGCTGTGCTCAACCCATCCTACAAATTCGCTCAGGATTCGAGCGAACACTTGCTTCCACGGCATGAGTAATGAAGGAACCCGCATCTTTTAGCCAAAGACGTTGAAAGGCCTGCCGCTCAGAGCCCCAGCAGTTCCAGCCTGGTCCTGATCGAAGCGGCGATGCCCTGGTGGTCGAGGCCGCACTCGGCGAGCATTTGTGCCGGCTTGGCATGTTCGACGTATTGATCGGGCAGGCCCAGGTGCAGCAATGGCCTGGTTATGCCTTCGGCGCTGAGGAACTCGCCGACCGCGCTGCCGGCGCCGCCCATGATGCTGTTCTCTTCGATGGTCACCAGCAACTGGTGGCTGTCGGCGGTCTGGCGCAGCAGGGTCGCGTCCAGCGGCTTGACGAAGCGCATGTCGATCACCGTGGCATCGGATTCTTCCGCCGCCCGCAGGGCTTCGCCAAGCTGAACGCCGAATACCAGCAGGGCCACGCGGCCATCGCCCTGGCGCCGGACCACGCCCTTGCCGATCGGCAGCGGCTCCAGCCCCGCCTCGATCGCCGCATTGGGGCCGCTGCCACGTGGGTAGCGCACCGCCGCCGGGCCATCGAACAGATAGCCGGTGGTGAGCATGCGGCGCAGCTCGTTCTCGTCGCTGGGGGTCATCACCAGCATGCCGGGGATGCAACGCAGGTAGGACAGGTCGAAACTGCCGGCGTGGGTCGGGCCGTCTTCGCCGACCAGGCCGGCCCGGTCGATGGCGAACAGCACGTCGAGGTTCTGCACCGCCACGTCATGGATCAACTGGTCGTAGGCGCGCTGCAGGAAGGTCGAGTAGATCGCCACCACCGGCTTGGTGCCTTCGCAGGCCATGCCGGCGGCGAGGGTGACCGCGTGCTGCTCGGCGATGGCGACATCGAAATAGCGTTCCGGAAAGCGCTCGCTGAAGGCCACCAGGTCGGAGCCTTCCTTCATCGCCGGGGTGATGCCGGCCAGGCGCGGGTCGGCCTCGGCCATGTCGCACAGCCACTGGCCGAATATGTTGGAGTAGCGTGGGCCGGCAGGCGCCTGGGCGATCTTCGGCGCGTCCAGCGGCTCCAGCTTGCTGATCGCGTGCCAGGTGATGGGATCGGCCTCGGCGGGCGCGAAGCCCTTGCCCTTCTTGGTCACCACATGCAGGAACTGCGGGCCGGACAAATCGCGCATATTGCGCAGGGTGGCGATCAGGGTCGGCAGGTCATGGCCGTCGATGGGGCCGATATAGTTCCAGCCGAGTTCCTCGAACAGCGTGCCGGGTACCAGCATGCCCTTGGCGTATTCCTCGGTGCGGCGGGCGATTTCCCAGGCGCCGGGCAGGCGCGACAGCACCTTCTTGCTGCCTTCGCGCATGCTGCTGTAGGTGCGGCTGGAGAGGATGCGCGCCAGGTAGTTGGACATGCCGCCGACGTTGTGCGAGATCGACATGTCATTGTCGTTGAGCACCACCAGCATGTCGGCGTTCACTTCCGGCGCATGATTGAGCGCTTCGAAGGCCATGCCGGCGGTCAGGGCGCCGTCGCCGATCACCGCCACCGACTTGCGCCGGTTGCCTTGCAGGCGATTGGCGATGGCCATGCCCAGCGCCGCGCCGATGCTGGTGCTGGAGTGGCCGACGCCGAAGGTGTCGTACTCGCTTTCGCTACGCCGCGGGAAGGCGGCCAGGCCATCCTTCTGGCGCAGGCTGGCCATGCGCTCACGGCGGCCGGTGAGAATCTTGTGTGGATAGGCCTGGTGGCCGACATCCCAGACCAGGCGGTCGTCCGGGGTATCGAAGACGTAGTGCAGGGCTATGGTCAGTTCGATGACGCCGAGCCCTGCGCCGAAATGCCCACCGGTCTGCCCGACGGCGAACAACAGCTCCTGGCGCAACTCATCGGCCAGGCTTTGCAGATCGGCCTCGCCCAGCAGGCGCAGTTGTTCGGGCATGACCGCGCGATCGAGCACGGGAGTATCCGGGCGGACCCGAGGGATCTCATGGAACGTCTTGGGCATCAGGCGAATCGTTTTATTGGAAAAAAGAGCGGCAGTTTACCTTAAAGCGTAAACAAGCTCTAAGCGCAGGTGGTCGCAGAACGGGGCGAGCGCGCCATGTGTCGCGAAGCGTCGAAAAGAGCGCTGGAGGCCGAACGAAAGAACCGGGCAGCCCGTGTTTTTCGTCCAGCTTCTCCCGGCGATGGCGCAGCGCTTGCCGGCGCACACGGCGCACCCTGCGACGGCTTCAGGCCGCTCCTGGCCGTGGGCTACTTGAGCAGCCCGCCCAGCAGGCCGCCGAGACCTGCGGCGGAACCGTTGCCGGACAGTTGCGACAGGGCCGGTACGGCCTGCAGCAGCTTCTCCAGCAGGGCCGGGTCGATATGCTGGCGCAACTGTTCCAGCAGCGCAGGCACGAAGCGGCCCAGGGTGTCGGCATTCAGGCCGGTGCGTGCCAGCTCGCCCAGGGCGCCGGCGATGCCGCCTTGCGCGGTGTCACCGGCCAGGCCACCGAGCAGGCCGCCCACGGAACCGAACAGGCCACCGCTGGCGGATGGTGCGGCCTCGACATTACCGGCCCTGGCGATCCACTCGCCAACCTGTGGCAGGGCTGCGAGCAATTGCTGGAAGTCCCCGCTGGGGGCCTGTTCCCGTACCAGTTTGAAGATGCTTCCCGCGGCGCTTTCAGCCTGCTGCGGCTGGATGTCGAGCTGGCTGGCCAGTTGTTCGATGATGGCATTCATGGCGGTCTGTCTTCTTCAGCGCTGAAAAGCCCGAGCCTATGGGCATCGTGGGCTCCGTGCAAGAGCCCGTGTGCGCTTCTGGTCGAACGGCGAAAGACCCTGGCGCTCAGACATGCTCGGGTTGCGTCAGGTGGCGGGCGATCGCCCAGCGCAATGGCCGCATGCCCTGGGCCAGGCGCAGCCCGGCATTGCGCAGTAGTTTCACCGGGGCGCGGTCGTTGGTATACAGGTCGACCAGCAGGTTGGTGGCCTGGTAGAGCGGCCAACTGGCCAGGCGCTGGGCCCGGGCGTAACGCTGCAGGACGGCATCCGCGCCGATATCGTGGCCCTGCCGGCGGGCCTGGATAATGGTATCCGCCAGGCGCCGCTGGCTCTGCAGGCCGAAATTGAAACCGTGGGCGGTGACCGGGTGCATGCCGACCGCGGCGTCGCCGACCAGGGCGGCGCGGGTGCCGGCCAGGCGGTCGGCGAACACCCCCACCAGGGGGTAGGCATGGCGGCTGCTGACCAGTTGCATATTGCCCAGGCGCTGGCCGATACGGCGTTGCATTTCGTCGGCGAAAGCCCTTTCGTCCATTTCCTGCAGGCGGGCGATTTCGTTCTGCGGCAGGGTCAGCACGGTGGACGACTGGTTGCCGTTGAGCGGCAGCAGGGCAAGTGTCTGGCCGTAGCCGAACCATTCCCAGGCAACCTGCTCGTGGGGCTTTTCATGGCTCATGCGGCAGACCAGCATGCTCTTGCCGAAGTCTTTCATGCGTGCGCCGATACCCAGCATGCGCCGGGTTTCCGAGAAACGGCTGTCCGCGGCCACCAGCAGGCGCGTGCGCAGTTTGCGGCCATCCGCCAGTTCCAGGTCGACGCCACGCTCATCCCGCCTCAGGCCGACCAGGGCGCTGTCGGAGAGGATGCGTACGTCGGCGCATTCGCTGGCGACCGCGTAGGCCGCGCGGCGGATCGCCTGGTTCGGCAGCAGGTGGCCGAGGCGCTCGCTGCCGGCCTGGCTGGCTTCTATGCGCAGGGCGAACAGCGAAGGGCCGTTGTGTACCTGGGCGTCGCGCAGGATGGCGATGTCATCCTGTTCGAAGCGCTGCCACAGGCCGAGGCGCCGCAATTCATGGTGCGAGGCATGGCTGAGGGCGATCTCGCGACCGTCGAATGCCGGGGCGGCGAGGCTTTCCTCGCTCTGGCGCTCGACCAGCACGATATCCAGGCCCTGCCCGGACAGCGCGCGAGCGAGGCACAGGCCGGCCGGTCCGGCACCGATGATGGCGATATCCACGTTCATGCGCTGCGACTCCTCTGGCATCGGGAAACGGTTGTGGCGCCGCAGTGTAGGCACTGTGCGCCCGGGTGACATTGCGCGGGATCATAGTGTGCCCGATATCGTTCAGGCAAAGGCGCTGGGGTCGCAGCCAGGCTATTCGGGGCATGGCGGGGCGTTTCGATAAAGGCGCTGGAGGCTGGAGCGCTGGACGAAAAACACCGAGCGTCCCGCTCTTTCGTCCAGCCTCCGGCTTTCCAGCACTCTTTTCGACTCTTTATCGGGGCGGCGAGTAAGTATTTATCCGGGCGGTAACTTGACATCGGCCAGGCCCAAACGTAAGTTTCAAACAACTGTTTGATGCCGGTTGTGATCGCCCATGCCATGGGTGGATACAGCGACGGCTGAACCGGGTGCCATACTGGCCCTCGGATCGCAGACAGCTTCTTACAAGAATGTGACCGGCCCACCTGTCACCTGAACCAGGAACTCACCGAGGTTTACGCTATGCCAGACTACAAGGCCCCCTTGCGCGATATCCGCTTCGTCCGTGATGAACTGCTTGGCTATGACGCGCATTACCAGAGTCTGCCCGGTTGCGAGGAAGCGACCTCGGACATGGTCGATGCGATCCTCGAAGAGGGTGCGAAGTTCTGTGAGCAGGTGATCGGCCCGCTGAACCGGGTCGGCGATACCGAGGGTTGCAACTGGAGCGAGTCCGGCGTGACGACCCCGAGCGGTTTCAAGGAAGCCTACCAGCAGTTCGTCGAAGGCGGCTGGCCAAGCCTGGCGCACGATGTCGAGCATGGCGGGCAGGGCCTGCCGGAATCCCTGGGGATCGCCATCAGCGAGATGATCGGCGGCGCCAACTGGTCCTGGGGCATGTACCCGGGCCTGTCCCATGGCGCGATGAACACCCTGCATGCCCACGGCACGCCGGAGCAGCAGGCCACCTACCTGAGCAAACTGGTCTCCGGCGAGTGGACCGGCACCATGTGCCTGACCGAGGCGCACTGCGGCACCGACCTCGGCCTGCTGCGCACCAGGGCCGAACCCCAGGCCGATGGCAGCTACAGCATCAGCGGCAGCAAGATCTTCATTTCCGCTGGCGAGCACGACCTGGCCGACAATATCGTGCATATCGTGCTGGCGCGCCTGCCGGATGCGCCGCAAGGCACCAAGGGCATCTCGCTGTTCATCGTGCCGAAATTCCTGCCCGACGCGGCCGGTGGCATCGGCGAGCGCAACGGCGTGTCCTGCGGCTCGCTGGAGCACAAGATGGGCATCCACGGCAACGCCACCTGCGTGATGAACTTCGACGGTGCCAAGGGCTTTCTGATCGGCCCGCCGAACAAGGGCCTGAACTGCATGTTCACCTTTATGAACACCGCCCGCCTGGGCACCGCGCTGCAAGGGCTGGCGCACGCCGAGGTGGCGTTCCAGGGGGCGATCCGCTATGCCCGCGAGCGCTTGCAGATGCGTGCACTCAGTGGTCCGAAGGCACCGGAGAAAGCCGCCGACCCGATCATCGTGCATCCGGACGTGCGCCGTATGCTGCTGACCATCAAGGCCTTCGCCGAGGGCAACCGGGCGATGCTCTACTACGCGGCCAAGCAGGTGGACATCAGCCAGCGCAGCGAGGATGAAGAGGCGCGCAAGGCCGCCGACGGCATGCTGGCCTTCCTCACGCCGATCGCCAAGGCGTTCATGACCGAGGTCGGTTTCGAGGCGGCCAACCATGGCGTGCAGGTCTATGGCGGGCACGGTTTCATCGCCGAGTGGGGCATGGAGCAGAACGTGCGCGACAGCCGTATCTCCATGCTCTACGAGGGCACCACCGGCGTGCAGGCGCTGGACCTGCTCGGGCGCAAGGTGCTGATGACCCAGGGCGAAGCGCTCAAGGGCTTCACCAAGGTGGTGCACAAGTTCTGCCAGGCGAATGCCGGCGACGAAGCCATCAAACACCTCGTCGAGCCATTGGCGCAACTGAACAAGGAATGGGGCGAGATCACCCTGAAGATCGGCATGGCGGCGATGAAGAATCGCGAGGAAGTCGGCGCCGCCTCGGTGGACTACCTGATGTATTCCGGCTATGCCTGCCTGGCCTATTTCTGGGCCGACATGGCGCGCCTGGCGGCCGGGAAACTGGCGGCCGGCACCTCGGAAGAAGGTTTCTACAAGGCCAAGCTGCAGACTGCGCGCTTCTACTACGAGCGCATCCTGCCGCGCACCCGCAGCCATGTCGCCGCCATGCTGTCCGGTGCCGACAACCTGCTGGCGCTGGAGGAGGAGCACTTCTCCCTCGGCTATTAGGGCTGCAGCCCAGGCGTTTCAACGTCTTTGCCAGAGCGAATAGTGGGGAGACGCGGCTGCATGTCTCCCTCTCCGCCAAGCCCATACCGTATGCACACATCTTCGCCCCTCTGGATCGGCGTTCCTGTGCGAACGCCAGGTGGCGGGACGGGGCACGCGTGGATACATCCCTGTAGCTCTTCGCCGCCATCCCGCCACCTGGCATCCGCACAGCCACTTTCGACGGCGCCTGAAAGAGCAAGAGCGGGTGAGCCTGCGACCGTGGCACCTGGGTTCCGGCCTGCGCGGGAGCGATGAGGCGGGCTTTTTCTCGCAGTCGCCTCGCTATTCGCTGGCCAGGTTCGCGAGCCCGGGAGCGCCAGGACAAGACATAGATGTGTGCATACGTTAGCCCGCAAGGGTAGAAGGGAGTCGTAGTGCGCCACAGCCGGGCCATAGGCTTGACCCTGCCAGCAGAGGAATCTCCCTCCAAGTCGCATAAACCGGTTGAAAGGCCTGGCGCTGAAGGCTGGACGAGAAGGGGAACGCCGCATTTCGTCCAGCCCCGAGCCACCGGCGCTGTTCTCGGCTTGTTAGGCTTTCGACGCCGCTATCCCGGCTGCGCACGGCGCACCCGAGGGTATGCAGATCCGGCGGCACTGTGTTTTGATTGCACGGAAAAGGCACAATGCTATCTTCTCGTCTCTGCCGATCGGGAGCCTTACCTTGTCGCGTCTGCCCACTGTGAGCTTCTGGCATTTCCTGCCACCGCTGTTATTGCTCGGTGGTGGTTTGCTGGTTTGTGCATTGTCGGGCCTGAATGCGTTCTTCGGTTCCCTGTTCGACGTCCTGCCGACCCTGTTGCTGCTGCTGGGGGGCGCCTTCTGCCTGGTATACGGGCGCCAGCGCGAGTTGCTCCTGCTGCTGATCCTGTACCTGCTGTATTTCGTGCTCGACGAGCAACTCGACTATTTTCGCGAACAGGGCCACGTGCGCGCCGATGCCGCCCTGGTCTTCCACCTGAGCTGCCTGTTGCTGCCGTTGCTCTACGGGTTGTTCGCGCTGTGGCGCGAGCGAACCCACCTGGCCCAGGACCTGGTCGCCCGCTTTGCCGTGCTGTTCGCCGTGGGTATCGTCGCCATGGCGCTGGCCCGGCGTTATCCGCAGGAGCTGGAACGATGGCTGTCGCTGGTGCGCTGGCCGGGCCTGTACGCCGACTGGATGACGCTGATGCAACTGGCCTACCCCGCGTTCCTGATCGCCGGGATGGCGCTGCTGGCACAGTACCTGCGGGTGCCGCGTCCGCTGCATGCCGCGCAATGCGTCGGGCTGGTCGGGCTGTTCTGGATGCTGCCCAATACCTTTATCCAGCCGAATGCGCTGCAGGTGATATCCAGCCTGAGCATGCTGATGATTATCGTCGGGGTGGCGCACGAGGCCTACCAGATGGCCTTCCGCGACGAACTCACCGGCCTGCCCGGGCGCCGTGCGCTGAACGAGCGCCTGCAGCGCCTGGGGCGCAATTATGTGATCGCCATGGCGGATGTCGATCACTTCAAGAAATTCAACGACAGCCATGGCCATGATGTCGGCGACCAGGTGTTGCGCCTGGTCGCCGGCCAGTTGCGCAAGGTCGGCGGGGGCGGCAAGGCCTATCGCTACGGTGGCGAGGAGTTCACCCTGGTTTTCACCGGCAAGACCCTCGAACAGTGCCTGCCTTATCTCGAGGCAGTGCGCCAGGCGCTGGAGCAGTACCCGATCCAGTTGCGCAACCGGGCACAGCGCCCGGGCGATGACCGGCAGGGCCGGCAGATGCGCGCCGGAACCTGCGCCAGCAGCGTTTCGGTGACGATGAGCATGGGCGTGGCGGAGTGTACCGATGTCCGGCTCACCCCCGAGGAGGTGATCAAGGCCGCCGACAAGGCGCTCTACAGCGCCAAGAGCGCCGGGCGCAACTGCATCCGCAGCCACGGCCAGCGCCGTGGTGCGATGCGGGTATCGCCGCAGGTTTCCTGACGCGGTCGTCGAGCCTTCATGCCCCAGGCGATACGTTGCGGCAGCCCGCTGCCTATGCCGGCTTTTCATCGCCGCGGCTGGCGATTTCCACGGTTGCCTCGCGCAGGCGTGCCGGCCAGACCTTCAGGCGCTGCTCCGGGTATTCCAGGCAACCGCCATCGCTCAGGCGGAAGTGCTGCTTGTACAGTGGCGAGGCGATCACCAGTTCTCCCGCGAGCTGGCCGAGCAGCCCGCGGCCAATCACATTGGCGGCGGATTTCGGGTCGCGGTTGCCGACGGCGAATACCTGCTGCTCGGTTTCCGGCAGGTAGAACAGGGCTATCTGCTCGTCGCCCAGGCGTACCACCACACCGGAGTTGGCGACCAGGTCGGTCTGGCGGCAGACCGGCTGCCAGGCGAGCGCATTGCCGCTATGGAGGGTTTCGCTGCTGCTCATGCCGGGTTCTCCTCGGTGTTGGCGAGCGCTCCGAGTTCTTCGTCGCGGGCTGGGCGGCGCTGGCCGCGTTCGCGCACGAAGCGGATCTCCGGGTCGCCGCCCTGCTGGTTGACGAAGGTGCGGAAGCGCTTGAGTTTTTCCGTGTCCTGCAGCGCGTTGGCCCATTCGCACTGGTAGCGATCGACCACCCGTTGCATCTGCGCCTCCAGTTCGGCGGCCAGGTCCAGGCTGTCGTTCAGGATCACCGCCTTCAGGTAGTCCAGCCCGCCTTCCAGGGATTCGCGCCAGACCGAGGTGCGCTGCAGTTTGTCGGCGGTGCGGATGTAGAACATCAGCAGGCGGTCGATGGTGCGCACCAGGCTTTCGTCGCTCAGGTCGGTGGCGAACAGTTCGGCGTGGCGCGGGCGCATGCCGCCGTTGCCGCAGACGTAGAGGTTCCAGCCGTTCTCGGTGGCGATCACGCCGATGTCCTTGCTCTGCGCCTCGGCGCATTCGCGGGTGCAGCCGCTGACCGCGAACTTGATCTTGTGCGGGCTGCGCAGGCCCTTGTAGCGGTTCTCCAGGCGCAGCGCCATGGCCACGCTGTCCTGTACGCCGTAGCGGCACCAGGTGCTGCCGACGCAGGACTTCACCGTGCGCAGCGACTTGCCGTAGGCGTGGCCGGTCTCGAAGCCGGCGGCGATCAGTTCGCTCCAGATCTCCGGCAGTTCGTGCAACTGGGCGCCGAACAGGTCGATACGCTGGCCGCCGGTGATCTTGGTGTAGAGGTCGTATTTCTTCGCCACGGCGCCGATGGCGATCAGCCCGTCCGGGGTGATCTCGCCGCCGGGGATGCGCGGCACCACCGAGTAGGTGCCGTTCTTCTGCATGTTGGCCATGAAGGTATCGTTGGTGTCCTGCAACGGGATCAGCGCCGGCTCGGTGATCGGCCGGTTCCAGCAGGAAGCGAGGATCGAGCCCACCGCCGGCTTGCAGATGTCGCAACCGATCCGGCCCTTGCCGTGGCGGGCCAGCAGTTCCTCGAAGCGCTCGATGCCTTCGACGCTGACGAAGTGGAACAGCTCCTGGCGCGTATGGGCGAAGTGCTCGCACAGGCTCTTGTCCACGGCGATGCCACGGACGCTCAGTTCGTGCTCGACCACCTGCTTGAGCAGCGCCGCGCAGCCGCCGCAGCCGCTGCCAGCCCTGGTGCAGGCCTTGACTGCGGCGACATCCGTGCAACCGCCGTCGATGGCCGCGCAGACCGCGCCCTTGCTGACGTTATGGCAGGAGCAGAGGGTGGCGCTGTCCGGCAGCGCATCGACACCGAGCGCCGGGGCGCCGCCGCCGGCGGGCATGATCAGGCTGGCCGGGTCCTCCGGCGGCTCGATGCCGTTCTGCGCGTATTGCAGCAGGGTATCGTAGTAGCTGTTGTCGCCGACCAGCACCGCGCCGAGCACGCGCTTGCCATCGGCGGCCACCACCAGCCGGCGATAGCTGGCCGTGGCTTCGTCGATATAGCGATAGCTGCGGGCGCCGGGCTGGGCGGCGTGGGCATCGCCGATGGAGCCGACATCGACGCCGAGCAGCTTGAGCCTGGTCGACATGTCCGCGCCGCGGAAGGGCGCGGACATGTCGACCAGGCCACAGAGCTGGGCGGCGACGCTGCGTGCCATCTGGTAGCCGGGCGCCACCAGGCCGAACACGCTGTCGTTCCAGGCGGCGCATTCGCCGATGGCATGGATGGCGGGATCGCTGGTCAGGCACAGGTCGTCGACGGCCACCCCGCCACATTCCCCGAGTTTCAGGCCACAGGCGCGGGCCAGGGCATCCTGCGGGCGAATGCCGGCGGAAAATACGATGAGGTCGGTTTCCAGGAACTCCCCCGCGGCGAAATTCATGCGGTAGCGGTACTCGCTGCCCGCGGTGATGGATTGGGTCGCCCTGGACAGGTGCACGCCGACACCGAGTTCCTGTATGCGCTGCTTCAAGGCCGCGCCGCCGAATTCGTCGAGCTGTACCGGCATCAGGCGCGGCGCGAACTCCACCACATGGGCTTGCAGGCCGATGGATTTCAGGGCGTTGGCCGCCTCCAGGCCGAGCAGACCGCCGCCGACCACCACGCCACGGCGCTTGCCCCGGGCGGCGGCGCGGATGCCGTCGAGGTCGTCGAGGGTGCGGTAGAGCAGCCGCGCCTCGCCCTCGGCACCGGCGATGGGCGGTACGAAGGGGTAGGAGCCGGTGGCCAGCACCAGCCGCTGGTAAGCAAAGGCTCCCCGGGTAGTGATCACTTCGCGGCGCACGCGGTCGATCTCCAGCACCGGCGTGCCTAGGTGCAGGGTCAGGCCGGGTTGCCGATAGAGCGCGGCATCGCTCATGGCCAGGGCTTCACTGTCACTGCCATTGAAATATTCGGACAGGTGCACGCGGTCGTAGGCGCGTTGCGGTTCTTCGCCGAAGACCAGGATGCGGTATTGTCCGAGGGCGCCGTTGGCGATCAACTGTTCGATGCAGTGGTGACCGACCATTCCGTTGCCGACGACGATCAGGGTCGGCAGGTCGTTGGAGCGAGTGGCTGGGTTCATGGGCAATCTCCCCGTTCAGGGCCTGATCAGGTTTTCGGTGGCGCAAAAAAAAGCGCCCCGGACCTTGCGGTCCCGGGCGCCATTGCCTGTGTATCTCTAAGTGTGGAAGCCGCTGTCGAGCGGCGACGAAGGGTATCAAGCAGGAGCCGTGCCAACTGCGCCGTCGAATCCCTCCCCCCGTAGCGGCGGCTCTGGCCGCGAATGGGGCTGCTCCGGGTACGCAGGTTTCGCGGCCAGGGTTGCTCCTGGTTGGGGCGCTTGCCTGTTTATGGTGCGGCCTGCTCCTGCGCCAGTAGGCGCTCGGCCACGTCGATCAGGCGCAGGCCCTGGTTCATCGCCGCCCGCTGCATCCGCTCATGGGCGGTCTGCTCGTCCAGTCGGTACTGGCTCATCAGCAGGCGCTTGGCCTGTTCGATGCGCTTGCGTTCGGCCAGGGTGCTGCGGGCGGCCTTGAGTTCATCGCCGAGGCGTTGCAGGTGCCGGGATTGTTCCTGCAGCAGGTCGAGCAGCGAGTGCTGCAGCGGGTCGTCCGCCGCGGCCTCACCGAGGGTGCGACCCTGTACGCTGAACAGCAGCGGTTGTTGGTGGTCCGCCTGCCTGGCCAGTTGGCGCAGCAGGGCGCGGTGGTTGTCCAGCTCCATGCTGGCGCTGTCCAGGCGTTGCCGGCAGAGCTGCCTGAGCGCCTCGGCGAGCAGGCCCTCGACCTCGTGCATGGCGTCGATACGTTCGCTGCACAGTTCGAACCAGAGCTCCGCCAGGCCGGCATCCAGCGGCTGCTCGGCCGAGGTGCGCAGGGCCAGTTCGCGCAGGCGTTGCACCTGCCCGGAGCTGCCCTCTATCCGTTGCCAGCGTTGCAGGGCGTCGCTGTCGGCGTACTGCACGAAGATCTCGCTGCAGCGCTGCTGGCCGGCACGCAGGTGGTTCATCCGCTCCTGGCGCGGCGCATCGAAAAAACCGAGGGAAAAGCCCATCACGCCACAGGCGCGTTCCTGCCCGGCCAGTTCCTTGGCCTGCATGAAGTTGAACATGGCCACCAGGGCGCGGGTCAGTTGCGGGTCGATGGCGGTGTCGGCGGCTTCGAATACCACCGCCAGCAGGCTGGCGATCAAGCGGGTGAAGCTGTCGCTGGCTTCTTCTACGCCCATGTGCAGGTCGCGGATGTGCCGCCGCAGCGCCGGCAGGTCGTCGAGACCGTGCAGCAGGTACGCCAGGCGATGGTAGAGGCGGGCGCGCTCGGCGCCCTCGACATCGAGCCGGTCGAGGTCGTCGCGCACCTGGCGTTCCCAGCCGCGGGCCTCGTCGCTGTACTGCTCGAGTGTCGCCAGCAGGCGCGGCTGCGGCTGGCCGAGGTAGATATTGGAGAAACCGCGCTCGCGCTGCAGGGCATGCACCAGGTTGCTCAGCAGGCTGACCAGCGTGCAGGTCTGCGCCAGGGTCTCCAGCCCCTGCTGTTCGCAGCGGCGAGCGGCGAGCATGAAGCGCAGGGTCGCGGGCAGGTGTCGGTCGTGCATGCGGGTGCTCCGGGTTCAGTTGGCGGCCAGCCGCGCCGCTGTTCGCTGTGTGCCACAGTATGCGGCCACCGCGCCGATGATGAGAATGGCCGGGCTGCGCAGGGCGAAGCCGCGGGCATCTTCGTTCATGCGCCCCAGGCTGCTGAGATGGGCACGCTGTTCCGGCAGCGAGGCGCGCTCGACCATCGCCACCGGGGTGTCCGCCGCCAGCCCGCCGGCCAGCAACCGGCTGCGTGTTTGTTCCAGGGTCGCCACGCCCATGTACAGCACCAGGGTGGTGCCGGATCGTACCAGGGCCGGCCAGTCCGGCTGGCTGCCATCCTCCGTGTGGGCGGTTAGCAGTGTCACGCCACGGGCCAGCCCGCGCAGGGTCAGCGGGATGCCGAACTCACTGGCGGCGGCCAGCCCGGCGGTGATGCCGTTGACGATCCCGCAGGCGATCCCGTGTTGCGCGAGCCAGGCCGCCTCTTCGCCGGCCCGGCCGAAGATGCATGGGTCGCCACCCTTGAGCCGTACGACGCAGCGCCCCTGGCGGGCATAACGCAGCAACAGGCGCTGGATGAAGGCCTGGGGCGTCGAGCGGCAGCCGCCGCGCTTGCCTACACGCAGAATCCGCGCCTGCGGGCAGTGTTCGAGAAGGGCCGGGTTGACCAGGTCGTCCACCAGCACGACATCGGCCCTGGCCAGCACACGTACCGCCTTGAGGGTGATCAGCTCCGGGTCGCCGGGGCCGGCGCCCACCAGCCAGACATGGGGGTTCATGTTTCGCCTCCTCCGTTCAGTTCATGCCGAGGCGGATCAGGCACAGGGCCAGCGCCACCACGGTGGTGCCGAGCAGCAGTGCCAGGCGTTGCCAGAAGCGCAAGCGCTGGGCCAGGCTGGCCGGCTCTGGTATGCGCAGGGTTGCCGCGCTGGGATGGCGCAGTTGGTGGATAAAGCTGGAGAGCGCTTCATGGCGCCGGCGCGGCAGGGGATGCACGGCCTGGCGGATCACCGCGTCCAGCCAGGCGGGAAAGGCGCTCTCGTTCTCCAGCAGCGAGCGGTAGGCCAGCCGGCGCTGTTGCGCGGGGCTGTGGGTGGCGGCCAGGCGGGTGCCATAGGGCAGTTGGCCGCAGAGCAGTTCATAGGCGAGTACGCCCAGGGAGAACTGGTCGGACAGTTCGCTGCCGCCTTCGCCGAGGAAATATTCCGGCGCCGCGTAGGCAGCCGAACCCAGCGGCATCTGGTTGGCGGGCAGGTCACCGGTGCTTTCGGCATGGGCCGCGATATGCACGGCGCCGAAGTCGATGATGCGCACGAAGCCGCTGTCGTCGATCAGGATGTTTTCCGGGCGCAGGTCCTGGTGGAGGATTTCCAGACGATGCAGGGCCTGCAGGCCGCGGGCGATCTGTTCGACGATGGCGATTACCTCGTCCAGCGGCGGGCGCGGGTTCGCCCGCATCCACTGGCGCAGCGTCCTGCCCGGCACGAAGCGGGCGATGGTGTAGAGATGGCTGCGCGGGCGCGTATGGGGTACCGCGCCGAGCAGGTGCGGGTTGTTCAGGCGGCTGGCGACCCACTCTTCGTTCAGCAGGCGTGCCAGCGCCTGACGATCCTCGGCCAGTTCGGCGGAGGGCGCCTTGAGCACCACCTGGCGCCCGCTGGGCAGGTCTTCGGCCTGGTAGACATGGCTGCGACTGCCGCTGTGCAGGCGGGCGAGGATGCGAAAACCATCGAATGCATGGCCAGGCTCCAGCAGCGGTGTCAGTGGCAGGCCGGCGAGGCGTTCGAGCAGTTCATCCGCCCGTGGCGCGGGCAGGGCCTCCAGGCGCAGCAACTGGGCCGTCAGGTTGTCCTGGCTGCCCTGTGCCAGGGCCGTCTCGACCAGTTCGCGGGCGGCGTCCTGCAGGGCTGGCCCGGAGCGCTCGATGATGGCGCGTATCTGGCTGTGCGAGAGGTGTTCGTAGACCCCGTCGGTGGCCAGCAGGAACAGGTCGCCGACTTCCAGCGGCAGGCGGCGGTAGTCGATTTCCACATGCCGCGCGACCCCCAGCGCCCTCGACAGGTAGCTGTGCTCGCTGGTGGTGTGCAGGCGATGGTCTTCGCTCAGTTGTTCCAGCACACCGCCGCTCAGGCGGTAGATGCGTGCGTCACCGATGTGGAACAGGTGCACGCTGGCGGATTTGAGCACCAGCGCGCTGAAGGTGCAGACGTGCCCGTGGTCGCGTGGCCCCTGGCGGCTTTGCGCATACAGCCAGGCGTTGCTGGCGGCCAGTACCCGTTGCGCCGAGCGGCGTACCGACCAACTGGGCGGCGTGCTGTAGTAGTCGGCCAGGAAGGCCTGCACGGCGACCGTGCTGGCGATATGGCTGACCGCGCTGCTGCTGATGCCATCGGCGATCGCCAGCGCCGCGCCCTTGTCCTGCAACAGGCTGCCGCTGGGCAGGCAGAGGCCGTGGGCGTCCTGATTGACGGCCTTGTGGCCGGCGCTGGAGTACTGGCCATAAGTGATCCGCAGGCAACTGCTCATAGGTGTGCTCCGTCGGGCCCTGGCAACCTGCGCGGGCCCGCTCAGCGCAGGGCGCGGCGGGCGCCGGTGCGGACGTGGGTGCTGTAGAGCGTCAGCGCGGTGAATGCCAGGCCGCCCACCAGGTTGCCGAGCACGGTTGGGATCTCGTTCCAGACCAGGTAGTCCATGATGGACAGGTCGCCGCCCATGATGATGGCCGTCGGGAACAGGAACATGTTGACGACGGAGTGCTCGAAGCCCATGAAGAAGAACACCGTGACCGGCATCCACATGGCGATGAACTTGCCGCTGACCGTGGTGGAGATCATGGCGCCGACCACGGCGGTGGAGACCATCCAGTTGCACAGCACGCCACGGAAGAAAATCGTCATCCAGCCGGCGAAGCCGTATTGCGCATACCCC
This sequence comes from Stutzerimonas kirkiae, assembly GCF_004327335.1. Classification (GTDB taxonomy): domain Bacteria; phylum Pseudomonadota; class Gammaproteobacteria; order Pseudomonadales; family Pseudomonadaceae; genus Stutzerimonas; species Stutzerimonas kirkiae. The sequence goes on along the minus strand of NZ_QJUO01000005.1, from coordinate 49,158 downwards.
AGGGTACGGTCATGGCCAATGCTGGCGATTTTCTCACCGACGGCATTGGGTTCGGTGGAGAAACCATAGGTGTAGACGAAGCACATCAGCAGCGCGACGGTCAGGGCACCGGCGAAATTGCCGAGGAATACCCAGCCCCAGTGCTTCAGTATGGCGCCCCAGGTCACGCCGGGCCTGTGGTCGAGCCAGGCCAGGGGCGTGAGGATGAAGACACCGGTAAGGAGGTCATGCCCCAGCAGGTAGATCATGATCAGGCCCACCGGGAAGAGCATGGCGCCGACCAGCGGGGACCCGGTGGAGACCGTCACGGCGACGGCGAATACCGCGGCGAGCGCCAGGATGGCGCCCCCCATGTAGGCACGGATCAGCACATCGCGAAGGGCCATATGGAGTTTGGCCTCTCCCGAGTCGACCATCTTGGCGGCGAATTCGGCTGGAGCAAGGTAAGCCATGGTAGTTGTCCTGTGTCGGAAATAAGGTATGGGGTCGGGTGCGGTCGTTGCCTGCCAACGGGGCTGTCAGGTCGGAGGAGCACAGGCGATCCGTATGGGTTCGTGCACACGGGCATGGGTCGTTTACCGATGCTGGCGTGAGCGTTCCTTCTGTGGCCGGTTGTCCATTGCGGCAGCCTCGTGCTTTTTCGAGCGCAAAAAAAAGCGCCAGAGCCATACCCGAAATCGGGCTGGGCTCTGACGCCATTGTCAGAAGAAGACAGTCCTTGAAACCGTCCGCATGGAACCCGTAAGCAAGAGACAGGCCAGCTTTCTGCGAGCCCTGTTTCCCGGGCCTGGGCGGGTGTGGAGGCGTTCGTCGCGGCCAGGCTATGGTGCGGATGCGGTGCGGAATGCGCCCTTTTGGTGCCTGCGGCCGCTGTCGAATGGCTGGCGTGACCAGTGAGTCTGAAACGGACGCTTCGGCCGCCAGAGGTGTTCGGCTAGACTCGGGCCGGAACGACTCTAACAATGACGGCCACCCTGGCCGCGACGGCTCTGCGAGGTTCTTCCATGGCTGATTACCAAGCTCCTCTGCGCGACATGCGTTTTATCCTGAACGAAGTCTTCGACGCACCCGCCCTGTGGCGCAGCCTGCCGGCGCTGGCCGAACTGCTGGATGGCGAAACCGCCGATGCCATTCTCGAAGAAGCCGGCAAGCTGATCGCCGGCAGTGTCGCGCCGCTGAACCGGCCCGGCGATGAGGAGGGATGCCATTGGCGCGATGGCCTGGTGAGCACACCCGAGGGCTATCTCCAGGCCTACCGGCAGTACGCGCAGGGCGGCTGGGTCGGGGTCGCTGGCGATCCGGCCTATGGCGGCATGGGCATGCCCAAGGTGATCTCGGCGCAGGTGGAGGAAATGATGAACTCCGCCAGCCTGGCCTTCGGGCTCTATCCGATGCTGACCTCCGGCGCCTGCCTGGCAATCCACGCGCATGCCAGCGAAGCCTTGAAGGACAAGTACCTGCCGGACCTGTATGCGGGCGCCTGGGCCGGCTCCATGTGCCTGACCGAGGCCCATGCCGGCACCGACCTCGGGCTGATCCGCACCCGCGCCGAGCCGCAGGCCGACGGCAGCTACCGCCTCACTGGCAGCAAGATCTTCATCACCGGCGGCGAGCACGACCTGACCGAGAACATCATCCACCTGGTGCTGGCCAAGCTGCCGGATGCGCCGGCCGGCTCGAAGGGCATTTCGCTGTTCCTGGTGCCGAAGGTGCTGGTCAACGACGATGGCTCGCTGGGCGAGCGCAACGCGGTGTCTTGCGGCTCGCTGGAGCACAAGATGGGCATCAAGGCCTCGTCCACCTGCGTGATGAACTTCGATGGCGCCAGCGGCTGGCTGGTCGGCGAGCCGAACCGGGGGCTGGCGGCGATGTTCACCATGATGAACTACGAACGCCTGGGGGTCGGCATCCAGGGGCTGGCCACTGGCGAGCGTTCCTACCAGAGCGCCGTCGCCTATGCCCGCGAGCGCTTGCAGAGCCGTGCGCCCACCGGGGCCGAGGCGCCGGAGCGGATCGCCGACCCGATCATCGTGCACCCGGACGTACGCCGCATGCTGTTGACCATGAAGGCGCTGAACGAAGGCGGGCGGGCCTTTTCCAGTCATGTCGCATTGCAACTGGATATCGCCAAGTTCAGCGAGGACGCGCAGGCGCGCCAGCGTGCCGAAGGCCAGGTGGCGCTGCTGACGCCGGTGGCCAAGGCCTTCCTGACCGATATGGGGCTGGAAACCACGCTGCATGGCCAGCAGGTGTTCGGCGGGCATGGCTATATCCGCGAGTGGGGGCAGGAGCAACTGGTGCGCGATTGCCGCATCACGCAGATCTACGAGGGCACCAACGGTATCCAGGCGCTGGACCTGCTGGGGCGCAAGGTAGTCGGCAGCGATGGCGAGCTGTACCGGGTCTTTTCCGATGATGTGCGGGCGTTCTGCCATGGCGCCGGTACGAACCTGCGGGAATTCCGCGAACCCCTGCTGGCGGCCCTGGACGAGCTGGATGCATTGACCGGCTGGTTGGTCGAGCAGGCGCGGCTGGCGCCACGGGAAGTCGGCGCGGCCTGTGTGGAATACCTGCATGCCTTCGGGTATGTCGCCTATGGCTATATGTGGGCACGCATGGCCGAAGCGGCGCTGGATCGGCAGCAGGAAGACTTCTATGCCTCCAAGCTGGGCACCGCGCGTTTCTATTTCGCCCGCCTGCTGCCGCGTACCAAGTCGCTGATCGCCAGCGTCAGGGCCGGCAGCGAGTCACTCTACCAACTGGAGGCGGAGCAGTTCTGAAGGCCTCGAGGCCGTTGCAGGGTGCGCATGGCGCACCCTGCGTGGATTGCATTTCCAGCTTGCGGAATCCTTTACCCGATAGCCGTCTTTCGAAGACGTGCATGGCCCTGAAAAGGCAGGACTCTGAGCCTCTGCCGTGTAAGTGATGGCTTACACGATGTGGTGACAATCGCCACTATCGGCACTTCGCCAGCAGGGCTAATCTGCAGGCACATGGACGTGACGCAGGAAGCGGCAAGGGAAAAAACGGATGATCAGGGAGTGACGCCAGGATGGCGTGTGATCAGGGATGTCAGGATTCAAGTCTGCAAGAACCCCGCTTCGGCGGGGTTTTCTTTTTTCCGTAGTCGCGGCCCCGCTCACGTCGAGCGGGGCGGCAGGCACAGCCCGGTGCCCTGCAGGCCGCAGTAGCCGTTGGGATTCTTGGCCAGGTACTGCTGGTGGTAATCCTCGGCGTAATAGAAGGGCGGTAGCTCGGTGATCTGCGTGGTGATTTCGCCGAAGCCAGCCTTCGACAACTCGCTCTGGTAACTCTGCCGGCTGGCTTCGGCCAGTGCCTGCTGCCCGCGGTCCTGGTAGAAGATCACCGAACGGTACTGGGTGCCCTGGTCGTTGCCCTGGCGCATGCCCTGGGTCGGGTTGTGGGCTTCCCAGAACGCCTTGAGCAGGCTCTGGTAGTCGATCCGCTGTGGGTCGAAGACCACCTGCACCACTTCGGCGTGCCCGGTCAGGCCGGAGCATACCTCTTCGTAGCTCGGGTTCGGCGTATACCCGCCAGCGTAGCCGACCGCGGTACTCCAGACGCCCGGCAGTTTCCAGAACAGCCGTTCCGCCCCCCAGAAGCAGCCGAGGCCGAAGACCGCCTGCTGCAGGCCTTCGGGGAACGGTGGAAGCAGGGCATTGCCGTTGACGGCATGCACATTGCCGACGCTGATGGCTTCCGCACGGCCTGGCAGTGCCTGCCCGGCACTGGGCAGGGTGAATTTGTGATGGTCTTGCAGTGACATGGGACACCTCCTCATGGATGTTCGGGCGCGGCGAGGCGCTTCGATAAAGGCGCTGGAGGCTGGACGAAATAGCGGCACAGCCCATGTTTTTCGTCCGCTTTCCAGCGTTCTTTCCGGCCCTTTGCCGTGCAGCTTGCCGCTTGCGGCCCGCCGCTGGCAACTGCTGATACCATTGCCGCCATGCATGCCATGACCCGATTCTGGCGCGACCCTGCCATGCCCTACGTGGAGAGCAGGCGCGCCTGCCATAGCCGCGCCTGCTACAAGGCGCACAGCCATCCGACCTTTTCCATCGGCGCGGTCGATCAGGGCGGCAGCCGGTTCACTGGCGCTGGCACAGGGCCGGTCGCCTTGCAGGCAGGCACCCTGGTGTTCGTTCCGGCGGAGCGCGTGCACGCCTGCAACCCCGTGGCCGATACGCCCTGGAGTTATCAGATGCTGCACCTGGAGGCGGGCTGGCTGCGCGATCTGCGGCGGGAGTATGCCCGTGGGGATGGCTGCGAACCTGTACGGATCGTCCGCAACCCCGGCCTTTATGGGCGCTTCTGCCGGCTCAACGAGCTGTTGTTCTCGCGATCCGCCGTGGCCGACAAGGAGGCTGCGCTGATCGAGTTCATCGGCGATAGCGACGGCGCCAGGGGGCTGTGCATCGAGACGTCGGCGAGTGTGCCGCGACAGGCCGGGCGACTTGGCGAGGTGCTGGAATGGTTGCGGCGCGACCCCATTGCCGAGCGTTCGCTGGGCGAACTGGCCGCCCGCGCAGCGATGAGCCGCTATCAGTTGATCCGTGCCTTTCGCGCCCTGACGGGCTTGACGCCGCATGCCTGGCAGTTGAACCAGCGCATCAATATCGCCCGCGGACTGGTGCTGGCCGGCGAGGACCTCGCGCAGGTGGCCCTGCGCCTGGGGTTTGCCGACCAGGCTCATTTCCAGCGCGCTTTCAAGGCGCATACGGCTACCACGCCCGGCCTTTACCGGCGTTGATCCGGCTGCAATTTCCTTCAATACGCGCCACGTCCGGAAACCACACACTACCGCGCCGACAACCCAGAAGGTGTGGAATGGAGCAGTTCCTGATCGTTGCCGCCGCGCATTTCCTTGCGCTGCTATCGCCCGGCCCGGATTTCTTCCTGGTCGCGCGAACGTCGATGTCCTCGGGCTGGAGGGTCGCCAGCGGGGCCTGCCTGGGCATCGCGCTCGCCAATGGCGTATTCATCGTCGCCGCCTTCCTCGGAACGGCCGCGCTGCGCGCCGATAGCCTGCCGTTCGTCGCCTTGCAACTCGCGGGCTGTATCTACCTGCTCTACCTGGGGGTGCTGTTCATCCGCCATGCCGGTACCGCCACGCTGGAGGCGGCGACCCAGGGTGGCCATGCCCGGCAGCTTCCGGCTCCCTCGCGGGCCTGGTGGCGGGCGGCCGGCATGGGCTTCCTGTCGGGTATCCTCAACCCGAAGAATGCGCTGTTCTATGCCAGCCTGGCCGCGCTGCTGGGCGTGGCTGGCGACGGGGGGCGCAAGCTGCTGTATGGCGCATGGATGTTCAGCGTCGTGCTGCTCTGGGACTTGCTGGTCGCCTGTGCGATCGGCAATCGTGCCGTGTTGCGGCGCTTCGCCCGGGCGCTGCCCTGGCTGGAGCGGGCTTCCGGTGTCGTACTGATCCTGCTGGCGGGGGGTGTCCTGGCCTTGTCGCTGTCGGGTTGAGCGATTGTCCGGCTCGCGTAGGCGCGTTGCGCCCACCTGGGCGACGCAAGGGGGCGGCATGGCGCACCCTGCGGCGGCTTCAGGCGTGTGGCGGCCGGTTGGCCGTGCGGTCCAGCGCGATCTGGCGGATCGACAGGCGGATTTCCGCAGGCAACACGCGCTTGGCCACGCTCTCGGTCAGCTCGCCGAGCTTGCGCTGGTGGATCAGCCGGCCATTGCGGTCCGGGCGTATCACGCCCTGCTGGCGCAGGCCGGCGATGAATTGGCGGAACAGGCTCTTGTCGAAGAACTCGGGCGCGTTCAGGCCGTGCAGCACCGACAGGCGCTGGGCCATCACGCTGGCGAGGCTTTCCAGTTGTTCGGCATCCAGCCCGCGTTGGCCGTGGTCGAGCAGCAGCGAAGTGACCATGTAGAAGCGCTGCAGGGTCTGCATGACCACCCGGGACAGCAGCGTCAGCAGCACGAATTCGCGTGAACTCGGGTCCGGTCGCACATAGGCCTGCTCATCCTGTTTCAGCAACCCCTGGGTGACGAAGGCGGCGAGCCACTGGTCGATCACCGTGGGCAGTTCCTCATCCTCCCAGCGGATGAACAGTTCGGCGCGCAGGTAGGGGTAGAGCGCACGGCTGAAGCGCAGGATCTGCTCGCGGCCAATGCGCGCATTGACCTGGAAGAAGCTGGCCAGCAGCGCCGGCAGCGCGAAGATATGCATCACGTTGTTGCGGTAGTAGGTCATCAGTACCGCGTTGGGTTCGTCCAGGTAGAAGATGCGCCCGAGGGCATCGTTCTGCTCGGCCAGCATCCCCATGTTCCCGACCTGCTCGATCAGCGCCGCGCCGTTACCTTCGGGCAGGGTGACGCGGTCCGAGTAGGGCACCGCGCGCAGCAGCTCCAGGTAGATATCCAGGGTCCGTTGCAGGGCATGTTCGTCGAGGGCCAGGCGCCGGGTCGACAGCATGACGACCGCCACCAGGTTGACCGGGTTGATGGCGGCGGCCTGGTTGATGCGCTGGGCGATGCGCTCGGCCAGGCGATTGGTGGTCTCGTTCAGCCAGGGCGGGCGGAACCCCTCGGCCGCCGGCTGCTGGCGCCAGCCGGGATGTTGCTGGTCGAGGAAGTCGTTCAGTGGCAGGGGGGCGCCGAAGTTGACCCAGACCTGGCCGAAGCGCTGGCGCAGGGCGCCGATGACCTTGAACAGGTCGAGGATGGACTCTTTCTTCTTGCTCGCCCCGCGCAGTTCGCCCAGGTAGGTGCGGCCCTCCAGCACCCGTTCGTAGCCGATGTAGACCGGTACGAAGAGGATCGGCAGGCGCGACGAACGCAGGTAGCTGCGCAGCGTCATGGCGAGCATGCCGGTGCGTGGCTGCAGCATGCGCCCGGTACGCGAGCGCCCGCCCTCGATGAAATACTCCACCGGGAAGCCACGGCTGAACAGCGTGTGCAGATACTCGTTGAAGACCGCCGTATACAGCGGCTTGTCCTTGAACGAGCGGCGCATGAAGAAGGCGCCGCCACGGCGCAGCATGCCGCCGATGAGCGGCATGTCGAGGTTGATGCCGGCAGCGATATGCGGTGGCGTCAGGCCGTTGTGGAACAGCAGGTAGGACAGCAGCAGATAGTCGATATGGCTGCGATGGCAGGGCACGTAGACGACCTCGTACCCCGCTACGCTCTGCTGGAGTCGGTCCACATGGTTGACACGGACGCCGTCGTAGATGCGGTTCCAGAACCACGACAGCAGGGTTTCCAGGAAGCGTACGGCGCTGTAGGTGTAGTCCGAGGCGATCTCGTTGCCATAGCGCAATGCCCGCGCCTCGGCCTTCTCCAGCGGGATACCCTCGCGCTGCGTTTCCTCGGCGATGGCCTGGCGCACCTGCGGGTGGTGCAGCAGCCCCCTGACCAGGGTGCGCCGGTGCGACAGGTCGGGTCCGATGACAGCCGCCTTCTGGTTGCGGAAATGTACCCGCAGGATACGGTGCACCATACGCAGGGTGCGCTCGTTCCCCTTGTTCTGCGCGATCAGCTCCTTGAGCGGGATCGGTTCGGAGAACTGTACGCGGGTCTTGCGTCCCAGCATGAGAATGCTCAGCAGCCGGCGCAGGCGTCCGGTCACTGCCCAGGTGTCGGCGAACAGCAGTTTCCAGGCACTGGTTTCGCGGTCCGGCGACTGCCCCCAGAACACACTGACCGGGACGATCAGCGCATTTTCCAGGTTGCCCTGGCTCAGGGCATTCACCAGCCGTACCAGCACCGGCGGCGTGCTGCTGCGCCGCCGGCGGCCAAACCAACTGGCGGATGGCGTCAGGAAGAGCACCGCGTCCGGCTCATGGAAGGCCCCCAGTCGCAGGGCATCCAGCGGGCTGGGCAGGCCGTTCTTCGCGCACTCCTCGGCCAGTACCGCGAGGTCGCTGGCCGAGGTGCGTGGCAGGGCATAGATGATCGCCGCGTCGCTGGCGGGAAGCTCGAAGGATTCCGGGCGGATGGTTTCCGAGCGCACCCAGAGGCGCAGTATGCGGCGTACCAGTGCGAAATATGCGCGGCGCAGAGGGGAAGAAGTCATGCGTGGTTGCGGTCCTGTGTCTGGGCTCAGGCGTTCTGCGGCCCTTGCTGGCGTAGCAGTGCGCTCAGCCGTTCGGCGGCGATGGGTTTGCTGTAGTAGTAGCCCTGGCCTTCGTCGCAGCCCTGTTCGATCAGGTAGGCTTCCTGCTCGGCCGTCTCCACGCCTTCTGCGATGACCTGCATGTTCAGGCTATGGCCCAACTGGATGACGGCGCGCACGATGCTGGCATCGCCTTCGCCGTTCTTGATGTCCTGGACGAAGCTCTTGTCGATCTTGATCTTGTCCACTGGCAGCTTCTTCAGGTAGTTGAGGGACGAATAGCCGGTGCCGAAATCGTCGATGGCAATCAGCGCGCCGCAGGCGCGCAGGCAGTGCAGGCTGTGCGCCGCGGTCTGAATGTCCAGCATCAGGCTGGTCTCGGTCACTTCGAGTTCCAGGGTGCCCCCGGGCAGGTGATGAACGGAGAGCAACTCGCCGATGGTGGCTGGCAGGGTGGCGTGATGCAGTTGCACGGCGGACAGGTTGACCGCCATGCGCAGGCCGGTGAAACCCTGCTGGTGCCAGTCATGCAACTGGCGGCAGGCCTGGTCCAGCACCCATTCGCCGATTTCGATGATACTGCCGTTCTGCTCGGTGATGGGGATGAACTGGTCTGGCGGTATGTTCTTTCCCTGCGGGTGGTTCCAGCGGATCAGCGCTTCCACGCCGGTGATGCGCTGGCGCCGGTAGTCCCATTGCGGCTGGTAGAGCAGGTGGAATTCGTGCTTGCCCAGGGCTTCGCCGAGGGCCTTCTCCAGTTCGCGCCGTTCGCGCATCGCGCTGTCGATACTGGCGACGTAGAACTGGTAGCGGCCATGGGCACGGCTCTTGGCCAGGGTCATGGTCTGTTCGGCTTTCTGCAGCAGCTTCTCGGTGCTGTCGCCGTCCTCGGGGTAGAGGGTGATGCCGATGGTGACGCCCAGGCGTACCGAGTATCCATCCAGGGCGATCGGCTTTTCCAGGTTGTCGAGAATGCTCTGCGCCAGCTCGGCGGCCTGGTAGGGCTCGCTGATGTCTGGCAGGATCAGCACGAACTGGTCGCCGCCCAGGCGTCCCAGGGTTCCGCGCCGATTGGCCAGCAGGCGCAGGCGGTCGGCCAGCGCGGCCAGCAGGCGGTCGCCGTTCTGGTAGCCGTACTGTTCGTTGGCGTTCTTGAAGTCGTCGACACCAAGGCACAGCACGGCCACGTGATGTTGCTGCTGTTCGGCGTCATTCAAGGTCTGCAGGAGGTATTGCTGCAGGCGCTGGCGGTTGGGCAGGCCGGTGAGGTAGTCGTAGCGGCTCATGCGCTGCAGGTTGTGTTCGGCGGTATGGCGCAGTTGCATGTTGCGCTCGATGGCGGTCAGCAGGTTATTGGCGGTCGTTACCCATCGCCCCAGTTCGTTGCGCTCGTGGCCGGGCAGCATGGGCAGTTTGTGCGCGCCGGGCTTGTCCGGGTCGATATGGCTCAGGTGGTCGATCAGGTTGGTCAGCGGCCGGGTCAGCAGCCATTCGTAGATCAGGAACAGCACCAGGGCGAGGATGACCGAGCGCGCCAGGCCGACGAGGAACAGCACTACCGAACGGTTGATGAAGTCATGGCCGTACTGGGCGGTGTCGAGGACGATATTCAGGTCGCCGTAATGTTCGTTGAGAGGCGGACGGCCCGTCAGTTCGATGGAAAACGGCTGCTGCCGGCCCAGGATCGGATCGGTGATCCAGCGCAGCGGCAGTTCGGTGAGCGGGCGCTGTTTCTGTGCGAGCATTTCCTCGCCGGTCTTGCCGATGCTGCCCGCGTGCATCGACTCATGCTTGAACAGGCCCTCGATGACCTGGGTGGCCATGTCCTGGTCGAGACTGTAGATAGCCTGGGTCGAAGGGTCCCGCGACATGCGCAGGATGCGCTGGGCGTCGGCATCGATCAACTGGGCCGTCTTGTGCGCCTCCAGGACGATCTGGGCGAAGTTGAGCAGCAGCCCCACGGCCAGGGCGGATAGCAGAACGATCTGCAGGAGCTTTCTCGACAGGCTGTTTCGCAGTTCCCGTTTCAAGACGTTTTCCTTCTGACACGCCTGGCAAGTAGTTAAAGTATTGGCAGGAGTGTTACCTGCGTCAAAGTCCCCGTTCGTTGTCGGGTCTTGCGGCAGCATCCATATGCTGTCGGAGTGGCGCAGGTCCAGGGGTGATCGGGGAGGTTCCTGCCGCTAAGGAAGGCTTCGAGCGGTGTCGGAACATCCGGTTGCTACCGTTGGTCGGCGGCGCATGATGCCGACAGAATGGCATTCTGCCAACCTGCCGTTATGTCGCGTGGCGGGGATTCTTCCTGGCAGAACGAGCGATGCCCGCAAGAGCGGGCATCGGGGGCACGGCGTGTCGCGGGGATCAGGCGGCGAAGTTCTTCGCGACGAAGTCCCAGTTCACCAGGTTCCAGAATGCTTCGACGAACTTCGGACGGGCGTTGCGGTAGTCGATGTAGTAGGCGTGTTCCCAGACATCGATGGTCAGCAGCGGGGTGTCGCCCGCGGTCAGCGGGTTGCCGGCACCGATGGTGCTGGACAGCGCCAGGCTGCCGTCGGCCTTCTTCACCAGCCAGGCCCAGCCGGAGCCGAAGGTGCCGATGGCGGTCTTGGTGAACTCTTCCTTGAATTTGTCGATGGAACCGAAGGAGGCAACGATGGCATCGGCCAGGGCGCCGCTCGGCTGGCCGCCGCCATTGGGCGACAGGCCGTTCCAGAAGAAGGTGTGGTTCCAGACCTGGGCGGCGTTGTTGAAGATGCCACCGGAGGAGGTCTTGACGATGGTTTCCAGGTCCTTGCCTTCGTACTCGGTGCCGGGAACCAGGTTGTTCAGGTTGGTGACGTAGGTCTGGTGGTGCTTGCCGTAGTGGTACTCGATGGTTTCGGTGGAAATATGCGGCTCGAGGGCGTTTTTCTCGTAAGGCAGCGGCGGCAGTTCGAAAGCCATGGTGTATCTCCTCAAATCAGGTGTTTCGGATTGATGCAACTGGCGCGGGAGTGTCTGGCGGACTGAAACGGATGCCTGTCCGCTACGGTATCGTAGGGCGTGCGCCTGGAGCCGTCTGATGCGGCATTGCAGGCAGGGTCGTTTCGCCTTTCCCGTCGTTTGGTTGCGTGGTTCGCTCAATCTCTGGCCATCACGGTTGGCCGGTTGCGGGCATCAGTGCCCGCGACCCGGGGATCATAGCACCCGGCCTGCGGCAAAACCACGCGTCGGACGTGTGGTTAACTATCGGTTGGACTGGCGTTGTGCGGCGGTTCCGCTATGACCGTGGACGCTGGGTAATCGTGCCCCGCCTCGTTGCGAGCGGATTGGCAAACAAGCGTGCGTTTCATCGCATGCCGCTGGCGGTGTCCATACACCCGTAGCCTCGCGAACCCGGCCAGCCCCGCTACGCAACACGCATGAACCCGTCGCCCATATGAATAAGGGGGGCGCTCTTCGTCGGCGTCCCTGCCGACGAAGGTTTCGCAACGGGGCTGGCCGGGCTCGAGGCGACTATGGAAAGAGCGGTCGGCGCAGTACTGAATCATCCGCAGGGCTTTCGCTTTTTCGCTCTTTCCCGCAGGCACTGCTGAAGGTGGCTGTGCGGATGCCTGGTGGTGGGGTGGGGCCTTCGCCGCCAGGGATGGCGGCGAAGAGCTACAGGGATGTATTCACGCGTGCCCCGCCCCGCCACCAGGCATTCGCACAGGGACGATGAGCCCGAGATCACGCTCTACGATCCAGAAGTCAGCCAGACACATTATTGCCAATCCAGTCGCAAGGGTGCCGCCCTCCGGCCCTGGACTCAGGTGATGGCTGTCTTGCCGACGATCAACTGGGCGGCGATGGCGAACATCATCAGCGCCACCCCGAGGTCGATCAGGCGCCAGGTGAGCGGTCGCGCCAGCCAGGGTGCCAGCCAGGCGCCGCCCAGGGCGAGCAGGGCGAACCAGCCCAGCGAGGCGCTGGCGGCGCCAGCGGTGTAGGCCCCGGGTTCTGGCTGTTGGGCGCCGAGCGAGCCGATCAGCAGCACGGTATCGAGGTAGACGTGGGGGTTGAGCAGGGTGACCGCCAGGGTGGCGAGCAGTACCTTGCCCAGCGGCCTGCGGCTGGCCTGCCCGCTGTGCAGCGCCTGCGGCCGAACACTGCGCAGCAGCGCCTGCAGGCCGTACCAGATGAGGAACGCTGCGCCGCCCCAGCGGGCGATCTGCATCAGCAGCGGGCTTTCCGCCAGCAGCTTGGCCAGGCCGAACACGCCGAGGCCGATCAGCAGGAAATCGCAGACCACGCAGAGGGCGGCGACCGGGATGTGATGCTCGCGGCGCAGGCTCTGCGCCAGGACGAAGGCGTTCTGTGCGCCGATCGCCATGATCAGCCCGATGGTGACCAGTAACCCGTTGATGTAGCTCTGCCAGATGTTGTCCATGATGGTCCTGCCATGTCGAAGGCTGGCAGTCTGGTGTTTATTGCAATATAAGAAAAAGCAATTTTGCTGATGGATCATTAGGAAAACTGATGTTCGACTATAAGTTGCTCTCGGCCCTGGTCACTGTGGTCGAGCAGGGCGGTTTCGAGCGGGCGGCCCAGGTGCTGGGGCTTTCGCAATCGGCGGTGTCCCAGCGCATCAAACTGCTGGAGGCCCGGGTCGGGCAGCCGGTGCTGTTGCGTGAGGTGCCGCCGCAGGCCACGGAGATCGGGCGGCGCCTGCTCAATCATGTGCAGCAGGTGCGCCTGCTCGAACGAGACTTGCAGGGCCAGGTGCCCGAGCTGGACGAGAACCGCCAGCCGGAACGCCTGCGCATCGCATTGAATGCCGACAGCCTGTCGACCTGGTGGGGCGAGGCGGTGGCGCAGTTCTGTGCCGATCACCAGATATTGCTGGACCATGTGGTCGAGGACCAGGCCGTGGGCCTGAAACGCATGCGGGCGGGGGATGTGGCGGCCTGTGTGTGTGCCGCGGAGCGGCCACTGGCGGGCGCCCGCAGCACGTTCCTCGGCTCGATGCGCTATCTGGCACTGGCCAGCCCGGCCTTTCTCGCCCGGCATTTCGGCGATGGTGTGAAGGCGGACGGGCTGGCGCGCGCGCCCGCCATCGTCTTTGGCCCGGATGATTACCTGCAGCATCGCTACCTGGCGGCACTGGGGATCGGCGAGGGGTTCAACTTCCACCTGTGCCCATCGTCCGAAGGCTTCGTGAAGCTGCTGCTGAGCGATCTGGGCTGGGGCATGGTGCCTGAACTGCAGGTGCGCGAAGAGCTGGACAGCGGCAGGCTGGTGGAGTTGCAGGCGGGGTTGCGCATCGACGTTCCGCTCTACTGGCATCACTGGCGCAACGGCGGTGAGCTGCTGGGCCAGTTGACCCGGCATCTGGCGCGTACGGCCGGCAAATGGCTGGTGCCCGGCCCGGCCTGAACGCTGCAATACCCTGGTGCCCCCGCTGTTGCGTGAAGGCTGACGAGGGCCTTGGCGTCGGGCGTGATGTGCGCCGGCGCGGTCGCGCCGAAACGTCAACGGACCCTGACGTCCATATGGAACCGAGGCTTCGCGATTGCCCTGGCCGGGCCGCTTTTGCCGGTGCGGGAGGCGGCGCTATGGGCTAGAATACGCGCCCCCGACCGTCCCCCTCCGAGGCTGTTCCGACGATGTTGATCCTGCGCGGTACCCCCGCTCTTTCCGCCTTCCGTCATGGCAAGCTGCTGGCCCAGTTGACCGAGAAGGTCGCGGCCGTGCGTGGCCTGTATGCCGAGTTCGCCCACTTCGCCGAAGTCGATGGCGTGCTGGGGGCCGATGAACAAGCGGTATTGTCCCGGCTGCTGAAGTACGGCCCGAAGGTGCCGGTGCAGGAGCCGGCGGGTCGCCTGTTGCTGGTGGTGCCGCGTTTCGGCACCATCTCGCCCTGGTCGAGCAAGGCCAGCGATATCGTGCACAACTGCGGCCTGGGCAAGGTCAGCCGCATCGAGCGGGGCATCGCCTACTACATCGACGGCGAGCTGAACGAGGCCGAGCGGCAGGCGGTCGCGGCGCTGTTGCATGACCGTATGACGCAGGCGGTGCTGGAGCGCTTCGAGGATGCGCAGCAACTGTTCAGCCATGCGCAGCCCAGGCCGCTGACCGCCGTCGACGTGCTGGGTGGCGGGCGCGTGGCGCTGGAGAAGGCCAACGTCGAGCTGGGGCTGGCGCTGGCCGAGGATGAGATCGACTACCTGGTGAAGAGCTTCACCGAGCTGGCGCGCAACCCCCACGACATCGAACTGATGATGTTCGCCCAGGCCAACTCCGAGCACTGCCGCCACAAGATCTTCAATGCCAGTTGGGACATCGACGGCGAGAGCCAGGGCAAGTCGCTGTTCGGCATGATCAAGAACACCTACGAACTGCACCGCGAAGGCGTGCTGTCGGCCTACAAGGACAACGCCGCGGTGATCGTCGGCCATCCGGCCGGGCGTTTCTACCCCGATGGCGAGAGCCGCGAGTACGTGGCCAAGCCGCAGCCGGTGCATATCCTGATGAAGGTGGAAACCCACAACCACCCGACCGCCATCGCCCCTTTCCCCGGCGCCTCCACCGGCTCCGGCGGCGAGATCCGCGACGAGGGCGCGACCGGTCGCGGCTCCAAGCCCAAGGCGGGGCTGACCGGCTTCACCGTGTCCAACCTGAACATCCCCGGTTTCCAGCAGCCCTGGGAAGTGCCCTACGGCAAGCCCGAGCGCATTGTCACCGCGCTGGACATCATGCTCGAAGGCCCGCTGGGCGGCGCGGCGTTCAACAATGAGTTCGGGCGCCCGGCGCTGACCGGCTACTTCCGCACCTTCGAGCAGACCATCGCCACCCCGCGTGGCGAGGAAGTGCGCGGCTACCACAAGCCGATCATGCTCGCCGGCGGCCTCGGCAACATCCGCGAAGACCATGTGCAGAAGGGCGAGATCTCCGTCGGCGGCAAGCTGATCGTGCTCGGCGGCCCGGCCATGCTGATCGGTCTGGGCGGCGGCGCGGCGTCCTCGATGGCCACCGGCACCAGCTCCGCCGACCTGGATTTCGCCTCGGTGCAGCGCGACAACCCGGAGATGGAGCGCCGTTGCCAGGAAGTCATCGACCGCTGCTGGCAACTGGGCGAGCGCAACCCGATCAAGTTCATCCACGACGTGGGCGCGGGCGGACTGTCCAACGCCTTCCCCGAGCTGGTCAACGATGCCGGCCGCGGCGGCCGCTTCGAGCTGCGCAAGGTGCCCAACGACGAGCCGGGCATGGCACCGCTGGAAATCTGGTGCAACGAGTCCCAGGAGCGCTACGTGCTGTCGGTGGACGCCGCCGACCTGGAGCGCTTCGCCGCCATCTGCGAGCGCGAGCGTTGCCCGTTCGCGGTGGTCGGCGAGGCCACCGCAGAGGCGCACCTGACCGTCAGCGACGAACACTTCGGCAACAAGCCGGTGGACATGCCGCTCAACGTACTGCTGGGCAAGGCGCCGCGCATGCACCGCTCGGCCAGCCGCGAAGAGGCACTGGGCGATGACTTCGATGCCGCCGCCGTCGAACTGGGCGAAGCCGTCGAGCGCGTGCTGCACCACCCGGCGGTGGGTAGCAAGAGCTTCCTGATCACCATCGGCGACCGCAGCATCACCGGCCATGTGGCGCGCGACCAGATGGTCGGCCCCTGGCAGGTGCCGGTGGCCGACGTGGCGGTGACCGCCACCAGCTTCGACGTGAACACCGGCGAGGCCATGGCGATGGGCGAGCGCACGCCGCTGGCGCTGCTGGACGCCCCGGCGTCCGGGCGCATGGCCATCGGCGAGACCCTGACCAACCTGGCTGCCGCACGTATCGAGAGGATTTCCGATATCAAGCTGTCCGCCAACTGGATGGCCGCCGCCGGCCACCCCGGCGAGGATGCGCGCCTGTACGACACTGTGCGCGCGGTCGGCATGGAGCTGTGCCCGGCGCTGGGCATCACCATCCCGGTGGGCAAGGACTCGATGTCGATGAAGACCCGCTGGAACGAAGGCGAGGGCGAGAAAAGCGTGACCTCGCCGCTGTCGCTGGTGGTGTCCGGCTTCGCGCCGGTGAGCGACATCCGCCAGACCCTGACGCCGCAGTTGCGTATGGACAAGGGCGAGACCGACCTGATCCTGATCGACCTGGGGCGTGGCCAGAACCGCATGGGTGGCTCGATCCTGGCCCAGGTCTACGGCGGCATCGGCCGCCAGGCGCCCGACGTGGACGATGCCGAGGACCTGCAGGCGTTCTTCGCGGTGATCCAGGGACTGAATGCCGATGGCCTGCTGCTGGCCTACCACGACCGTTCCGACGGCGGCCTGCTGGCCACCGCGCTGGAAATGGCCTTCGCCGGGCATTGCGGCCTCGAGCTGGGCCTCGACTGCCTGGTCGATACGCCGCAGGACATTGCCGCACTGCTGTTCAACGAAGAACTGGGCGCGGTGATCCAGGTGCGCCAGGACGATACCGAAGTGATCCTCGGCCAGTTCAGCGCGGCCGGCCTGGGCGACTGCGTGTCGGTCATCGGCCAGCCGCTCAACAGCGCCGAAGTCGCCATCCGCTACCAGGGCGAGCTGGTGTTCAGCGGCGAGCGCAGCCTGTTGCAGCGCCAGTGGGCCGAGACCAGCTACCGCATCCAGCGCCTGCGCGACAACGCCGAGTGCGCCGAGCAGGAGTTCGATGGCCTGCTGGAAGAAGACAACCCCGGCCTGCATGCCAGGCTCACCTTCGATATCAACGAGGACATCGCCGCGCCCTATATCAAGCGTGGCGAGCGCCCGCGCGTGGCGGTCCTGCGCGAGCAGGGCGTCAACGGCCAGGTGGAAATGGCGGCAGCCTTCGACCGGGCCGGCTTCAGCGCAATAGACGTGCACATGAGCGATATCCTCGCCGGGCGCGTCAGCCTGGAGCAGTTCAAGGGTCTGGTCGCCTGTGGCGGCTTCTCCTATGGCGACGTACTGGGTGCCGGCGAAGGTTGGGCCAAGTCGATCCTGTTCAATGCCCGTGCGCGGGAGGCCTTCATGGCCTTCTTCGAGCGTGGCGACAGCTTTGCCCTGGGCGTGTGCAACGGTTGCCAGATGCTGTCCAACCTGCACGAGCTGATCCCCGGCACGGAAAACTGGCCGCACTTCGTGCGCAACCGCTCCGAGCAGTTCGAGGCACGGGTGGCGATGGTGCAGGTGCAGGATTCGGCTTCGATCTTCCTGCAGGGCATGGCCGGTTCACGCCTGCCGATCGCCATCGCCCACGGCGAGGGGCATGCCGAGTTCGGCAGCGCGGAAGCCTTGTTGCAGGCCGACCTGTCCGGCAGCGTGGCGCTGCGCTACGTGGACAACCACGGCAAGGTCACCGAGCGCTACCCGGCCAACCCCAACGGTTCACCGCGTGGCATCACTGGCCTGACCAGCCGCGACGGTCGCGTCACCATCATGATGCCGCACCCGGAGCGGGTGTTCCGGGCGGTCACCAACTCCTGGCGTCCGGATGGCTGGGAAGAGGATGGCGGCTGGCTGCGCATGTTCCGCAATGCACGGGTCTGGGTCGACTGATCCTCACCACGCGTGCAAACACGAAGAGCCCGGCGTACATCAGTGCCCGGGCTCTTTCTATTCTATGGCGACCGTGGGATGCCTGTATCGCCTGCCGGTGCGCATACCCTACGCGGTTTCCATGGCGGTTTTGGCGGCGGGCCGCCGGTGTATCGCCACGCAGGCGATGACGCTCAGGGCGACCAGCAGGAAGGCGGTCGCCTCCAGCGCCGTGGGCGGCCGTTGCTCCCAGGTGAAGCCGTAGAGCAGGGCGAACAGGGTCTCGAACAGGATCATCTGCCCGGTCAGGGTCAGCGGCAGCAGGCGGCTCATGCGATTCCACAGGGCATTGCCGACGATCGAGGCGAAGAAGGCCAGGCCCGCCGACACGCCGATGAGCCGCAACCAGTCGAGCGGGGCGTGCGCCGAACTGGTGAACAGCACCGCGAACGGCACCAGCGCCAGGGTCAGGGCGCCGGTCACGATGCCTGTCAGCAGGTTCCAGTCGTGGGCCGTTATGTGCCGTAGCCTGACCAGGCTGCGGCTGTTGGCGACGGCGAACCAGGTCCATGAGGCCAGTGCGCCCAATGCGCACAACAACCCGCCCGCCTGCCGCCCGGCGCTGCCCGGTGCCGGTAGCGCCAGTGCCTGCCAGCCGATGCACGACACGCCGGCGATACCGAGCGCCAGCGGCAGTGCCAGGCGCCGCAGGGGGACGGCATGGGCTTCGCGGCTGCCGATGAGGGTCACCGCGACCGGCAGGAAGCCGATGACCAGTGAGGTCATGGCGATGCCGCCCAGCTGTACCGCCGCACCGATCAGGACGTAGTAGAGCAGGTTGCCGACCAGCGCCAGCCCTGCCAGCATGTGCCACTCACGGCGCCCCACGTCGGGCAGTACGGCGCGCAGCCTCGGGGCCAGCAGCACGAGGGCGATCAGGCCGAAGAACAGGTAGCGGCCTATCGCGAGATGCAGCGGGCTGAATTCCCGGACGAGTTCCGGGGCCAGGAAAATCAGGCCCCAGAGGGCGCCGGCGGCGGCGCCGCAGAGGACGCCGGCAAGGATGTTGGAACGATCGGGCATGTGATGGCTTCAGGCATCAGGCTGGCGCGACGAGCGACGGCGAGCCCCTGGTGTGCGGCCCCGGTAGGGTGCGCTGCGCGCACCTGGGCGGTGGATGAAGGTGTTGCGGGGCATGGCGTTCAGGCCCAGTTCTGTGGCTGGTTTATATAGTCCGTCAATTCGCGCAGGCGACCGTGATCGCGGCCATTGAAGGCGAAGCTCAGGCGCGGCATGCATTCGAGTTCCGGCTCGTCCATTTCGGCGGCCTCGCAGGTGCGTTGTTCGAAACCATCGTGCAGGCACAGGTCGGCGAAATGTTCATTCAGTTGTTCGAGTGCCCGCGGAGCCAACTGGTGGTTCATGCGGATCACGAAATTGCGCTCGATCCAGCGGCTGGAGTGGAAGTTCCGGTAGAAGTCGGCAATTTCCAGCGTGGCATCCTCGACATTGTTCGCCAGGCGTATCAGGCGCATGTCGGTGGGCAGGATATAGCGGTTCTCCACCAACTGGTGCTGCATGAACTTCAGGGCATCCTGCCAGTAGCTGCCACCCGGCTCGTCCAGCAGTACGATGGGCACCAGCGGGCTCTTGCCGGTCTGGATCAGGGTCAGCACTTCCAGTGCCTCATCCAGGGTGCCGAAGCCGCCGGGGCAGAGTATCAGCGCGTCCGCCTCCTTGATGAAGAACAGCTTGCGCACGAAGAAGAAGTGGAACGACAGCAGGTTGTCGGTGCCGCCCACCGTGGCGTTGGGCTGCTGCTCGAAAGGCAGGGTGATATTCAGCCCCAGGCTGTTGTCCAGGCCCGCGCCTTCGTGGGCGGCGGCCATGATGCCGCCACCGGCGCCGGTTATCACCATCAGGTCATAGCGCGCCAGGGTCTTGCCCAGCTCGCGGGCCATGGCGTACAGCGGGTGTTCGAGGGGGGTGCGCGCCGAGCCGAATACCGTGACCTTGCGCCGCCGCTTGAACTGTTCCAGGCGGCTGAAGGCGCGCTCCATCTCGCGCATGGTCTGCAGCATGATCTTGGCGTCCCAGCGGCTGCGGTCGGCCTGGGCCATGTGCATCACCGTGCTGAGCATTTCCCGGTACAGCGACTGGTTGGGGCTGCTTTCGGGGACGGCCAGTGCGATCAGTTCATCGAGCCGGCTGGAAAAGTCGACGGCGTTGGTCTTGACGTGGCGGGAAAGGTAGTCATCCGCTTGGAACGGCATGTGAAGTCTCCATCTGTGCCTGGCCTCGGTAGCGCTCAGGCGTGCCCTGGTCGGTAGCGTGCGCGGTGCGCACCGGCAAGCGAGGCGGCATCGCCCTGGTGCGCACGGCGCATCCTACGGCGATTGCGTTGCAAGCTTGCGGCTGCTGTCAGCTATGAATCGTCAGGCATGTCGAAAGCCATGGTTTCAGATCGCGATGCGATCTCCCGGCTCGGGGATATTGGCTTTCCAGTCCAGCCGTTCATGCAGTGCCTGTCGCAGTATCTGCATCTTTTCCAGCTCGCCATGCACCAGGTACAGCTCCGGGCGCGATTCGAAATGGCTGGCCCAGTCGAGCAGTTGCGACTGCCCGGCATGGGCGGAGAAGCCGCCCAGGGTATGCACCTGGGCATTCACCGCGATGCGCTGGTGCAGCACTTTCACGGTTTGCGCGCCGTCGACGATGCTACGCCCGAGGGTGCCCCTGGACTGGAAGCCTGGAATCACCAGGTGGCATTCCTTGCGCCACAGGTTGTGCTTGAAATGATGCAGAATGCGTCCGCCGTTGCACATGCCGCTGCCGGCGATGATGACCGCGCCGCTCTTGAAGCGATTGATGGTCATCGACTCTTCCGCCGTCTGCGTGCTCTTGAGGATCGGCAACCACTTCTCGATGCGCCGCCGGCCCTTGTCGAAGCCCTCGATCGCCTGCGCATGGCTCTGGTCCAGTTGATCCTGGAAGCGCGCATAGACCTTGTTGGCGCCTATCGCCATCGGGCTGTCGAGGAACACCGCCTGTTGCGGCAGGCGCCCCTGCTGGTAGAGCAGGCCGAGGTAGAAGATCAGGTCCTGGGCGCGGCCCACGGCGAAGGAGGGCATCAGCACGTTGCCGCCGTCGCGGTGGGCCTGTTGCAGGATATCCGCGAGCTCCTCGATGGTGGCCTGGTGGTCGCGGTGGTCACGGTCGCCGTAGGTGGATTCCATCAGCAGCACATCGGCCTGGCGCAGGGCGGTCGGGCCTTTCATCAATGGCGCGTTGGCGTTGCCGAGGTCGCCGGAGAACACCACGCGGCGCGTCTGGCCGAAGTCCTCGATGTCCAATTGCACGATGGCCGAGCCGAGGATATGGCCGGCATCGAAGAAGGTCACCTGCACGCCGGGAGCGGCTTCGAAGGTTTCCTCGTAGGCGTGCGGCGTACGCTGGCCGAGCATGCGCTCGGCATCGACGCGGGTATAGAGTGGCTGCACCGGTGGCTTGCCCTGGCGGGCGCGCCACTTGCTTTCCCACTCGGCGTCCTTCTCCTGGAGGTTGGCGGCATCCAGCAGCATCAGTTCCAGCAATTCGCCAGTGGCCTCGGTCAGGTGCACCGGGCCTTTGTAGCCGGCCGCCACCAGTTTCGGCAGCAGGCCGCTGTGATCGATATGGGCATGCGACAGCACCACGGCGTCGAGGGTCCCGGGGTCGAAGGCGAAGGGCGCCCGGTTGCCTTCTTCCTCCTGGCGGCGTCCCTGATGCATGCCGCACTCCAGAAGCACCTTGGCGCCTCCGTGGGTTTCAATGAGATAGCAAGAGCCTGTTACCTGCTGGATGGCGCCAAGGAAGCTGAGCAAAGCCATAATACGTTCCTGTCTGTACTACGATGGTGGCTACGCGCACGTGCCGGAGTCTTGATGCATATCAGCGATGGAACGGTACGCGCTACCTAGACTAGAGGCTGTAGACCTTTCGTCGCAAGCCGCATTGCCGCGACCGGAGGTCGGTAGCCTCAGCACGCAACCAGCCAATGGAGTGAACCATGAGTCAGCTACTGCCCAGTCTTGCCGAGCTGGACCAACATGCCCAGGCGCAGGTGGAGTTCGCCACCTGGCGTGCCGGCTATGGCCCGTTCGAGCATGCGGCGCAAACCCAGGCGGCGGCCTACCGGCTGGCGCACCAACTGGTGCAAGCGGGGCTGCAGCCGGATGTCGGCTCGGTCTACCGCTACCTGCGGGCGATCGACCACCTCGCCAGCGCCGGGCTCTGGCTGGTGGTGCACATGACCTATGCGCGACGCCTGAAACTGGATGGCGCGCCCCTCGACGCCGATGACTTCAAGGACAGCCCCGAGGGGCATACCGGCGGCGCGCTGAACATGGTGCCCGCCTACGCCGGCTACCTGGGCCTGAACGCCCTGACCGGGCGGACCCGCGGCTGGCTGATGGGGCAGGGGCATTGCGTGGCGGCGATCGACGCGCTCAACGTGTTGCTGGGCAACTTGCACCCGGAGCAGGCCGAGGCCTACAGCGGCGGCGAGCAGGGGCTGAACCGCCTGCTGAGCGATTTCTATGGCTACCGGCAGGCCAACGATGGCAGCCCGCGCGACCCACTGGGCAGCCATGTCAACGCCCATACCGCCGGGGGCATCGCCGAGGGCGGCTACCTGGGGTTCGCGGAACTGCAGTACGCGCATATTCCATTGCCCGGCGAAACGCTGGTGGCGTTCCTCTCGGATGGTGCCGCCGAGGAGCAGCGGGGCAGTGACTGGATTCCGCGCTGGTGGCGCGCCGAGGATTGCGGCGCGGCATTGCCGGTGATGATCGCCAATGGCCGGCGTATCGAGCAGCGCACCCAACTGGGCACTCTGGAAGGACTGGAGGGGTTCCGCCAGCATCTGTCGCAGTGCGGCTTCGACCCTATCTCCTTCGATGGGCGCGACCCGGCGGCATTCATCTGCACGCTCTGGGAGATGGAGCACCGGTTGGCGCGGCGGGTCGAGGAGCGCCAGCGTGGCATCCTGAATTACCCGTTGCCGATTCCCTATGGCATCGCCGAGACGGTCAAGGGTTTCGGCTTCTACGGCGCCGGCAGCAATGCCGCGCACAACCTGCCGTTGCCGGGCAATCCGCAGGTGGATGGCGCTGCCCGCGCCCTGTTCAATGAACATGCCGCGCGGCTGTTCGTGCCACAGAAGCTGCTGGCCGAGGCCCGCGAACTGATCGAAGGCAGCCGCCGGGGCCGCTCGCTGGAGCGTGACAACGCGATGGCGCTGCGCCGTCCACGCACGCCCGATATCCCCGAATTGCACTACCGGGATGACGTCTGTTCGCCGATGGCCGCAGTGGATCGCTTTTTCGTCGACCTGACCCAGGCCAACCCCGATCTGCGTGCCCGTGTGGGTAATCCCGACGAACTGGCCAGCAACCGCCTGGGCGGTGTACTCAAGGCGCTCAAGCACCGGGTCACCGATCCGGAGAGCGAACTGGAGGCGGTGGATGGCCGCATCATCACGGCGCTGAACGAAGAGGCGGTGGTGTCGGCCTGCCTGGCCAACCAGGGCGGCCTCAACCTGGTCGCCAGCTACGAGGCCTTCTGCGTGAAGATGCTCGGCGCGGTGCGCCAGAGCATCATCTTCTCCCGCCAGCAGAAAGAGGTGGGGCGCCCCGCCGGCTGGCTCGGCTGGCCGCTGATCGCCACTTCCCATACCTGGGAAAATGGCAAGAACCAGCAATCGCATCAGGACACCACCTTCTGCGAGGCCCTGCTGGGGGAAATGAGCGATACCGTGCGGGTGCTGTTCCCGGCGGATCACAACAGCGCCCTGGCGTTGCTGCCATCGATCTACAGTGCCCGCGGCGAGCTGGCCTGCATGGTGGTGCCCAAGCGCGAACGCCCGGCGTTCTTCAGCCGTGAACAGGCAGAGCATCTGGCGCGTGATGGCGCGATTCTGGTCAGGGAGTATGACGGCGAAGAGCCGGTGCTATTGATCGCCAACGGCAGCTACCAGTTGAGCGAGATGCTGCGGGCGGCGCAGCGCCTCGAGGAAGCGCAGTGCGCCTACCGGCTGGTCTACCTGCAGGAGCCGGGGCGCTTCCGCGCCCCACGCGATCGCTGGGAGGATGCGGTGCTGGCCGGCAATGCGCTGGTGGCACGCTTGTTCCCCGAGCGCATGGAAACCCGCATCCTGCTGACCCATATGCGTCCGGAAGTGGCGCGGGGGCATCTGTGGACCCTGCTGCCGGATGCGCGCAAGTCGTCGGTGCTGGGTTACCGAAATCGTGGCGGCACCCTCGACGAAATCGCCATGCAGTTCGTCAACCGGGCCTGCTGGGCCAATGTACTGGCAGCCTGCGCGCGCCTGCGCAATGTGCCACGCACCGCGCTGCTGACGCCGGAGGAAGCGGCCGCCGTGGCCGGCAAGGGCGACCCGGCGGTACTCCGATAAGAGCAGCGGCAAGCTGCAAGCTACAAGTGGCAAGAAAGCGTTTGCCGGGGTTTCAGGGTACCTTCACGCTTGCCGCTTGCCGCTTGCCGCTTGCCGCTTGCCGCTTATAGCCCGCAATCCCGGGCGTTGTAGCGCTCATTGGCGATGGGCTTGTTGCTCTTGTATTCGCTGAACTCGAAGCGCAACACCGCGCCCTGTGCCAGCAGTTCGCGCAGGCCGCCATTGTTGCAGACGCTGGCGGCGAGCTGTTTGCGCACATCGTCCGGGTTGCTGCGCATTTGCGCGGCATGGTCGGGTTGTACGCTGAGGTGGTTGACCAGTTCGTGGTTGTCCACGCTGTAGCCCTGGTCGAGGATATCGGCATTGATGGCGCGTGGCGTACCGACGCTGCTTTCGCGCGCGACCTTGGCGAGCAGCTCGTCCAGCTTCTGCTCCTTGAGGGAGGCGGCATGCACGGATGGAAGGGCGAGGGCGAGGGCGAGCAGGGTGGCGAGGCGATACATCAGGTGATCTCCAGGATGGTTTTGCAAGAGTCTGCACCGGTTTCGACCGGAGTGTCCCGTGTCTGTTCAGTCTTGCCGGGAAAGGCCGGGCGCTCGGGGCAATGGCATGATGTGCCGGAGCCTGTCCATGGCGGGTCTAGCCTGGTTGCGACTGGATTGGCAATTGTGTCTGGCTTGCGGATCGTACAGGGTGACCTCGGGCTCACCGTCCCTGTGCGAATGCCAGGTGGCGGGACGGGGTGCGCGTGAATACATCCCTGTAGCTCTTCGCCGCCATCCCTGGCGGCGAAGGCCCCGTCCCGCCACCTGGCATCCGCACAGCCACTAGCGGCGGTGCCTGAAAGAAAAAGCCAGAGAAAGCGCAACCCCTATGAATGAGGCGGCCCGGCACTGAGGGCTCTTTCCATAGTCACCACGTTATTCGCCGCGAGGCCGTCCAGCCCCGCTACGAAACCTTCACTGGCAGGGACGCCGGCGAAGAGCGCCTCCTTATTCATATGGGCGACGGGTTCATGCGTGTTTCGTAGCGGGGCTCGCCGGGTTCGCGACACCACGGACAACAGAACACCTCCAGCGGCCTACGATGCAACGCACACTTGATTGCCGATCCGGTCGTGATACCGCGTCCTCCAATATCAGGGCTCACTCCCACCGGGAAGCGCCGCCGACTGTGATGATGTTCATGCACTTGCCCAGCCCAGGCGGTAGACTGCGCGGCCTTCTGTCCAGGTCCTGGTGATCATGCCCCATGCCGTTGCCCGATTGCGTGAGGAACGCCTTGCGCGTAGCCTCAAGCCCTTTGTCGCCCGGGGTTCGCGGACGGCGCGTTGCCCGCGCTGCCGGGTCGCTATCAGCCATTGTGCCTGTGCCTGGCTGCCCGAAGCGGGGGCGGAGGCGGGCGTATGCCTGCTGATGCATGATGTCGAAGCGCTCAAACCGACCAATACCGGTTGGCTGATCGCCGATGTGGTCGCCAGCAGCCATGCCTTTACCTGGTCGCGCACCGAAGTCGACCCGCGTCTGCTCGAACTGCTGGCGGACCCGCAATGGCAACCTTTCGTGGTGTTTCCGGCGGAGTATTCGGTGCCAGGGCGGGTGGTCGACCAGGTCGAACCGGTAGCGGGGCGGCGGCCGCTGTTCATCCTGCTGGATGCGACCTGGACCGAGGCGCGCAAGATGTTCCGCAAGAGCCCTTACCTGGATGGCTTTCCGGTGCTCTCGTTGCAGCCGGAGCGCCTTTCACGCTACCGCCTGCGCCGCTCCACGCGCGGCGAGCACCTGTGCACGGCGGAAGTCGCGGCCCTGTGCCTGGAACTGGCGGGGGAGGCGCGGGCCGCGCAAGTGCTGGATAACTGGCTGGACGTGTTCACCGGCCACTACCTGGGCGCCAAGCGGCAACTGCCCGTGAATATCGGAGATGCCGCCCACCGTTTCCTCGAACGGGGTTGAGCGCCGCCTTCAGGCGGCCTTCGCCTGCGGCTTGAGCGGCCACAACTGGGCGATCAGCATCCCGGCGAACATCAGCAGGCAGCCGAGATAGCCGCGCAGGTCGAGGCTCTCATCGAGGAACAGAGCGCCGGCGATCGCCGCGAACACCGCTTCCAGCGACAGGATGATGGCGGCATGCGAGGCGATGGCATGCCTTTGCGCGACCACCTGCAGGGTGTAACCCACACCGACGGCGAACAGCCCGCCATAGATCAGGGCCGGTAGCGCCAGACGGATATTGTCGAAGGTGGTCTGTTCCAGCAGCAGCCCCAGCAGCAGGCTGACCAGGGCACAGGTGACGAATTGCAGGAAGGCCAGGCGGATGGCGTCGTAGCGGCTGACGAAGAAACTCACCAACAGCACATGCACGCCCCAGACGAAGGCGCCGGCCAACTGGATCCAGTCGCCCGGGGCCACGCTGAAGTCTTCGCCGATACTCAGCAGCGCCATGCCGCCCACCGCCAGGAATGCGCCGATCCAGGTGCCGATGCCGCTGCGATGGCCGATGAACATGCCGAGGATCGGCACCACGATCACATACAGCCCGGTGATGAAGCCCGAATTGGTCACCGAGGTGAACAGCAGGCCGACCTGCTGCAGGTTGATGCCCAGCGTCAACGCCAGGCCCATGGACATGCCGCCGAACAGCAGGCCACGGTTGAGCAGTGGCGCATACCCCCGTGCCTGGCGGTTCTGCCGCAGCAGCAGCGGCAGCAGGATCAGGGCGCCGAGGGCGAAGCGCAGCCCGGTGAACATGAACGGACCGAGATTGTCCATGCCGATGCGCTGGGCCACGAAGGCGCTGCCCCAGATCATCGCGGTTATCAGCATCAGAATATCGGCGCGTAGGCTCAGGTTGCGCATTTATCGGGCTCGTCACGGGAAAAGCGCGAACTTTGCAACAAAGCGTGAGGCTTGACCACTTATTCCGGGCTGGGCATCCTTGCCCGGTTCGATCGGCCCATGTCGGTGGCGCGCTCCATGCGGAGCAGCGGGCCGCTGGCGGTGCCAGGTGCGTCAGTACATACTCGCGCCAGTGACATACCCACTTCTGCCGGCATGGTGCCGACATCGACCGCGAGGTCGGGTCGATGCGCCAAAAAAAATAAAGGTCTGCCAATGGCTGCTTACGAAATTATCATCGCCGACGATCACCCCTTGTTTCGCAGTGCATTGCAACAGGCACTCACGATGGGGCTGGGTGAGAACGTCCGCCTGGTCGAAGCGGCCAGCATCGCCGAACTGGAGGCACTGCTGAACCAGGGCGCGTCCTGGGACCTGGTACTGCTGGACCTGAACATGCCGGGTGCCTACGGTTTTTCCGGCCTGGTGCTGCTGCGCGGGCAATACCCGCACCTGCCGGTGGTGATGGTCTCGGCTCTGGAGGATTCCGCCGTGGTCGCGCGTTCGCGCGAGTTCGGCGCCAGTGGCTTCATTCCCAAGTCCAGCCCGCTGGAAACCATCCAGGAAGCGGTGCGTGCGGTGCTGGATGGCGATGTCTGGTGGCCGAGCAACACCCAGGAAGTCGCCCATCTGAGTGACGAGGCCAAAGCCGCCAGCGAAGGGCTGGCCAGCCTGACACCGCAGCAGTTCCGCGTACTGACGATGGTCTGCGATGGTTTGTTGAACAAGCAGATCGCCTATGAGCTGAGTGTTTCCGAGGCGACCATCAAGGCCCACGTCACGGCGATCTTCCGCAAACTGGGCGTGCGTACCCGGACCCAGGCCGCGCTGCTGCTGCAGCAGATGGGCTCGATCCCGAGCTGACCGGTTTTCCTGCTGCTGCCATCAGGCGATCGGGGGCAACACTATCTCGTCGCTGCGGCGCACACCCGCAGTCAGTGCCTGGCACTGTTCGATGAATTCGCGCATGGCGGCGGTCTGGTACTTGAGCGAGTGCCAGATGAAGTAGAAACGCCGGGTCAGGTCGAGTTCGGGCGCCTCCAGCGGCACCAGGCTGCCGTGGCGGAACTCATCGCGTAGCGCCAGCCTGGAAATGCAGCCGATGCCGATAGCGGATTCGACGGCGCGCTTGATTGCTTCGGTATGCTCCAGCTCCAGGCGGATATTGAGCTTTTCCGGGCGGTGGCGCATGGCCTGGTCGAAGGTCAGGCGGGTTCCCGAGCCCTGTTCGCGGAGAATCCAGGGTTCCCCGCAGAGTTCTTCCATGGAGGCCGTCCCACGCTGTGCCAGAGGGTGCCGGGGCGTACAGAAAACCACCAGTTCATCCTCGACCCAGGGCATGACTTCGATATCGGGATGCTGGCAGGCACCTTCTATAAGACCCAGATCAAGTTCGTGGTGCGCCACCTGGTGGACAATCTGCGCGGTGTTGTGGACATGCAGGGCGACCTTGCAGCCAGGATGGCTTTGCATGAAGTTGCCGATCAGCAGGGTCGCCAGGTAGTTGCCGATGGTCAGTGTCGCGCCCACTTCCAGCGAGCCGAAGCCACTCTTGCCCTCGAGCAGGTCTTCGATGGCGCGGGCCTGGTCGAGCAGGGCCATGACCTGTGGCAGCAGTTGTCGCCCGAGGGAGTTGAGGCACAGGCGCTTGCCCATCCGGTCGAACAGTTGGCAGGCCGACTGGCGCTCCAGTTCCGCCAGCGACGAACTGGTGGCCGA
This sequence comes from Stutzerimonas kirkiae, assembly GCF_004327335.1. Taxonomy (GTDB): domain Bacteria; phylum Pseudomonadota; class Gammaproteobacteria; order Pseudomonadales; family Pseudomonadaceae; genus Stutzerimonas; species Stutzerimonas kirkiae. The sequence continues at coordinate 20,505 of NZ_QJUO01000005.1, read as the reverse complement.
CTGGGACAGGGACAGGTATTCGGCGGCTTTCGATACGCTTTCCTGGCGGGCCACGGCGGCGAATACCTGTAATTGCCTCAAGGTAAAATGCATATCTATATAACCGATAACCTATATCTTTAATATTTACTTAACGGATATTCTCTGCGTCTATAAACTATCGCGCAATAGTGCCAGCCGACCGGCGCGGATCTCCAACGAGGAAACTTCAATACATGAGCAACATGAATGTCGAGCGCGTGCTCAGCGTCCACCACTGGAACGACACGCTGTTCAGCTTCAAGTGCACCCGCGACCCGGGGCTGCGTTTCGAGAATGGCCAGTTCGTCATGATCGGCCTGCAGCAGCCCAATGGCCGGCCGCTGATGCGCGCCTACTCGATCGCCAGCCCGAACTGGGAAGAGAACCTCGAGTTCTTCAGCATCAAGGTGCCGGACGGCCCGCTGACCTCGCAACTACAGCACCTGAAGGAAGGCGACGAGATCATCATCAGCAAGAAGCCGACCGGCACGCTGGTGCTCGATGACCTCACTCCCGGCAAGCATCTCTACCTGCTCAGCACCGGTACCGGCCTGGCGCCTTTCATGAGCGTGATCCAGGACCCGGAAACCTACGAGCGTTTCGAGAAGGTGATCCTGGTGCATGGCGTGCGCTATGTGAATGAAGTGGCCTATGAGAACTTCATCACCCAGGTGCTGCCGCAGAACGAGTTCTTCGGCGAGGCGGTGAAGGAAAAGCTGATCTACTACCCCACCGTTACCCGCGAGCCCTTCCGCAACCAGGGGCGCCTGACCGACCTGATGCGCAGCGGCAAGCTGTTCAGCGACATCGGCCTGCCGCCGATCAACCCGCAGGACGACCGGGCGATGATCTGTGGCAGCCCGAGCATGCTGGATGAAACCAGCCAGGTGCTGGACAGCTTCGGTCTGAAGGTTTCGCCGCGCATGCGCGAGCCGGGCGACTATCTGATCGAGCGGGCCTTCGTCGAGAAGTAAATATCGGCGATGCTTGCCCAAGGGCCGGGAGATGCGAGTCTCCCGGCCTTTTTGTTTCACGCGAGGTTTCAGGCGACGGCCCTTATTCGTGGCCAGGCATATGTCCTGCTTCAGGGTATGAGGTGGTGCGACTGGATTGTATTTGGCGTACAGCGTGCCCCGGGGCTTAGCGTCCCTGTGCGAATACCCGGTGGCGGGACGGGGCACGCGTGAATACATCCCTGTAGCTCTTCGCCGCCATCCCAGGCGGCGAAGGCCCCGTCCCGCCACCTGGCATCCTCACCGCCACTAGCGACGGCGCCTGTGGGAAAGAGCCAGCGAAACCGCAAGCCCTATGCATGATTCGGTACTGCGCCGACGGCTCTTTCCATAGTCGCCTCGGGTTCGTGATACCAGGAGCGCCAGGACTGTGTGCACAGTAGCCCGCGAGGGGGGAAATCCGCATATGGCCGGCCGCCTGTAGCCGCGTTTCCTCGCTATTCGTCCTGGCAAATACGTTGAAAGGCATGGTTCTAAGACACCGCCAGCGATATACGATGAAACGCACGCTTGATTGCCAACCCAGGTAGGGCACCTGTTCGCTACGCGACAGCGCTGCGGCGAAGACGCGGGGGAGGTTGCTACAGGTAAGGCGCACAGCACTTCTTGAATTTCGACCCGCTGCCGCATGGGCAGGGGTCGTTGCGGCCTGCCGACAGTGGCACTGTCGGGTCGATGAAATACCAGCGACCGTCACGCTGGACGAAGGTCGAGCGTTCGTGGTGAGCGTGATTGCCGGCCATGTCATGCCAGCGCGCGGTAAAGCTGACGTGTGCGTGCTCCGGTTGTGCGCCGATGAGCCGGCATTCCTCGACATCCAGGCCCAGCCAGGTGCTTTCCTGGCTCCATTGCCTTATCGCGTGGAGGTCGATCAGGTCCTGCTGGGCGGGCAGCGTCGTCGTTCGCAGGTAGTCGATCAGCCCCAGTACATAGGCGCTGTAGCGTGAGCGCATGAGCTGCTCGGGGCCTGGGGCGGGGTGCCCGTCGTGATAGCGGCCACAGCAGTCCGCCAGTGTGTCGCCATTGCCGCAGGGGCAGGTGACGGACGATGTCGGGACGACGTTTTCCATGGGAGCCTCGTTCGTGCCAGGCCAGCGGGACGCCATTCGACTGGCGGGCCGGGAGTTTGCCGCCTAGTCTACTCGTTGTCGGCGCTTCATTCGCGAACGTGGCGGAGCCGGCAGCCCCTGGAGGGCATTTGCGGAGCCGGTTCGCCCTGCCGGGCGAGAAGCCATGGTTTCGACCACTCTTGATGGATGGAGGCGTGATCGATGAGTACTTTACGGACAGCGGTACCCGTGATTGTCATGACGACATTTCTGGCCGGGTGCGCCGGTATACAGAAACAGGATTGGCCGACCTGCGCCGCCGTCGGCGGTGTCGGCGGCGCGGCGCTGGGGGCGATCGAGAGCAGCGTGTACACCGGCTGGGGTGCGTTGATCGGGGCCGGCGTCGGTGCGGCCTATTGTTGGGCCAACGGCGCCGAGGAAGAAACCGTCGTGGTCTACGAGGAGGTGGTCGAGGTGATCGAGGAGGAGGTCGAGCCGGAGCCTCTCGCCGAAGCGGTACGGGTCGAGCTGGATGTGAAGTTCGATTTCAACCGGGCCGTGGTCAAGCCGGAAAGCCAGGCCGATATCCGCAACCTGGCCGACTTCCTCAAGGCTTACCCGCAGACTTCCACCGTGCTGGAAGGGCATACCGATTCGGTGGGGACGGACGCCTATAACCAGCGTCTGTCCGAGCGTCGCGCCAAGGCCGTGCGCGATGTGCTGGTCGATCAGTACTCGATCGACGGTTCGCGGGTCGACAGCGTCGGCTACGGCGAGTCGCGGCCAGTGGCGGACAACGCCACGGAGCAGGGGCGTGCGATCAACCGCCGGGTCGAGGCCGAAGTCGAAGTCCAGCCATAAGGACGCAGAAACGGCGGCAGGCTTCGGGCGCCAAGCTGGAATCCTTAGCGGGGGAGCGCCGGGCGCGGCAAGCGATGCGGCGCCCCCGTGGAAATCCCGCTTCAAGCTCGTGGCTTGAAGCCTGTCGCCGTTCTCCAACAATCTTCGCTGGCGCTTCGGGCTGTGCGGGGTATCATAGCCGCCCTGTCAGAATACTGAAGATACATACAGTCTTTCGTTCATGCTCAGTCCCGAACTCAAGTCCCAGATCCAGGGCGCCTATAGCCGTTTTCTCGAGGCCAAGGGGCTCAAGCCGCGCTATGGCCAGCGCCTGATGATCGCCGAGGTGGCCAAGGTGCTGGGCGCGATCGAGGTTGATGACGAGGGGCGGCGCGATGGCGAACCCGCCGTAGTGGCGGTGGAGGCGGGCACCGGCACCGGCAAGACGGTGGCCTACAGCCTGGCGGTGATTCCCACGGCGAAGATGGCCGGCAAGCGCCTGGTGATCGCCACCGCGACCGTGGCGCTGCAGGAACAGATCGTGCACAAGGACCTGCCGGACCTGATGCGCAACAGCGGGCTGAATTTCAGTTTCGCCCTGGCCAAGGGCCGCGGGCGCTACCTGTGCCTGTCCAAGCTGGATGTCCTGTTGCAGGAAGGCCAGGCGCAGAGCGCCACGGCCCAGTTGTTCGAAGAGGAAGGTTTCCGCATCGATGTCGACGAGCGCAGCCAGAAGCTGTTCGGCGGCATGATCGAGAAACTGGCGGGCAATCTCTGGGATGGCGATCGCGACAGTTGGCCGCAGGAGCTGGAGGACAGCGACTGGGCGCGGCTGACCACCGACCACAGCCAGTGCACCGGCCGGCATTGTCCGAATTTCCAGCAGTGCGCCTTCTACAAGGCGCGCGAGGGCATGACCAAGGTCGATGTGATCGTCACCAACCACGACATGGTGCTGGCCGACCTGGCCCTGGGCGGCGGCGCCGTGCTGCCGGACCCGCGCGACACTCTCTACGTGTTTGACGAAGGGCACCACCTGCCGGACAAGGCCATCGGCCATTTCGCCCATTTCACCCGCCTGCACTCGACCGCCGACTGGCTGGCGCAGATCGATAAGAACATGACCAAGCTGCTGGCGCAGAATCCGCTGCCGGGGGATTTCGGTCGCCTGGTCGAGGGTTTGCCGGAGCTGGCCAGGGACCTGCGCACGCAGATGCAGTTCATGTTCAGTGCCTGCGAGCAACTGGCCGACTTCAAGGCCGGCGAGGATATGAACGGGCGCGAGCGGCCACGGCATCGCTTCGTCGGCGGCGTGGTACCGGAGCACCTGGTCGAGCTGGGCATCGAGTTGAAGAAGGGCTTCGGCAAGCTGACCGATCTGTTCACCCGGCTGGCCGAGTTGCTCAAGGAGGCGATGGACGGCGAGGCGGGCGGTGGCATCGCCAGTCACCAGGCCGAGGAGTGGTATCCGCTGTTCGGCAGCCTGCTGACCCGTTCCCAGGGCAACTGGGAGCTGTGGGGCGCCTTTACCGCCGAAGACCCCGAGGGCAGCCCGCCGATGGCGCGCTGGCTGACCCTGGCGGAAAGCGGGGCGCTGTTCGATATCGAGGTCAATGCCAGCCCGATCCTGGCGGCGGAAACCCTCAGGCGCAATCTGTGGAACGTCGCCTATGGCGCGCTGGTGACCTCGGCGACGCTGACGGCGCTGAATACCTTCGATCGTTTCCGCATGCGTGCCGGCCTGCCCAAGGGGGCTGTCACCGCCGTGGTGCCCAGCCCGTTCCGGCATGCCGAAGCCGGCGTGTTGCGCGTACCCGATCTCAAGGCCGACCCACGGGATGCCACGGCGCACACGGCGGCCATCATCCGCGAGTTGCCACGGCTGGTGGAGGGCGCCCGCGGCACGCTGGTGCTGTTTTCCTCGCGCAAGCAGATGCAGGATGTCTTCGATGGCCTGGAGCGCGACTGGCGCCGACGCGTGCTGATCCAGGGCAACCTTTCCAAGCAGGAAACCCTGAACAAGCACAAGGCGCGGGTAGACGAGGGCGAGACCAGCGTGCTGTTCGGGCTGGCCAGTTTCGCCGAGGGCGTCGACCTGCCGGGTGCCTACTGCGAGCATGTGGTGATCGCCAAGATTCCCTTCGCGGTGCCGGACGACCCGGTCGAAGCGGCGCTGGCCGAGTGGATCGAGGCGCGCGGCGGCAACCCCTTCATGGAGATCGCCGTACCGGATGCCTCGCTGCGCCTGGTGCAGGCCTGCGGCCGCCTGCTGCGCACCGAGGAGGACCGTGGCGACATTACCCTGCTCGATCGCCGGGTGGTGACCCAGCGCTATGGCCGGGCCATTCTCGATGCGTTGCCGCCGTTCCGGCGGCAGATCGAATAGGCTTTTTTAGCTGCAAGCCTCAAGTGGGGGCGGCGTTCGAGCGAGATGCTTCGGTTTCGAAGGCCGGGCGCAGCTCGCGCATGTCCGCGCCGCTCGGGTGCTGGAAGACGCGCAGGCCGAACTCCGGCAGGATCGCCAGCAGATGGTCGAAGATATCCGCCTGGATGCCTTCATAGCCGACCCAGGCCACGGTGTTGGTGAAGCAGTAGATTTCCAGCGGCAGGCCGTCGGCGGTCGGGCTGAGCTGGCGCACCATCAGCGTCATTTCCTGATGGATGCCGGGATGGCTGCGCAGGTAGCGCTCCACGTAGGCACGGAAGCTGCCGATGTTGGTCAGGCGGCGGGTGTTCACCGGCTCCTGGCCGCGTTCGGCGAGGTGGGCGTTCCAGTCGTCGATTTCGCGCTTTTTCTCGTCGATATACTCTTCCAGCAGATTGAAGCGCAGCAGCCGCTGGCGCTCCTCCTCGTCGAGGAAGTGCACGCTCTGCTGGTCCAGGTAGAGGCTGCGCTTGATGCGCCGACCGCCGCTTTCCTGCATGCCGCGCCAGTTCTTGAAGGAGTCGGTGATAAAGCGCTTGGTCGGGACGCTGGTTATGGTCTTGTCCCAGTTCTGCACCTTGACCGTGTGCAGGGCGATATCGATCACGTCGCCATCGGCATTCAACTGCGGCATTTCCACCCAGTCGCCGACACGGATGATGTCGTTGGAGGTGATCTGCACGCTGGCCACCAGCGACAGGATGGTGTCCTGGAAGATCAACATCAGTACCGCGGCCATGGCACCGAGGCCGGACAGCAGGATCAGCGGCGAGCGGTCGATCAGGGCGGCGATGATGAGGATGGTGGCGATGGCGTAGATGGCGATCTTCAGGACTTGCAGGTAGCCCTTGATCGGGTGCTGCCTGGCGTCGGAGCGGCGCTGGTAGACCAGGTTGATGATATCCAGCAGGGCGCCGATGGCCAGGGCGATGGTCAGCACGATGAAGCCGCTGCAGACATTGCGCACCACGGTCACGACCGCTTCCGGCAGACCGGGAATGGTACCCACGCCAATTGAGAGCACCAGGGCCGGCACTATGTTGGACAGGCGCTTGATGATGCTGAGGTTCTCGGGCTGGCCCTGGTGGTTGTGCCGCAACAGCTTGTAGAGCCCGCGCACCAGGATGCGCTTGACCAGCCAGTTGGATGCCCAGGCGGCGATGACCAGGGCCGAACTGGCGAGCAGGGTTTGTAGTTCGGGATGGTTTCCCAGCCAGACGAGCCAGACAGCCCATTCTTCACGCATAAATAGCTCCTAAGCGATTGACAGACCCGCAGGACCATAACAAATACGTTCGGTCCGTTGAAACCGGGAGTCCTGCTTGGAGCGGTGAAGCCGGCGAGGGTTCAGTGGCGATACCCGGGCAGCCGGCTCAAGTTTTCAGTATCCAATTGATTCGCAAGGGATGTATTCACGCGTGCCGCGTCCCGCCAGCAGGCAGTCGCACAGGGGCGATGAGCCCGGGATCGCACCGAGGTCAGCGGATGAATTCCTTGCTGATGGCGCGGAATTCGTCGGTCCCGGCCTTTTCCAGCCATTCGAAGACCACCATCTCCCGCGAGACGATGGTCGCGCCGGCCTGGCGCATGCGTTTCAGCGCCAGTTTCTTGTCCGCTGCACGGCGCGAGCCGACCGCTTCCTCGACGACGAATACCTGGTTGCCGCGCTGCAGCAGGTCGAGCACCGTCTGCAGCACGCAGACATGGGTTTCGCAGCCACAGATGATGAACTGGCCGCGCTCGCCACCTGGCAGCTTGAACAGTTCGCCGCTGCGCGCCGCGGAGAATTCCAGTTTTTCCAGGATGGCCTCGGCGGCGATGCCTTCGCGCAGGCGGGCGCTGGTCGGGCCCAGGCCCTTGCTGTATTGCTCGCTCAGCAGCACCGGCACGCCCAGGCGTTGCGCCGCCCTGAGCAGCCAGCCGCTGTGTTCGAGCACGCTTTCTCCGTCCTGTATCACTGGCAGCAGGCGCTCCTGGATATCGATGACGAGCAGGGTGGAGTCGTTCGCTTTGATCCGCATCTTGTTGTTTTCCTTCGCTTCGATGGAGCCTGGTGGCACGGCGCGGGGCGCTACTTGCGTATCCATTTGCCGTCGAGCTGGATGAATTGCCCGCCGGGGGTCTTCTCGATGGCCTTCTTGCCGGCGATGGCTTCCACATCCTTGATATTGACGCCGTTCTTCTGTGCGACGCGCTGGTATTCGGCCCGCCGGGCCTGGTTGATCTGGCTGGCGATGGCCTCGGCGTCGCCGCTGGAGCGGACCACGCCCAGGTAGCCATCGGGTTTTTCGCCGACCAGGCCACTGGCCTTGGCGTCACCCAGCGCGGACATGGCTTCGTTGAGGCTCAGGGCCGCGGCGGGCAGGCTCAGGCACAGGGCCAGCAACAGGGTTACAAGTGTGAATGGCTTGTTCATGGGGATTCCTCAGAAAAGACCGCTGTCTTCGTTGATGATCGAGTCCAGGGCCTTGTCGACCTTGATGTAGATCTCGTGCTCGATCTTCACGTTCAGGTTGATATTGATCGGCTCGCTGGGGACGGCCAGCTCGACGCGCGGGGTGCAGGCACTGACCAGCAGGGCCATGGCGAGGATGATCTGGGGTGGGCGCGGGCGCATGGAGGATTCTCCTGTCTCAAGGGGCGGTCTTGTCGCGTTGCAGGCTCTGCTGCACACGCCGCTGGATGGTTTCGCTCACTCTATCGCTCAATTGCAGGCTGGTCAGCAGGGCCGGGATATCTTCCTCGAGGTTGATCGAGAAATTGATCGGGCGCCCGCCTTCGAGCGTCGGGTTGTTGCCGTGCAGGCGCAGGCCGAGTTGCAGCTTGCCGCGCTCATCATAGCGGACATCGCTGTCGAGGCGACTGTAATGGAAGTCGTCCAGGGCTTCGGCGACGATCTTCATCGCCGGGTTGGACTGCCCCAGGGCCTGGATCTTCGCCGAGCGGAATTGCAGCACGCCGCCTGGCGCACGGGCGTTCAGCAGGCCCTGGTCGATGCTGTAGCCCTCCGGCGAACTGCGCAGTTGGGCATTGCCGTCGATGATTCCGCTGCCGGTCAGCCCCTCGGCCGGGTAGGCGCGCAGCAGTTCCGGTATCTGCAAACCCTCCAGATTCAGCGCCAGGCGTTGTTCGCTGGCGGCCAGGTCGACTTCGCCGGCATCCAGCCACAGGCGCCCGCCCAGCAGCCGGGTTTCCGCCGCCTGCCATTGCAAACGCCCGCTGGCCGGGCTTCGCAGGTTCGCCTGGTAGCTGCCTTGCCAGTGCAGCGGGCCGATGGGAAAGCCGACATTGAGTTGCTGCAGGTCCAGTCGTGCGCCATCCACTTGCAGCTTCTGCCCGTTGACGCGCATCTCCAGCAGGGTATCCAGGCCGCTCAGTTCGCTGCGTGCATAAATACCCGAGAGCCCACGGGCTTCCAGCCGCAGGCTGGCCGTTAGCTCGGAGGCGGCAGGCCATTCGAGGCTGGCCCTGGCGTTCAGCCGTCCGTTGTCGAAGGCGAGGGTTTGCGGCCAGTCGCTGAAACTGGCGGAGAGTGGGTTGCCGGCGCGGAAGAATATCTCCTGCAAGCCGGCGTCCATAGCCAGGGTTCCGCCCCAGGCTTGCGCGAGCGCCAATTGCAGGGTCAGGCCGGCGTCGTTGCGCAAGGGGCCCTGGAGCTCCAACTGGCGCTCATTCACCTGAAGTTTTCCGCTCCACTGCCAGCCAAGTGGTTTGAGCAGGGCATGAGACAGTTTCTGCACGCGGAGTTCGGGCGCTGCGTTCAGTGCGAAGCGGCGGTCCTCGGTGGCTTGTTGTTGCAGGTCGGCCTGCAAATGGGCGTCTTTCAGGCTCAGTTGCAGTTTTTCGCCCGCCCAGTCGCTGGTGCGCAGGCTGTCGATGCGGATTGTCGGGTTCTGTTCCAGCCGCAGTTCTGCCTGGTGCAGGTCGGCACTGGCGGTGAAGCCCAGCGTCGCTTCCAGTCCTGTCAACCGATGATCGAAAAGATCCAGGCTTGGGGCTTGCAGGCGTAGCTGCCCTTCAGATGATTCCAGCCGGTAGTTCGCGGCCCTGGTATGCAACTGGAGGGCGCTGTCCAGTTGCAGATTCAATTTGCCCTCGCTTTGCAGGTGTAGCCGCAGTGGCAGGCTATCCCGTGACGTTGCAGGCGCTCCGGGGGTAATCCCTAGGGTCAGTTCAGCGGGCCGCAGGGCCGCTGGAACACCTTCGAGCAAGGTTGCCTCGGGCCGCCAGTCGAGCGCGGCGTCGAGGCTCGACGGTAGCCATACGCCGTCCCGGCCCTGTGCCTGCAGGTTCAGGTCGCCCTTGAGCTGCCCCAGCACCGGTAGCGGCCAGTACTCCGGCAGGTTGAGGTCGAGGTTGAACTCGCCATCCGGCAGGCCCTCGCTGTCGAAGGGCCGTTCGAGTGACCAGGCGACTACCAGGTGCATCTGTTCCGCCAGCGCGGGAAAGGCCTGGGGCGGCTGGGGTAGCCACGGCGAGAGCCAGTCGAGCAGCCAGGGTGCTTCCGGCAGGGCACCCATGGTCATGCTGCCTGACCAGCGTTCCTCCGCGGACGAGATCAGGTTGTTCAGGAAGATCCGTGGCTGCCCGTCCAGGGAGAGCCGGGCATTCAGTTGCAGCTCCGCGGGCCGTGCCTGCCAGGCCCTGGCGTCGAGCTGCAGCCTGTGGCCGTCGCGCTGCGCCGTCAAGTCTATCTCGGCTGGCAGCAACTCACGCCCCGCATGCTGCCAGCGCAGGCTGAGGCGCTCCTGGCATTGGCCGCTGGCACAGGGCAGTTTCAGTTCGATGACGGGCAGGCTGCCCTGTTCCGGTATCCAGGCCGCCCACTGCTGGAGCATCGTTGGATCGAATGCCGGCCGTGTGCTTTCGACATCCGCTGCGCCTGCCCGGACTTCGATCTCCAGCCTGTCCATGTGCAATGCCTTGAGCGCGGGTGTGGCGAACAGGCTGCCGATCCGCAAGCGCAGGCCTTCCGCGCTCAGCTCCAGCCGCCCGCCGTCCGCCGTCTCTTGCTTATAGATGAAGCGCTGCAGGGTCATGCCGGAGCGGCCAATACCGAGGCCTTGCCAGTCGATGGCGGTAATGCCGTTTTCCTGCTTGAGACGCTGCCAGCGCTGTTGCCCATACAGGCCTGCGGCGATCACTGCCAATATGAGCGCCAGGGTCGAGCAGGTCAGCCATTTGCGGCTTGTGCGCATGGAGAATCGCTCCGTTTCTAGGTGGCTGCGGCATGATTGTGCATGGCATCCGACGGAAGGCACAAAACTTGTGCACATTTTACTGGCGCCCTGTCAAGCCGCTATGGCAGCTTGCCGCAGGCCCCGGGATTTTTCTTCTAACAATCTAACTGCATGAAATATAAGGACAATTCAGGGGTGGTGAAAAATCCTACAATTTGACTGGAGGCCGCGTGGTCTGTGGTGGGCAGGCTCTTTTACGCAGATTATCCACCAGCTTATCCACAGCTTCTGTGGGTTTCTCGCAGTGTCGGTGGGAGGGCCGCTTCAGTGGGCGGCGGCAAGCCTTTACCTTCTCTGAAAAAGGAGTAGAGTGCGCCACCTCCAGGGTTTCAGCCGCATCTTCCCATGAGAATCCGCTCCACCGATTCAGTTCAGGTTACCCGTCGACTTCCCATGCGCATGGCTCTGTGGTTGCTCGACAATCGCTCGTTGGGCCAGGCCACAGGGGTCAAGCGGTTGGCCGGACGGCTGCTCAAGCAGCCGGCGCTGGATGGCGTGGTGGTGGCCCAGAGCCGGCTGGGGCGCTTGCTGTGCCATGACTGCGACAGCCAGCGCGATCGCCGTATCGGCATCGAACTGCTGCGCCAGGCCGCGCGTGCCGGCGACTGCCAGGCCCAGCTCGAACTGGGGCGTCTGTACAGCCAGCCCCGGCACCATCAACCTGCCCAGGCCCGCCATTGGCTGGAGCAGGCCGTCTTCCAGGGTTCGACCGAGGCGCGTCTGCTCTTGCGCAAGCTGCCTTAAGGGCTATCCTTTCAAAGTCTTCGACAGAGCGGCTGCCTGTTAGGAGCGGCCTTGGCCGCGAGGCTTTTCCTGCGCATCGCATTCGTGGCCAAGACCTCTCCGCCGACGACTCTATCGCGCTTTCGGCTTGTGCTCGCTTTCGTCTGGTAGAGCCTATGTGCGCTGGCGCACAGACGCTTTACTCCTGTGCAATCAAGCTGATAGCACATTTTCACCAGCGCCTCTGGCGCTGATGGTCCGCCGTTCGGCGTCGCCGCCAGCGGGCCGCTTACGCTGCATGTCAAGGAAAACATGAACAACCAATGGCTTCACGTAATCCGGCGGTTGTGGCGGCCCGTGCCTCGAACATTCGAGTACGAGTCCGTCCTGCGCTCCGAGCTGTTCAGTGCCGAACAGATGGCCAGCCATGGTGCTGAGCTCGCCCACGGGCATCGCCTGAGCGAGGAGGCGACCTCCGATGCCTTGCTCGAACGGCTTGCCGACAACGCCAGCGTGCTGGCCAGCAGTTGCCGCGTCATGGCCGCGGCAGCGCTGTCCAGCCAGCGTGCCACACCGGCCGCCGAGTGGCTGCTGGACAACTTCTATCTGGTCGAAGAACAGATACGCACCGCCCAGAAGCATCTGCCCAAAGGTTATTGCCGCGAGTTGCCAGGCCTGGCCAATGGCCCTTCGGCCACGCTGCCGCGGGTCTACGATATCGCCCTGGAAACCATCGCCCACGGCGATGGCCGGGTCGATAGCGACAGCCTGGGGCGTTTCGTCGCAGCCTACCAGACGGTCATGCCGCTGACCCTCGGCGAGCTCTGGGCGATACCCATCATGCTGCGCCTGGCGCTGATCGAGAACCTGCGCCGCGTGGCGTCGCGGGTAATGGCCAGTTGGAGCGACCGCAACCTGGCCAACGACTGGGCCGACCGCCTGACCGAAACCGCCGAGCGCGATGCCAAGAGCGTGGTGCTGGCCGTCGCCGACATGGCACGTTCGGCACCGCCCATGACCAGCTCCTTCGTCGCCGAACTGGCGCGCCGCCTGCAAGGGCAGAGCGCGGCGCTGATCCTGCCGCTGACCTGGATCGAGCAGACGCTGGTCGAGTCCGGCCTGGGTACCGAACGCCTGGTGCAACTGGATGCCCAGTTGCAGGCCGCCGAGCAGGTTTCGATCAGTAACAGCATCAACAGCCTGCGCCTGCTTTCGGCCACCGACTGGCGCGAGTTCGTCGAGAGCATGAGTGGCGTGGAGCGCGTGCTGCGCGAAGATCCCGCCGGCGTCTATGTCCGCATGGATTTCGCCACCCGCGACCATTACCGGCACGCGGTGGAGCGCCTGTCCCGGGCCTGCCGGCATTCCGAGGAAGAGGTGGCGCGTGCGGCTATCGCGCTCTGCACCAGCGGGCCGGACGACAATCCGCTCATGGCCCATGTCGGCTTTTATCTGGTGGGCGGCGGTATACCCATTCTGGAGCGGCAACTGGGGGCCAGTTTGCCGCTGATCGAGCGCAGCCGGCGGCTGCTGCGCCGGGCGCCGCTGTATTTCTTTCTGCTGCCGACCATTCTGCTCACCGCCCTGCTGGCCTGGCCCCTGCTGGCGCTCGCTCGGGCCGACGGCTGGTCGGCGGCACAACTGCTGGCGCTGAGTGTGCCGACCCTGTTGATGACCAGCCGCCTGGCCATTGGCCTGGTCAACTGGCTGGTGACCCTCACCCTGCCGCCGGACATTTTGCCGCGCCTCGACTACAGCGAGGGGATCCCTTCCGAGGCACGCACCCTGGTAGTGGTGCCGACACTGATCGGCAGCACCCAGGACGTGGATGAACTGGTGGAAGGCATGGAAGTGCGCTTTCTCGCCAACCGTGACGCCAACCTGTACTTTGCCCTGCTGACCGATTTCATGGACGCGCCCAGCGAGGTCATGGAGGGGGATGCTGCGTTATTGCAGCAGGCCCGCCAGGCGGTCGAGGGCTTGAACCTCAAGTATCCGCTGCCGGGCGGCCAGCGGTTTTTCCTGCTGCATCGCCCGCGGCGCTGGAACCCGGCCGAATCCTGCTGGATGGGCTACGAGCGCAAGCGCGGCAAGCTCACCGAGTTGAACGCGGTCCTGCGGGGCAGGGGGCAGGAGCGCTTTTCCCTGATCGTCGGCGACATCGCCGCGCTGCCGAGCATTACCTACGTCATCACCCTGGATACCGACACACAACTGCCACGTGACGTTGCCCGGCAGTTCGTCGGCACCCTGGCGCATCCGCTGAATGTGGCGCAGTTCGACCCGTTGCGGCGCTGTATCGGCAGCGGCTATGCGATCCTGCAACCGCGCGTTGGCATCAGTCTGCCGAGCATCGCCCGCTCGGCCTACGCGCAACTGTTCGGCAGCGATGCCGGTATCGATCCCTATACGCGTTCCGTGTCCGACGTGTACCAGGACATGTTCGGCAATGGCTCGTTCATCGGCAAGGGGATCTACCAGGTCGACCCCTTCGAGCAGGCGTTGCAGGGCTGTTTCCCTGATAACAGCATTCTCAGCCACGACCTGATCGAAGGCTGCTACGCCCGTTCCGGGCTGATCAGCGACGTGCAGGTGTATGAAGAGCACCCGGCGCGCTACAGCGCCGATATGAAGCGCCGCCACCGCTGGATTCGTGGCGACTGGCAATTGCTGCCCTGGCTGCTGCCCTGGACCCCCGGGGCATGTGGTGGGATGGAGCGCAACCGCCTGAGCGGCCTGGCCCGCTGGAAGATTCTCGATAACCTGCGGCGCAGCCTGGAGCCGACGGCGTTTCTGTGCATTCTGCTGTGGGGCTGGTTCGCCACTTCCTACCCTTTGGTCTGGACGCTGGCGGTGCTCGCCCTGGTGCTGACCCAGCCCTTGCTCAACAGCCTGCTGGATCTGCTGCGGAAAGCCCACGACATACCGCTCGGCCAGCATATGAAGGCAACCCTGCACGATGCCGCGCAGCATTTTTCCCGTGGTTTGCTGGGGCTGGCCTGGCTGCCGTTCGAGGCGCTCAACAACCTGGATGCCATCGGCCGCACCTTGTGGCGCGTACTGATCAGTCGGCGCCGACTGCTGCAATGGGACTCTTCGCGGGAAGTCGAACGCAGTGGCCGCAACGACCTGCCAGGGTTGTACCGGCTGATGTGGGCCTGCCCGCTACTGGCCGCGGGTGTGGCGGCTCTACTGCTCGGGCGGCCCGCGCTGCTGGCCATCGCCGCGCCTTTCCTGTTGACCTGGCTGGTGTCGCCAGCGATCGCCTGGTGGCTGAGCAAGCCCGCAAGCCACGAGGCTTTCGCCCCCTCGGATGAAGAGCGCCGCTTTCTGCGACGGCTGGCGCGCAGGACCTGGGCCTTCTTCGATGACCATGTGGGCCCGGCGAACAACTGGCTACCCCCGGACAATATCCAGGAGCAGCCCACCGCCGCCATTGCGCACCGTACCTCGCCGACCAACATGGGCATGGCGCTGCTCTCCCATCTCGCAGCGTATGACTTCGCCTACCTCAGCGCTGGCCGATTGCTGGCACGGCTCGACCATTCGTTGACCAGCATGGCCCTGCTGGAGCGCTATCGCCGGCATTTCTATAACTGGTATGACACGCGGACCCTCAGGCCGCTGCCGCCGCACTACATCTCCACGGTGGACAGTGGCAACCTGGCCGGCTTGCTGTTGACGCTGCGCCCCGGTCTGCGTGAATTAGCGGATGCCCCGGTGATCGGCGCGCACTGGCTGGCCGGCCTCGGCGATACCCTCGATGTGTTGCGGGAGGCGCTGTTGGCCAACGGGCTGGACGGGCGTCTGCTGGACGAGCTGTCCATTGAGTTGGAGCTGGCGCATGCCTTTACGCCCGGCAATCTCCCCAGCATGCAACGCAAGTTGCTGCGTCTGATCAGGTTGGCGGAAAGGCTCGACACCGAACTGGCAAGCGTCGGCGAGGCGCAGTACTGGTTGCAGGCACTGTTGGCGCAGTGCCGTGACTTCAGCACGGAAATGGCCAACCTGGCCCTGCCGAGCAACCCGGCGGGCCTGAGCACTTGGCGGCAACTGGCGCAGCTCGATGTCAGCCAGTGGCCCGCCGGCGAGCGGGACCGGGCCGGTGCGGTCAAGGCCTGCGCCAGCGAACGGATGGCCACCGCGCAGCGTCTGGCCGATCTGGCCGGCGACCTGGCGGAGATGGACTTCAGTTTCCTCTACGATCCACGCCGCGACCTGCTGGCCATTGGCTATAACACCGATGAGCAGCGCTTGGACAGCGCCTACTACGACCTGCTGGCGTCGGAAGCGCGGCTGACCAACTTCGTGGTCATTGCCCAGGGCCAGTTGCCGCAGGAGGGTTGGTTCACCCTTGGCCGGCTGCTCACCAGCAATGGTGGGGTGCCGGTGCTGCTGTCCTGGTCCGGTTCGATGTTCGAATACCTGATGCCGATGCTGGTCATGCCCGCTTACGCCGGGACCCTGCTGGACCAGACCTGTCGTGCCGCAGTGGCACGGCAGATCGAGTACGGCCACCAGCTCGGCCTGCCCTGGGGCGTGTCCGAGTCTGGCTACAACAGCCTGGATACCCATCTCAACTACCAATATCGCGCCTTCGGCGTTCCCGGCCTGGGCCTGAAGCGCGGCCTCGGCGAAGACGTGGTCATGGCTCCCTATGCATCGGCCCTGGCGCTGATGGTGGCGCCCGAGGCCGCCTGCAAGAACCTGCAGGAACTGGCGTCCATGGGCATGGCCGGACGCTACGGCCTGTACGAAGCCATCGACTTCACCAACGCACGTTTGCCGCTGGGGAAAAGCGCCGCGGTGGTCCAGTCCTTCATGGCGCACCACCAGGGCATGAGCCTGCTGGCGCTGACCGCCGTATTGCTCGAGCGGCCCATGCAGCGCCGCTTCGAGGCCGATCCGCAGTTCCAGGCCACGGCGCTGTTGCTGCAGGAGCGCGTTCCCAAGAATGCCGCACAGTACCTGCACGCGGCCAATGGCTTGCCGGTGGATACCACCGCGCGGATCAGCGAAAGCAAGCTGCGCGTCTACACCGAGCCGAACCGCAAGCACCCGGCCGTGCAACTGCTCTCCAACGGTCGCTACCACGTGATGGTCAGCAATGCCGGTGGCGGCTACAGCCGCTGTAACGAGATGGCCGTGACCCGTTGGCGGGAAGACATCACCTGCGATAACGCGGGCATGTTCTGTTACCTGCGGGATATCGCCAGCGGGGATTTCTGGTCATCCGCGCACCAGCCGACGTTGCGCCGCACGGAGGGTTACGAAGCGATATTCACCGACGCCCGTGCCGAGTTCCGTGTACGCGAGCGCGATTTCGATGTACACACCGAGATCGTCGTCTCGCCTGAGGACGACATCGAGCTGCGCCGCCTGCATATCAGCAACCGTGGGCGCAGCCGTCGTATCCTGGAATTGACCAGCTACGCCGAGGTGGTGCTGGCCCCGCCGCTGGCCGATGCGCTGCATCCGGCATTCAGCAAACTGTTCGTGCAAACCGAGTTGCTGCCGTCGCTGCAGGCGATCCTGTGCAGCCGCCGGCCGCGCTCCAGCGCAGAGAGCACGCCATGGCTGTGCCATCTGCTGGCGGCCCATGGCGTGGATATCGAAGCCATTTCCTACGAAACCGACCGTGCGCGTTTCATCGGCCGTGGGCGCAACCTCAGCCATCCGGCGGCGATGGAGGCCGACACGCTTTCCGGTACGGCCGGGGCGGTGCTCGATCCCATCGTGGCGATCCGCTGCCGGATCGTGCTGGAAGCCGGGCAGAGCGCGACCATCGACCTGGTCACCGGGGTCGGCGACAGCCGTAGCGGTTGTATGCAACTGATCGACAAGTACCGTGATCGGCACCTGGCCGACCGGGTGTTCGATCTCGCCTGGACCCATAGCCAGGTGCTGTTGCGCCAGCTCAACACCTCCCATGCCGAGGCACGGCTATTCGAGCAGATGGCCGCCTCGATCATCTACACCAACCCCACCCTGCGGGCGGCGCCCGCTATCCTGGTGGGTAACCTGCGCAACCAGAGCGGCCTCTGGGGCCAGGCGATTTCCGGCGACCTGCCCATCGTGCTGCTGCAAATCTCGGCCATCACCAACATCGAACTGGTGCGGCAACTGGTACAGGCCCATGCCTACTGGCGGCAGAAAGGCCTGGCGGTGGATCTGGTGATCTGGAACGAAGACCAGGCGGGCTACCGGCAAGACCTGCAGGATCTGATTCTGGGGCTGGTCACCTCGGGCAGTGAAGCCCACCTGCTGGACAGGCCGGGCGGCATCTTCGTGCGCCCGGCCCAGCAGCTCTCCAGTGAAGACCGGGTGCTGATGCAGGCGGTCGCCCACCTGGTGTTCAGCGATGAGCGTGGCAGCCTCTCCGAGCAGGTGTACCGGCGCCGCGCCGAGCCGCCCCTGCCGACCTTCGATGCCGCGCTGATGCGCCGGCCCGTACGGACCAGGGCTGCGCTGCCGGTCGATCCCGCGCTGCTGCTGGGTAACCCGCACGGCGGTTTCAGCGCGGATGGCAACGAGTATGTCATTCACAGCACGGCAGGCCAGCCGACTCCGGCGCCATGGGTCAACGTCCTGGCCAATGCGCAGTTCGGCACGGTGCTGTCGGAAAGCGGCAGCGCCTACACCTGGTATGAAAATGCCCACGAATTGCGCCTGACGCCCTGGCACAATGATCCGGTCAGCGACTCCTGCGAAGAAGCGATCTACCTGCGTGACGAGGAGAGCGGCCACTACTGGTCACCCACCCCGTTGCCGCGGCCTGGCCAGGGCCGCTACGTGACCCGCCACGGTTTCGGCTACAGCGTCTTCGAGCACGATGAGGACGGTATCCGCAGTGAGCTGTGGGTCTATGTGGCACTGGACGCCCCGGTCAAATTCTCGCACCTGCTGGTACACAACACCTCCGGCCGCCCCCGGCGCCTGTCGGTGACCGGCTATGTCGGCTGGGTGCTCGGCGACCTGCGGGAGAAGTCAGCCATGCACGTGGTCACCGAAACCGATCCCAACAGCGGCGCCTTGTTCGCGCGCAATGCCTATTCCATCGAGTTTCCGGGACGGGTGGCGTTCTTCGATGTCGATGCGCCGCTACTCGGCAGCACAGCCGAACGGAGCGAGTTCATTGGCCGCAACGGCAACCTGAACGCCCCGGCGGCGATGGCCCAGGCGAACCTCTCCGGCCGTGTCGG
The DNA here is from genome assembly GCF_004327335.1 of Stutzerimonas kirkiae. Lineage (GTDB taxonomy): Bacteria > Pseudomonadota > Gammaproteobacteria > Pseudomonadales > Pseudomonadaceae > Stutzerimonas > Stutzerimonas kirkiae. The sequence continues at coordinate 1,992 of NZ_QJUO01000005.1, read as the reverse complement.
CGGTGGGCTCGACCCCTGCGCTGCGCTGCGGGTCGGCCTCGAACTGGCGCACGGCGAGAGCCGCAGCCTGACCTTCCGCCTGGGTGCGGAACAGGATAGCAAGGCCGGTTCACTGCTGGTACGGCGCATGCGTGGCAATGCGGCGGCAACGGTCGAGCTGGAAGCTGTCCAGGCCCACTGGCGCTCGACCCTGTCCGCGGTGCAGATCGAAACGCCCGAGCCCGCCATCGATGTACTGGTCAACGGCTGGCTGATGTACCAGGTCATCGCCTGCCGCTTCTGGGCGCGCAGCGGCTACTACCAGTCCGGCGGGGCATTCGGCTTCCGTGATCAGTTGCAGGACAGCATGTCCATGCTGCACACCGACCCGGCCGCCGTGCGCCGGCATCTGCTGCTGTGCGCCGCCCACCAGTTCGTCGAGGGGGATGTACAGCACTGGTGGCATCCGCCGCTGGACCGGGGCGTGCGCACGGGGTGTTCCGACGATTACCTGTGGCTGGCGGCGGCGACCAGCCGCTATGTACAGGTCACCGGGGACAGTAGCGTGCTTGCCGAACCGGTGGGCTACCTAGAAGGGCGTGCCCTGCATGGCGGCGAGGAGTCCTACTACGACCTGCCGGGCCAGTCCGCCCGGCGCGAAACCCTGTACCAGCACTGCGTACGGGCGATCGAGCGTAGCCTGGCGGCGCGTGGCGTCCACGGCCTGCCGCTGATGGGGCATGGCGACTGGAACGACGGCATGAATCGCGTTGGCGAGCAGGGCAGGGGCGAGAGCGTCTGGCTCGGCTTTTTCGGCTACGACGTGCTGCGTCGGTTCGCGGATACCGCGCTGCTCAACGGCGACCACGCTTTCGCCCTGCATTGTACGGAGCAGGCCGAGGCGCTACGCGCCAGCCTGGACGAGCACGCCTGGGATGGCGCCTGGTTCCGCCGCGCCTACTTCGATGACGGTACGCCGCTGGGGTCGTCGAGTAACGATGAGTGTCGCATCGACTCCATCGCCCAGAGCTGGTCGGTGCTGTCTGGCGCCGCCTCCGAGACGCGCGGGCGCACGGCGATGGATTCGCTCGAACAGCATCTGCTGCGCAGGGACGTGGGCCTGTTGCAACTGCTGGCGCCGCCGTTCGATCGCGGTGCGCTCGATCCCGGCTATATCAAGGGCTATGTGCCCGGCGTGCGCGAAAATGGCGGCCAGTATACCCAGGCGGCGGTGTGGGCGAGCATGGCGTTCGCCGCCCTGGGCGACAGCGAACGCGCCTGGGAACTGCTGCGCATGATCAGCCCGGTCAGCCACGGCGATAGCGCACAGGCGATTGCCACCTACAAGGTCGAGCCCTACGTGCTGGCCGCCGATGTCTACGGCATGCCGCCGCACGAGGGGCGTGGCGGATGGAGCTGGTACACCGGCTCGGCCGGGTGGATGTATCGGCTGATCCTCGAGTCGCTGCTTGGTGTCCAGCGCGATGGCGCCAGCCTGCGCATCCAGCCGCTACTGCCGGCGCAGTGGCCGGGCTTTACCTTGAACTACCGTTTTGGCGCGACCACCTATCGCATCCATGTACAGCGTGCGGATATCCCGGCGCAGACGATCCACCTCGATGGCATACGCCTGCCCGGCGACAGCATTCCCCTGCATGACGATGACCGTGAGCACCAGGTCGAGATCCGCCTTCCCTCGGCGGGCCTGCTCCTGGAGCCCGTTCAAGGCCTGGCAAGACTTTGAACGGCTCCGGGTTCGAAGCCCGTGGCTTGGCGGTTGATCAGACGTTGATCACACGTTTAAACGTTGATCGGTCGGCAAAGGTTCATGAGCACTAAGTTTCGCGGGAAAAGCGCGCCATGGCCCTCGCGGGAATTGCTGGAAGTGAACCGCCCCGGGTATCGCGGAGGCTCCATCTTTTGAGAAACTGGAGCCACTATGCCAAAGCCATCTAAGTTTTCCCCCGAAGTCCGTGAGCGTGCTGTGCGGATGGTCTACGAGGTCCGCGAGTC
>NZ_QJUO01000059.1 GCF_004327335.1 Stutzerimonas kirkiae | reverse complement strand
GCAGGCAACGGAAATCATCGCCGGCGGCAGCGTGGAAATCGCCGCAGTGCGCGACCTGACCCTGGTCTCCAGCAAGGTCGCGGCCAACGACGAAGCCTACCTGGTGGCAGGGGAGGAACTGAACCTGCTGGCGGCCCAGGACTACGACTACTCGCTGTACCAGAAGAAGAAAAAGGGCAGCTTCGGGCGCAAGAGCTTCCGCCGCGACGAAACCACCGACATCACCCATGTCGGCAGCGAGATCGCCACGGGCGGCGACCTGAGCCTGGTCAGCGGCGGCGACCAGACCTACCAGGCGGCGAAACTGACCAGCGACGAAGACCTGATCCTCTCCAGCGGTGGCGAGATCGTCTTCGAAGGCGTGAAGGACCTGGAACAGGAAAGCCACGAGAAAAGCAAAAGCAGCCTGGCCTGGCAGTCGGCCAAGGGCAAGGGCACGACCGACGAAACCCTGGTGCAGAGCGAACTGGCGGCCCAGGGCGCGCTGGTGATCCAGGCGGTGGAAGGGCTGCAGATCGACATCAAGGAAGTGAACCGGCAGACGGTGAGCCAGACCATCGAGGCGATGGTCCAGGCCGACCCCGAACTGGCCTGGTTGAAGGAGATGGAACAGCGCGGTGATATCGACTGGCAGCGCGTGAAGGAAGTGCACGACAGCTTCAAGTACAGCAGTTCGGGGTTGGGTGGGGCGGCGGCGCTGGTGATTGCCATCGTGGTTACCTACCTGACCTGGGGGGCTGGCTCAGCCATTGCCGGCTCGGCCAGCTCGGCCGCTGCCGGGGCGGGTGCGGGAGCCAGCACGGCGGCTTTTGCCGGATCCGCGGCCCAGGCGGTTTTCCATGCGACCGTCAACAGCGCAGCGATCAGTACAGTGAACAACCGGGGAGACCTGGGCGCGGTTCTCAAGGACGTGACCTCCAGCGATGCGCTGAAGGGCTATGCCGTATCGGCCATCAGTGGAGGAATGACAGGCGGTCTGGACGGTGGCCTGACGGCGGGCAATGTAGGGCTTCGACTGGCGGTGAACAGTGCGCTCGATACTCTGGTGAATGGTGGCAGCTTCAAGGACAACCTGGTGCAGGCCGGAATAAACCTGGCGGCCAATGCATTGACTGGGGCCATCTACGAGCAGGTGGGTGACAGCTTGGTGGGCAGCGGCTTGTCCACCAAAGTGGCCGTACATGCCATCGTGGGCGGCCTGATTGCGGAAGCGGCAGGTGGTGACTTCAAGACGGGTGCCCTTGCCGCGGGAGCCAACGAAGCGCTCTTGGAGCTTGTAGGCGACAAGCTGTTCCCGGGAGATGCTCATGAGCAAGTGATCGCCATGACCTCGCAGCTGGTGGGCATGACGGTTGCGGCAGCAGCAGGTGGCGATGACAAGGCACAGGAAAAAGCCGGGTGGGTGGCGCAGCAGGCGGCTATCTACAACCACGAGCTACATAGGAAGAATGCCGAGAACTTCGTTCAAGGTATACAGGATGCCTGTGCCCAGCGGTCGGATCTTTGCGGATCGGGTTATCAGGAGGTGAGTCAGCAAGAGCTGGTTCATGCCCTGCAGGTAACGGCAGCGCATGGGGTTGGGATTGAGAACGTCAATCCAGAGGCATTGAGGCTGGTTAACCAGTTCTTGGTCATGTTCTCGGGAACCTCGGATACGCTATTTAGCCCGACCGACTCTGAACAGGCTAGGATAGATGTCATTGACACTGTCGAGCTTATTGGGGCAGGAATCTCGCTTGCCTCAGCGGCGAAGAGCGCTCTGAAAAGTGGTGGTGGGCTGCTGGATAGCCTGAAGGGGTTGTTTGGAGGTGGGGCAAAAGGAAATGGTAGTGCGACAGATAATGTTGCGCCTTCGGGAAGCTCTGCCAGGCCTACCCCAAAACAGTCCGAGATTGATGTAGGAACTGAGCTTGGCGCAGGTGCCCGCCCTCAAATCAGCTACAAGAATGGTCAGGAGGTACCCTACGGTACGGCAGGTAGTGTGCGCCCAGATTGGTGTATTGGCAGCGTGTGTAGTGTTGAGGTTAAAAACTATAAAGTCGCAACTAACCAACAGGGGTTGATTAACAATGTGTCAAAACAAGCGCTGCAGCGTGCAGAGAATCTACCTCAAGGCATGCAGCAGCAGATAGTTATTGATGTCCGCGGCCAAGTTGTCACCGATGCACAGAAAAATGCCGTGATCAAGGGTATTGTGCAGAAGTCAAAAGGTACAGTTAGTCCTACTGATATAAGGTTCAAATCTGAATGAGGAAAATAGGACTTGATGGCGGTCATACGGTATACGAATTAGGCCCGGTTTCGGATGTCGTATTGTTCTTTGGGTGCCTCAATGCTTTTGTTGTAAGCCAGTATCCAGAAAATGATTGGAGCTTGCTAACGGATCGGCTCTATAAACGTTATTTGCGGCAAGATGATCTAGAACAGGCTTTCGCACTAATGGAGAGGGCGAAAGGCATATTTCTCATGCTGCCAAGGACTACTGTTGAGTGGGATGAAAGTTTGCAGGGTAATCGTGAAATCACATGGTTGGATTCGAAGCAGGATACCCTGGGGACTATTTTCTCTAGATACTTCGATTTATTCTCAAAGGCACAGGGCTCAGCTATTTCATTTTTTGGCGAATTTGGGATTTATCAGCCAGTTAGAATTCTTATTTCTGATATGCCTTCTTTCATCTTCGAGAGGAAGAGGCCTTTAAGTGAATATGATGAACTCAGCCTGAATGATCTACCATTTTGGCTTCGTTGAAAGACCACGCTGTCTGTGCAGATACAGGATTCATCTGACACCGGCCCTGCGCCGGTGTTGTTTTATCTGCGCAAACCGATAGAAATATTGCTAATTCGTTTATTTCAAGAGGTGTAATATAAAATAGCCCCGGCGCTGCCGGGGCTATTTATTTCACTCCGCCGTAATCACCAAACAGCCCTGCATGACCCGAATCCGTATTTTCTCGTTGACCTGGAAGCCGGCCTGTTGCAGCCAGAGGCCGCGCAGCTTGATGCCGGGGACGATGCGGTCGTGGGTGTAGGCGGGTTCGCCGAGCGGCGGATAGTAATCGGCGGCGATGGTGGCGAAACGTTCAGTTCTGGGCGTGACTGCCCTATGATCGGCCTTAGCCATGGTCAGCTCCTTCTTAGCTGCTTGTGGTTAGCGAGCCGTGTGGGTTGCCGCCCACTCGGTTCGCGTCTTCTTCTTTCTCAGTGGTCAGCGGGTCTTGGATGACCAGCGTTCCGCTTCGTACTTGATGATCATCCCTTCCAGCAGTTGCTTGACGATGCGTTGTTCCTCGGCCGGCATGTTGCTGACTGCCTGAAATTGCAGGCGCAGATCCTCGTCGGGTTCCAGTTCCTCCGGCTCGAAAATCAATGAGTCGGTGGTGACGCGCAGGGTTTGCGCCATTTTCTTCAGGGCATCGAGCGACGGTTGCGAGGTGCCGGCCTCGTAGCGCTTCACCTGGGTGAGGTGCAGGCCGAGCGCGTCGGCCAGCGCCTGCTGGGTCAAGCCTTTCTGTTTGCGCAGGGATACCAGTCGTTGGGCGATGCTCATCGTGGTTAGCCGGGTGATGAAGGTGGCCATGATGTTATCCCTGGGTATCTGGTGTGCTTGACAGTGGTAGCATAAGAGAGCCTAGAATTGCGCACAAGAGAATCTTGACGCAATTCTGGAGAAACCCCGCATGGCCCGCATCCCCGTCGCCGAACTGGAACGCCTGAAGCGCGAGGTGTCGCTGGTACGGCTGATCCAGTCGCAGGGCCATGAGTTGAAGAAACGGGGCAAGGACTGGGTGATGCACTGCGTGTTCCACGAGGAGAAGACGCCGAGCCTGTCGATCTCGCCGGAGAAGAACCTGTATCACTGCTTTGGCTGCGGGGCGGCGGGTTCGGTGATCGACTGGGTGATGAAGACCCAGGGCGTTTCGCTGCCGCACGCGGTGCAACTGCTGCGCAACGACGCGCCGCTGGACAGTACCGAGAAGGTCGGCGTGACGCGCAGCCATGCCCGCCACCTGCCGCCTTTAGCCGCTGGCTCTGCCGCTGCCGAGCTGGAGGCCGCCGCGCTGTTGCAGTCGGTGGCCGAGTTCTACCACGCCAACCTCAAGCAGTCGCCCGAGGCGCTGGCCTACCTGGAATCCCGTGGGTTGACGCATCCGGAGTTGGTCGAGCACTTCCAGCTTGGCTATGCCAACAAGACCCTGACCTACCGCCTGCCGGCCGGGCATACCCAGGCCGGCAAGCAGGTACGCCAGCAGTTGCAGGCGGTGGGGGTGCTGCGCTCGAGCGGCCACGAACACCTCAACGGTTGCCTGGTGGTACCGGTGATCGGCCTGGAGGGCGGGGCCAATGCCGAGCAGGGCCGGCGGGTGGTGCAACTGTACGGCCGGCGCTTGCAGCCGAACCACAAGATCCCGGCCGGGCAGTCGCGGCACCTGTACCTGGCCGCGCCATTGCGCGGGGTGTGGAACGAGGCGGCGCTGGTGGGCGGTGGCGAGGTGATCCTGTGCGAATCCTTGATCGACGCCATGACCTTCTGGTGCGCGGGTTTTCGTCATGTGATCGCGGCCTATGGGGTGAACGGCTTTGGCCAGGATCACTGGCAGGCGCTGAAACACCACGGCACGCGGCGGGTGGTGATCGCCTACGACCGCGACGCGGCGGGGGATGCGGCGGCGGCCACGCTGGGGGAGGAACTGCGCGGTGCTGGCATCGAAGTGTTCCGGCTGCTGTTCCCGCAGGGGCTGGATGCCAATGCCTTCGCGCGGCAGGTGGAGAGCCCGGCGCAGGCGCTGGGCGAGTTGTTGCAGCAGGCGCTGTGGCAGGGCAAGGGCGTGGCGAGTGAGGCGGATGACGCTTCTTCTTCAGCCGCTGCGCCGCAGGCCGTTGTGGAGTGCGAGCCGGAAAGTGTAGTCGTATCGACCGAGCCGCTGGCCCCGGTGCCGGGGGCTGCGGTGGGACAGCCGCAATCCGTAGTCGAATCCTTTTCGGAAAACGCCCAGGGCGATCTTTTACTCACGGTGGCGGATCGGCACTGGCGGGTGCGGGGCTGGAAGAAGAACCTGGGCCCGGAGCAGATGCGGGTCAACGTGCAGGTACGCCGCGAGGCGAGCGAGCAGGCGGAGGCGGCGTATTACGTGGACAGCTTCGACCTGTACGCGGCCAAGGCGCGTAGCAGCTATGTGAAGCAGGCCAGCCTCGAACTGGGTGTGAGCGAAGAACTGCTCAAGCGCGACCTGGGCCAGGTGCTGCTCAAGCTGGAAGGCTTGCAGGAAGCGGCGATCCAGGCCGCACTGGCACCAAAAAATCCTACCCCGACCCTCAGCGCCGAGGACGAGAAAAGCGCCCTGGAACTGCTGCGCGCGCCGAAGCTGATCGAGCGCCTCGAGGCCGATCTGGCGCGCTGCGGCGTGGTCGGCGAATCCAGCAACCTGCTGGCCGGCTACCTGGCGGCGGTGTCCAGGAAACTCGACCAGCCGCTGGCGGTGCTGATCCAATCCAGCAGCGCGGCGGGCAAGTCCAGCCTGATGGACGCGGTGCTGAACCTGATGCCGGAGGAAGAACGCATCCAGTACAGCGCCATGACCGGGCAAAGCCTGTTCTACCTCGGCGAAACCGACCTGCAACACCGGATTTTGGCCATCGCCGAAGAGGAGGGCGTGCGCCAGGCGGCCTACGCCCTGAAGCTGCTGCAATCGGATGGCGAACTGACCATCGCCAGCACCGGCAAGGACGACACCACCGGCAACCTGGTGACCAAGCAATACCGGGTGCAGGGGCCGGTGATGCTGATGCTGACCACCACGGCGATCGACATCGACGAAGAACTGCTCAACCGCTGCCTGGTGCTGACCATCAACGAAAGCCGCGAGCAGACCGAGGCGATCCACGCCGCGCAGCGCCACAAGCAAACCCTCGACGGCCTGCTGGCCGACGCCGAGAAACAGGCCATCACCCGCCTGCACCAGAACGCCCAGCGCCTGCTCAAGCCCTTGGCGGTGGTCAACCCGTACGCCGACCGGCTGACCTTCCTCAGCGACAAGACCCGCACCCGCCGCGACCACATGAAATACCTGACGCTGATCCGCGCCATCGCCCTGCTGCACCAGCACCAGCGGCCGATCCAGCGGATCGAGCACCGCGGCCAGACGCTGGCCTACCTCGAAGCGACGAAAGCCGATATCGCCCTGGCCAACCGCCTGGCCCACGACATCCTCGGCCGTACCCTGGACGAACTGCCGCCGCAGACCCGCCGGCTGCTGGGCCTGCTGCAAGGGTGGATCGCCGGGCTGGGGGTCAAGGTTCACGACTTCCGCTTCAGCCGCAAGGACGTGCGCGCCGCCACCGGCTGGGGCGACACGCAACTGAAGATCCACCTGGGCCGCTTGCTGGAACTGGAATACCTGCGCCTCTACCGGCGTGGCCTGGCCCACGAATACAGCCTCGCCTACGACGGCGACGGCAGTGCCCAGCCGCACCTGATGGGGCTGATCGAGGCCGAGCGGCTGGACAACGAATCGGCCCGGTCGGGGTTGGAGGCAAAGCGGTCGGCTCCAGGTCGGGGGCTGGTCGGTGCTCGGTCGGATGCTGAAAACACCGTACCAGGCCAGGCACTGCCTGAGCCCGAGGCCGATCCGGTCGGGGTGAACGGCCAGGCACCTATCCATCCCGGGCACAACGCCGAGGCGCCGTTGTCCAGCGCCGCCGTAGTGGAGGGCTGAATGATGGCCGTGCAGAAGACCCGCAAGCCCAAGTCGGTGAAAATCGCCGACCAGGTGATCGGCCCGCTGGGCGATCCGGGTAGCCTGTACTTCCAGATGAAAGCCTTCCTGCAACACCAGCGCGAGCGCGGCTACTCCGAGCGCACGGTGGGCAACCGGGAAAGCCTGCTGATCGCCTTTATCCGCTGGTGTGACGAACGCGGCCTGAGCCGCCCGCAGGAGATTACCCGGCCGATCCTGGAGCGCTACCAGCGTCATCTGTTCCTGTACCGCAAGGCCGATGGCCAACCCTTGTCCGCGCGCAGCCAGACGGTGCGCATCACGCCGATCCGGGTGTGGTTCAAGTGGCTGACCAAGAGCAACCGTATCCTCTACAACCCGGCCGCCGACCTCGAGCTGCCACGCATGGAACAGCGCCTGCCCAAGCACATCCTCACGGCGGACGAGGCCGAACGCATCCTCAACGTACCGGACATCGCCACGGCCACCGGCATCCGCGACCGGGCGATGCTGGAAACCCTCTACAGCACCGGCATGCGGCGCATGGAACTGATCAACCTGGACTGGATGGCCATCGACTACGAGCGCGGGACGGTGATGATCCGCCAGGGCAAGGGCCGGAAGGATCGGATGATCCCCATCGGCGAGCGGGCGCTGGCCTGGATCAGGACATACCGTGACCAGGTGCGCCCGCAGTTCGTGCTGGGCGAAGACGGCGGGCAGTTGTTCCTGACCCAGCAGGGTGAAGCCTTCAGCCCCAACCGGCTGACGCAACTGGTGCGCGAACACATCGACGCGGCGGACATCGGCAAGCGCGGCAGTTGCCACCTGTTCCGCCACACCATGGCCACGCTGATGCTGGAGAACGGCGCGGACGTGCGTTTCATCCAGGCGATGCTCGGGCATGTGAGCCTGGAGACCACGCAGATCTACACCCAGGTGAGCATTCGCGCGCTGAAGGACATCCACACGGCGACGCACCCGGCGCGGCTGAGCCGGCAGGGCAAAGCAGATCAAGAGCAACGGCCAGATCAAGATCAAAAGCAATAAGGGCTGACAGATGCTGCGCACCTGTCAGGCGTCTATGCCGGGGGTAAATGGCCAGCGGAGCTGGCCATTCAACATAACGCTGCATTACGCAAAGTGCGGCAAGCCGCACCGCTGCGCGCCCTGCGGGTTCGCGTAATAAGCGTTATGTCTGCGCCCCCGGAAGATCAACCGCCAACGCATCGGCTGGACGCCCGGCTTCGCC
>NZ_QJUO01000058.1 GCF_004327335.1 Stutzerimonas kirkiae | reverse complement strand
AGGGTGTCGTGATCGGGATGATCGTTCGCAGCAATGAAACGAAAAGCCACCGAATCGTAGGTGTCCCGCTCGATCTTGCGGCTGGAGAAGACGCCCGTGGCATAGCCATAGACCAGCAGCGACAGCAATAGCCCCGGATGGCAGGCCGCACTGCCGCGGCCGGCATAAGCCTTCTGGAGTTGGCTCAGATCCAGCCCGTCGATCACTTCGACGATGAAGCGCGCCAGGTGATTTTCCGGCAACCACCCTTCCACCGACGGTGGAAACAGGTAAGGGGTCTTGCGATCGACAGGGCGGAAGCGGCTCATGCGGGATACCGGTATATCGAAGCGCTGCGATTATTACTCAAGCTGCCTGAAAGTCCGACAGGCTGCTAGTGCCGCGTCGCACATCAACTATCGACATATGCCCTGGCGTAGGGGGCGCCGCGCGCACCGGGAATAGCGGCGTCGAATGTTCAGGTGCGCATGGCGCGCCCGTTCACGGCGACACTTGATACTGATAACCCATTTAGGACGCCGCGACAGGTTGCCTGCCTGTTCCCGCCCGCAAGCCGTCGGTGGCCGATAGGCCAGCCGGCGCAGGGCACACGCGCAGCCAGTTGGGCGGGAACCCGTGACAGCCCGCCTGGGGGCCGCACCGACGGGGGCGCCCCCAGGGACGCGTCGAACGCTCAGGTCGAGCGGATCAGGCCGCCGTCGACGCGGATGCTGCTGCCGGTGACGTAGGACGCGGCCTCGCTGGCGAGGAAGGTCACCACGTTGGCGAATTCCTCGGGGCGGCCATAACGGCCAGCGGGAATTCCGGCGCGTGAGGTCGCGGCGATTTCTTCCACACGCTTGCCCTGGCGCTGGGCGGCGCCGGCATCGAGCTGGTCGACGCGGTCGGTGTGGATGCGTCCGGGCAGCACCATGTTCACCGTGATGCCCTGGGCGGCGACTTCGGCGGCTAGGGTTTTCGACCAGCCCTGCACGGCCGCGCGGATGCCGTTGGACAGCGCCAGGTTGGCGATCGGCTGCTGGATGCCCGAGGAGCCCACGGTGATCACCCGGCCCCAGCCTTTCTCCGCCATCCCCGGCAGCAGCCGCGCGGTGAGTTCGAACAGGTGGCTGGCCATGCTGCGGAAACTGCTTTCCCAGGCCGCCGCGAGTTGGTCGCGGGCGGCGCCGGCCGGCGGGCCGCCGCCATTGTTGACCAGGATATCGACGCCGCCACTTTCTATCAGCAGGTTCGCCAGGCCCTGCACCGAGGCCAGGTCGGCGAGGTCCACCTGCAGTGCGACGATGCGTGCCGCCTGTTCCGCCGGCAGTTCGCCGCGCCAGGCGTCGACGCCCTTCGGCGAGCGTGCCGCGGCGAACACCTGCACGCCTTCGGCGGCCAGGCTGCTGGCGATGGCGGCACCGAGGCCGCGGCTGGCGCCGAGCACCAGGGCGCGGCGTCCATTGAGACCCAGATTCATCGGTTCATCTCCTGCAGTCGTGACTCCTGGCGTTCGATCAGGTGTTCGATTTCGCCGATGTCGGCAGGGGAAAGCTTTGCCCCCGGTAGGCGAATCGCGGACGAGGAGATGGCCCCGCGGCGCGCCAGTACATATTTGCGTATGGCCAGGCCGAGGCCGGGTTGCTGCTCGTAGCGGGCCAGGGGCAGGTAGGCATCGAACAGGTCGTGCGCCTTTTCCGCATCGCCAGCGGTATGGGCGGCATAGACCCCGGCCATCATTTCCGGGTAGCCGAAGCCGGTCATCGCGCCATCGGCGCCACGGCCCAGCTCTTCGGGGAGGAACAGTCCGCCGTTGCCGGCCAGGATGCTGATGCGGCGCATGCGCCCTTCGGCTTCGGCCTGACGCAATGCACTGATTTTCTCCAGTCCTGGCCAGTCCTCGTGCTTGAGCATCACACAATTGGGATTGTCATTGACGATACGCACGATGGCCTGAACTGGAATCTGCACGCTGGTAGCCAGTGGGAAATCCTGCAGTACGAATGGCGTGTCGCGGCCGATGGCCTGGCCGACCTGCGTGTAATAGTTCACCAACTGGTCGTCGCTGCGCAGGTGCGAGGGCGGCGCGACCATCACCCCGGCGGCACCGGCCTGCATCATTTGCCGGGCGAGTTCAGCCATTGGCGCGAGGCCGGCCCCCGAGGCGCCCGCGACTACGGGAACGCGGCCAGCGACCCGTTCGATCACATGCTCGACGTAGGTCAGTGACTCGCTGGCGGTGAGTTTGGGAGCCTCGCCCATCATGCCGAGCACGGTCAGGCCGGTGGCGCCGCGCTCCAGATAGAACTCGACGAGGCGGTCGGTGCTGGGCAGGTCCAGTTCGCCGCTGTCGGTGAAGGGCGTGACCGCGATGATGAAGACACCGCGTGCCTGTTCGTTCAGACGCATCAGTTGGAAAACCTCTGGTTCAGGGAAGGAATGGGAGCCGGCCGCGCATGTGCGTGTGGCCAGGACGTCGTCGATGGTTGATCAGGCGCCACGACGAAGGGGTTTCTGCAGGCGCCCGGCGCCAGCGGCGTTGACGATCTTCCGGCCGTCCCAGGCGAGTTTGCCGCGCAGGAAAGTGGCGGCGACGCGAACATCGAAGGTACGCCCCTCGAAAGCGCTCCAGTTCACCGCGGCCAGGCTGTTGGCGGGGTCGTGGACGAAGCGCCCGGGCTCGAGGACGACGATATCGGCGTCCTTGCCCGGCTCCAGGCTGCCCTTGTCGTGCATCAGGAAGAACTTCGCCGGCCCTTCGCTGAGCAGGCGTACGGCCATGGCCGGCGAGATGCCGTGTTCCAGGCAACCGGTCCAGAGCGCCGGTACCAGGGTTTCCAGGCCGGGGCCGCCGGCGGCATTGTTGAAGATGTCGGGGTCGCCCTTGCGATCCAGGCCCCAGGCGACATGATCGGAGGAAACGAAATCGCAATCGCCGTTGGCGATGTGGGTCCACAATTTGTCGACCTCGGCTTTCGGCCGGATCGGCGGATAGTGCTTGGTCTTCGCCCCGAGCCGGCGCATGTGCTCCTCTTCGTTGAGCATCAGGTACTGCACACAGGTTTCCGCACTGGCCTGCACGCCTGCGGCGCGGTACTGGTTGCACAACTGGAAGCCGCGCGACAGCGAGATGTGCACGGCATGTGCGCGTGCGCCGGTGGCGGCGCCGATCTCGTAGATATTCGCCGTGGCGAGGTTCTCCACCAGCGGCGGGTGGGCGCGGCCGAAGGCGTCCCAGCCGGTGTCGCCGGCGGCGCGCAGGCGAGCGATGTTGGCCAGGGTCATTTCCTGGTGCTGGTTGTGTACGCCGCAGGCCAGGCCGGACGGCGCGATGCGCAGCATGGCCTGGTAGAGCATGGCGTCGTCGATGCGCGGGAAGCGCTGCGCATTGGCCTCGAAGGTGGAGAACTTGAAGGCGCAGGCACCGGCCTCGATCAGCCCGGGAATCGCATCGAGTCCGTCGCGCGGACGGATGGTGGCGTAGAGGCCGACATCGATGTGGCAATCGGCGTTGGCCTTGGCCGCCTTGGCGAGGAACACTTCGGCGCTCCAGGCCGGCTCCGGCTCGTCGTAGGGCATGTCGACCAGCGTGGTGACTCCCCCGGCGGCGGCTGCGCGCGAGGCCTGGCCGAGCCACTCGTGGTTGGCGCTGCCGGTGTGGGTCTGGCCGTCCACCGCGCCGGGTACCACCCAGGCGCCACGGCAGTCGTGCAGTTCCTTCGCCGCCGGTGGTTCGCCGAAGCCGATGCGGGCGATGCGGCCGTCGATCACCGCGACGTAGCCGTCCTCGAAGATACGATTCGGCAATACCAGTTTTCCGCGCACGATCAGGTCAAAGTCACTCATGGTTAATGCTTTCCGTCTTCTGTTGCCGTGGCCGCCTGGGCGGGCGCTGCCGTGCGGCTGGAAGCGGGCAGGCCATTTCTCGAGGAGCGGCCGGCCGCCTGTGGCGCTGTGCGAGCAACGCTTCTGTGAGCAAGCCTATGTGCGCTGCGGACGCTGCGTAAACGATAGAAATTGTGCCCGGCGCGACTAAAAAATTGCCGGGAGCCATTTTTAACGTCGCGTGGCGACGGTCCGCAGGGTGGCTGCAAGGGTTGGCGGGCGATGAAAAAGAGCTAGCCGCAAGACGCCATCGGATACTGCCTGGACCGTTCGTCGCGGCTGCCGGCAGGTGCGGCGGCGGGACAGGACACCGCCACCAGCACTGCGCCGGAAGCGCCAATAATTCGCGCACGATGACCGAAAATCTCATCTTTACACTGCGCGGAGTGCGCCAGTACCGTTGGATCGAACTTGTCGCCATGCCCAAGAGGTCGAGATGAATTACGTGCCGAAAGCGCTGCTGGCTGTTGGGGTGGGACTTGCCCTGACCTCACCGGTATCCGCAGCAGACATGCCGCTCAAGGTGGTACTGGACTGGGCCTTCGAAGGGCCCCAGGCGATGTGGTCGGCGGCCGCCAAGAGTGGCTGCTTCCAGGAGAAGAAACTCGATGTGTCGATCGACCGCGGGTTCGGCTCGGGCGACACCATCAGCAAGGTGGCGGCGGGCTCCTACGATATTGGCGTGGCCGACTTCGGCAGCATCGTCGCCTACAACGCCAAGCATCCGAATAACCCGCTGGTGGCCACCTTCATCGTCAGCGACCGCTCCTCGGCGTCGGTCAACGTGCTCAAGTCTTCTGGCATCGGCTCGCCCAAGGCGCTGGAGGGCAAGCGCATCGCCGACACCCAGGGCGAAGCCAGTCGGGTGCTGTTCCCGGCCTTCGCCAAGGAGAACGGCATCGATCCCGGGAAGATTTCCTGGGTCAACGTTTCGGTCAATCTGCGCCAGGCCAGCGTGGTGCGCGGCCAGGCCGATGCCGCGGCCGGGCACATCCTCACCGTGGTCAACGGGCTGCGCGCACTGGGCGTGAAGAGGGAGGATATTTTCAGCATGCCGTTCGCCGAGTACGGCGTCGACGTGCCGGGCAACGCGGTGATCGCCAAGCCGGCCTGGGCCGAGGCCCACCCGCAGCAGATGCGCGACTTCCTCAGTTGCACCGTGGCGGGGATCAAAACCACCATCAGCGACCCACAGGCGGCGATCGCCTCGCTCAAGCAATACAACTCGATGCTCGATGCCGATTACGAAGCCGAGCACCTGGAATTCGCCACCCAGGTCGCGGTGCTCACCCCGCATGTGAAGCAGAACGGCCTGAGCAATATCGACCCGGGGCGGCTGAATCGCTCCATCGAGCAGATCAGCGAGGCCCTGGGTGTCGAGCGACCGCCGACCAGCCAGGTGTTTACCGCCGACTACCTGCCGCCGCAGAGCGAACTGAGCATCGCTACCCCGTAACAGACGCCACAGATTCAGCGGGCATCGCCGCTTTCCCGGTGCTCGTTGGCCGGCCCCACCTGCGGAGCCGACCACGTTGTTAGCCACGTGCCGGTCCCTGTGACCGAAATTAGAAAAGGCATGCCAGTCCGAGCCGGGCGCTGTACCGATCAGCGCGCCAGCGCGTTGTGCGGGCGGTAATGCCAAAAAGATGAGGAGCATCGGGTGTCGAGTATCAGCGAACGTACTACGGGCGCCTTCGCCTATGCCGAGGTGGCCAGCGCGCCGCCCGGACCGGTGGCGGCGCCACCCATGGAACAACTCTATGTCGATCTGCGCAACGTCAGCCTGGTCTATGGCGACGGGGACGAGCAGACGCTGGCCATCGACCGTCTGGACCTGAAGGTTCGCGAGGGCGAGTTCGTCGCCGTGGTCGGCCCGTCCGGCTGTGGCAAGTCGACCCTGATGAAGCTGGTGACCGGCTTGCTGCCGCCGGACGGCGGTGCGGTGTTCATTCAGGGGCGAAAGGCGACTGGCCCGGTAATGGGGGTCGGCATGGCCTTCCAGAACTCCACCCTGTTGCCCTGGCGCTCGACCCTGAGCAACGTGATGCTGCCCTTCGAACTGGTACAGCCGCACCGCAAGCGCCTGCGCCGGAACGCCGACGAGTATGTCGAGAAGGCCCGGCGCCTGCTGGATACCGTCGGCTTGCTGGAGTTCGCCGACAAGTTCCCCTGGGAGCTGTCCGGCGGCATGCAGCAGCGCGCCAACGTCTGCCGCGCGCTGGTCCACGAGCCCAAGCTGCTGATGCTCGACGAGCCCTTCGGTGCGCTCGATGCCTTCACCCGCGAGGAGCTGTGGCTGATGACCCAGGCGCTCTGGATGAAGCAGCGCTTCAGTTCGATCCTGGTCACCCACGACCTGCGCGAGGCGGTGTTCCTCGCCGACCGGGTGATCGTGCTGAGCAAGCGTCCCGGAAGGATCATCCTCGAACGCCAGGTCGACATCCCGCGACCGCGTGCCTTGAGCTGCACCTTCGAGCCGTTGTTCAGCGAAATCGTCCATGAAATACGCGAGAAGATCGTCGAGGCGCGCGGCTGATGAACAACTCCCGGAAGTCCTCGATAGAAAGCCTCATGCCCTGGGTGACCACCCTGGTACTGCTGCTGCTCTGGCAGATCGTCTCCTTGGCCATGGGCAACGCCAGCCTGATGCTGCCGGCGCCCACCGAGATCGCCAGGTCGCTCATCGAACACTACGACGTGATCTGGCCGAACGCCCTGCATACGCTCTACACCACGGGCCTGGGTTTCGCCTTCGCGGTAGTCTTCGGCATGCTCTTCGGCCTCGC
Organism: Stutzerimonas kirkiae; assembly: GCF_004327335.1. GTDB lineage: Bacteria > Pseudomonadota > Gammaproteobacteria > Pseudomonadales > Pseudomonadaceae > Stutzerimonas > Stutzerimonas kirkiae. Next base: position 2,067 of record NZ_QJUO01000058.1, on the reverse strand, counting down.
CATCGGCGCCTCGCCGCTGATCTACCGCGGTTTCTACCCGCTGCTGATCGCCTTCAACGCTGTTCCGAAGGTGGCCCTGGTACCGATCTTCGTGCTCTGGTTCGGTATCGGTGCGGTACCGGCGATGGTCACCGCGTTTTCCCTGGCGGTGTTCCCGATCATCGTCAACGTCGCCACCGGGCTGTCGACCATCGACCCGGAAATGGAGGATGTGATGCGCTCCCTCGGTGCCAGGCGCCTGGATATTCTGACCAAGATCGGTATCCCGCGGATGACACCCTACCTGTTCGCCTCGTTGAAGATCTCCATCACCCTGGCCTTTGTTGGCTCGGTGCTCTCGGAAACCATCGCCTCCAACGAAGGCATCGGCTTCCTCATGCAGGCCGCCTCGTCGCGTTTCGATGTGCCGCTGGTGTTCGCCGGGCTGATCGTGATCGCCGCAATGGCGGTACTTGCCTACCAGGCCTGCGTGCTGATCGAAAAACGCTTCACCCGCTGGGCGACCCGCGGCAAATAAGAATGCGATGGCCCTGATGTCATCCATTCGACCCGGCACGCCTTGGAACAGGTAGCACTTCAGGTTCGGCGAACCCGATGATGTCGCCGATGGCCGGGTTCGAGCGATGCCGTTTGGCTGTACTTGATAAATGGGGTGCCGGTTTAGTTTACCGGTGCGAGTTCGCTGTGCCGCGTGATTGCAGGTCGGTGAACTTCGAATATGCGCCGCACTATATATCCGGGCCGCCAGGACCAGACACTTACCGTTAATTACCTGAGCAAGGATAAGACATGTTAGAAGCCATTATTCAATACTCGAAAGACTCGTGGGGCATCATTCCGCTGATGCTGGTGATTTTCGTCATCGGTATTGGGGTCATTATCGAGCGCTACTTCTTCTTTCGTAGAAGCATCAAGTCCGGTGCCAGCCTGGATGCCGATCTGCAACATGTCGCCCAGGGTAATCTGGCTGACGCGAGGAAGGTCGCCGAGCATTACCGGGGCACCGCCCAGGGCAAGCTGGTAGTGGCGGCGCTGGAGGCCGGCGGCAAGACCGAAGCCGCGATGGAGCGCGAGGTCGACGAGACCATCATGGTCCAGGTGCCGCATCTGGATCGCAACCTCTGGGTGCTCGACACCTGCGTCACCCTTGGCCCGCTGCTCGGGCTGCTCGGCACCATCATCCACATGATCCAGGTGTTCAGCGTGCTCGCCACCAACAGTTCGCAGCAGGTCAGTTCGGTGACCGGGCCGATCGCCCATGCGCTGGTGGCCACCGCCGTCGGCCTGTGCATCGCCATCACCTGCGTGGTGTTCCTCAATTACTTCAACAAGCGCATCCGCCTGGTCGTCAACCAGATGGAGCTGATCAAGTCGATGCTGGTCAGCCGCTTCGCGACTTTCTGAGCCCACGCCGCAGCGGAGAAGTTCCCCATGGCCAAGAAATCCTCGTACCTAGGCTCCGAGCAGCACTCACGCATCGAGATCATCCCGATGATCGACGTGATGATGTTCCTGCTGGTGTTCTTCGTGATGATCATGCTCGAGATGATCCAGGGCGCCGGGATCACCCTGGACCTGCCGCAATCCTCGACCCAGGACCGGATCGAATCGGTTACCCTCAACATCGGCGTGTCCGCCGATGGCGGGCTCTACGTGGACGGTGCGCAGATGGATGACGCCCAACTGGCTGCCAGGCTGGCCGAGATGCAGCAGACCGGCAAGCTCGACGTGGTGATCGCCGGCGACCGTGGCAGCCAGTATGAAAGCATCGTCCACGCAATGGACCTGGTGCGCGGCGCCGGGATCAGCGCCATCGGCCTGGCGACGCAAAAGTGATGGGCGAGAACAGACAACCCACGGTTCGCAGTGGCGCCCTCTGGGCCACGGAAGACCGCCATGAGCACCACCTGCCGATGCCGCTGGCGATCGCTGGCTCGGCGCTGCTGATGGCGCTGATGATTGCTGCGTTCGCCCTGGTCGAGGTCAAGCAGGCGCCACAGGAAGAAGAGCCGCCGCAAGTGACCCGGGTGAGCATGGTGGAGATTCCTCCGCCACCGCCGCCGGAAC
>NZ_QJUO01000057.1 GCF_004327335.1 Stutzerimonas kirkiae | reverse complement strand
ACGACCATAGAGCGTTGGAACCACCTGATCCCATCCCGAACTCAGTAGTGAAACGACGCATCGCCGATGGTAGTGTGGAGTTTCTCCATGTGAGAGTAGGTCATCGTCAAGCTTCTACACGAACGCCTCGGTCCTTATGGATCGGGGCGTTCTTTTTTGGGTGGTAAAATAATGGGCGGCTCTCGCAGGCATGGGCTGCCCGCGAACGGGGTGCCTGGGTACGCAAGAGCTTCGTCTCATCAACTGGATTGGCAAGAGGTCTGGCTTCAGCGCGATCTCGGGTTCATCGTTCCTGTGCGAATGCCAGGTAGCGGACGGGGCGCGCGTGAATACCTCCCTGTAGCTCTTTGCCGGCCCGGAGGCCCCGACCGAGTACCCGGCATTCGCACAGCCACTAGCGGTGGTGCCTGTGGGAAAGGGCCGGCGAAACCGAAAGCCCTGCGGATGATGCGGTACTGCGCTGATGGCTCTTTCCATAGCTCGGGCTCGCGACAACACGACCAATAGAGCACCCTTGCCGCGGGTAGATTCGGGAGAGTAGGGTGCCTGGGCTTTTTCTTGACGTTGTCCGAGGATATGGTGAAACACTCATCTCGCTGGTTTCTGTTTCTGGCGCTGGTTCTGGCTTCAATCAACCTGCGACCTGCCATCACATCTTTTGCTCCGCTCATCGAGCGCATCGCTTCGGATCTGGCACTGAGCCGCGGCCTTGTCAGCCTCACGACAGCCCTGCCTGTCCTGTTGATGGGGCTGTTGGCGCCATTGGCTCCCCGATTGGCTGTGAGGTTCGGTTTGGAGAGGGCGATTGCACTCTGCCTGGCCACTGTTTCCCTGGCCTTGAGCCTGCGTCTGTTCGGGCATCAGGAGTGGATTCTTATCGGCAGCGCCGTTCTGGTCGGAGCTGCCATCGCTATGGCAGGGCCGTTGCTTTCCGGCTATATCAAGCGTTATTTCTCCGACCGAATGGGCAAGATCGCTGCCTGGTATGCACTGAGTATGGCCATAGGGGGCACGCTGGGGGCTGTCGTGACGGCTCCGGTGACCGATTACCTGGGAGGGGCCTGGAATCTCGGGCTGGCGGCCTGGACCCTGCCAGCCTTGTTGGCTTTCGCTATCTGGCTACGCTTGCCGAATCAGCCGGAGGCTTCTGCCCGTAATGCTTCCGGCCTGCCATGGCGTTCCGGCAGGGCCTGGCTGATCAGTCTGTTCTTTACCCTGCAGGCTGGGCTTTTCTATGCCCTGGTGACATGGCTGGTAGCCCGTTACCATGAGGCAGGCTATGGCATATTGCACAGCAATACCTTCTTCAGTGCCTTTATGCTCATCGGTCTGCCCAGTTCTTTTGCCATCCCCTGGCTGGTGCAGCGGTTCGGCCATCGGTATCTATGGATGGCGGCTTGCGGGCTCGTTGCGGCGTGCAGCCTGTCCCTGGTCGCCTGGGCCCCGCAATGGTCCCCGTTGGCTGTCTGCATGGTACTGGGCGTGGCGTTGAATGGCAGTTTCTCGCTGTCCCTGGTGTTGCCGATGTATGAGGCCAGTACACCACTGGATGTCAGCCGCCTGACCGCAATGATGTTGTGCAGCGGATATGGCCTGGCATGCCTGTCCCCTATCCTTGTTGGAATAGGGCGAGATTTTGCCGGAGATTACCAGAAGCCTTTCACGGTCCTGGCGCTGCTGGCGGTGTGCATGTCCCTGTTGGCGCTTCGCTTGCGGCCAAAGCTTGTCATGGCGAAATAGACGCTGATTTCAGCATGGCTGACGTGGCGGCGGCTCTTCGAGCCATTCTTTCGGGACTTCCTGCTTGAGGGCCAGTTGGCATTGCTGGGAGTCGCTATCGAAGACGATGACTGCCTGGCCTTTTTCGAGGGCTGTCCTGGCGCGCTGAACGCGAGTATGGAAGGGGGTTTCGTCGCCATTGTCGGTGCCATCCCGGGTGACGAAGTCTTCCAGGAGCCGGGTCAGGGTGTCCGGCTCCAGCATTTGGTGTGGAATCAGCATATCCGGCTTTCTCCGAGTTCATGTGGGCAAGTGTTGCTGCCAGGCGATGCGGAACCATCATGTGGTCCTGCGGATCAGGCTTCGCAATAGATAGCGGTTCGGGTGGCAGGCTTCCGCTATATCCCTGGGAAGAGGCAGGGGCTCGTCGTCGATCCAGGCTGCCAATAGCTCTCCCGATAGCGGGGCGCTGATCAGGCCGCGTGAGCCATGTGCCGTGTTGATGTAGAGGCCCTGATGCCAGGGGCAGGGGTGTTCGGGAGTATGCCGGGCATTCCTGGCCAGGTTGGCATAGACATGGGCGAAAGCCTCGGCATTGGCCAGGGGGCCAACCAGCGGCATATAGTCGGGGCTGGTGCAGCGTAGTGATGCCCTGCCTTCCAGGCCGTCGAGGGAGGGGGTCAGGCGCCGATGGAGGTCGCCGGATATCTCCTCGAGCATGGCCAGGTTACTGGCGTGCTCCTCCTGGCTTGGTTCGCTGTCGTGGCGCTGGAAGTTGAAGCTGGCCCCGAGGGTATGTTCCCCACTCCTTCCGGGAGCGACATAGCCTTCGGCACAGACCACGCATTGCAGTTCGCTGCTCGCCGCATTCGCCGGCAGCCTGGTGATCTGGCCTCGGATGCGCTTGAGTGGCAACCAGTCGGTTTGGCTGAAGTGGGCACAGTCCGCGGCACCGGCCAGTACCACGAGCGGAGCCTGGGCGATTATTGCGCCGTGTTCCAGTACCTGCCATTCGCCATCCAGGCGCTGCAGTTGCAGGGCCTGGTGGTGCATCAACTGCTCGATACCGGGATAGCCAGCCAGCCATTGGCACAGTGCGGGAGGATGGACCCAGCCGGCCTCCGGGAAAAATAGCCCGCCGCTGCCCAGTCGCATACCGCATCGCCGTTCGGCTGTTTCCTGGTCGATAAGCTGCAGCAGGCTTGCAGGAAAGTGCCGTGCCAGCTCCTGCTGGCGGGCGCTCTCCTTGGCATCGAAACCCAGTTGCAGGACGCCACAGTCTTGCCAGTCTTCCCCTCTGCGTAAATTGTGCAACAGGCGCCGTGTGTAACCGAAGCCGCTGACGACAAGGCGTGAGAGGGCTGTTCCATGCGCGGATAGCTTGAGGTAGAGAACCCCTTGCGGGTTGCCGGAAGCTTCCTGGGCTATCTCCTCGTGGCGCTCTATCAATGTGACGCGCCAGCCCCGCCTGGCCAGGCTGAAGGCTGTGGAGCATCCGGCCAGGCCGGCCCCGATGACAATGGCATGGCGCTCTGCCTGCTTGTGTTCGGGTCTTGCATACCATGGCTTGTAGCTGGTGTTCTGGATGCCATCGAAGCAGCCCTGAAGAATTTCCCGCTTGTGCCCGAAACCCGCTACCCGCTGCATGCTGAATCCGGCCTCGATCAGGCCGCGACGCACGAAGCCGGCGCTGGTGAAGGTGCCCAATGTGGCTCCCTGGGAGGAAAGCCGGGCCAGTTGCCGGAACAGTTCAGGCTGCCACATCTGTGGATTCTTGGCCGGGGAAAAGCCATCGAGGAACCAGGCATCGATGCGTGCATCGAGTTGCGGCAGGCTGTCGAGTACATCACCAATCAGCAATGTCAGTGTTACGCGGCCATGCCCCAGGATGAAATGCTGAAAGCCGGGATGGACAGCGCTGTACTGCTCCAGCAATGGCTTGGCGAAGGGAGACAAGGTGGGCCAGAGGGCCAGGGCGCGGGCCATGTCCTGCGGGGTCAGCGGATGTTTTTCCACGCTGATGAAATGCAGGCGTGCTCCAGCGGGAGCTTGTTCTTCGAACAATTGCCAGGCGCAAAGAAAGTTGAGCCCTGTGCCGAACCCGGTTTCCCCGATGGCCAGGCGCTGCCCCGGGAGCAGGGCGCTGAAGCGCTCGGCCAGGTGGTTCTGCGCGAGAAAGACATGCCGGGTTTCCTCCTGGCCCGATAGCCGCGAGAAATAGACATCGCCATACTGGCGCGATTGTGGCTGGCCATTTTCGTCCCAGTCGAGATCAGCGTGCTGGAGGGCGTCTTTATTGGGCATAGGGGTGTTGGGCATGGGGGCTCCCAGGTGGTCAGGCTACCGATTCTAGCAGCCGCCGTCGTATCGGCGCAGGGCGCTACTGTCGCAATGGGGGCCGGCCCTGGCATGGAGTGGCAAGGTGCCACTCGCTAAGCAGCCTTGTTGCCTGTTAGGGTATCGAGCCAGGCATTTTACATTTTTCGATTGCTGGAAAAGGGAAGGTAGATGTTCGAGTCTGCGGAAATCGGTCATTCAATAGACAAGCAAACCTATGATGCACAGGTGCCCGCTTTGCGTGAGGCACTTCTGTCTGCTCAGTACCAGCTCAAGGAGCAGGCTCGTTTCCCGGTGCTTATCCTTATCAATGGGATCGAGGGGGCCGGGAAGGGGGAGACGATCAAGCTGCTCAACGAGTGGATGGACCCCAGGCTCATCCGCGTCGACAGCTTCGATACGCCAACCGACGAAGAGTTGGCCCATCCGCCGGCATGGCGTTACTGGCGCAAGCTGCCCGAGAAGGGACGTACCGGGATCTTCTTCGGCAACTGGTATAGCAAGATGCTGGAAGATCGGGTACATGGCCGGATCAACAAGGCCGGCCTGGCATTGCAGATTTCCCAGGCCCAGCGCCTGGAGCGCATGCTGTGCGATGAAGGCGTGCTGATCTTCAAGTTCTGGATGCACCTGTCCAAGGACCGGATGATGGCGCGCCTCGAGTCCTTTCGGAACGATCCGCTGCAGAGCTGGCGAATCAACCCGCTGGATTGGCAGCAGTCCAAGACCTACGACAAATTCGTTCGTTATGGCGAGTACATCCTGCGCCACAGCAGCCGCGAGTTCGCCCCCTGGTATGTGGTGGAAGGAACCGACGAGCGCTATCGCAGCCTGGCTGTCGGACGGGTCCTGCTCGAAGGCTTGCAGGCGGCCCTGAATACAACTGAAGACGAACGTCGTACCTCTCAACCGCATACGGCGCCATTGATGCTGGACCTCGACCGCTTGGGGCTGCTTGACAGTCTCGATATGACACAGGCGCTGGAGAAGGCCGAATACAAGTATCAACTGGCAACGGAGCAGGCGCGACTGGTGCAACTGCTTCGCCATCGGGTGCTGCGCAAGCGTGGGGTGCTGGTGATGTTCGAGGGGCATGATGCCGCTGGAAAAGGGAGTGCCATCCGGCGTATCACCGGGGCGCTCGACCCGCGTCAGTATCGGATCGTACAGGTTGCCGCGCCAACCCAGGATGAGTTGGCCAAACCCTGGCTGTGGCGTTTCTGGAACAACATCCCCGAGCGAGGGAAGTTCACTATCTTCGACCGTTCCTGGTATGGCCGGGTGCTGGTTGAGCGGGTCGAGGGTTTCTGTTCGCCGGAAGAATGGCTGCGTGCCTACAGCGAGATCAACCATTTCGAGGAGCAGATGGTCGATTCGGGGATCGTGCTGGTGAAGTTCTGGCTATCCATCGACCAGGATACGCAACTGGAGCGTTTCAAGGAGCGAGAGGCTACGCCATTCAAGCGTTTCAAGATTACCGAGGAGGATTGGCGCAACCGTGACAAGTGGGATGACTACAGCCATGCGGTCGCCGACATGGTGGATCGCACCAGTACGGAGATCGCTCCCTGGACACTGGTGGAGGCCAATGACAAGCGCTTCGCTCGTATCAAGGTCCTGCGAACTCTCAACGACACCTTGGAAGCGGCGATAGAAAAGGAGCGCTGAGAATCATCACACGCCTGGCGGCCTTCCGGTCGTCCAGGCGTGCCTGAGCTCCGTCTCAGTCTTCTTGCGCGGCCTGTTCTACATCGTGGGCGATCAGGGCGACAAGCGCGTTCTGCTGGCGATGGGTCAGTTGCCGGAAACGCTGCAGCAGCTCACGCTCATGCAGCGAAAGCTCCGGGCTGTCGAGGCTGATGCTGACATCGGAGTCCAGGGCGCCTTCCTGGAGCAGGCTCTGCTCCAAGCGAGCGATGATTTCCGAGTTCATGCTGCGGTGATGGTTGCGGGCAACCTCCGCGATGCGATCACGCATGCCGTCCGGGAGACGAACCACGAACTTGTCAGCTGTGCGACTGGAATAAACTGCCTGTTTGATAGGGTTCATGCTTAACCGTTTAGTCAGATGGACGATGCTGGCGTATTGCCGTAGTAGTCACCGCCTGTGACAACCCCGGATGCCGGCATGTTCCATGCGAGCAGAAATAAAGTTGTTTGGGACGGTTTCATGACGCCAATTGTACGTCGCCTTTTCGATTAGTAAAGGCATTATGGCATCAAAACCTGTGGTGCCTGCTCCATTGTATGTGGAGGCTCTGCTCCGGGCATTCGCCGTTTTGTTGCCGAGACAGGGGTGGGCAGTGTGCCGGGCTGTTGTAAGTTCTCGATAAGCCGGTAGAATGTCGCCGCGCACCTTTGGGTGTGCATGCTTGATGGTGGCCCTGCCGGTCCCCCCGCAACGATCAGCCGTGAACCCGGTCAGGCCTGGAAGGGAGCAGCCGCAGCGGTGACATTGTGTGCCGGGGTGTGGCTGGCAGGGTCGCCTCCATAAAGCATCTCTTCTGCCTCGTTCGCTTCTACCTTCGTCTTCTTTTCGTCCGATCGCCTGTGCTGCCCTTGAGCTTGTGGCAGGATTCGTCGTGCCCGTAGGAGGAGTTCGGCTGTGCCTGGAAAAGTCACGTGGGATATTTTCTGCTGTGTCGTGGACAACTTCGGTGATGTCGGCGTTACCTGGCGCCTGGCACGGCAACTGGTTGCCGAACATGGAATGTCCGTGCGCCTGTGGATAGATGATATGGGGACTTTTGCCCGGCTGGTCCCCCAGGCTGACTGTGAGCTGGGTCGCCAGTATTGCGCGGGGGTGGAAATATGCCAGTGGCCCCGGCTCTGGCAGCCGGTCGAGCCGGCGGACGTGGTCGTCGAGGCATTTGCCTGCGATCTGCCGGAGGCTTATGTACGGGCCATGGCCGCGGCAACCCGGCGGATTCTCTGGATCAACCTCGAATACCTGAGTGCCGAAGACTGGATCCTGGACTGCCATGCCATAGCCTCGCTTCGCCCCGATGGCCTGCAGAAGTACTTTTTCTTTCCCGGGTTCGTGGCAGGCAGCGGTGGCCTGTTGCGTGAGCGTGATCTGCTGGCGCGCCGCAGTCGGTTCCAGGCGGACGACCAGGCGCGTCTGGAATTCCTGGGCCGCCTGGGGGTAGAGGCCGATGCCGGCTGCCGTCTCATTTCCCTGTTCGCTTACGAAAACCCGGCGCTGGCGGGCTGGTTCGACGAGCTGTCCAGGGACGAGCGAGATAACCTGGTACTGGTTCCGCAAGGTCGGGTCCTGGGGGATGTGCAGGCCTGGGCGGGCGTAGGGCGGATGCGCGCCGGTGACTGCCATGAGCGAGGCTCGCTACGAATCGTGGTCTTACCGTTTCTGACGCAGGACGATTATGACCGCTTGCTGTGGTGCTGCGACTTCAATGCGGTGCGTGGCGAGGAGTCGTTCATTCGTGCGCAGTGGGCGGGGAGGGCTTTTGTCTGGCATATCTACCGCCAGGAAGAAGATGCTCATTGGGATAAGCTCCGGGCATTTTTCAGGTTGTATGCCGAAGGGTTGTCCGATGGGGCGCGTGCCGCGCTGAAGGCTTTCTGGCACGCCTGGAATCTTGGTCAGGAGGCGGGGGACGCCTGGAACGGATTGCTGGCGTATGAGTCGGAGCTGGCCGTGCATGCCGGGTATTGGGCCGATGCGCAGGCGCTCAACGGGGATCTGGCGAGCAATCTGCTGCGTTTTCATGCCGACTGGGCCAGTGCATAAGGCGGTGGAGACTACTGTCGGAACCGGTTACTATTGCACCCCATTTGCCACCTGAGGCCGCGACTTGTGCGCCATGGGTGATGAAACTGGCCTCTCGCGTGGAGGCTTTACACAAGGCTTGAGCTGTCTGTATCCCTGCAGGCAATTCTCAGGGGAGGGAAGCCTGCGAAGGTGTTCGCTCCCTGATTTTTCAATTCCATCGGATGTTCGTATGAAAACCGCACAAGAATTCCGTGCCGGCCAGGTGGCCATCATCAACGGCGCACCCTGGGTGATCCAGAAAGCCGAGTTCAACAAGTCCGGCCGTAACAGCGCCGTCGTCAAGATGAAGCTGAAGAACCTGCTCAACGGTTCGGCGACTGAAACCGTGTACAAGGCTGATGACAAGCTGGAGCCGGTGATTCTCGAGCGCAAGGAAGTGACCTATTCCTACTTCGCCGATCCGTTGTATGTGTTCATGGATGACGAGTTCAACCAGTACGAGATCGAGAAGGATGATCTCGAAGGTGTGCTGACTTTCATCGAAGATGGCATGACCGACGTTTGCGAAGCGGTCTTCTACAACGAGAAAGTGATCTCCGTCGAGTTGCCCACGACCATCGTGCGTGAAATCGTCTACACCGAGCCGGCCGTTCGTGGTGACACCTCCGGCAAGGTGATGAAGACCGCCCGCCTGAAGAATGGCGCCGAACTGCAGGTTTCCGCCTTCTGCGAAATCGGTGATTCGATCGAGATCGATACGCGTACCGGCGAGTACAAGTCCCGCGTCAAGGCCTGACCGCGCGACACCTGTGCTGCGATACCCCGCATTCGAGAGGATGCGGGGTATTTTTTTGTGCGCCCAGCATGGGCGCACTCCTGTGGGTGCAAGTCCCACCGTAAGCTGATCACCGCGAACGAAGTGAAGCGCAACTGCGTGAGGGCGACCGAGCGTGGGGAGGAAGGGTAGAGCGTAATCTGC
>NZ_QJUO01000056.1 GCF_004327335.1 Stutzerimonas kirkiae | reverse complement strand
CAGGGTAAAGCCGGGCAGGGTCAGGGGGTTGACCTGTTGCTGGGAGAGGTCGGGGGGGAGTTGGGAATTGAGGACAACGACCAGACTTTTACCAGTGCCAGTGCCATTGGTTGCAGCGGTGCGGTTAGCGCCTCCCTGAACGGTAGCGCTTTCAAGTATGACGCTGTTTTCCAGGCTCTGGGTGGCGTTGATGACGACGTTGCCGCCAGCTTGAACGACTGCCGCATTGGAGGTACTACCAGATGTAACAATCTCGACATCGCTGACCAGATTGAATGTAAAGAGCACCTCAGGTAGCTCAAGAAGATTATCTGGATCGTAGTAAGGATTTTCATCCCAAAGCGGCCAGCCGACCATACCGCCATAGAAAATATACTCCATATAATCGGGATTATTATTTAAATTATAAGGCCGCATTTGACCGCTATCATAGCGATAAATATCCCCATCAGTTCGACGACCAGTATAAAACCTACGAACCCGCTCAATTGTTCCATTCAGCGCACCTTGGTTGCTGAAAACTTCAGCCGAAACATTTATATCAGCCCCGGCCGAAATGACACTTTGCAGGTTATTTAAATTTCCACCTTGAAACAGCAGGCTTCGACCAGCCGACAGGTAAGCCGAGGGAGAACCCTCATCTGCAACGCCCTCGAAAACTTCAGTAGCAGTGTAGTAAACGTAATAATGGTCTCCCTTACAGTCGTCGCACTCCTTGGCAATGTTACCCGACACCAGCTTACGCCCCAACGTAAACACATCACTCCGATTCTCCAGCTTATCGGACCTTATCGTCATATCTCCGCCACTCTCAATCGTTGCGGAGCGATTCTCTAAAAGAGTAGAACGGGCATTACTCTCGTTCTTGGATATGGACAGGTTCCCCAAGCTGTAAACATCCGCATACCTATTAACGAAGGTATCCACATACAGCCCCATATCCTCGCCGCTGAAGATCAGGCCGTTTTCGTTGAGCAGGTTGGGGGCATACAGCGCCAGGGTGCCGGAGCCGCCGAGGGTGCCGTGGTTGTTCAGGGTGGCGGCGCGCAGTTGCAGGTCGCCCGCCGAGGTGAGGCGCCCGTGGTTCTCCAGCAGTGTGCTGGCGCTGACGCGGGTCAGGCCGCCGCCGCTGATGCGCGCGGCCTCCGGCAGTTCGAGGGTGGCCGCGGCCAGGGTCAGGTCGCCCAGGCTGCTCAACTGGCCCGTGCCGCCATAGCGGCCGCTCAACTCGAGGCTGAGCGTGCCATCGCTGGCCAGCAGGCCGTCGTTGCTCCAGTTGCCGCCCTTGCCGAGCAGGCTGTCGCGGGCCAGCAATTGCCCCGTCGCGCCCTGGCTGAAGGTGCCGATATCCAGGGTCAGGCGCCCGGCCTGCAGGACGTTGTCGTTATGCCAGGTGTCGGCGGAGAGGGTCAGCCCGCCCAGGCTGATGATTTCCCCGCCGCCTTCGGCCAGGCGCGCCAGGTCGAGGGCGAATTCGCCGCTGCCGGCATGGCGCAGCGCGCCGCCCTGGTTGCCCAGGCTGCCGATGGCCAGGGCCAGGCCGTGGTTGGCGCTTTCCAGCACGCCGGCGCGGTTGTCGAACAGGCCGGCGACGGTCAGCCGGGTCTCGCCGCTGGTGCCGAGGGCGCGCAGTTGGCCGCCCTGGTTGTCCAGGCTGGCGCTACGGATGGCCAGGCTGCCGGCGCTTTCCAGCAGGCCCTGGGCGTTGCGCAGTGCGCCACGCAGGCCGAAGTCGATGCCAGCGGCGCCCACCACTCCGCCACGGTTGTCGAGGCTGCCGGCACTCAGCGTCAGGGCGCCCTGGGCATACAGGGTGCCGGCCTGGTTATCGACATCGGCGGCGGCCAGGCTGGCGTCGCCGCCCCAGGCCTCGATGCGCCCGTGGGCGTTGCCGAGGTTGCCGCTGGCGTTCAGTTCCAGTTGCCGGCCCTGGATCAGCCCGGCCAGGGCCGTGCTGGCGCCTTCGTTGCGCAGCCAGCCGGACAACCGTGCCCGTACCCAGCCGGACAGGCTGGCCAGTACGCCGGCGCGGTTGTCGAGGTCGCGGGCGACCACCGAGACATCGCCCGCGCTGCCCAGCAGCGTGCCGCCGCCGTTGAGCAGGCCGCCGTCGAGGCGCACGCCCAGGCCAGCCTGCCCCTGGATGGTACCGCCCTGGTTGTCGAGGCTGGCCGCGTCGAGGTCGATGCGGCCATTGCGGCTGTAGATCAGGCCGTCGCCGGCGTTGCTCAGGTGCCCGCCGCTGCTGAGGCCGAGGGCGCCGCTGGCCGCCAGGGTGCCTTGGGTGGAGTTGTCCAGGCTGGCGCTGGTCAGGCTCAGGCCGGCCTGGCTGGCCAGGGTGCCGCCGCGGTTGTCCAGCGCACCGCCGGCACGGATCACCAGGGCGCCAGTGCTGGCCAGTTGGCCCTGGCGGTTGTCCAGGCCCGCGCTCAGCTCCAGGCTGGTGGTGCCGCCACTGCTGAGGGTGCCGGCCTGGTTGTCCAGGGCCGTGGCCGTCAGTTGCAGGCCGCCGTTGGCGACCAGGCGTCCGGCGCGGTTATCCAGCCGTTGTGCGCTGATCTCGAGCGCACCCTGGGCGTCGATCTGTCCCTGCCGGTTGTCCAGTGTGCCGGCGACCCGCAGGGACTGCCCGGCACCGCTGGAGAGGATGCCCTTGTCGCTGTTGTCGAGGGTCGCGGCGCGGATATCCAGGCCGGTGTTGCCGACCAGTGCGCCTTCGCCGCGGTTGAGCAGGCCGCCGCTGAGGTTGACCAGCAGGCTGCCGTCGCGGCTGGACAACGTGCCGAGGTTGCGGTTGTCCAGGCTGCCGCCCGTCAGGCCCAGGCCGAGCAGCCCGGAGAGCAGGCCGCCCTGGTTGTTCAGGCTGCCCGCCGTCACGTCCAGGCGCCCATTGCCGATCAGCCGGCCAGCGCGGTTGTCGATAGTCGTGGCGGCCAGCGCGAAACCCTGGCGGCTGGAGATTTCCCCGCCGCGGTTATCCAGGTGGCCCAGCTTGGCCAGGCTCAATGGGCCGCTGGCCAGCAGCAGCCCGCCCTGGTTGTCCAGGCTGCCCTGGCGCAGGTCGAGGGCGACCGCCGCTTCGCCCAGCAGGCGCCCGCCGTTCAGTTTCAGGCCGCCCAGCGCCAGGTGCATGGCGCCCTTCGCCGAGACTTCGCCGCCGTCCCCCGCGTCCAGCGATGAGGCGTCGAGCAGCAGTTCGCCCTGGCTGTTGAGCAGGCCGCCGGCACGGTTGTCGATGGCCCCGGCCTGTATATCGAGCAGGCTGCCGCCCAGCAGGTAGCCGCCACGGTTGTCCAGTGCGCCGCTGTTCAGGCGCAGCGCGCGCCCGGCCTGGAGTACCCCGCCCGTGCGGTTGTCCAGCGCACCGCTCAGCGCCAGGTCGAGGTCTTCGCGCCCGAGCAAGGTGCCGCCCTGGTTGTTCAGGGTCGCGGAACGGGCATCCAGGCTACGGCCCGCCAGCAGGCCGGCGAGGTTGTTCAGGTGCTGCTGGATGCGCAGGGTCAGTAGCTGGTTGCTGAGGATCTTGCCGCTGCTGTTGTCCAGGCTTTGCGCGGCCAGGGTAAAGGCCTGCTGGCTGGAGATTTCCCCGCCTTTGTTGCTGAGCGCGCCGATATTCGTCAGCAGCAAGGCACCAGGGGCGTTGAGCAGGCCATCGTCGTTGTTCAGCGCGCCGCCGGCCAGGTCCAGGCTCAGGCTGGTGTTGCTGAACAGCTCGCCGCCAGCCTGGTCCAGGCCCTCGAGGGTGGCGCTCAGTCGCTGGCTGCTGGCGATACGCCCGGAGGTATTGCTGACCTGCGCGGCGCTCAACTCCAGGCCGGCGGCGCTGGTCAGCCGGCCCTGGGTGTTGTCGAAGGCGCCGGTCTGTACCTGGGCGGCCTGTTTCGCCGAGAGGTTGCCCTGGCGGTTGTCCAGGCTGGCGCTGCGCAGCAGCAGCCCGGCGTCGCTGACGATGGCGCCGCCCTGGTTGAGCAGCGCGCCGCCGAGGAGCGCTTGCAGCGCAGCGGCGCTGGAGAGGCTGCCGGCGGTATTGTCGAGACGGCTGGCAGCCAGGCCCAGGCTGCCTTCGCTGCTGAGCAGGCCGGCGTTGTTGAGCAGCCGACCATCCAGCTCGGCATCGCCCTGGACCGCCGTCAGCGCGATCACCAGGGATTGGTCGCTGGCCAGGGTGCCACCCTGGTTGTCCAGCCGCGCGCCGTCCAGGCGCAGGCTGTCGCGGCCATACAACAGGCCCTGGTCCTGGTTGAGCACGCGCCCGAGCGTCAGTTGCAACTGGCGGGCCAGCAAGGTGCCGCCGCTGCCGTTGTCCAGCCGTTGCCCGGTCAGCCGCGCCTGGCCCTGGGTGCTGATCTCGCCCTGGCGGTTGTCGATTGCATCGACTTGCAGCTCGATCGCCGTATTGGCCGCCAGCAGGCCCTGCTGGTTGTCCAGCGTTTGCCCGGCCAGGTACAGGCTGCCCTGGGCGATCAGTTCGCCCTGGCGCTGCACCAGCACGGCGACCCGCGCCTGCAGGTCGCCCTTGCTGGCGAGCAGGCCGGCGCTGTTGTCGAGGCTGCCGGCCTGCAACTGCAGGTCGCCATCGGCGATCAGTTCGCCGGCGGTGTTATTCAACGCCTCGGCCACGTTCAATTCGAGCCGGTCGCGGCTGCGCAGCAGCGCCCCGCCGCTGTTGTCCAGGCGCTGCGCCGTCAGCGTCAGGCCGGTGGCGCTGATCGCGCCGGCGGCGTTGTCCAGGGCTCCCGCCACGGCCAGGCCCAGCGCACCACCGCTGACCAGCTTGCCGGCGCGGTTGTCCAGGCGGCTGGTAGCCAGGCTGAAGGCCTGCTGGCTGGAGATTTCCCCGCCCCGGTTGCTGACTGCACCGATATTGCTCAGCAACAACGCGCCGGGGGCGTTGAGCAGGCCATCGTCGTTGTTCAGTGCGCCGCCGGCCAGGTCCAGGCTCAGGCTGGTGTTGCTGAACAGCTCGCCGCCAGCCTGGTCCAGGCCCTCGAGGGTGGCGCTCAGTCGCTCGCTGCTGGCGATACGCCCGGAGGTATTGCTGACCTGCGCGGCGCTCAACTCCAGGCCGGCGGCGCTGGTCAGCCGGCCCTGGGTGTTGTCGAAGGCGCCGGTCCGCACCTGGGCGGCCTGTTTCGCCGAGAGATTGCCCTGGCGGTTGTCCAGGCTGGCGCTGCGCAGCAGCAGCCCGGCGTCGCTGACGATGGCGCCGCCCTGGTTGAGCAGCGCGCCGCCGAGGAGCGCTTGCAGCGCAGCGGCGCTGGAGAGGCTGCCGGCGGTATTGTCGAGGCGGCTGGCAGTCAGGCCCAGAGTGCCTTCGCTGCTCAGCAGGCCGGCGTTATTGAGCAGCCGGCCATCCAGCTCGGCATCGCCCTGGACCGCCGTCAGCGCGATCACCAGGGATGTGTCGCTGGCCAGGGTGCCGCCCTGGTTGTCCAGCCGCGCGCCGTCCAGGCGCAGGCTGTCGGTGCCGTGCAGCAGCCCCTGCTCCTGGTTGAGCACGCGCGCGAGGGTCAGTTGCAATTGGCTGGCCAGCAGGCGGCCGGCCTGGCTATTGTCCAGGCGGGCGCCTGCGAGGCGCGCCGTGGCCTGGGTGGAAATCTCGCCGCCGCGGTTGTCGATGGTGGTGATATCCAGGTCGAGATCGCCATTGGCCGCCAGCAGGCCGCCCTGGTTGTCCAGGCTGTCTCCGGTGAGGGCCAGCGAGCCGACCGCGATCAGCTCGCCGCCCTGCTGCTCAAGGCTGCCGACGTTCGCCCGCAGCTCACCCCGGCTGACGATGCGGCCCTGGCCATTGCCCAGGCTGGCGGCCTGGATATCCAGGCCCTGGGCCGAGACCAGGCCCTTGAGGTTATCCAGGTGCCGTTGCACACGCAGGCTCAGCGCCTGGTTGCTCAGCAGCTTGCCGCCCGTGTTGTCCAGGCTTTGCGCGGCCAGGGTAAAGGCCTGCTGGCTGGAGATTTCCCCACCTTTGTTACTGACCGCACCGATATTCGTCAGCAGCAAGGCGCCGGGAGCATTGAGCAGGCCATCGTCGTTGTTCAGTGCGCCACCGGCCAGGTCCAGGCTCAGGGTGCTGTTGCTGAACAGTTCGCCGCCGGCCTGGTCCAGGCCCTCGAGGTGGGCCGCCAGTGGGCCGTTGCTGGCGATACGCCCGTCGCTGTTGGTGGTCTGCCCGGCAGTCAGCGCCAGGCCGCCGGCACCGACCAGGCGGCCTTGGCTATTGTCGAAGGCGCCGGTATCGACCTGCACGCCCTGTTGCGCCGAGAGGTTGCCCTGGCGGTTGTCCAAGCTGGCGCTGCGCAGCAGCAGCCCGGCGTCGCTGACGATGGCGCCGCCCTGGTTGAGCAGCGCACCGCCGAGGAGCGCTTGCAGCGCGCCGGCGCTGGACAGGCTGCCGCCGCTGTTGTCGAGCCGGCCGGCGCTCAGCGTCAGGCTGCCTTCGCTGGTCAGCAGGCCGGCGTTGTTGAGCAGCCGGCCATCCAGCCCGGCATCGCCCTGGATGGCCGCCAATGCGATCACCAAGGATTTATCGCTGGCCAGGGTACCGCCCTGGTTGTCCAGCCGCGCACCGTCCAGGCGCAGGCTGTCGCGGCCCTGCAGCAGCCCCTGGTTGAGCACCCGCGCCACCGTCAGTTGCAGGTGGCGGGCCAGCAGGGTGCCGTCCGCGCCGTTGTCCAGGCGCTCGCCGCTGAGCCGTGCGGCGCCCTGGGTGGAAATCTCGCCGTCCTGGTTGTCGATGGCCGCCACCGCCAGGTCGAGATCGCCATTGGCCGCCAGCAGGCCGCCCTGGTTGTCCAGGCGCTCGCCGGTGAGGGTCAGGTCGCCACTGGCGACGAACTCGCCGCCACGCTGCTGCAGCGTGCCGATCGCCGCCAGCAGGTCGCCGCGACTGGCCACCCGCCCCTGTTCGTTGCCCAGGCTGGCGGCCTGGATATCCAGCCCCTGGGCGGACACCAGGCCCTCGAGGTTGGCCAGGTACTGCTGGATACGCAGGCTCAGCGCCTGGTTGCTCAGGACCTTGCCGCCCGTGTTGTCCAGGCTTTGCGCGGCCAGGGTAAAGGCCTGCTGGCTGGAGATTTCCCCGCCTTTGTTACTGACCGCACCGATATTCGTCAGCAGCAAGGCGCCGGGAGCATTGAGCAGGGCATCGTCGTTGTTCAGTGCGCCACCGGCCAGGTCCAGGCTCAGGGCGCTGTTGCTGAACAGTTGGCCGCCGGCCTGGGCCAGGCCCTCGAGGCGGGCCGTCAGTGGCCCGTTGCTGGCGATACGGCCAGCGACATTGCCGACCTGCCCCGCCTCGAGCCGCAGCGTACCGGTACTGACCAGTTGCCCCGCGGCGTTGTCGAACGCCCCCGTCGCCAACTGGGCATCGCCGTCGCTCTCGATCAGGCCGTGGGCGTTATCCAGGCTGCCCGCACTCAGCGACAGCCCGCCCGCGCTGAACACTTCGCCGCGCGGGTTGGACAGCAGGCCAGCGGCCTCGATACGCAGGTCGCCCTCGCTGGCGATACGCCCCTGGGCATTGCCGATGCTCGCGGCGCTCAGGCTCAACAGGCCTTCGCTGAGCAAGCGGCCCTGCGTATTGTCCAGTTGCCCGTCCGCCCCACCCGCCGCCGCCAGCACGATAGCCAGGCGCTCGTCGCTGGCCAGGGTGCCGCCACGGTTATCCAGGTACGCCCCTTCCAGGCTCGACGACTGCCAGCCATGGATCAGGCCACCGCCCTGGTTGAGGATACGCCCAGCGGTCAGTTGCAAGTGCGCGGCCAGCAATTCGCCGCCACTGTTGTCCAACGACTCACTGGTGACAGTGGCCTTCGCCTGGCTGGACAGTTCGCCGCCACGGTTGTCGATGGCCTGCACAGCGAGGTCGAGAGCACCGTTGGCCGCCAGCAGGCCGCCACGGTTGTCCAGTTGGGTACCGCTCAGGGTCAACGATCCTTCGGCGACCAGTTCGCCGTTCTGCTGGTCAACCTGGTCGATAACCGCGAGCAGCTCGCCTCGGCTGGCCACCCGGCCTTCGCCGTTGGCCAGGCTGGCGGCCTGGATATCCAGCCCCTGGGCGGACACCAGCCCCTCGAGGTTGGCCAGGTGCCGCTGGATACGCAGGCTCAACGCCTGGTTGCTCAGGACCTTGCCGCCCGTGTTGTCCAGGCTCCGGGCCGCCAGGGTAAAGGCTTTTTGGCTGGAGATTTCACCGCCACGGTTGCTCACCGTACCGATATTCGTCAGCAGCAAGGCGCCAGGGGCGTTGAGCAGGGCGTTGTCGTTGTTCAGTGCGCCACCGGCCAGGTCCAGGCTCAGCGTCGTGCCGCTGCTCAGCCGACCGCCCTCTTGGCTCAGGCTTGTCAGGCGGGCGCTCAGTGGGCCGCTGCTGGCCAGGGTGCCGCCGCTGTTATCGAGCTGGCCGGCCTTCAGCACCAGGGTGTCCGTACTGACCAGGCGACCAGCCTGGTTATCGAAGGCGCCGGTGCCGATCTCCGCGCCCTGGCGGCTTTCGATACGGCCCTCTCGGTTGCCCAGGCTGGCACTGCGCAGCAGCAGCCCGGCATCGGTGACGATGGCACCGCCCTGGTTGAGCAGCGCCCCCGCGCTCTGGATATTCGCCGCGGCGGCGCTGGACAGGACACCAGCGCTGTTGTCGAGAGCCCCCGCCGACAGCTCCAGGCGGCCTTCGCTGCCGATCAGGCCGCCTGCGTTGTTCAACTTCCCGCTCAGGGCAATGGCCAGCAGGTTGCCCGTACTCAAGCTGCCGCCGGCGTTATCCAGTTGGCCGCCGTTGAGTTGGGCACCCTGCAAGGCCTGGATCAGCCCCTGGTTGTCGTTGCGGATGCGCTCGGCGGTCAATTGCAGGGTGTTGCCCAGCAGTTGCCCAGCCGCACTGTTGTCCAACGACTCACTGGTGACAGTGGCCTTCGCCTGGCTGGACAGCTCGCCGCCACGGTTGTCGATGGCCTTTACATCGAGATCGAGATCGCCGTTGGCCGCCAGCAGGCCGCCACGGTTGTCCAGCCGCTCGCCGCTCAGTTCCAGCGTGCCTTCGGCCACCAGTTCGCCGCCCTGCTGGTCCAGCCCCTCCAGGCGCGCCGTCAGGGCCCCACCGCTGGCGATACGCCCCGCGGCGTTGTCCACCTGCCCCGCCGACAGGCGCAACTCACCCGTGGCGAGCAGTTCACCCTGGCGGTTATCCAGCCCACCGGCCTTCACTTCCAGCGCCCGCCTGGCGGCGACCTTCCCCTGGCGGTTATCCAGCGTCGCGGCCTGGACACTGACATCCTTGCCGGCACTGACGGTGCCACTGCGATTGTCGAGGCCCTCGCTCAAGGCGACCTGCAGGTTTTCACTGGAACCCAGGGTACCGCTGTTACCCAGGGACCGCGCCTCGATGCCCAGCTCACCCCCGGCCTCGATACGCCCCTGGTTGAGCACCGCCCCGCCGCTCAGGGCGATAGCGCTGCCCGCCGTCAGCTCCCGCCGGTTACTGAGCGATGCGCCACCATGGATGTCCGCCTGGCCAGCGACCTGGACGTTGCCCGCCAGCTCCACCTCCGGCGCCACGATACGCAGGTCGCGCTGCGCATCGACCTGGTTCAGCCGCAGCCGCCCGCTGCTGTCGATATGGATATCCCCCGCGCTGGCCGCCATCCGCCCGTCCAGCTTGACCCCGACACCCGCCTCGGTGCCCACCAGGCGTATCGCGCCGGCATACATGCCGCCCAGCGCCGAGCTGTCGATGGCCAGCAGCGGCGGCTCGTCACCCGTCGCCGGCTTGGCCGTGGCGGACAGGCTCCCGGCCTCCACCAGGTTGCGCCCCGTGACGATATTCAGCTCATTGGCATGCAGCTCGGCATTGAGCCGAGCACTGCGGGTGATCAGGTCGAAACGGTCGATATTGGAAGCGTTCAGCCCCGCCCCCTCGATGGCCACCTGCCCCTGTCTCTGA
>NZ_QJUO01000055.1 GCF_004327335.1 Stutzerimonas kirkiae | reverse complement strand
CGCACGGAGTTTGTTCTGGATGCGCTCGAGCAGGCGCTTCACGCCCGTCGTCCTGAGCCTCACCGGCTGGTTCATCACAGCGACAGGGGCTCGCAATATCTGTCGATTCGCTACAGCGAACGGCTGGGTGAGGCCAGCATCGAGCCATCGGTTGGCAGCACCGGTGACAGCTACGACAACGCGCTGGCAGAGACCATCAATGGCCTCTACAAGACCGAACTGATCCACAAGCAAGGACCATGGAAAAGCGTAGAAAGTCTGGAGTGGGAAACGCTGAAATGGGTGGCCTGGTTCAACCATCAGCGGCTGCTGGAGCCGATAGGAAATAGGCCGCCAGCGGAGTTTGAGGCACTATACGAACAGAGTCAGGCAGCCATCCCCGTGGCAGCCTGACTCAAACACAATAGCCTCCGCGATACCCAGGGCGGTTCAGAGCGAAGACGGCTCAGTTGCGCGAGCATTTTATTTGGAATGTTTCGACGGCAACGGCTCATTCACCTATGACCGCATCGGCCGAGGAACCATTTATATCAAGTCATGTTGTTTATCGTTGATCATATCTCCTGACGCAAATAGCCCAACTCATTATTGAGCATCTTGGCAGTCGTGAGCGATTTCAGCCGTTCACGTCGATCATGAACATAGCGATCAGCACCCCATGTCTGGCCATGAACCATGGGATATTCAGTCCAGCACACCGGTTCGCCCTCCTTCACGCTTGTCTCCTGGAACCACGCTCTTCAGCCATGCATGGCGAAACCCTCGCCGCGTATTTTTCGCGGCAGCGCGAGCATATTTTGATGTTTGAACATCGCCCCTGCGGCCGTATTTTAGGCCCACATAAGGCGAGCCCAAGACAGCCTCCCGCGTGCAGTCTGAAGATAGGAAACAGCATTGAAAAACTCAGAAAATCCATTACCGGTAACTTGGCCTGAAGAA
This sequence comes from Stutzerimonas kirkiae, assembly GCF_004327335.1. Lineage (GTDB taxonomy): Bacteria > Pseudomonadota > Gammaproteobacteria > Pseudomonadales > Pseudomonadaceae > Stutzerimonas > Stutzerimonas kirkiae. The sequence continues at coordinate 12,299 of NZ_QJUO01000055.1, read as the reverse complement.
GGTGTGCGCCGCATTCCCTATGCGGTTTATTCGGAGCCGGAAGTGTTCGAGCATGAGCAGAAAGCCATTTTCCGTGGGCCGATCTGGCACTTCCTCGGCCTCGAGGTGCAGATCCCCGAAGCGGGCTGCTACGTCACTGCACAGGTCGGCGAAACGCCGGTGATCATCGTGCGCAACGACGAAGGCGAAGTCCAGGCGATGGTCAACCGCTGCTCGCACAAGGGCACGCCGCTGGTCTACACCCCCCAGGGCAAGACCAAGCGCTTCATGTGCATCTACCACAACTGGTGCTTCAACCTGAACGGCAAGATGACCGCCGCCGCCTTCGAGCGCGGCGTACGCGGCAAGGGCGGCATGGCCGATACCTTCAGGAAGGAAGACAACGGCCTGCAGCGCCTGCGCGTGCATGTGCAGAACGGCCTGATCTTCGGCACCTTCAGCGAGCAGACGCCGCCCTTCGAGGAATATGTCGGCCCGGAACTGATCGCCAACATGCAGCGCGTCTGCGGCAAGCCGCTGCGGGTACTCGGCACCTACAGCCAGAAGCTGCCATCGAACTGGAAGTTGTACATCGAGAACGTCAAGGACCCCTACCACGCCTCCATCCTGCACGCCTTCAACGGCGTGATGAAGCAGGACCGGCTGACCATGGAGGGCGGCATCACCATGGGTACCAACGGCTGGTCGCACATCAGTTGGTCGAAGATGAAATTCGAGACCGGCGGCGAAGTGTACGAAGAAGCCGAGATGCGCTCAGCCGAGATCAGCGCCTACGGCTTCGGCCTGCGCGACAAGTCGATGACCGACGTGTGGGACGACTTCGGCGATAGCGTCTCGATGACTATCCATACGGTCTTTCCCAACTTCGTCCTGCAGCAGCTGCGCAACTGCCTGGCGCTGCGCACCATCGTGCCAGTCGGTACGCATGAATCAGAGTTGCGCTGGATCGCCTTCGGCTACCAGGACGACGACGAGCACAAGCTCAACGGGCGCCTGAAGCAATCCAACATGATGGGCCCGGCCGGGCTGATCGCCATGGAGGACGGCATGATCGGCGGCCTGGTGCAGCAAGGTATCGCCGGCAGCCTGGACAAGGCGGCGGTGATCGAAATGGGTGGCCACGGGATCGAACCAATCCCCGGTTCGCGGGTTTCCGAAGGTAGCGTGCGCGGTTTCTGGACCGGTTATCGCGCGTTGATGGGGCTGTAAGCAATGAACATGAGCAACGTGACGGAGCGTATCACCGTGGCCCAGGCCCGGCAGTTGATCGCCGACTACACCTACACCATCGACGACGGCGTGCTGTCGGACTGGCCGACCTACTTCACCGAACCCTGCATCTATCGCATCACTACCCGTCAGAACGAAGAGATGATCATGCCGCTGTCGATCATGCTCTGCGACAACCAGGCGATGCTCTACGACCGCGTCGAGGCGATCGAGAAAGCCAACATCTTCGAACCGCACTATTACCGCCATGTCCTCTCCGACTCCAAGGTGCTGGAGATGGATGATGAGTCGGTCCACATGGAAACCGGCTTCACCTGCGTGCGTACCATGCTCGACGGCCGCGTTACCCTGTTCGCTACCGGGCGCTACTCCGACCACATCGTGCTGGAGAAAGGCCGCTGCCTGTTCCGCTCGCGCAAGGTGGTGCTCGACTCGTCCAAGGTCGACACGCTGATCGCCATCCCGCTATGAGCCGCCTGGTCCGGGAGGCTCGCCCATGGCACTGAGCGAAAAAAACCGTCTGCGCCTGGCGCAGGTGAACGTTTCCACCCTGAGCACCTGCCTCTATCGCGCCGGCGTGCGGCGTGCCGTGCCCACCGGCATCGTGCCGCTGGGCAAGGGCCAACCGCGAATGGTCGGCCCCGCCTATACCTTGCGCTTCATACCGATGCGCGACGACGTCGGCGGCATGAGCAGCTACGGCGGTGCCAGCAACATCCATCAACGGGCGTTCGAAGAATGCCCACCAGGCAGCGTGCTGGTGATGGATACACGTGGCGAGGTACGCGCCTGTTCCTGCGGCGACCTGTTGATCGGGCGCCTGAAGGCGCGCGGCTGCGCCGGTATCGTCAGCGACGGCGGCTTTCGCGACAGCGCGCAGATCGAGAAGCTCGGCTTCCCGGCCTACCAGCGCTGCGCCGTGCCGGCGCCGAGTTTCGGCTTCCTGCAGGCGGTGGAGCTCGACGTGCCGGTGGGCTGCGCGGACGTCGCCATCTACCCCGGCGACATCATCGTCGGCGACAGCGAAGGCGTGCTGGTGATCCCGCTGGCGATGGCCGACGAGATCGCCGAGCAGGCCTGGGAACAGACCCGTTACGAAGTCTTCGCCGCCGCCGAAGTGGCGCGCGGACGCAGCATCATCGGCCTGTACCCGGCCACCGAGCAGTCGCGGGCGGAATTCCGTGCCTGGCAGGATGCCCGTGATGGCGCCTGACTGCGAAGCGCAGACCGCCCGGGAGCGCTGGCTGGCCGCACTGCTGCTGCAGCATGGCCTGGAACTGCAGCCGGCACGCCTCGCCGAACTGGCCAGCGCCCAGGCAATGCTGACGCGCTACACCGAGTTCCTGCGCCAGACCAGCCCGGTTTCTGTGAAGTACCTGGAGCACGAGCATGACGCCTGATCCGGATAACCATACACCGAGCCTGGCGCAGGCTTCGCGGGCACTCCGAGCCGGCGCGTTGTCGTCGGTCGAACTGACCCGTCACTGTCTCGGGCGCATCGCTGCGCTGGACCCGGGGCTCAACGCTTTCGTCACCCTCACCGCAGAACACGCCCTGGCCGCCGCCCACAAGGCCGATGAGGAACTGCGCGGCGGCCGCCGACGCGGCCCCCTGCATGGCATCCCACTCGGCCTGAAAGACATCATCGACATGGCTGGAGTGCCGACCACGGGTCAATCCTGCCAGTTGCTCGATCACGTACCGACCCGCAACGCCACCGCGGTCGAGCGCCTGGAGCAGGCCGGTGCAGTGCTGATGGGCAAACTCACCACCCATGAATTCGCCTTCGGTACGCCACGCTGGGGACCGCCCGGCCCGCCGGCGCGCAACCCCTGGCATGCTGCGCACTTCGCCGGCGGCTCGTCGAGCGGCGCGGCGGTAGCCGTGGCCAGCGGCATGCTGCTCGGCGCGCTGGGCAGCGACAGTGCGGGTTCGGTACGCAGCCCCGCCGCCCTGTGCGGGGTGGCCGGCTTCAAGCCGACACGCGCGCGCATCGACCTGCACGGCAGCCTGCCGCTGGCACCCAGCCTCGACTGCCTCGGCCCGCTGGCGCGCAACGTCGAGGATTGCGCCCTGCTCTACCGTGCGCTGGCGCGACCGGACGAGGCTTTCTGGAGCGCCGACGATCCGCCCTGGGGCGAGATCAAGGGCTTGAAGATCGGCGTAGTGCGCAGTTTTCTCGACGAACGCTCCGGCACCTCCGCGCCGACCCGCGCCGCCATCGAGGACGCCATCAGCACCTTCGAGGCGCTCGGTTGCCAGGTGCGCGACGTCAGCCTGCCCGCGCCCTGGGAATGGAACGCCGCCGGCATGGTGATTCTGCTGAGCGAGGCCTATGCCTACCACGAGCACTGGCTGCGCAGCCGCCCACAGCAATACGGGGTGCAACTGCGCGAGGCGCTGTTGCTGGGCGCCACGCTGAGCGCGGCGGACTACTGCCGCGCCCAGGAGCACCGGCGGGCACTGAGCGGGAACCTGGACACGCTGCTGGAAAACGTCGACCTACTGCTCTGCCCGATCCAGGCCGGTGAGGCACCAACGCTGGAACAGTTGGCCCCCTGGGGGTTTCTGCAGAAACCCAGCTACGGCATCGCCTTCAACCTCAGCGACAACCCGGCGCTGTCGGTCTGCTGCGGCTTCGGTCCGCAGGGCCTGCCGCTGGCCCTGCAACTGGTCGGTCGGCGCAACGACGAAATCACCCCGCTGCGCGCCGGGCACGCCTACGAACAGGCCTGTGAATGGCACCGACGGCGTCCGCCGTTATAACCGCCGTACCCTCGTGAAGTTCAAATAAACGAACAAGGGAAAGTTGCGCCATAACAATTAATCCAGCGGCTCTTCGCCATGCCCGGTACCGCGCAAAAAATTGATTCGACGACAACTAAATTCTCTGCCTGCTGCAATGTTCTGCAGACATTCGAATAGCCATAAACTGCGGACAAAAGTTGGATCCTCAACCATGAATTCGCCGCACTTACTTAGCGGCGACCCGCAACAAACAGTAAGGAAGAAATAATCCATGAGTTATCAGAATATCCGTGTGCTCCCTACCACCCCGCATATCGGCGCCGAGATTCACGATATCGACCTGACCAGGCCGCTTTCCCCTGCCGTGGTCAGGGAACTGCATGAGGCACTGGCCGAATTCCAGGTGATCTTCTTCCGCGACCAGCCGATCAGTCTCACCGACCATGAGGCCCTGGCGACCCACTTCGGCGAGATGCACATCCACGTCGGCCCGGCCACCGAGAGCAAGCCGCTCCCGGAAAACCCGGCGATCCGCATCCTCCATTTCGACAAGACCTCGACGAAAGTCGCTGGCGAAGAATGGCATTCGGACCAGACCTGCGCGGCAATCCCGCCGATGGGCAGCATCCTGCACATCGCGCAGACCGCGCCGAATGGCGGCGGCGCGACCTGCTTCGCCAGCATGTACGCGGCCTACGATGCGCTGTCGCCGCTGATGAAGTCCTATCTCGAAGGGCTCACCGCTACCCACGATGGCCGCCGTGTGTTCGGCCCCGAGGCACCGGTGAACTCCCACCCGATCATCGCCCAGCACCCGGTCACCCGGCGCCGCCTGATCTTCGTCAACAAGGCCATGACCTCGCATATCGACGGCCTGCCGCGCGACGAGAGCGACGCCATCCTCACCTTCCTCTACGCCCATTGCCAGAAGCCGGAATTCCACGTGCGCTTCCAGTGGCAAGACCATTCCATCGCCTTCTGGGACAACCGCTGTACCCAGCACAAGGCCATCTGGGACTACTACCCGAACGTGCGGTCCGGCTACCGCATCCAGATCAAAGGCAGCTCTGGTCCTGTCATGGCCTGAAGCGCACGCCTTTCGCGCCCGTTCCACCGCGTCGGGGAGCGGGCACCGGCCAGCCAGCCGGGAAACCAAATGGCATGCTAACTGCATCGCAGTCTTACAACCATAAAAGGAGCTTGTCAGGACTGATCCAGGTCAATGGATTGCGCAACAGTGGTGCAGTGCTGAACGGGACTGATCGCACATCACGCATGCAGAGCCGTTGCAGTTCGCTATTCATTCACCCATGTTGGCAGGTCTCATCATGACGCTCGGTCTTCTCCCACATTTCGTCAACACGACCGCCCTGCGTTACTTCTATGAAGTGGCACGGCACGGCTCGTTCAAGGTCACCGAAGAAAAGATCCACATAGCAGCCTCGGCCATTCGCCGGCAGATCCAGTTGCTCGAACAGGAACTCGATACCAAGCTGTTCGTACGCGACCGTAACGGCCTGAGGCTGACCTCGGCCGGAGAGTCGCTGCTGTACCGGGTCAAACGGGCCATGAAGGAACTCTCCATCGCCCGCTCGGAAATCGACATTCTGCAGGGCGAGCACACTGGCAACGTGCGTATCGGCATCAACGAGACGGCGGCGCGCGAGTTCCTCGCCGGCTTCCTTCAGGAGTTCCGCGAGGCCTATCCACGGATCACCTTCGAGATCATCACCGCCAACTCCAACCAGCTCACCGGCATCATGATGCGCGGCGAAGCGGACATCATCGTCGGCTACGCCCTGGAGCTGCAGAGCGGGCTGCAGCAGGTGGTTTCCTACAACCTGAAAACCTGCATCACCGTGCACAAGGAACACCCGCTGGCCAATCGCGCGTCCGTGAAGGTGGCCGACCTGGTGGACGAGAACTTCATCATTCCCAGCGGCGAGCAGAGCCTGCACCACGTGATCAACGCGGTGTTCTCCCGGGTAGCGGTGAAGCCGATGTTCAGCATCGTCGCCAACTCCTTCGAGTTCATCGCGGTAATGGTCGCCCTGGGCATGGGCATCGGTTGCCAGGTGCGCCTCTCTGTAGGGCCCGACCCGATGCGCCCGGACATCGTCTACGTGCCGATCCGCGACGCCAAGATCAAGTCGGCGATCCTCGCCTGCTACATCCCCGAGGAAGGCACCTCGAACAAGGCCACCCTGCTCTGCCTGGAATCACTGCGTACCGCACTGGATCGCTGGAGCGCCCAATCCATGGGAAGCTGGCAGGAAGATGGAGAGGACAACCGCGTGCGGCAGTTGCATGCTATGTCCTAGTCCATAGCGACAAGGGCCGCGCGGCGGCCCTTGTCGAATGTGTCAGCCCCCGGCGAGGGTTACAGGTCGAGCACCAGTCGCGGGGTTTTCGAACGCGAACAGCAGGGCGTGAACAGTTTGTTCCCGGCCTGCTCCTCTTCGCTCAGGACCAGGTCGCGGTGGTCGGGAACACCTTCCAGCACCGGTGTCAGGCAGGCGCCGCAGATGCCCTGGCAACAGGACACCGGAATCTCGATACCGGCTTCCTCCAGCACCTCATGCACACTGCGGTCGGCGGGAATCCGGTAGACCTCGCCGCTGCTGGCGATCTGCACTTCGAAGCTGCCGTCGGCGGGTGCCGCCGTGGCAGCCAGCGCGGCGAAGTGTTCGCGGTGTAGTTGCCCATCCGCCCAACCGAGGCCGCGGGCACTGTCCAGCACATGCGCCATGAAGGTCTCCGGCCCGCAGACGTAGAGGTGGCAACCGGCCTGCGGAGGACCGAGCAGGCGCCCCACGTCGAAGTCCACACGGGCGAAATAGCGTGAGGTGTGCGCACTCAACGGGGCGCTGTCGAGCAGTTCGAGGAAGGCCGCGTGGGTGGGTGCCTTGGCCCGGTAATGCAGTTCGAAATCGGCGCCGCTGGCGGCCAGCTCGAAGGCCATGCTCAACAGCGGCGTGATGCCGATACCACCGGCCAGCAACAGGTGCCGGCGCCCTTCCGGTTGCAGGGCGAACAGGTTACGCGGTTCGCCGATGGAGAGCGATTGGCCGACCTCGATACGCTCGTGCAGGGTACTGGAACCGCCGCGCGATGCCGGCTCACGGAGCACGGCAATGACATAGCGGTGCCGTTCGCGCGGAGAATTGCACAGCGAATACTGGCGCAGCAGGCCGCCATCCAGTTGCACGTCGATGTGCGCACCGGCGGCGAACGGCGGCAACTCGGCGTCGTCGCGGCGGCGCAATTCGAAACTGTAGATGCCTTCGGCCTCGCGGCGCTTGGCGGTGACGATGACATCGAACATCTCTCTACTCCTGGCACCGCTCGTCACCGGCCACGGTGCAGTGCGGCGCCCCGTGTGTATTCAGGGATGGGCCGGCAAACGCCGATCAGGCAAAAACAGCGCGGCGAACACGCCGGGCAAGGCGACCGCGGCGCCGATCAGCAACAACTGGTTGAAGGCATCGGCGATCTGCGCCGGCGCGAGGCCGGCGGTCGGGTCGCCGTCGATAGCCCGCACCGGCGCGCCAGCTTGCTGCAACAACACCAGCAGCAGGCTCGACATCAACGCCATGCCCAGGGTCCCGCCAAGCGCCCGCAGCAGGTTGGCGGTGCTGGTGGCGACGCCCATGTGGCGCGGCGCCACGGCCATCTGCGTGGCGATCATGCAGGTCGGGTACTGGCAACCGATGGCGACCCCGCAGAGCGACATGCACAGTCCGGAAAACCAGGCCTGCTGCGGCGCGACCAGCGCCAGGGCAACCATCGCCAGTGGCAGCAGGATGCTGCCGAAGAGCATCTGCGGCTTGTAGCGGCCGAGCAGGCCGACCAGCCGCCCGCTGCAATAGGCCCCCAGGGGCACGCCCATCACCAGCGGCAGCAAGTGCAGCGCGGCCTCGGCGGCGCCGTGCCCGGTGAGGCTCTGGTAGCGTAGCGGGATCAGCATGGTCAGCGAGATCGCCTGGAAGGTAGCGACGAAGATCACCACACCACTGAGTACCAGGCTGCGCTGGCCGAACAGGTGCAACGGTAGCAGCGGCTCGGGTGCGCGGCGTTCCTGCCAGACGAACGCCAGCAGCAGCGCCGCGGCCAGGCCGAACAGCGCCGACAGCTCGCCGGCATGCCAGCCGGCCGGACCTTCGCCGGCCCGTGAGATGGCCAGCAGCAGCACGCTGAGGGCGGCGACCAGCAGCAGTGTGCCCAGGTAATCGATGCGCGCCGGATGCACCGGCTGCGGCAGCCCGAGCAATGCCCGGCGACTGATCGCCATCGCCAGCAGACCCAGCGGCAGGTTGATCCAGAACACCCAGCGCCACGACAGCGTGGCGGTGAGCAAGCCGCCAAGCAGCGGGCCGGCGACACTGGCGAGCGCGAACATGCTGCTGATGTAGCCCTGGTAGCGGCCGCGTTCGCGCGGTGCCATCAGGTCGCCGATGATCGCCTGGCTGAGGGTGATCAGGCCGCCGGCCCCCAGGCCCTGCAGCATGCGAGCGAGGATCAGTTGCTGCATGTCCCGGGCCAGCGCACAGAGGCAGGAGGCCAGGGTGAACAGGCCGATGGAGGCGAGCAGCAGGCGACGACGGCCATAGAGGTCGCCGAGTTTGCCGTACAGCGGGGTGGCAACGGTCATCGCCATCATGTAGCCGGAGACGATCCAGCCGAGGAGGTGGAAGTCGCCCAATTGCGCGGAGATCGCCGACAGCGAGACAGCGACGATGGTCTGGTCCAGCGCGCCAAGGAAGATGGCCAGCATCAGGCCAAACATGATTGGACGGATGACGACGGGATCGGGTGACGTGAAGGGAGCTGTACTCAAGGAAGGTACCCAGGTCTGTAGCGGTCGGAACCGGGGCACCCGTGGGTGCCCCGGCGACCGGGCGCCGATCAGAACTTGTAGTTGAGCGAAGCGGTGAGCGTGCGGCCTTCGGACGGCATCACCAGGACGGAATCGAACAGGTTGGCCGAAGTGAAATACTCCTCGTCGAACAGGTTATTGATGGTGAACAGGGTGCTCCAGTTCTTGTACTCGTAGCCGACCGAGCCATTCCACAGGGTGTAGGACGGCAAGCGGATCTGCTGCTGGTTGTCCGCCCACTGCGCATCCACCCAGGTGAAGCCGAGACTGGCGTTGAGCCGCCCGCCGCCCAGTGGCTGGGTGTAGTTGCCGTACAGGCTGGTCACCCACTCCGGCACACCGCCGCGGTCCCACTCACCGCCGAGGATCGAGCCGGAAGCATCGTAGAAACGATAGCCGTAGAGGGTCGAAGGGTCGACGCCCAGCGCCTCGGCCACCGATGCGGTGTTGAGGATGGTGTACGGGTTGCCCTTCTCTTTCACATGGGTCTTGCTCGCCGCGGCGCTCATCGAGAAGTTGCGGTTGATCAGCCAGCGCAGTTCGCCTTCGAAGCCGGTGCTGTTGACCAGGATGTCGGTGCCACTCTGGGCGTCGGCATAGCTGCGGTCCTGGTCGAACGCCGCCAGGCTGGCGTAGACGCTGCCGTTCGGGCTGGCGTACTTGACACCCAGTTCACGCAGTTTGGAATCCTGGACCCAGGAGCCGTTCTGGATGTTCTCCACCGGGATGCCGCCTGCCGAATTGGTCGCCAGCGCGCCGGACTCGGCGTAGGTGAAGTACGGCACGATGCCCCATGGGGTCTTGTAGCTCAGGCTGATGTTGAACGAGTCGGCGGTGCCATCGTCGCTGTACCAGTCCGGATGGCCGTCGCCGTCCTCGTCGCCGATCAGCGTGCCGGCGGTGGACTGTGCCTTCTCCGAGGCCTTCACGTCGTAGTGATCGAAGCGATAGCCGAGGGTCAGGTTCCAGTCGCGCCAGTTCAGGTCGGAAACCGCGAAGGCGCCGGTGTTCTTGCTCACCGAGAAGTTCTGCGAAGTATAGGGGCGCAGGTACTGGCCGTTGCCGAGGGCGACGTTGCCTTCATGGCCGGCGTCGAAGCTGTCGTTCGGCGTGGCGCCGACCGAGATGTCGCGGCGGTCGAAGATTTCGTCGCCATAGGCTTCGCGATCGGTGCCGTTGTAGTAGCGATAACTGACACCGACCACGTTGTTGCTGCTGACCTCGCCCAGGGTCATCGGGAAGCTCAGGCTGAGCTTGTCTTCCCAGACGTAGGAGTCGAACTGGGCGGTAAAGCCGTAGCTGGAATACTTGTAGTGGTCCATGTCCTCGTAGAAGACCTGGTTCTTCAACTCCCAGCCGTCGCCGAGGTCGCGGATCAGGTCGAAGTAGGCGGTACGCAGCGTGGTCTCGCCACGGTCGGCCCTGGTGGTCATGGTTTCGTTGTGGTCGAGCTTGGTGGTGCCCGGATTGCTCAGCGAACCGTTGTCCACCGCCGGCAGGCTGCAGCCGCTGTAGCCGCCGGAGCAGAATACGTCGAGCAGGGCGTTGCCGCTGCCCGAGGGGAAGCCGACACCCGGCGCGATGCCCTCGCGCACGTCGTCCGGATAGAGCACCGAACCGCGGGTATTGAGGTTGGAGGCGGCACCGGTGATGTAGGTGCCGTGATCGATCAGGTCCTGGGTCACGCGGTTCCAGCCGGCGTTCTGTTGGCGCTCGGCGTCCAGGTACTGGCCGCCGAATTCGGCGCGCAGGTTGTCGGTCAGGTCGAGATCGAAGGCCAGTTGGCCAAGCTGGGATTTCGGCTCGACATAGTCGTAGTAGCTCTTCGAATCCTCCTGCTCGTAGTAAGCGTAGACCCCGCCCTGGCGACCGCCGAGGGTGAAGGGTGTGCCGCCTTCGGCGTGGGCGATGTACTTGTCGTAGGAGCCGACGGTGATGCCGACTTCGCCGGAGGGTTCCTCGATGTACTTGGAGGTACCGGATTTCGCCGACTTCGGCGTGAAGTTCATATAGCCGCCGATCTTGCCGGCGCCGAAGGCCGGGCTGACCGGGCCACGGACGATATCCACCGAGCTGGCCGCGCGGATCGGCGTGGTGTAGTTGCCGGAGTTCTGCACGCGCTTCATGCCGCGAAAGTAGTTGTCGGCCTCCTCGCCACGCAGGGAAACCGAACCGGCGACACCGAAGAACGAGCCGGTATAGGCCCCGGGGGTCATCCGTACCAGGTCGTTGACATCACGCAAGCCGTAGTTCTGGATCAGCTCGGAGGACACTTCGGTCACCGAGCGCGGGGTCTCCACCAGCGGTTTGCCGACACCGAACACACTGGAGCCGGTGTTGCTGGCACTGGGCATGATACCGAGGTTGTCCTCGATGCTTTCTTCGACGCTATAGTCTTTCAACATGACGATATCGTCGCTGGCGGATGTGCTTTCCTGGGCATAAGCGGTGGCGCAGAGAAACGGTAACGCCATGGCCACGGCATAACTAAGTCGCTTATCACGTAGTGGGAAATCGCTCATACAAGGCTCCGGTATATTTATAGGGATTCATTTCTTATACATGCGCCCTGTTCAGTCGAACTCACTGGACTTCCAAGTTGGGAGTTGCACTTGGTTATATCGCTGCAAGGCTGACCACGATAGGGTCGCCGCATTCCAGGCGGCACCCTCGTTTGGAGCAAACCTAAAGGGCTTTTGGGTATTCGTAAATATCAATAAATCAGCGCTGCGCCGCGAAAAATTCGCCGGCGCAGAAGTGCCACAGGACGAAGCCGTTACATTGCGCGAAAGACGATTAATCCGTGGTTTGGCAACTAATAATCAGTTGCTCGCCGGAGGCAGGTTCTCGATTGACGAACAGGCAGGCAGCGGCCCGCCAGGCAAGATGCCGCAATGGTGGGTGGACGAAAACAGGCCCTGGTTTGATCCGTAGGTGCAGTTGTAATGATCGCCTGCCGTGGAGATGTCGTACTCGCCATCGACAACCGCCGAGTTCAATACGGGCATAAAAAAACCGGCGACAGGATGACCTGTGCCGGATAAGGCGGACCTCCCTGTCCTGCTGTACCACGATGAAACGGGGGGGGCGCCCGCGCCCTTCCGGGCGCGCTACGCGGTCACTGGAGACTGATCTGCTTCAGGCCGAAGGTGATGGTCTGCCGGGCACGCTGCTCGACGGCGACACCATCGACGGTACGCGGCTGGAACTTCCATTTCTTCACCGCATCCAGCGCAGCCGAGTCGAACAACCGCGGCGGCTTGGACGACAACACCCTGGCGCTGGCGACCGAACCGTCCGGGCGGATCAGCAGCTCCAGTGTCACCTGCCCTTCGATCTTCGCCTGCCGCGCCTGCCGTGGATAGACCGGCACGCTCTGCGACAGGGCCACGGCGTCCTTGCTCGCCTTGGGTGCCGGCGCCGGCACCCAAGGCGAGCAAGGACC
>NZ_QJUO01000054.1 GCF_004327335.1 Stutzerimonas kirkiae | reverse complement strand
CCAGTACGCTGCCTCGTTGCGAGCGGATTGGCAATCAGGTGTGCGTTTTATCGTAGGCCGCTGGCGCTGTCCGGGCGTCCGTGATGTCGCGGGGCTGGCCGGGTTCACGGCGAATAATGGAAAGAGCTTATCGGCGCGGTGCCTGAATCATTTCCAGGGCCGGCTCTTTCCCTCAGGCAGCGCCGATAGTGGCTGTGCGGATGCCTGGCAGTGGCTTGCCGAGCTCTTCGCCGCCAGGGATGGCGGCGAAGAGCTACAGGGATGTATTCACGCGTGCCCCGTCCCGCCACCTGGCATTCGCACAGGGACGATGACCCCAAGATCACAACGCTCATTACCAATCCAGTCGCACGGTCCCGCCCGCTGAAGCAGGGCATATGCCTGCCCGGGAGCGAAGATGAGCGTCCATGCGATTACCCAATGCGCTACGGCTTACTGACAGCGACCGCCATGCCCTACAGGGTCGCATCTGCTAACATGCCGGTTCACTCGTTGTCCTGAGCTGACGCCATGTCCTTTCGCCCGTCGCCGGCTCGTGCACCCGCCGCCTTGCTCAGGGATGCCAAGCCACTCAAGGCCCTGTTCCACCAGGCCCGGCGCCTGGAACAACTCCAGCAACTGCTGGAGAGCCAGTTGCAGCCCGCCGCGCGGGCGCACTGCAAGGTCGCCTCCTGGCGTGATGGCTGCCTGTTGCTGGTCATCACCGACGGGCACTGGGCAACCCGCCTGCGCTACCAGCAGCGCCGCCTGCAACGCCAGTTGGCAGAAATGCAGGCCTTCGCCGGCCTGGCGCGCATCCTGTTCAAGGTACAACCGCCCATCCCCGATACCCCTCGCCCTGCGGCCGTGCCACCGCTGACACGCCATGCCGCCGACGGCATTCTCTCGGCGGCCGATGGCATCAGCGACCCCAGGTTGCGCGAAGCACTGGAGCGACTGGCACGCCACACATCCCGGGAAGAACGCGAATGAATCGACTCGCCGCCACACGGATACCCGCATGATCATCAGCGTACTGCTCATACTCGCCTGGCTGGTGCTGTTGCTGAAATACCCGCTGAAAGCCCTGCCCGTCTCACTGGGCGCCCTGCTCGGGCTGGGCCTTATCGCCGCCTGGGTGCTCTGGCAGGAGCATCGGGAAACGAGCCGGCTGGCCCACCTGGAACTGGAACTGCTCTACGCGCCGGCGCATTGTCCCGCGGCTCGACCGTTATCGCTGAAACTGCTCAACCAGAGCGAACGGCCCTTGCAGGACCTGCGTTGGGAAATAGCGGCCTATGCGCCCGGCTCGGCGCTCAACCTGGTCCAGAGCAACTATGACGCGCCACGCTATCGCGGCCCCGGCGACTTGCTGCCAGGCAAGCATTGGCAAACCTGCCTGCCGCTGCCGCCGCTACGCCCCGGCTACCGGCCGGAGACCCTGGAATTTCGCGCCGAGCGGTTGCAAGGACACTTCAAGCCATAACGCAAAGGCGCCGTGAAGGCTGGAACAACAACGGCGGCCCGTGCTTTCAGCCTCCAGCTTTCCAGCGCCGTTTTTGGCTCCTTGCAGCGCATGCCGCGACCACCCGGCGCTTGCCAAGCGCCTCCAACCCGAATACTGTATAAAAAAACAGTAACCAACCCAACAGGAGAGTGGTCAATGGCCGTGGAAGTGGTGTACCGCAGCAGCCGGGACCTGGAGCGTCTTTTCATGGATAAAGCAGAAGCCGATCGTCACGACAGGATGCTCGAACTGGCCGAAGCCCTGGCTACGGCCCTGCACAGGGCATCGCCAACGCTGACGGACCAGCAGTGCGAAGATATCGGCATCTATATGGCGAAGAACCGCGAAGTCTTCGCCAAGGCATTCAAGAACAATCCCGAAGCGCTGGCAGAGCTCCCGGATGAGGCGCAGCCCTGAAACACCGCCTGTCGTGTTAGCAATGGCGGCTGCCATAGCGACAGTCGCGCGAAGCCCGTGGCGGGCTCATGGAGCCTGCTCACAACTGCCTGCGGTAGTTCTGACGCGATTGCCAGGCCAGTCGGCGAAACCGGTGCGCATGGCGCACAGGGGTGCCCTGGCTCGCGGGGTTTTGAGCAGGCTCTCAGAGCCAGGTCTTTCAACATGTTGCCTGCGGTTGTCGTAGCCCACTTCTATTATCGCTTCGGTGTGCAGCGTACGACGCCCTTCTCCCCTTGCGGGAGAAGGGATGGGAAAGAGGGGTGGTACCCGCCAGGGTACTTCTGTGATGACACTCAGTCCCGGACTGCCTGACGGCAGCCCCCCCTCCCCGGCCCTCTTCCGCGAGGGGGGTCATCTGCGTATGCACGGATACCCGCCGCCCAGTCGTCCCCACTGCTCGCCCTGGCAAATACCTTGAAAGGCATGCTTCTCAGAGCCAGCCGCGCGCCTTGGCCAGGGCCACCGCCTGGGTACGGCGGGAAATACCGAGCTTGCTGTTGATGCGCCGCGCATGGGTCTTGACGGTATGCAACGAGATGAACAGCTGCTCGGCAATTTCCTGGTTCGAGCAACCCTGGGCAATCAGCCTGAGCACCGTCAACTCACGATCGCTCAGCGACGGCTCACCGGACTCCTGCGCTACGGGCGCCTGCTGTGCCTGGCGCAACAGGCGCTCACGCAGGCTCCCGCCTCCCGGCAACACCCTGGCCAGCCACTGGGGGTGGCGCTGCTGCAGTTCATACAGAGGCTTGACCAGGCCCTGCCGGGCCGCTTCATCCAGAGCCTTGCGCATTACCTGCTCGGCTTCCGCATACCGGCCATCGCCATGCAGCGCTTCGGCCAGGGTGAAGCGACACTCGCAGGCCAAAAGTGGATGCTGCCGCAGCTGGTGTTCGTCTATCAGCCCCTGCAATTGAGCGCTCGCCTGATCGGCTCGCCCCTCCAGCAATTCGATCAGCGCCTGGTAGCGGCGTACCCTGGGGAGTAGCTCATAGAAACCAGAGGGCGACAGGTAGCGCCCGCCGGCATACACCGACGTGATCTGCTGGAAAGTATTGCGCGCCGCTGCCAGCTCGCCACGATGCAGGCAGGCCAGGCCACTGACCAGTTGGAAAATACCGCGGAAGCGCGATTCCGGGACATGCCGCCACTGCGCCAGGCGCTCGGCCTCGTGCAGCCACTGGTAAGCGCTGGCGAACATATGGCGACGCGCCGCCAGCTCCGCCTGCCCGACATAACCGAAGAACGCGTAGGCATCGGCGCACATTTCCGCTTCCAGCCGCCCGCACCGGTAGGCATCTCCGGCTTCGTCATCCAGGCCCATGCACGCCAGCAGATGCCCTTTGAGCAATTGCAGGCGCCCGATTATCGGGCTGTGCCTGACCTGGCCACGCAGGATCTCCAGGCTTTCATCCAGCACGCTGACGGCCCTGTCCAGTTCGCCGTCGAGTTCCAGCAACTGTATACGGTCGATACTGAGCATCGCCTCGTACAATGCACTGCCCTTGAGCCGCGCCAGGCGCATGCCCTGGTTGTTGTATTGCTGCGCCAGTTCGCCCTGGCCTTCGGCCATTGCCTGCTGCGTCAGCACCTGACAGCACAGCACCCGTTGCGCCCAGGCATGTTCCGGCAAGGCCTCCAGGGCTTGCAGGCAATACTCGCGCGCCTGCGGTTCACCGCGCAGGCGCGCCAGGAAACCATGCAATGCCTGCCAATGCGCCAGCAGTTGCACCTGGCGCCGGGCGTCGGGCTGCGGAAAGAAACGCCCCAGCTCCAGCAGGCATTCCTCCGCTTCATCGAGGCGGGCGGCCAGGATCAGCGCCCAACCATGCAGAATGATCAGCCGCGTGGTACTGCCGAACAGGTCCTGTGGCATCTCGGCCCGCCACTTGAGGAAATACGAGACGTTGTCATCGATCAGCAATTGCTCCTGCCCGTAGCGCTGCAGGAAGTTCGCGGCGACATCGGGTTGCCCGGCCTTGAGCGCATGTTCGACGGCATCGCGCATATCGCCCCGGGCGGCGAACCACTGGCAGGCCCGCACATGGACCTGTGTCGGCGCCTGGACCGCCATCAGCGGCAGGATCATCGCCAGCGGACGCCACAGGCGAAACCACTCGCCACAGTTGTCGGTCGCCCGCATGAACAGTTGCCGGGTCTTGAGTGCCTCGAACAAACCCTCCCGCTGCCCCTCGAACAGATGCCGGCACAGTTGCGCGGAGAAACGCGGCACGCACGCCAGGGATACCAGCGCCTGGCGTACGTCTTCTGCCTGTTCGTCGAGGATTTCCCGCTGCACATAATCGCGCAGCAAGGGCGTGCCGGCGGCCAGACGCTCGCGCAGAGCCTGTTCATCGGCGTGCAGCAACATCAGACAGACGCCGGCCGGCCAGCCCTCGCTGCCTTGCAGGAGTTGCTGGAACAATGTCTCGGTGACAACCAGCCGGTGCTCCAGCAGCAGCCGTCGCAACTCCTCGGCATTCAGCGCCAGGGCTTCGGCCTGTACCTCATGGAGGTCGCCCTGGAGGATCAGCCTCGGCAATTTCCAGGGCGGCTGGCGCCGACTGCTGACCCACCAACGCACCGACTCATTGGGCACATCCAGCAGGCGGTCGATACAGGCATCGAGCTGTGGTGCCGGGGCCCTGGGATAATCATCCAGCACTATCCACAGCGGCCTTGCGACACGTTCGAGCAAAAGAATCAGCGACGCTTCAGGCTCCAGCCCCTGCTCGGGGTCACGCCCCAGGCAGGCGCACAGGCGTTTCAGCAACTCGTCGATCGAGCAGGCACGCCCGCCCAGGTCCAGCCAGAGCAGGTGTGTGTCGCCAGGCTTCTGGCGCACGCACTCATTGATCAGGACACTCTTGCCAAAGCCGGCGGGCGCGCACAAAAGGCGCAGCCGGCAATCGTCGGCCAGCAACCGCTCGCTCAGGCGCATGCGGGCGATATGCGCCGGCGGCAGGCGGGGCATCCGCGGAGGCAGCGGCAGTGCTACATCGGTTGGCGTACTGACCGCATGCGGGTCGAAGCGTACGGACATGGCAGCGATTCTCTTGTTATGGTCGGCGCCCTGACACTCATAGTGTAGCCAGTTCCCAGACCGCACTACCCAGTTCGTCTGAAATGTACACCGTCCCGGCCAAAGCCACCGCCACAAAGTGTAAGGAAGCGCCCTGCCACGAAAGCGAAGGGCGACCCCAGGGGTCGCCCTTCACCGGCTCACTGAGGCAAGCCCTGCGCCTCAACGCACGCCGGCATTGCGCAAGGCCGCGGGGGTGAAGTCCCGGGCCGAGGCACGGTGCCCGAACTGCTGCGGCTTCTCCTCGTTGTTCATGCCGATGGCGATATAGCGCCCGGAAATGATGTCGTAGAGCGTCTCCACCACATAGGCCGGCACCTGGTGCTGGTAGTACTGCACCGAATGCGCCTCGCCGATCCGCCACAACTGCCCCCGGCCGTCATACAACTCGGACTGCACGATGGCCCAGGTGTCCTCGTCGAGGAAGAAACGCCGCTTGGCGTAGATGTTGCGCTCTCCACTCTTGAGGGTCGCCTCCACTTCCCAGACCCGGTGCAGTTCGTAGCGGGCCAGGTCCTGGTTGATATGACCCGCCTTGATGATGTCCTTGTACTTCACGTCACTGGAGGCGAGTTCGTAGCTGTTGTACGGAATGTAGATATCCTTCTTGCCGACCAGCTTCCAGTCGTAGCGGTCGGGTGCGCCACTGAACATGTCGAAGTTATCGGTGGTGCGCATACCATCCGAAGCCGTACCCGGGCCGTCGTAGGCGACCTGGGGTGCGCGCCGCACGCGCCGCTGCCCGGCATTGTAGAGCCAGGCCTGGCGCGGCTCCTTGACCTGGTCCAGGGCTTCGTGCACCAGCAGCACATTGCCGGCCAGGCGCGATGGCGCCGTGACCCGCTGCTTGAAGAACAGCAGGACATTCTGCGCCCGCTCGGGATCGAGGTCCGTCATATCGCTCGGGAAGGCCACCTCATCCTCGAAGTTCACCAGCGTATAGCTGCCATTGGCTTGTGGCGTGGCCTGCACGATGGTGCGCCGCACATTGCCGCCTCGGTAGCGGGTCAGGTGATTCCAGATGGCTTCCAGGCCATTACTTGGAACAGGAAAGGCGTAGTAGCCACTGTTGAAGTCGCTCAGGCCATTGCCGCTTTCCGAAAGCCGGGTATTGAGTGCGCTGTTCCTGGCCACTTCGTAAATGTGCTCCGGCAGGGCGGCCGTGCGGTGGCTCTGGAATACTCGCATCCGGTAGCTGTCGGGGTAGCGCTTGAACATCGCCAGTTGCCCGGCGGTGAGCTTGTCCTGGTACTGTCCGGCATTCTGCGCGGTGATGACGAACAGCGGTTGCTCATCCTTGAAGGGATCGGTCAGGTGGCCATTCTTGAGCGGCGCGGCATTGGTCGGCAGGCCGCCCGTCCAGGCGGGGATGCTGCCATCGGCATTGCCGGCTTTTTCCGCCCCCAGCGGGGTCAGCGTCGTGCCCAGCCGTCCTGCGTCTTCAGCGGAAACCGCGGCCATGACACTGCCTGCGAGCAGTGAAAGCGCCAGGATACTGAACAGTCTTTTTGTTGTTTTCATATGCTTTCCGTTCCTTTTGATCTTGAGCGTTAACCGAAACCCCACATGACGCCGCCAGCGACCGGCGCTGGCGGCAAGACATGCATCAGAAGTTCAGCCCGACACTGAATGCGAGGAAGTCCCGGTCGACCAGCGTGTTGTATTTGCCTCCGAAGAAGTCGGTATAGGAAAGACCGACGGTGTAGGTGTTCTGGTATTCAGCATCCACGCCGAAGCTGATCGCCTTGGCGCCCTCGTTGAACAGCCCGTTGGGACCATAGCCGTCGACATCGTGGGAGAAGGACAGGTTCGGCTTCAGGTTGATACCGGCGAAGACGCTGTTGTAGTCGGCAATCGCACGCAGGCGATAGCCCCAGGCGTTGGAAGTGACGAAGCCATTCCAGCCATAGCGTGCCGCAGCATCGATATTGCTTTGCTGGGTACCCGCCGGCGATCCGAAAATCGGGTCGCGGCCATAACGCACATCACGCTTGCTCTCCAGCCCGCCGACATGCACATAGGCGACTTCACCCACCAGGGTGACCCGCTCGGCGCCCATGACCTGGTCGAAGAAATGCGTGAAGGTGGTCTGCAACTGGCTGATTTCCTTGCGCCTGTAGCCCTTGTGCTCCAGCCCAGAGGTCGCCAGGGCTGCGGGAAGATTGGGCGAAGCGGGGTTGCCCAGCGCCTCGAGCACACTCAGGGCCAGGCGCCCGGTCATGTCGACGGTGTTGATCTGTACCGGCGCATTGGGGCGATAGCTGACTTCGCCGCTCCAGGCCGTACCGGTCGGCAACACCGTGGAGAAGCTCAGGCCATAGAGGCGGATATCTTCCGGGTATTCGAGAAAGTACTGGCCCCGCCCCAGCAGCGCCGCCTGCGCGCCGAGCAACCCGAGCATCGGATTGCTCATGGCCCCCAGGGCGCTCATCAGGCCTGCGCTGTCGGTATTCTTCATTCCCAGGTTGGGCGTACGGCTGTGGTAGTTGATGAAATACGCCCCGTACTCCGTCGCATCGCCCAGCCAGCGGAAAGCCAGGCCGAACTGGCCGGAGTCACGCGCATCCCGGTCGCCCCCCCGTGGTACCAGCAGGCCCTCGCTCGAAACATCGACGCCCAGCGCCCCGGAGAGCGCGGCTTGTTGCGCCGCCGAGAAAGGCCCGAGGACATGGTAGTTGCGGTCACAGCCATCCTGCGCCACATCGGCGGTGGAGAAGAATGTCCCGCAATTGTCGACGACGGTCTGGTCCCACTCGAGCTGGTAGAAAGCCTCCATGCTCAGCCGGTCGCTCAGGCCCTGGGAGACATAGAGCATATTCACCGGGATCAGGCCTTCCTTGATCTCGGCGCCAGGACGGCGGAAGGCCGCCGCATCCAGAGGGTTGACCGCGTTGATCGAGTTGCCGATGAAGGTGCTCTCGCCCCAGCTCACCACCTGCCGCCCGACCCGCACGGTCCCGGGCAGGTTGGCCACGGAATAGTTGTGGTAGAGGAAGGCATCGAGGATCTGGCCACCCGAGGACTGCGCGCCTTCCTTGCGGTTGCGGTCACTGATGTCCTTGAAACGGCGTCCTTCGTCCTTCAGTTCGAAGTCATACCAGTACTTGCCGCGAATGAAGGCCCCGCTGTCGCGGTAGCGCAGTTCCAGGTCATGCACACCCTTGAAGATCTTCGAGAAAGTCTCGCCTTTCCTGAAGTTCAGCCGCCCGTCGTCGCCGGTCTGGGTGAAACCGGTTCCGCCATTGCTGATCCCGACCAGGTCCCTGTCCGGGCTGGCCATCGACCAACTGGCACCGATGGAAAGCGAGGAATCGAACTGCCCCTCGATCTCGCCGATATTGAAGTTCACCGCATACACCGGCGTTGCCAGCCCCATGGCGATGGCCAGGGCAACGTGCGAAGGTTTGAATAGGTCCTGTCTTATTGTTTTTATCATGAGGCGCTCCTGATGGATTCTCCGTGCCCCCAACCCTAACCAGAGGATTGCGTCGGGTTAAGCGCACCAAGGTTTGATTCAGCATGTAATCCTTTAGTGCTAATGGCCGCTCCAATCCAGCGATTGGCGGCAATGCGGGCCACGACACCCTGCTCGACCGTTCGCATATCCGGCAAAGAGCCGCGCCGGGGCCTGCGGAGCAAGCGCCCGCGAACCTGGCGAGCATACGGTCGCCAGCGGGGCTCTGGTAGCGAAACGACCCTGGGGCTCCGGCGGGGGCCGGTAACAACGCAGGGGGAAGAAAGGAAACAGCCTCTCCCCGTTCAAGACTTCCCGAATTCAGCAGGCTGCAAACACTTCCAGCTTGAAGCCTGCCGCTGCCATGCAACGGCAGCCCTTTACAGCCCCTTGACCGCGAAGATGCCCGGCGCATTGCGCCAATAGCCCTTGTAATCCATGCCGTAGCCGAACACATAGCGATCGGCGCAGACCAACCCGGTATAGGTCGCCTTCATGCCGGGGCGAGCCTTGCGCTGATGCGCCTTGTCCACCAGTACCGCGGTGTGCACGGCGGCGGCGCCGGCATGGTGGCAGAAGTCGATGATGGCGCTGAGGGTGTGCCCCTCGTCGAGGATGTCATCGATGATCAGCACATCACGGTCGATGAAGGAAACTTCCGGCTTGGCCTTCCAGAACAACTCGCCACCACTGGTCTGGTTGCGGTAGCGGGAGGCGTGCAGATAGGACATTTCCAACGGGAAGTCCAGCAGCGTGGCCAGCTTGCCGGAGAAGATCAGCCCCCCGTTCATGACGCAGAATACCACCGGATTGCGTTCCGCCAGTTGTTGGTTGATCTGCCGTGCGACCGCCCTGATCGCAGCCTCCACTTCGGCTTCGTCGTGAAGGCAATCGGCTTCAGCCATCACCTGGCGGATATGTGCAAGATCGGCGGACATGAGCAACGCTCCCAATTGACAGGCATGAGCCCGGAAAAAGCCGCTGAAGATAACCAGCCAGCCTGCCTGCGGCAAGCACGCCGGCATCTTCCCCATTGGAGATGGCCCTACGGCAAAGAGCCGACAAGGGCGCTGGAAAGCCGGAGGCTGTACGAAAGAGCGTGGCAACCGGTGTTTTTCGTCCAGCGCTCCAGCCTACAGCGCTTTTATCGAAGCAGTTTGCCCGCGAATAACGGCATAGCAGGATCGGGTTGGCAACCAGGCCTGAGGTTCATCGTTCGCCGCTGGCGCTGTCCATGTGTCCGTGAAGGTGCGAGCCTGCTGGCTCTTTCTGCCGGCACCGCCGAGCGTGGCCATGTAGAGGCTTCGCCCAGTACGGCCAGGTGAAGCGATGCGCCGCGAGCGGCGATGGATTACCCTAGCGCCAATTACCTCAGAACCCGTTCACGACCTACAAACCGGAGCCCTCATGCCCATTCACGAGATTCGTCACCCGCTGATCCGCCACAAGATCGGCCTGATGCGTCGAGCCGATATCAGTACCAAGAATTTCCGCGAACTGGCTCAGGAAGTTGGCTCCATCCTGACCTACGAAGCCACCCGCGACCTGCCCCTGGAAAACGAGCAAATCCAGGGCTGGTGCGGCACGGTGCAGGTCGAGAAGATCTCCGGCAAGAAGATCACCGTGGTGCCCATCCTGCGCGCCGGCATCGGCATGCTCGACGGCGTGCTCAGCCTGATCCCCGGTGCCAAGGTCAGCGCGGTCGGCATCGCCCGCAACGAGGAAACCTTCCAGGCGCAGACCTACCTGGAGAAACTGGTGCCGCAGATCGACCAGCGCCTGGCCATGATCATCGACCCGATGCTGGCCACCGGCGGCTCCATGATCGCCACCATCGACATGCTGAAAAAAGCCGGCTGCACGGAAATACGCGCCCTGGTACTGGTGGCCGCCCCCGAAGGCATCGCCGCCGTCGGCAAGGCCCACCCGGACGTGGACATCTATACCGCCTCGATCGACCAGCACCTGGATGAAAACGGCTATATCGTCCCGGGGCTGGGCGATGCCGGCGACAAGATCTTCGGCACCAAGCAGAAGGATATCTGAGCATGCCCGGAATACCCCAAGAACCGACCTGGCGCCAGGCGCTGTCCGGCGCCCAGATGCTGTTCGTGGCATTCGGCGCCCTGGTGCTGATGCCATTGATCACCGGCATGGACCCGAACGTGGCGCTGTTCACCGCAGGCCTGGGCACCTTGCTGTTCCAGTTGACCACCGGCCGCCAGGTTCCGGTATTCCTGGCGTCGAGTTTCGCCTTCATTGCACCGATCCTCGCTGCCAAGGGCGAATTCGGGCTGCCGGCGGTACTCGGTGGCGTGGTCGCCGCCGGCGGCGTCTACATGCTGCTGGGGCTGGCCGTGCGCCTCAGGGGGCCGGGCTTCATCGACCGCCTGTTGCCGCCGGTGGTGATCGCCCCGGTGATCATTTCCATCGGCCTGGCGCTGTCGCCGGTCGCCGTCAACATGGCCATGGGCAAGTCCGGCGACGGCAACACGCAACTGGTGCCCTACGCAACCGCCATGCTGATTTCCATGGCGGCGCTGCTGACCACCCTGCTGGTCGCCGTACTCGGTCGCGGACTGTTTCGCCTGGTACCGATCCTGGCGGGGGTCGCGGTGGGTTACGGGCTGTCTTTCGCCTTCGGCATCGTCGATACCAGCGCCATTGCCCAGGCACCGTGGCTGGCCATGCCCAACTTCGTCGCGCCCGAATTCCACTGGGGGGCGATTCTGTTCATGGTGCCGGTGGCACTGGCGCCCGCCATCGAGCATATCGGCGGAGTGGTCGCCATCGGCAGCGTCACCGGCCAGAACTACATCAAGAAACCCGGCCTGCACCGCACCCTGCTGGGCGACGGCATCGCCACCTCGGCCGCCGGCCTGTTCGGCGGCCCGCCCAACACCACCTACGCCGAAGTCACCGGCGCGGTGATGCTGACCAAGAACTACAACCCCAGGATCATGACCTGGGCTGCGCTGTTCGCCATCGGCCTGGCCTTCGTCGGCAAGTTCGGCACCGGCCTGCTGAGCATCCCGGTACCGGTGATGGGGGGCATTCTCTGCCTGCTGTTCGGCTCCATCGCCGTGGTCGGGCTGGGCACGCTGATACGCCACCAGATCGACCTGTCCGAGTCGCGCAACCTGATCATCGTCTCCGTGACGCTGGTATTCGGTATCGGTGGCATGGTGATCGGTAACAGCGAATTCAGCCTCTCCGGCATCTCCCTGTGCGCCATTACCGCGCTGCTGCTCAACCTGCTGCTACCCGGCGGGCAGGGCTGGCGCAACAAGCGCTTGAATGAAGACCAGCCATAAGCTGGAAGCTGGAAGCCAAGCAGCGGCCCGTTGTGGAAGCGGGCATCAAGACGGGACCTTCCGCTTCCAGCTTCACTTCAAGCGCGTCTAGAACGAGTGGCGGTAGTGCAGCGTAAAGCTTTCCACCCCGTCATTCGGCTTCTTGATACCGGCATTGGAATAGTGGAGGGCGCGGATACCGACCTCATGTCCACCGGCAAAGCGCAGGCCCGCGCCGATACGGTCTTCGAACTGGAACGAGGAACTCAGGTCGTTGCGCTCGACGCGGGTATTCTCGAACGCCGCGATGCCGATACCCGCTTCGATATAGGGCCTGACCGACTGCCCGGCGAACTCATAGACGAAAACCGGCGTCAGCGACAGGCTGTGGTTGCTCGATGCCTTATCCCCTTCCCAGTAGGTGTAGCCGGCGTCCCAGTACCCGGTCAATTTGCCGACCCCCGTCTCGAACCAGCCACGCCCGAAATCCCACTGCGCACCGATCCGATAGGTATTGGTCGACTCCCCGGTTCGCCCGACCGCTGCCGTGAAATCGACGGCCTGCGCCAGCACCGGGCCAAGCGAAAACGCCATCACGGCGGCCATTGCAATGCTCTTTCTCATCAGGTCTTCCTTAGTCGAATGCCATGTTTTTCTTCTGTTTTTTCTTCTGTTTTTTCTTCTGCTTTTTCAGATAGCAACTGAAATAACGAGTTCCATCCCATGTTCACCAGAATCGAAGCGGCGGGCTCAGCCGGCAAAGAAATCGACCCTGGCGGCATGCCCCCAGAGCAGAGGAAGAACAGCGGACATCCGCCGAGGCTCGCCACTGCTCCAGAAACGGACACCGGCCTCGCCCGCCTCACCCGCCAGCAAGCCGCGCTCCGCCAGCAAGCCCTGCAGGCGCCGCGCCACCGCCGCGCCGGTATCGACCAGGCTGACACTAGCCGGCAACATATCTTCGAGCAAGGGGCGTATGAACGGATAGTGGGTGCAGCCCAGGATCAGCGTGTCGCAACCCGCCGCCAGCAGCGGGGCCACCAGCGCAGCCAGCAGCGCGCGGGTCTCCGCTGAAGCCAGTTCGCCCGCCTCGATACGTTCCACCAGCCCCGGGCAGGGCTGCATCACGACCTTCACATCCCGCCCCACCTGTTCCAGCAGCGCGGCGAATTTCGCGCTGCGCAGAGTCCCGGTAGTGGCCAGCACGCCGACCACACCGCTGCGCGTGGCCTGCACCGCCGGCTTGAGCGCAGGCTCCATGCCGACGATGGGCAGTTGCGGGTAGGCGGCGCGAAGATCGGCGATGGCTGCCGCCGTCGCCGTGTTACAGGCCAGCACCAGGGCACAGGCGCCCTTTTCCAGCAGAAAGGCGGCGATACGGCGGCAACGTTCGCGGATGAACTCGGGGCTCTTCTCGCCATAGGGTACATGGGCGCTATCCGCCAGGTAGATCAGCGCTTGCCCGGGCAGCCGCGCATGGATTTCGCGCAGCACCGACAGGCCGCCGACCCCGGAGTCGAACACACCGACCGCCCGCGACTCATTCATGGCCGTTCGCATGGCCACGGCCACAGACACTGCACAGGGGATCGCGCCGCACCCGCAACTCGCGGAAACGGCTGCCCAAGGCATCGATCAACAGCAGGCGCCCGCGCAGGGGCTCACCGAAACCGGCCAGCAACTTCAGCGCTTCCAGCGCCTGCAGGCTGCCGACCACGCCAACCAGCGGTCCCAGCACTCCCGCCTCGCTGCAGGTCGGCTCGTCCTCCTCGCTCTGGCCGTACAGGCAGTGGTAGCAGGGGCTATCGCTATCGCGCGGGTCGAAGACACAGACCTGCCCTTGCAGACGGATCGCCGCACCACTGACCAGCGGCCGCCGCACCCGCACACAGGCAGCATTGAGCGCCTCGCGGGTGGCGAAATTATCCGAACAGTCCAGCACCAGATCGACCGCCTCGACCGCCTGCGACAGCGCCTCGGCATCCAGCCGCGCCGCGATCGCCTGCAAGCGCACATGGGGGTTCAGCGCCGCCAGCCGGCGCATCGCCGACTCGACCTTGCGGGTACCCAGGGCGGCGGAGTCATGCAGTACCTGGCGCTGCAGATTGCTCACATCCACATCGTCGAAATCGGCCAGATGCAGGTAGCCAACGCCCGCCGCCGCCAGATACAGC
>NZ_QJUO01000053.1 GCF_004327335.1 Stutzerimonas kirkiae | reverse complement strand
GCCGGACGAGAAGCGCGACTACCTTGCCGCTTCTCGTCCAGCCTCCAGCGCTCTTTTCGATTCGTTTCCACGCATGGCATGACCGCCCGGCTCAAATACCCAGGCACAGGTATTTGATTTCCAGGTACTCATCCAGCCCGTATTTTGAACCTTCGCGGCCCAGGCCGGAAGATTTCATACCGCCGAATGGCGCCACTTCGTTGGAAATCAGCCCGGTGTTAATGCCGACCATACCGTATTCCAGCGCCTCGGCGACACGGAACACGCGGCTCAGGTCACGCGAGTAAAAATAGGCGGCCAGTCCGAACTCGGTATCGTTGGCCTGGGCAATCACTTCGGCCTCGTCGCGGAAGCGGAACAGCGGCGCCAGCGGGCCGAAGGTTTCTTCACGCGCCACCCGCATATCGGCAGTGACGCCGGTGATCACCGTCGGCTCGAAGAAGTTGCCGCCCAGGGCATGCGCCTGGCCGCCCTGGATGACCCTGGCGCCCTTGCCCAGGGCATCGTCCAGGTGCTCGCGCACCTTGTCCAGCGCCCTCCCATCGATCAACGGCCCGGTGCTCACGCCCGCCTCGCTGCCAGGGCCGACCCGCAGCTTCGCCACCGCGGCAGCCAGCTTTTCGGCGAAGGCATCGTAGACTCGCTCATGTACATACAGGCGGTTGGCGCAGACACAAGTCTGCCCGGCATTGCGGAACTTGGACACCATCGCCCCCTCGACCGCCGCGTCCAGGTCGGCATCCTCGAAGACGATGAACGGCGCGTTGCCGCCCAGCTCCAGCGAGAGCTTCTTCAGGGTCGGCGCACACTGCTCCATCAGTCGGATACCGACGCCGGTCGAGCCGGTGAACGACAGTTTGCGCACGATGGGGTTCTCGCACAGCTCGCCGCCGACCTCGCGGGAGCGCTCCACATCGGCGGTGATCACACTGAACAGCCCGGAGGGAATACCAGCGCGCTCGGCCAGTTCGGCCAGTGCCAGTGCGGAGAACGGCGTCTGCGGTGCCGGCTTGAGCACCATGGCGCAACCGGCGGCCAGCGCCGGGCCGGCCTTGCGGGTGATCATCGCGGCGGGAAAGTTCCACGGCGTGATGGCGGCGGTGACACCGATCGGTTCCTTCTGCACGATCAGCCGCTTGTCCGCCTGGTGGCCGGGAATGGTATCGCCATAGGCACGCTTGGCCTCTTCGGCGAACCATTCGATAAAGGACGCCGCATAGGCGATCTCACCCCTGGCCTCGGCCAGCGGCTTGCCCTGCTCGGCGGTCATGATGCGGGCCAGGTCCTCCTGGTTGGCCAGCACCAGTTCATACCAGCGGCGCAGTCGCGCCGAACGCTCCTTGGCCGCCAGCGCGCGCCAGGCCGGCTGCGCGGCCCTGGCCGCGTCGATGGCGCGGCGGGTTTCGCCGCGGCCCATATTGGGCACCTGGCCAATCGTTCGGCCATCGGCCGGGTTGCGGATTTCGGTACGTTCGCCGCCGTCGGCATCGCACCAGAGGCCGTTCACATAGGCCTGCTGGCGCAGCAGGCTAGGGTCTTGCAGGAGCAGGGTCATCGATGGGGTTCCTTGAAATCAGTCGGGCTGCTGGGTGCGCAGGCGTTCGCTACGGCCGCGCAGCCACTCCAGGGTGAGCAGCAGCAGGATGGAAAAACCGATCAGCAGGGTCGCCGCCGCCGCGATGGTCGGGCTGAGGTTCTCGCGGATACCGCTGAACATCTGCCGCGGCAAGGTGACCTGCTCGGGGCCGGCGAGGAACAGCGTCGCCACCACCTCGTCGAAGGAAGTGGCGAAGGCGAACAGCGCCCCCGACACCACCCCCGGCGCGATCAGCGGCAGCGTCACCCGGCGGAAGGCGGTGAACGGCGAGGCACCGAGGCTGGCGGCGGCGCGCACCAGGTTGTGGTTGAAGCCCTGCAGCGTGGCCGACACGGTGATGACCACGAAGGGCACACCGAGCACCGCATGCACCAGGATCAGCGAGATATAGCTGTTGCCCATGCCCAGCGGCGCGAAGAACAGGTAGCTGGCGACACCGACGATCACCACCGGTACCACCATCGGCGAGATCAGGATGCTCATCACCAGCGCCTTGCCACGGAACTCGCCACGGGTCAGGCCAATGGCCGCCAGAGTGCCCAGCACCATCGCCAGCAGGGTCGCGGCGGGCGCCACGATCAGGCTGTTCTTCAGCGCGCGCATCCAGCTCGCCGAGGTGAAGAAGTCCTCGTACCAGCGCAGCGAGAAGGACTCGATCGGATAGACCAGGAAGGTGCCGGCGTTGAACGACAGCGGCACTATCACCAGCACCGGCAGGATCAGGAACAGCAGCACCAGGGCGCAGATGACGCGCAGTGCGTAGTACCAGATGCGCTCCGGCAGGGACATGCAGGGATTGATCATGCTCATGTTGGACCTCTCAACCCAGGCGCAGGCGGTTCGCGCCCACCAGCCAGCTATAGATGACGTACAGCACCAGGGTGGCCAGCAGCAGCAGGCCGCCGAGCGCCGTCGCCATGCCCCAGTTGATGGATGTGTTGGTGTAGAAGGCCACGAAGTAGCTGACCATCTGGTCGCCCGGGCTGCCCAGCAGCGCCGGCGTGATGTAGTAGCCGATGGACAGGATGAACACCAGCAGGCAGCCGGCACTGACCCCGGCCAGGGTCTGCGGGAAGTACACACGCCAGAAGCTGACGAACGGATGGCAGCCGAGGGAAATCGCCGCGCGCATATAGGTCGGCGAAATGTTCTTCATCACGCTGTAGATCGGCAGGATCATGAACGGCAGCATGATATGCACCATCGAGATATAGACCCCGGTACGGTTGAACACCAGTTGCAGCGGCTCGTCGATGATACCCAGCGCCTGCAATGCGCCGTTGATCAGCCCGCCCGACTGCAGCAGCACGATCCAGGCCGCCACCCGCACCAGGATCGAGGTCCAGAACGGCAGCAGCACCAGGATCATCAGCAGGTTGCTCTGCCGCGTCGGCAGGTTGGCCAGCAGGTAGGCCAGCGGATAGGCCAGCACCAGGCAGATGGCGGTGATCGCCAGCCCCATCCAGAAGGTACGGGCGAAGATATCCAGGTAGATCGCCTGGTCCGGCGTGGCGCGGGTCAGTTCGCCCAGTTCGTCGATACGGTGATCGAGGGCCGCCAGCAGGTAATAGGGCGTGACGCTGCTGGCATTGCGGCGGATCACCTGCCAGTAGGCGGGGTCGCCCCAGCGTTCGTCCAGCGCTTCCAGGGCATCCTTGTAGGACTCCGGGGTTTCCTTGAAGGGCAGCGCCCGTGCGGTCTTGGCCATCAGGCTGCGATAGCCGGCCAGTTCCATGTTCATGCGCTTGGAAAGATCGCCCAGGGTCTGCTGGCGCCGCGCCTCGGCCAGGTCCAGGGCCAATGCCTGGTAGGCCGGCTCTTCGGGCAGGCCCTTGCCGCTCCAGTCTTCGATGGCGACCACGGTGCGCGGCATCGAGCCGACCACCTCGGGGTTGTCCACGCTGCGCTCGAGCAAGGCGATCATCGGCACCAGGAAGACCAGCAACACGAAGGCCAGCAACGGCAGGATCAGCAGTTGCGACTTCAGGCGATTGACACGTTCGGCACGCGCCAGGCGTTTTTTCAGTGAAGGGCTGGCACCCTCTGCCAGGGGCATGGCTGCGTCCATAGTTAACTCCGGAAAAGATGGAAACGCCCCGGCGACATGGCCAGAGGCTTGACCGTAGGAGCGGGCTTGCCCGCGAATGGGGCCTGTGCCCCAAGGGCTTCGCGGGCAAGCCCGCTCCTACGGCATCGACTCAGTTGCGCGCGGCCCAGGCGTTGAAGCGCTGCTCCAGTTGCTCGCCGTAGTCGGCCCAGAACACCACATCCATCGCGACCTGGTTGACGATGTTCTGCGGCGCGGTAGGCATCTGCTCCAGCAACTGCGGATCGAGCAGTTCCAGCGCCTTTTTGTTGGCCGGACCGTAGGCGATATTCTGCGAGTAAACCTTCTGCTGCTCGGGCTGCACGCTGAAACGGATGAATTCCCTGGCGGCTTCCTGCGCCTTGGCGCCACGCGGAATGGCCCAGGCGTCGAAATCGTAGATACCGCCATTCCAGACGATCTGCAGGTTGCTCTCCTGCTGTACGGCGGCGATCCGGCCGTTATACGCGGAGCTCATCACCACGTCGCCCGAGGCCAGGAACTGCGGCGGCTGGGCGCCGGCTTCCCACCACTGGATATGCGACTTGATCTGGTCCAGCTTGGCGAAGGCGCGATCCTGGCCGGCACGCTTGGACAGCACTTCGTAGACATCCTTGGGCGCCACGCCATCGGCCATCAGCGCGAACTCCAGGGTGTACTTGGCGCCCTTGCGCAGGCCGCGCTTGCCGGGAAACTTCTGCACATCCCAGAAATCCGCCCAACTGGTCGGCGCCGTCTTCAACTTGTCGGCGTTGTAGGCCAGTACCGTCGACCAGACGAAGAAGCCGACCCCGCACGGGGAGATCGCACCCTCGACGAAATCCTCGCTGGCACCGGCCAGTTCCTCGTCGAGTTCCTCGAACAGCCCCTCGTCGCAGCCACGCGCCAGCTCCGGCGACTCCAGCTCCACCAGGTTCCAGGAAACACTGTTGGTGTCGACCATGGCCTTGACCCGCGCCATCTCGCCATTGAACTCACCCGCGATGATCTTGCCGTTGCCGGCCTTCTCCCAGGGCTGGTAGAACGCCTTGACCTGTGCGGCCTTGTTGGCGCCACCGAAGGACACCACGGTCAGGTCGGCGGCCTGCGCCGACACGGCTGCGGCCAGGGTCAGGGCGAACGCACCTATCCTGTATTTGTTCTTGGTCATCATCATCTGCTCCAGTTGGCTTGAATATCAGAGGCTGTTTGGCTGGGGATCGAGCGCGCGGACATGTTCGACATGCCAGCCCAGCGGAATGACATCGCCCACCGCCAGGCTCGGGTCGAGCTCGGCGATCGGCTGTTTGACGAAGAAATCCTTGGCGCCACAGACCTCCAGGCGCACCCGGACGTGATCGCCCAGGTAGATGAACTCTTCCACGCGGCCGGAGAAACGGTTGCCGCACGACTCGCTGGCGCCGTTCAGACGGATGCGTTCCGGGCGCACCGAAAGGGTCACCGGATCGCCCGGATTGCCGACCCTGACCGCCAGCGCCTCGACCTTCTCGCCACGCGCCAGGCTGACCACGCAACGGTCGCCGTCACAACTGAGCAGGCGGCCATCGAGGCGGTTGTTCTCGCCGATGAAGTTGGCGACGAAGGTATTGCTCGGAAACTCGTACAATTCACGTGGCGATGCGATCTGCTGGATCTCGCCCTGGTGGAACACCGCCACGCGGTCGGACATGGTCAGCGCCTCGCCCTGGTCGTGGGTGACGTAGACCACGGTCACGCCCAGGCGCTCATGGATATGCTTGATCTCCATCTGCATGTGTTCGCGCAACTGTTTGTCCAGCGCGCCCAGCGGCTCGTCCATCAGTACCAGTTGCGGCTCGAACACCAGCGCGCGGGCCAGCGCCACCCGCTGCTGCTGGCCACCGGAGAGCTGGCCGGGGTAGCGCGAAGCGAAGGAATCCAGTTGCACCATCGACAGTGCGCGCTTGACCCGCTCGCTGCTGTCGGTGCGGTTGATGCCACGCACCGACAGCGGGAAGGCCAGGTTCTCGGCCACCGTCATGTGCGGGAACAGCGCATAGTTCTGGAACACCATGCCGATATCGCGCTTGTGCGGCGGCACGTTGTTGAGGGAGCGCCCACCCAGCTCGATCACCCCGGAGGTTGGCGTCTCGAAGCCTGCCAGCATCATCAGGCTGGTGGTCTTGCCCGAACCGGAAGGCCCGAGCAGCGTCAGGAACTCGCCCTTGCGGATGTCCAGGTTGAGGTCCTTGACGATCAGCGATTCGCCATCGTAGGTCTTCTGCACACTGCGGAAGCTGACCAGCACTGCGCTATCGTGAATCTCGGCCATGCCACACCCTTTCGTTATCTGTCTGGATGGAAACAGCCTAAACAGGACGACAGAACGAAAAAATCGGACGGCAGGAGAGATTGTCATAAGGCTGCGGGAAAGGTTGCTGTAGGGCGAGGACTACAGACCAAAGTCCAAATGTGGCTGTCGCACAGGTCCCACGGGGGATGCCCGCCGCGTACGCGCCTCATGGAAGCCCCATCGTCCCCGTGCAGGCGGGGCCACCAGGTGCGCGGTGTCAGGGCTATCGTATGGATTCCCCACGCCTGCGCGGGAATGACGAAAGAGATGCCCCAAAGAGCCGGAAACAGCGTGGGAAGGCTCGTGGCGGGAGGGAAAAGTCCGCTCTCTGCCCGAAAGCAACGCGTCTGCGTTCAACGTCCCAGCCTCCGGTGTGCTTCACAAGCACAAGGCACTGCGGTTTCAGCCCGAACGCTCGGACAACAGCGCCAGCAGATGCTCCAGCACTGCATCCGGGCGCTCCAGCATAAGCTGGTGGCCAGCCCCCGATAGCACCTCGAAGTGCTCGCCCTGCAAGCGCTCCGCCAGTGCCCAGGCGCCCTCCGCCGGGGTGACGCGGTCGGCCTCGCCGGCCAGCACCCGCACCCGAGCGCCGAGCGGCCCGATGTCTTCGGGTATCCAGCGGCCCTGGTTGAGCAACGCCTTGAACACATGCAGGGCATTGCGCCGGGTCAGGGCATCCTCGTAGGCCACCAGTTCCGGATCGCTGGCAGGGTGCCAGGCCGCCTGGCGGAAGCCCTTGGCCAGCAGCGGCCGGATCAGTTCCAGCACCCAGGCCGGCAGGCGCAGCAGGTCGCTGCGCAGCGGCACCTGCAACTGGGTGCCCAGCAGCAGCACGCCGTCGATGGCTGGCCGTGCCGGCTCCGTCGGCAGGCGTTGCAGCGCGCTGAGGGTCAGCGCGGTACCGAAGGAATGCGCCACCAGCACGTTGCGCTCGCCGGCAAAGCGCCGAAGGATCGCCAACTGGTCCGCCACCAGTTCGTCCCAGGCATAGGCCGCCGCCTGGCGTGGCCGGTCGCTGGTGCCATGACCCAGCAGGTCCCAGGCCACCAGGTTGTGCCCGGACAGGCGTGGGTCGCGCCACAGCTCGCGCCACTGGTCCTGGTTGCCGCCACCGCCATGGGCGAAGAACAGGGTGTAACCCCGCGGGTCGCTGCCCGGGCGGTGCGCCAGGCTGAGCAGGCGCCCCGGGCGGACTTCCAGGCGCGGACCATGGACGATGGGGTGAGGATCGGTTTCAGCCATGGACAAGTTCCTCGTTCACGTTTTCAGGGCCGGCCAGGCCAAAGCGCTCGCGCAGGGACTGACCGGTGTAATGGCTGCGGAACAGACCACGGCGCTGCAATTCGGGGATAACCCGTTGCACGAAATCGTCGAGCCCGCCGGGCAGCCAGGCCGGCATGACGTTGAAGCCATCGGCGCCGTACTGGCGGAACCAGTGTTCCATCTGGTCGGCGATCTGCGTGGCGGTGCCAACCACCGCCAGGTGCCCGCGCGCCCTGGCGATACGCAGGTAGAGCTGGCGGATGCTCAGCCGCTCGGCGTGCGCCATCTCCACCAGCAACTGCTGGCGGCTGCGCCCCGACTCGGTGAGCGGCAGTTCGGGCAACGGCCCGTCCAGGGGATAGCGGGAAAGGTCGGTGCCGCCGGCCACGTCGGACAGCAGCGACAGGCCGACCTCGGGCTGGATCAACGCCTGCAGTTGTTCGTGGCGTTCCTGCGCCTCGCTCGCCGTGTCGCCGATGATCGGCAGGATGCCCGGCATGATCTTCAACTGCCCCGGCGTGCGTCCGTGCGCCGCCATGCGCCCCTTCACATCGAGATAGAAACTGCGAGCACTTTCGAAACTGGGCCGGGCGGTGAACAGCACCTCGGCGTACCGGGCGGCGAAATCACGCCCGGCCTCGGAATCGCCCGCCAGCACCTGTACCGGCGCACCGCCCTGCTCGGCCCAGTGCGCCTGTACCTGCGCCCGGAAACGTTCGGCCAGGCCATAGCGCTCGGCATGGGCGAAGTGCTGTTCGCGGCCGAAATTGGCAGCCTCGCGGGCATTGCTGGAGGTCACCAGGTTCCAGCCGCAACGATTGCCGCTGATGGCCTGCAGGCTGCTGAAGCTGGCCGCCACACTGCGCACGTCGTTGTAGGAGGTG
Source organism: Stutzerimonas kirkiae (assembly GCF_004327335.1). Lineage (GTDB taxonomy): Bacteria > Pseudomonadota > Gammaproteobacteria > Pseudomonadales > Pseudomonadaceae > Stutzerimonas > Stutzerimonas kirkiae. Next base: position 7,326 of record NZ_QJUO01000053.1, on the reverse strand, counting down.
GTGACGGTGGCGATCAGGCCGATATGCCGGGTCGTGGCGGCCAGCGCGGCGAGCAGCGTCAGCGGCTCGAAGTGCTCGGTGCGCGCCATGCGGCTCAGCGCTTGCGGCTCACCGGGCAGCATGGCCAGGGTATCGGAGAGGAAGATCGCATCAAAGCAGCCCTGCTCCGCCGTGCGCGCCAGCCGCCGGTAGTGCTCGATATCGAGTCCGCCATCGGCGCTGGCATCCGGGTGGCGCCAGCCCGCCACATGGTGCCCGGTGGCCATCAGGAAAGCGTTGAGATGCAGCGTTTCATGGGTTCTGGCAGTCATGTCGTCTCGGTCACGGCAGCGGTTGCGGCAAACGCCGCCGGGCCGGCATGGGCGGCCAGCAGCATGCGGGTCTGGGGGTGTCGCGGGCTGGCGAGCAACTCGCCGGTGGCGGCGTTTTCCACCACCTGGCCCTGGTGCATGACCAGTACGCGGTCGCACAGCCGCACGGCGACGCCCAGGTCATGGGTGATGAAGATCAGCGCCAGGCCAAGCTTCGCCTGCAGGCGTTCGAGCAGTTCGAGGATCTGCGCCTGGACCAGTGCATCCAGCGCCGATACGCACTCGTCGGCCACCAGCACCCGAGGCTTCATCAGCAGCGCCCGGGCGATGGCCAGGCGCTGCCGCTGGCCGCCGGAAAAGGCGTGCGGGTAGGCCTCGAAGGCACTGGCCGGCAGGCCGACCCACTGCAGGTATTGCCGTGCCTCGCGCTCGGCCACGGCGCGCTCGACGCCTTGCGCCAGCGGCCCGGCGAGCAGCGTATCGCCGATGCGCCGGCGCGGATTGAACGAAGCCGAAGGGTCCTGGAAGACCATCTGGATCTGCGGGCGCAGCGCACGCAGGCTGCGCCCACCGAGGCTGAGCAGTTCGCGCCCGTCGAGGCGGATGCTGCCCCGGTCCAGCGGCAGCAGCCGCAGCAGGGCCCTGGCCAGGGTGGACTTTCCCGAACCGGACTCGCCAACGATCCCCAGTGTTTCGCCCGGCCGCAGTTGCAGGTCTACTCCGTCCAGAGCGGTCACCGCCTGCCGCCGCAGGCCGTGGCGCTGCCAATGGCGCTTGTGCAGGTCATGGGCCACCAATACGGGTTCGGCAACGGCCGGTTGGCGGGCGCTGCGCGGTTGCAGGCGGGTCGCCGCCAGCAGGCTGCGGGTGTAGTCGGCCCGGGGATTCTCCAGTACCTGCTGGCACTCGCCCTGCTCGACCACCATGCCATCGCGCATCACCAGCACCCGCTCCGCCACCGCCCGGACCACCGAGAAGTCATGGGTAATCAGCAACACCGCCATGCCCTTGTCGCGGCGAATACGTTGCAGCAGGTCGAGGATCTGCACGCGGGTCGCGGCATCCAGCGCCGAGGTCGCCTCATCGGCGATCAACAGACGCGGCTCGCAGGCCAGGGCCATGGCGATGGCCACCCGCTGCCGCTGCCCGCCGGACAACTGGAAGGGATAGGCCCGGCGCAACCGCTCCACCCGCGGCAGGCCGACATAATTCAACAGCTCCAGTACCCGCGCCAGCCGCTCGGACCGGCGCAGGGCGGTATGCAGGCGCAGGCCTTCGTCGATCTGCGCGCCGACAGGTTGCAGCGGATTCAGTGCGGCCAGCGGGTCCTGCGCCACCAGGGCGATTTCGCGCCCGCGTATGTCACGCATCCCTCGCGATCCCAGGCGCAGCAGGTCGCGCCCGTCCAATTGGACGCTGCCCGCCGCCACCGTCACCCCCGCCGGCAGCAGGCCGAGGATGGCCGCTCCCAGGGTCGATTTACCCGAACCCGATTCGCCGACCACACACAGCAGTTCGCCACGCCCGAGCTGCACATCCACGTCATGCAAGGCATGCTCGCGTTCCGCCGATGCCGGCAGGCGCACGGACAGGCCGCGTATGCTCAGAAGGCTCTCGTTCACGCCACACCCCGCTCGCGCACGTTGCAGGCCACCCGCAAGCCTTCGCCGACCTGATGCACGGCCAGCACGGTGAACAGGATCGCCAGCCCCGGCCAGAGGCTCAGCCACCAGGCTTGGCGCGCCAGGTTGCGCGCACCGTCGATCATCGTGCCCCAGCTCATCGCCTCGGGGTCACCCAGGCCGAGGAAGGACAGCGCCGACTCACCGAGAATCGCCGTCGCCATCACCAGCCCGGCCAACGCCAGCACCGCGGGCAGCGCATTGGGCAGGATCTCGACGAAAGCGATATGCCAGGGACCGAGCCCGGCCGTGCGCGCCGCCAGCACGAACTCGCGCTGGCGCAAGGCGAGGAATTCGCTGCGCACGATACGCGCCACCGGCGGCCAGGCCGCCAGGGTCAGCGCCAGTACCAGGGAAAAGGTCGAAGGCTCGAGGATCGCCACCAGGATGACCGCCAGGAACAGCCCTGGGATGACCTGGAAAATATCGCTCAGGCGCATCAGCACGCTGTCCAGCCAACCGCCGAAATAACCGGCGAGCGCTCCGGCCAGCACGCCCAGCGACAAGGTCGAAAATAGCGTCAGCAGGCCGATACCGAGGGATACACGGGCACCGAACAGCAGCCCGGCCAGCGGATCGCGCCCAAGCAGGTCGGTGCCCAGCGGCCATTGCCGGGACGCCAGCGGCGGTTGCAGCGGCGGCGCCACCATCGCCCAGGGTGTCTGCGGATACAACCAGGGCGCCAGCAGCGCCAGCACGCCCAATGCCAGCAGGAACAGCAGGCTGGCCATGGCGGCCGGTTGTCGGGCAAAGCGTATCGCTACGCTCATGCGCGCTCTCCTACAACCGCCAGACGCGGATCGAGCAAGTAGCAGAGCAGTTCGCCAAGCAGGTTGCCCAGCAGCACCAGCAACGAGATCACCAGGAATACGCCGAGCAGCAGCGGGTAGTCGCGGGCCTCCAGCGACTCGTAGAGCAGGCGCCCGATACCGGGCCAGGCGTACACCACCTCCACCAGCAGGCTGGCGCTGGCCAGTTGCCCCAGTTGCAGGCCGACATAGGTTGTCACTGGCAACAGGGCGTTACGCAGCACATGTCGCAGCAGCACGCGGGCCTCGCTGGCGCCCTTGGCGCGGGCACTGCGGACGAACTCTTGGGAAAAGGCTTCGAACATGGCCGCCCGGGCCAGTTGCACGTACACCGCGAGAAACACGAAGCTCAGCGATAGCGCGGGCAACAGCAGGTGCCTGCCCACATCCAGCAGGTAGGGCCAGCCACTGAGGCCAGCGCCGACGGTTTCCATGCCGAACGCCGGCAGCCAGCCGAGCGCCACGGAAAACAGCATCACCAGCAGCAACGCCAGCCAGAAGGTCGGCGTGGCGAACAACAGCAGCACGCCCAGGCTGATCAGCCGGTCCAGCCAGCCGCCATGCTGGCGGCTCCAGGCCGCCAGTACACCGAGGGCGATACCCGCGACGCTGGACAGCAGCAGTGCCGCCAGCAGCAGCAACAGGGTCGCCGGCAGGCGCTCGGCGATCAGTGGCCAGACCGGCGCCTGGTTACGCTGCGAGTAGCCCAGGTCGCCTTGCGCCAGGCCGCCGAGGTAGTCGACCAGTTGCACGCCCAGCGGGCGGTCCAGGCCCATGTCGCGGCGCAGTTGCTCGACGTAGGCCGGGTCGTCCAGGCCGGCCGCGCTGGCCATGCTCAGCGCCGGGTCGCCAGGCGCCAGGCGCAGCAGCAGGAAGGTGCCGACCAGCACTGCGAGCACCACCAGCAGCACCCGCCCCAGGCGCAGGGCGAAGAAGCCCAGCCCCTGGGCCAGGACGGCGCCCGCACTCATCGAGCGGCCTCCTCCAGGAACACGTCCTCGAGACTGTCATTGAGGCTGGTGGCGCTGCGCAGCAGGTTCTGCACCTGCGGCTGGTGAAGGGTCGGGAAGGCCATGTCGAAGATCGGCAGGATCGGCAGTTCGTGATTGAGCACGCCCTCCAGGCGACGATAGGCCGCCACGCGGCCCGCCTCGTCCACGGCGTTCACCGCCTCCTGCCAGAGGCCGTCGGCCTCGGGATTGACGTAGCCCACCACATTGTTGAATGGCGAACCCTTGAGAATATTGTCGCTGCGATACAGGTAGGAGGTGGACAGGTAGGGGTCGCCCACCTGGAAGATGAAGTTATAGGTCAGGTCGAACTCCCAGTCGCTGACGCGCTGGTACCAGGTGGCGGAGTCGGAAGTCACCACCTGCACCTTGATACCGAGCGGCTGCAAGGCCTGGCGGGTGTACTCGGCCAGGCGCTCCCAGGCGCCACCCTTCTCACCGTTGAGCAGGCGCAGGCGCAGCTTGCCGGTATCCACGCCGGACTCCGCGATCAGTTGCCGGGCCCTGTCCGGGTTGTAGTCGTGCCGTGGCAGTTGCGGATCATGCTCGGGGCTACCGGGGGCGAACACGCCGTGCGCCGGGCTGCCGGTGCCGAAGAAGATATTGTCGACGATGAACTGGCGGTCCAGCGACAGCAGGATCGCCTCGCGGACCCTGGCATCGTCCAGCCCCGGCTTGCGCGTGTTGAGTTGCAGGAAGGCCTGGCCGTGGAACAGCTCCCAGCCCTTTTCGCGGCGCACCACGCCGGGCAGGGCGGCCAGGCGGGCAAGATCGGCGTAATCGGCATCGCCGCTGCGCAATACCTGAACGTCGCCACGCTCGAACGCCACCGCCCGCGAGGCGGCATCGGGGATCACATGGAAAACCACGGCATCCAGGTACGGCAGGCCGGCCTTCCAGTAGTCGGGGTTGCGCCCCAGGCGTATGTAGGCGCCACGCTTCCACTCCTTGAAGATGAAGGGCCCGGTGCCGATCGGCTGCTGGTTGACCGGGTTGGCGCGGTAGTCGCCCTTGCTCTCGTAGAGGTGCCTGGCGACGATCGGGCGCAGGCCGCTGCCGAGGGAGGCCAGCAGCGGCGAGAAGGGTTTCTTCAGCCGCAGGGTGACCTGCAACGGTCCGCTGGCCTCGATGCTGGCGAAGAACTCATCGTTCAACGAGCGCTGGCGCGGGTCCACCGCCGGGTAGAAATCACGCAGGGTGAACACCACGTCATCGGCGCCGAAGGGCTGGCCGTCATGCCACTTCACACCCTCCTGCAGGTCGAAGACCCAGGTCAGGCGGTCATCGCCGAGCGTCCAGCGGCGAGCCAGCACCGGTACGGGCTCAAGCGCATTGTCGAACCGCAGCAGGCTTTGCAGCACCTTGCCGCTGACGTATTGGGTCGAGACATGGGACACCAGCGCGTGCACCAGCGCCGGCGGCTCCGGCTGGACGACCAGGCCCAGCGTGCCGCCGCGCACCGGCTCGGCAGACGCAGCGGGCAGCCAGGCCAGCATAAGTGCGCTTGCCAGTACACCAAGGGTGGAACGTAATCCGCTACGCGGGCGGCTGGCTGATTGGCTGTGAGGCATCGTTCATCTCGTCACGGATCAAAGGACGAGAGAACGGGAGCAAGCGCCATGCCAGCGGCTTCAAGGCAGGCTCCGCGCGACCTGCGACGCCCTGGCCCCGGACAACTGCTGGGAAAACAGCAGGCCATGCCGCAGATTGCACGGAATCCAGCAACGCCCGGGCCACAGTCCCGCGCCAGACGGGCGCGCGGTGCTGGCACGGGCTTTGCGAAGCCCTGGGTCTGTTGACGATCAAATGTCGCGGAAAGCGTCTTGCGGGTGCGCCGTGCGTACCAGGGATAACGGCGCCGATTGTTCAGGTATGTATGCCGCACCCTAACGAGATGTGATTCGTGTCGCGACACTCGCCTTCCCCTACGGAGCCACCCGCATGCCCGCAGACTACCTCGGCAACCCCCTGTCCACCCGGGATGCCGCCACGCTCGCCGCCATCGACGACTTCATCGGCGGCTTCATCACCTACGAGCCCCGCGCCGAAGGCATCCTCGCCGCCGCCGAGGCCGCTCCCCGGGACCTGCCCGCCAATGTCTATGCCGGCTACCTGGCGATGCTTATCGAGTCGCCCGAGGCCATCCCGCTGGCCGGCCACTACCTGCAACGGGCCCGGCAGAACCTACACACGGACACGCCCTGGCGCGAACGCCGCCTGCTCGACCTGCTGCACGCCTGGCTCGACGACGACATCCCCACGGCCTTGCAACTGGCGGACCAGCTACTGCAGGCCCACCCCCGCGACCTGTGCAGCCTGAAGATCAGCCAGTACCTGCGCTTCAACCAGGGCGACTCGCCGGGCATGCTGCGCGTCGCCCTCGCAGCACTGCCCCACGCCGGCGAGATCGCCCAGTTGCACGGCATGCTGGCTTTCGCCTACGAGCAGTGCCACCTGCTCGCCGAAGCCGAGGCCGCCGCCCGCCACGCGCTGCGGCTGGAGCCCCGCGAGCCCTGGGCGCAGCATGCCCTGGCCCATGTGCTGCTGACCCAGGGGCGCATCGAGGAAGGCACGGCCTTTCTCGAATCGGTCAAGCATGGCTGGGACGGCCTCAATTCCTTCATGTACACCCATAACTGGTGGCACCTGGCGCTGTTCCACCTGGCCCGTGGCAACCTGCAACAGGTGCTGGATATCTACGACAAACATGTCTGGGGCATCCTGCCGGAGTATTCCCAGGACCAGATCGGCGCCACCTCCCTGCTGACCCGCCTGGAACTGGCCGGCGCCGACCTCGGCCCACGCTGGCAGGCCCTGGCCGACTACCTGCAAGTGCGCCAGCAGGACACCCTGCAACCCTTTCTCTCCCTGCAGTACCTCTATGGCCTGGCCCGCGCCGGCCGGCCGCAGGCGCAGACGCTGCTGGCCGCCCTGGAAAGCCGTGCGGCGAGCGCCCCCGAACACAGCAGGGCGGTCTGGCGCGACGTCACCCTGCCCGCTGCCCAAGGCCTGTACGCCCATACCCAGGGCGACTTCGAACGCGCCGCGCAACGTCTCGACCAGGCCTTGCCGCGCCTGGTCGAGGCCGGCGGTAGCCATGCCCAGCGCGACCTGTTCGCACTGATCGCCCAGGATGCCCACCTGCGCGCCGGACACTGGGTCACCGCCCAGCAGCTACTGGAACTGCGCCGCCGCTACGACGCCGACGACGTGCCGAGCAACCGGGCCCTGGCCCGGGTCTACCGCGAACTGGGCCTGCCGGGACTGGCCGAGCAGGCCGAGGGAAGGCTCCTGAACCGATAGAGCGCTGGCGGCAACCTCCGCCCCTCAATCGCTTCTTCCCACCCCTACGGATTTGTTCAATCCATGAACGGCTTCACGGTCTTCCCTGGCGAGACTCGATACAGTGCGGGCATCCATCAGCGACAAGGATGCCCGCCGTGCCCGGACAGCCCCTGCTCGACCCCAAGCTCGATGTCATCTTCAAGCGCCTGTTCGCCGAGGCACCGGATCT
>NZ_QJUO01000052.1 GCF_004327335.1 Stutzerimonas kirkiae | reverse complement strand
GACTAAATCCCCCCGCCCCCGCCTCGTTCTCCCCAATGATCACTCGCACATAGAGCGACGAGCAGACGCCACGGGAGGCTTATGAACACGCGCCGCACCATCTGGAAATGGTTGATTCCAGTCCTCTTCCTGACCCTGGCTGTCGCGGCCGCGCTTATCTGGTGGTTCGTCATCAGGCAGTCCCTGCCCTACCCGCTGGAAACCACACGCAGGGCGAATGCCCTGCATGAGCAGATGCTGTCGTTCGATGCCCACTTGGATATTCCTCTTGACTACGGCAGCCCTGGCCTTGAAGCCGATCGCGATGGTCATAGCCAGTTCGACTTGGTGAAGGCCGGTAAAAGCAGGCTGAGTGGCGGTGCACTGACCATATGGTCCTGGCCGGAGTTCTGGGCCGGTCCCAATTCACCGCACAGGCCAACTCCCGGCTTTCTGGAAGCCATGCAGAATGAACTGGAAGTGCGCTACCGGATCATCACCGGTATCGCCAAGGACTATCCCAACCAGGCCGGTATCGCCTACACCCCCGCCGACTTCCGCCGCCTGGCCCACGAAGGCAAGTTCGCCATCGTCATCAGCATGCTCAACGCCGCCCCACTGGGCGACGACATAGACAAGCTAGATACATGGGCCGCCAGGGGCGTACGCATCTTCGGCCCCGGCTATGTCGGCAACAACAGTTGGACCGACTCGGCCCGTCCGTTGCCATTTCTCGGGGATACGGAAGATGAACAAGGAGGACTTTCCAAGCTCGGCCGCACCGCAATCGAGCGCCTGAACGAACTGGGCGTGATCATCGATGTATCCCAGATGTCCAGCAACGCACTGCGCCAAACCGCCGAACTGACCCGCGCCCCGATCATCGCCTCCCACAGTGGCGTACGCGGCATCATGGATATTCGCCGCAACCTGAGCGACGAAGATCTCCGGCATATTCGGGATACCGGCGGAGTCGCCCATATCATCGGCTACTCCGGCTTTCTCAAACCATTCTCCCGAGAAACCATCACCCGGATGAACGAACTGCGCGCCAAATACGGCCTGCAGGACATCCAGAACATGACCCAGGTCAGCACCACCACCGACCCGATATTCTCCATCTGGTCCGAAGAAAAGTTCGGCGAATACCTGGGCCCCTTCTACGACATTCTCGGCCAGGAGCCCCGCGCCACCCTGGAACAGTTCGTCGATGCCATTGACTACACCGTGAAAAAAATCGGTATCGACCATGTCGGCATCGGCTCCGACTTCAACGATGGAGGTGGCGTGATCGGTTGGGAGAGCGTCGCCGATAATCGCAATATCACCGCCGAACTGATCCAGCGCGGCTACTCGGACGAAGATATTGGCAAGCTCTGGGGCGGCAACTTCCTCAGGGTGTGGGAGCGGGTGCAGCAATCTGCCAGCAACGCCAGGGAGGCTAAGTAAAAATGAATGATCGACGCAGCTTTCTGAAACAGGCGGGCCTTCTGACGGCCAGCCTTTCCCTCGGCACAGGCCTGAATGCACACATCACTAAAGCCTCGGCAGCACCCGCGGCAGACAAATGGTCGCAATTTCGCCGTCTATTCAGTATCGATGAACGCTATATCCACTTGGCGAATTTCCTCATCGCTCCGCACCCATTACCAGTGAAAGAAGCAATAGAAGCCTACCGCGCAGAGCTGGACGCCAATCCTGGCCTGATGATGGACTATGATCGCCAGACAACCTGGAAAAACGAGCACAATGTCCGGAGCTGGGCGGCACGCTACCTGGAAGTCGAACCCGGCCAGATCGCTCTGACCGGCAGTACTACCCAGGGGCTGGCCCTGGTCTATGGCGGTATCCACATAACCCCTGGACAGGAAATCCTGACAGGAACACACGAACACTCGTCCAGTTATGCCGCCCTGGAGTTTCGTAACCAGAGTGACGGCACCCCGGTACGCCATATCTCCTTGTTCCAGGATCCGCATCAAGTATCCGTGGACGAGGTTCTCGGTAATCTGCAACGCAACCTCCGCCCCAATACCCGGGTTATAGGCATGACCTGGGTCCACTCGGGTAGTGGAGTGAAACTACCTATCAAAGAAATAGGACAGTGGATTCGTGAGCAGAATAAAAAACGCGATAAAAAAGAACACATTCTATTCTGCGTAGACGGAGTACATGGCTTTGGCGTAGAGGATGTCCGTTTCGCAGACCTGAACTGCGACTTTCTTATCGCAGGTACTCACAAATGGCTATTCGGGCCTCGTGGTACCGGAATCATCTGCGCAGCCTCTGAAGAGCTGAATAACATCAGCCCAACCCAAGCCACATTTTCGCCTCACACTAACTTTGGCACGATCATGAGTCCTGGCGGCTACCACGCCTTCGAACATCGCTGGGCCTTGGCCAAAGCGTTCGAACTACACCTGCAGTTGGGCAAGAATGACATCCAGCAGCGTATCCATGCCCTCAACAGCTACTGCAAACAGCGTTTGCAAGAGCTTACCAATGTCGAACTCGTCACCCCACTCAGTCCCGAGCTATCCGCTGGCTTTACCTTCTTTCGTATCGCCGGCCAGGGCGATCAGGAAGGAGTCGGCGCCTACCTGATCGAAAATCGCGTTATCGCCGACGCCGTCGATCGAGACGCAGGCCCTGTCCTCCGCCTGGCCCCTGGACTGCTGAACAATGAAGCCGAAATAGACAAGGTCATCGAACTGTTGAGTCAACGATTTACCGCCTCGATTTGATTCACCTTATTTATGGAGTCCTCATGCGCCTAGTTATTCTCTTCGCACAAACAGCCGTTCTCAGCCTCTTATCCAGCAGCATCCAGGCCCTGAACCTATCGGCTCCAGGCACAGTCCTCCAAGACTGCCCCACCTGCCCGGAAATGGTCGTACTCCCTTCTGGGAGCTTTACCATGGGCAGCCCGGAAGATGAATTGGGCCGTCAACCGGATGAAGGTCCACTGCATCAAGTCACTTTCGCCAAACCCTTCGCCATCAGCCGCTTTCACGTTACCGTCGAAGAATGGAACGCCTATATCAAGGAAACAGGTATAACACTCAAGGATGGCGATAGCCGCCCAGGTCGCGAATGCGTCGCCGGCACTCCTCGTTACGAACAAACCCCTCGTCATCCAGCCGTCTGCATCGACTTCCACGATGTACGCAACTACATCGAATGGCTTGCACAAAAGACCGACAAGCCCTATCGCATGCTCAGCGAAGCGGAGCGCGAATACGCCGCCCGGGCAGGCTCCACCGGTCCCTTCCCATTTCCCTTCGATGAAGATGGCGAATACCAGATCAGCAAACACGCCAACACCTACGGCCCCCGCGACGGCTTCAGCTATGCCGCCCCTGTTGGCAGCTTCCCACCCAATGCCTTCGGCGTCTATGACATGCACGGCAATATCTATGAGTGGATAGAAGACTGCTACCACGACAGTTACAACGGCGCCCACAGCGATGGCAGGGCTCGTCAGGACGGGCAATGTAGTCTCAGAGTCATCAGGGGCAACGACTGGATAGAGCCCCCGGTTTTTTCGCGCTCGGGTAATCGGAATGAACGAGAACCCGGTGTTCGTGGGGATTGGCTGGGATTTAGAGTAGCCAGGGAACTTTAAAAAGTTATTCGCACTGCTTATAGCCAAATAGAGAAACAAGCGCCCAAAGAGCGTCCTAAATCTCCCCCCACCCTCTTCGTCCTCTATTCAGGGTGTGAATGACGATAGCGCAGCGTGATACAGCCGGCTCCAGGTATCGAACGCCATGTGCTCTGCGCCCTCACCGCTTGTGTGCATAACGGCTTATCGACAAGCCGATAAGCCATTCGCTTTCGGACATCGAATCACTTCTGAGGAAAATGCAGACATGACCACGACTACCGCAACTCTCACCCACGACCTTATCGGCGTAGGCTTCGGCCCATCCAATATCGCCCTGGCCATCGCCCTCAAGGAACTATCCCAAGCAGGCGGCAAGGATCTGGACGCCCTGTTCCTCGACAAACAGCAACAGTACAGTTGGCACGGCGACACCCTGGCCAGCCAGAGCGAACTGCAGATTTCCTTCCTCAAGGACCTGGTATCCCTACGCAACCCGACCAGCCCCTACAGCTTCGTCAATTACCTGAAACAGCACGACCGGCTGGTGGACTTTATCAACCTCGGCACCTTCTATCCCTGCCGGATGGAGTTCAACGACTACCTGAGGTGGGTCGCCGAGGACTTTGCCAACCAGGCGCGCTACGGCGAAGAAGTGCTGCGCATCGAGCCGGTCAAAAGCGCCGGCACCATCCAGAAGCTGAAGCTGATTTCCCGCGACAGCAAAGGCCAGGAGCAGGCTCGCCATGCCCGTGCCGTCGTGATCAGCTCGGGCGGCACCCCCAAGATCCCGGAGATATTCACAGCCTTCAAGGATGATCCCCGGGTCTTCCACCACTACCGCTACCTGAGCAGCCTGGAGAAGCTACCCTGCACCCAGGGCAAGCCCATGCGCATCGCCATCATCGGCTCCGGACAGAGCGGCGCCGAAGCCTTTATCGATCTGCATGAAAGCTTCCCGCACGTCAAAGCCGAAATCATCACCCGCGCCTCGGCCATGAAGCCGGCCGACGACACCCCCTTCGTCAACGAGGTCTTCGGCCCGGCCTATACCGACCTGGTCTTCGCCAATACGCCCGAGGGCCGGGAAAAGCACCTGCGGGAATACCACAACACCAACTACTCGGTCGTGGACCCGGAGCTGATCGAGCACATATACGGCGTACTCTACCGCCAGAAAGTCTCCCGCCAGCCCCGCCATGCCGTCCTCTGCCGCCAGCAGGTGGAAGCCGCGGTGGCCACCCCCGAAGGCATCGAACTGACCCTCCGCGACCTGGCCACCGGGCAACAACGCACCCACCGCTACGATGCCGTGATCCTCGCCACCGGTTACGAGCGCCGCTCCCACAAGGACCTGCTGGCGCCACTGGAAGACTACCTGCAGGACTACCAGGTAGATCGCGACTACCGCGCCCTCGCCAGCCCGGAACTGCAAGCCCCCATTTATCTGCAAGGCTTCTGCGAAAGCACCCACGGCCTGAGCGATACCTTGCTCTCCGTACTGCCAATCCGTAGCGAAGAGATCGGCAAGGCGCTGTATCAGAACCTGGGGAAAAACAGGAGCGAACCATTGGCGACGGCATTGGCCAGCGCCTGACCAAAAGGGACAGGGCGGACCTTTAAGGTCTCCGCCCTCACCTCACACCGGAGACTAAATCCAACTGCCGCGTTTGCGTTCTGATGCTATAGCCAGCAGTACGGAACGCCGAGATGAATGCTCACACCATCGCAACTCCAACCCTTGCCAGCCTTTATCCGGAGAGACAACTGCAAGCCCTGCTCTCGCCAGAGAAGCTTGTTGTCACCCTGAACGGGCTGGTAGTACTGGACATCGCTCTCCAGCCAGCTACGCAGGATGGCTCACTCCAGGGAACGCTCGACCACACCGATAAAGTCATGGAACAGGAAGCCATCCTGGCAGCCTGCGAAGGTGCATTTACACAAAACCCAGCACTGGAAAAACTGACGCTCCGCTATCAACCATCAACCGCGATCGACGCTCTCCTAGCCGATGGACTGCTGCACCGCAACGGAGAGAACTCCGTCGCCTGCACGGCACAAGCCCTCTGGCAAACGCCCCAACCCTGGCTTCCCAAGGCCTCATTCGGAGCTACCCCCCAACAGTACGTCATGACTGATGCCAAACGGCATCCGTTGCGACCAGTCCCACAATCCCGCGTACTCTATCGGCGCTTTATCCCCTGGATCGGACAGGCCCTGACCTTCGAACTCACCGACCCGGAGCGAGACCTGGAGGCGTTCAACCGCTGGATGAACTCACCCCGTGTCGCACAATTCTGGGAAGAAGAAGGCAGCCTGGATCAGCACCGAGCCTACCTGCAAAAGCTGCTGGACGACCCCCACGCACAACCGGTAACGGGTTTCTTCGACAACCAGCCATTCGGCTATTTCGAGATCTACTGGGCCAAGGAAGACCGCATCGCTCCCTTCTATGAAGCCAACGACTACGACAGGGGGCTGCACCTGCTCGTCGGTGAAGAGTCCTTCCGCGGCAAGGCCTTCTACACCGCCTGGTTCTCATCCATCTGCCACTACCTGTTCCTCGACGATCCACGCACCCAGCGCATCGTCTGCGAGCCACGGCACGATAACCAGCGGCAGATCGCCAACTTCGACCGCAGCGGCTTCGCCAAGCTCAAGCATTTCGACTTTCCCCATAAACGCGCACTGCTGGTGATGCTGTCCCGGGAACGATTTTTCGGTGATGGCCTTTATCAGCCCTTGAAAAGCCAGTAGCCCCGGTTCCACACCTGCGGCGGCTCCACCACAGAGCCCCCCATGTGTGGACTCGCCGACGAGCCTATCGCACGTAGCACAATCACTGGCGCGCTGGATACCCGCGGACCAGTTGGCACCTATCAAGGGAGACAGCGCCATGTAAATACGACTAATTTTTATTTCTGGCTTGGCCGATTTTGACGTTTAAACGAATCAAAATGGAACAAAACTAGCCTTTCCTAACATCCAATGACGAGAGAAAAGAGCATCGCCATGCCGACACAACATAGCTTGAATCATATGACCAAAGCACTTCGCCTCAGACAAGCATTCAAATCGAGGCTTCCTGCAGTAGCGCTGGCGGCAACCCTCCCCCTGGCGGTACAAGCGCAAACCCAGGAATGGCAACTTAACATCCCCGCCCAGCCCCTCAACCAGGCCCTGCAGGAACTGGCCAGTAAAACCGGCGTACAGTTGCTTTACAACCCGGGGAATGTCGAGGGGCTGCGTTCCACTGCTCTCAATGGCCGCTATCAACTGGCTGACGCGATCAAAACCATTATCTATGGCACCGGGCTAAGTTATGGCCTGAATGGAAATACCGTTACCCTGCAGTTGGCCTCTAAAGATTCCTTGCAGCTTTCAGCAACAGAGATTACCAGTCAGAAACCAGGAGCAGTCACAGAGGGAACAGGCTCCTACACCACCGGTGTCACCAGTACTGCCACCAAGATGAACCTGTCCATCCGCGAAACTCCGCAATCCATCAGCGTCGTTACCCGCCAACGTATGGACGATCAGAACCTGACCAGTATTACCAAAGTACTGGAACAAACTCCGGGCATCACGATCTCCCGAGACGCGTCGGAACGGTTCAATATCTATTCGCGCGGCAATGAAATCACCAAGTACCAATATGATGGGCTCACGACTCACGTGCAGAACCAGACGCAAAACATGACTCAAAACCTTACCGACATGTCTATTTACGACACGATCGAAATAGTGCGTGGGGCAACAGGGCTGATGACCGGTGCTGGTTCGCCGAGCGGTATGGTCAATATGGTACGCAAGAAACCTACCAGGGAATTCCAGGCCAGCCTGGAGGGCAGCGTCGGCCGCTGGGACGACTACCGGGGCCAGGTGGATGTTTCAGGCCCATTGATCGAAAGCGGCAAGCTGCGAGCACGCCTGGTCGGGGCCAAGCAGGACAATGACACTTTCACCGATTATTATAGCCAGAAGAGGGATGTTCTCTACGGTGTGGCGGAGGCGGATATAACGGATACCACGACTGTCAGATTCGGTATCGATTATCAGAAGTATGAAGTCGATGGCCAGACTGGGGTGCCATTGTTTTACACCGACGGTGAGCAGACCAATTTCTCCCGCTCCACCACGGTCGGTTCCAAGCATAGGAACCAGGAATTGGAAACAACCAATTACTTCTTCAACATCGATCAGGCGCTGGCAAATGGCTGGAAGCTAGTGATAGCGGGAAACTATATGGATGTTGATCGAGATATCTCAAATAGTTTTTCCATGAACGCGGGCACAAGCACTGCTGTAGATAGGGAAACAGGCGAGTTTACCGCGAACCGAACAAATAAAATAACCAACCCGTTAAACCAGAAGTCCGCCGCCATAAACCTGCAAGGCCCGTTCTCGCTATTTGGCAGAGAACACCAGGTAATCGTTGGCTATGAATTCAGTCGCTACAAGTCTCATTACGAGTCTTACGGATATGGCTCTACAACTTCCAACCTATCCACTGTACATGAAATACCCCCAGTGCCTAACGATAACCAATACAGCGCTCAAGACTTTTATATCATCCAGCGAGGCTACTATGGAGTTCTTCGTCTCAACCCTGTCGACAAGCTTCACGTCATATTAGGCGCACGCGCCTCCGACTACAAATATGACACTTATTATGATGCGATTGCTTTTGGCTATGGCTACGGAAGCAGCTACGAAAAAACTGGCGAAGTCACCCCTTATGCCGGGTTGGTTTACGACCTGACGCCGGAGCAGTCAATCTACGCCAGTTATACCGACATATTCACCCCCAACAATGTCAACGATATAAGCGGCCAGGTCATCGAGCCCCAGGTAGGCTCGAACTATGAAATCGGCTGGAAGGGCGAGTTCTATGATGGCCGGCTGAATGCTAATGTGGCGATCTACCAGGTAAAGCGTGACAACGCCACCGAGCTCGCGGGCTACAATTCTTCGAACGTCGCTTATTACCGCGCCATCGACGGTATGGAAACCAAGGGCATCGACATTGAAATTGCCGGCGAAGTGCTTCCGGGCTGGAACGTCAGCGGCAGCTATAGCCACTCGAGATCGGAAGACGCCGATGGCGCCCGGCAGACGACAGAGCATCCTCTGGATACCGTAAAGCTATGGAATACCTATAATTTCTCTGGTGAGTGGCAAAATCTCACCATCGGTAGCGGCGCACGCTGGGTATCGAAAACCACCGCATACTATACAAACCTTTCCAGCAAGGCCATACAGGATGATTATGTTGTGGTTGATGCAATGGCACGCTACAAATTCAACCAACATCTTTCAGGCACATTGAACATCAACAATCTTTTCGATAAGAAATACTACACTGCCATCGGAGGCTTAGCTTATGGATACTATGGCGCGCCGCGTAATATTACTTTAGGCGCCAGATACGAATTCTAACCGGCAATCATCGGGATGAGGTAACGGGACAGCACCCGTTACCCCCACCCACGCCACGGAATCTATGGCTATATCAGTCCCATACCCATCACCTTCCTTCAGATAATATTTGCAAAGTTGCGGGACCAGCTCCCTGCAGTCAGTACGGTAGGCTGGCAACACACAATGGGATATCGCTTTTTGCAAATACTCTCTCAGCCCCCTCTCAGTGCTCAGTGCCTGATACTTATCAGCAGGCGATAGTTCTAAGGCGATAGTGCCTCATAGTACTTGACACAGTTGGTGTTCGGCTTGTGGAAGGTATGGCTGAATGGCGTGGAATTCCATACCCTATTTCCAACGAGCCTTTAGCCACTGCGCTGCATCGCTATAAACCGCATCAACCCTGTCGGTCACACCTGCCATTCTTAAAAAATCATGGGTCAAGCCTGTCATAAGCTCGAAATCAACACATCCCCCCTTGCCCCGTAAAAAGTCCGCATAGGCTTTCCCTTCGTCCCGCAATGGATCGTACTCTGCGACTCGTATATAAGCTGGCACTGGACATTCACCAGTAGGCTCCAGCAGGGGAGAAACTCGCCAATCCAGTTTCTGATCGTCCGAGTCTAGATACTGCTGATAGAACCAATCCATTGTTGCACTTTCCAGCAGATACCCTTCCCCATAATTCCGAAAGGACTCATAAACACTCGAAGCATTCGTCACAGGATAAAACAACAGTTGCCCGGCAGGCCTGAAAGTGGACCTCACCTCCCCTTCTCTCCCGCTACCTATTGCCAATAGCGCTGCCAATGTCGCGCCGGCACTGTCGCCCGCGACGATAATCCTTTCCCTGTCCAGCCCCAGTTGTTCAGCCTTCTCCAGTAGCCAGGCAGCCGTATCCTCGGCATCTTCCACTGCCGTTGGAAAGCGGTACTCAGGCGCCAGCCGATAGGCGGGAGCAAGGACTACAAAACCGCTGGCCAGCGCCAGTCGACGGCAGACACAATCATGGGAATTCAAACTGCCCACTACATAGCCGCCGCCATGAAAATAGAGGATGATGGGGCATTCTGCTTTTTCAGACTGGGCTCCTCGGTAGAGCCTGGCCTCGATTGACTCGCCATCCCTCAGCGGCACCCGATACGACCGGATGTCAATATCTTGCGGCGGCCCAGAATCAAGCAACTTTGCGCTCGCTTCAAACTCCGTGCGTGCCTGTTCCACACTGAGCTGATGCATGGGCACAGCTTTGCCGGTCATTTTCCCCAGCTCAACCAACTCTAGAAACGCTTCGACATCTGGGTCCAGAGGCATACTCAGCTCCATCAAGAGCCAGCCGGGAAAGGCTGGCGTCAGATCAATTAAATTACTTGTTCAGTATCCATAGTGCACGAAAGTATTTTTTCTTGCGCAGCCAGGAAGTCGGAATGCCTCAAAATGCTGTAATGATCAGTATCAATACAGGAACTCACGGCTTCCATGCTCAAGGTGCTTTCGAATCGTCTGTGCCGAGCATGAGATTCGTCCCGCGCCCACCAGACGTTCACTACCGCTTTTAACATCGGAATGGAAAGAGTCCTTGCAGATAAAGACTTCAACCTCATTCCCACAATAAATGCCTGTGCCAGATCCTCTGCATCGAACTCCCGCGCCTCCCCGCCGGATGGAGACCCCGATGTAAGGTCCAACCCAGAAAAGAAATCCGCAAGGGGCTTCAACGCGGGCTCGCTGACTTTATCCCATAAGGCCAAGGGTATTTCTTCCGCCATACGCCCATATAGGGAGTAAATAAAACCTTGCAGATCGTGCTGCCAGTCACGCTCCTCTCCATGCGCATCCTCATTAATTTCGGTTTCAGGTGGGATGAAGCTATCAATTACTGACAGAAACTCTACTTCCTGTCCCTGCTGCTCGAGTTCCGCAGCGACCAGAACAGCAAGGATTCCCCCCAAGGACCAACCCATCAAACGATATGGGCCATAAGACTGAACCTGGCGAATATATTGTGCATAATCGCTGGCCATTGCTGCCAGCGAGTCATCCCGCCAGCCCAAGTCCAATAACATGCGGCACTGCAAACCGTAGACACTGCACAGCCCATCAAGACGACGGGCAACAGGCTCATAGTCGAACACCGTACCAAAGCCTGCGTGAATGCAGAACAGCGGCGCTGTCGACGCCACCTGCCGGTTGAGTAGCAACAGTGGGTTCAGCTGTACCGCACTATCGCTGAAGCCGGAAAGCTCCGCGATCGAAGGACGGGCCATCAGGTCACGCAACTTCAATTCGAAACCTTCAATTTTCAGCGCCCGGACCTTGGAGATGACTTTCAGGCTGCGCAGCGAATCACCGCCCCGCTCGAAGAAATTATCGGTCACACCGACCCTCTCGACGCCGAGCACTTCGGCCCAGATATGCGATAGCTGTTCTTCCAGTGCATTGCGAGGTGCCACATATAATTCGCCTCTGCCGCTGAAGTCGGGCTCAGGCAGGGCCCTGCGATCCAGTTTTCCATTGGGACTCAAAGGTAAGGTGTCGAGTACTATGATCTGCGCCGGCACCATATAGTCAGGCAGGCACCCGCGCAGAGACTCTCTCAGCGTCTCGTTCCGTCCCAGATGCAGGTCATAAGCAGTGACATAGCCCACCAGTTGCCTGTCTGTCTCGCTGCCACAGACAACGGCCACTGCATCCCGCACATCTGCCTGTTCACGTAAACGCGCTTCTATTTCACCCAGCTCGATACGGAAGCCACGGATCTTGACTTGTTGATCGAGGCGTCCGAGGTATTCGTAAACCCCATCGACACGGCGCCGGACCAGGTCGCCTGTTCGATACAGCCGACCGCCGACTGAAAATGGATCGGCCACGAAACGCTCGGCACTCAACCCAGGGCGTGCGTGGTAGCCGCGCGCCAATCCTTGGCCGCCAATAAATAGCTCGCCAGCAACACCCTCGGGCAGCCTGTTGAGTTGCGTGTCCAGAACGTACAACTCACGCGCGCCCACCGCCGACCCAATGGGTGCAACAGGGCCGCCACATTGCTGCTCTGCATCGACTTTCCAAAGCAACGGTGTCACCACTGTCTCGGTAGGGCCATAGCCATTGGTCAGGTACCGAGGGCGCAGTTCGGACTTGACCAGTTCAAATGTCGCCTCAGCGACCGCATCACCGCCGAAACAATAGGTATCCACCTTGGGTGGCGCTTCATCAGACGAGGCTGCGCACTCGGCAAGCTCCCTCAGATAAGCCGGCGGGAAACAGGCAATGGTGATTGCTTTGTCACGCAGCACCTGCAGTGTCTGCTCAGGCGTCCAGAGTTGTTGATCACGTATGACCATCTCGCCGCCACTGAGCAATATCGATAGCCAGCGCTCCTGGGCCCCATCGAAAGCAAAGGACATAAAGAGCAGTTCGCGGGTCTCCTGGTCCATCGCATACTTTTCGACGATAGCCTGGCAGTGCATGCTCAATGGGCCATGGCTTACCGCCACGCCCTTGGGCTGCCCAGTCGATCCAGAGGTATAGATCAAATAGGCCAGACTGTCGGAACTGAGTTCGGTTGCGTGCCAAGCAGAGGGAAAATCACACTCCAAAAGCCGGTCAATTTCCAGAATATCTATGGCATATGTATCTCTGAATCGCGCTCCAAGGGAAGAGTGAGTAAGCAGCAACGACATTTCCGAGTCACGAATTATCCACTCAAGACGTTCGGCCGGGTAGTCGACATCCAGCGGCACGTAGGCGGCTCCCGCCTTGAGCACCGCGTAAAAAGCAACGATGGATTCCAGCGAGCGGTTCAGCACCACCCCGACACGACTTTCCAATCCGATACCCCGGGCTCGTAGAGTGTTGCCAAGTTTCTCAGCGCGCTGTTCCAAGTTTTTATAAGTCAAGCTCTCCCCTGCGCAACTCACGGCAATAGCTTTAGGTGATCGCTGGGATTGAGAAGCAATAAGCTCAACTAGTGATTGGACGCCCACAGAACTACTTGTTCCGAGTTCTTCTGTCTCGGGCAATATAGGTAGGTTACCCAAACACCCATCGGCATTTTCAATAAGCGCCTGTAGCAAATGCTCAAAGGAGCCGACTATACGAGAGACATCCTGGGGGATAAAATGGTCCCGTAGATACATAAACTCAATACTCAGCGTCGTACCAAGGTGTATCGCCAGGTCCATAGCATAGTTTGTAACATCACGGCTCTTTACTTGCCCAAAGCTGATGCTTTCTGCAACCCCCTGTTGTAAACGCTCGTCGATTGGATAATTTTCGAAGACGATAATACTGTCAAATAGCGGCTGCCCGGCGCGCCCCCCCCAACGCTGGATATCCGCCAGGGAGGTATGCTCATAATCCCGGACGCCCAGATTATAGTCCTGCAACTGTTGCAGCCACCGACTCACCCGCTGCTCTGGCAGTATTTCCTGAATAATCGGCAGCGTATTGATAAAGAGCCCAAGCACTTTATCAATACCCGGCAAGTCCACGGGGCGGCCAGATACTATCGCACCAAAGCATACCCTAGTTTGGCCCGTATAGCGCTGCAGCAGCAATAACCATACAGCCTGAATAATTGTATTAGGTGTGACTTTCAGTCGCTTCGCAAAACTGAGCAGGGATGCCGTCCGCTCTGCATTCCAACTCAGATACAGCGCCGCATGACCACCAGGAGTCGTATCAGGCTTCGATAAGGCATCAGCCAACAAGGTGGGGCCAGTTAAGGTATCCAGTTTTTCCTTCCAAAAACGCTCACTGGCTCCTGTATCTTGCCGCTGTAACCAAGCCAAATAGTCATGGTACTGGCATACAATAGGCTCAACCGTCCGCCCCGCATAACGTGCCAAAACCTCTCCGATAAGTTGGGAGGTGCTCCAGCCATCCATCAGGATATGATGAGTCGTCCATATCAAGTGTTGATATTGATTCGATAGTTGAATAAGGGTAAGGCGCATCAGGGGCGCGCGTGAAAGCACAAAACCATGCTGGCGGTCTTTTTCCGCCTGCTGGTCAATCAAATCAAGACTTTCTCCATAAACGAGACGACTCCAATCAAGTAGTTGCAGCTCCATCTCCGCCATGCGATGCACAACCTGTAAAGGCTCACTCAACAGGCTCCCTGTATGAAAACTCGTCCGCAATATTGAGTGCGCTTTTATCACCTGTTTCCAAGCGGCAATAAAGCGCTCCATATCCAACCCTTTGACTGGAACACTGGTCTGGTTGACATAGACATCATCCTGAAGACTATGAAACAGAATACCTTGCTGCATCGGTGTCAGCGGGTAGATATCTTCAATTTCCCGCACAGGGATCGGCAAAGCGTCCAGTTGCTCCTGGGTCAGCTTGGCCAGTGGCACATCCGATGGAGTCAAGCCGCTGTTGTCTTCGGCAATACAATGCTCGATCAGTACCTTGAGCTCTTCGGCATAATCATTCGCCAGATGCTGGATGGTTTCTTCCTTGAACATCTCCTTGCTGAAGCTCCAATTCAAGCTCAGCTCGCCACCATACACCCGACCATTGATACTCAACCAGTTGCCCAGCGGGGCTCGTCCGCTCTGGCTTGCTCCTGGGCGCTCTAGCGCAGGTACCAGGAATGCGCTTTCTTCCTCCTCCTGCTCTTGGACAAAACTACTATCGAACTGACCCAGATAGTTGAAGGTGATCCGGGGTAGCGGCAGTGCGGCCAATGCGCGTTTGGCTTGCTCGTTACCCAAGTAGCACAGAGCACCAAAACCTATGCCCTTCTCCGGAATTGCCCGCAGTTGCTCTTTGATCCGTTTAATCGAGCCGTCCAATGCCTGGGCCGGACTCAACTTCACCGGGAACATACTGGTGAACCAACCCACCGTACGGGTCAGATCGATATCCTCGAACAGGTCTTCACGGCCATGGCCTTCCAACTGGATCAGCACGTCATCCTGCTGGGTCCAGCGCGCAATGACACGGGCCAGAGCCGTCAGCAGCAGATCGTTGACCTGGGTTCGATAAGCCGAGGGAGCCTGTTGCAGCAGTTGCCGGGTATGGGTCTGACCCAGACGAGTCTGAGCGTGGCCAGCGCGATGACCTTGCAACGAGCCTTCGCGGTTATCACAAGGCAGATCGATTGGTGCGTTGATCAGTTGACCTTTCCAGTAGCCAAGCTCCTGCTGCAGGGCTTCGCTGTTGGCGTAAGTCTGCAGATGCTCGGCCCAGGCTTTTGTGGAACTAGTTTTCTCTGGCAACTTGATAGGCTGATTGGACTGAAACTGGCCATAGGCCGTTTGCAGATCCTCCAGCAGGATGCGCCAGGACACTCCGTCCACCACCAGGTGATGAATGGCCAGCAACAGCCGCTGGCTGCCATCGGCCAGGCTCGCCAGCACTGCCCGTACCAACGGGCCATCCTGCAGGTTCAAGCTACCCTGGGCCTCTGTGCACAGGGCCTCCAACTGCTCTTCGTTCTGTACGCTCGACTGCCACAGAATCGCCTGTTGCTCGGTAACCGGGCGGTAATGGGCCGCCCAGACCTGGCTGGCGTCCTGGATAAAACTCAGGCGCAGAGCATCGT
>NZ_QJUO01000051.1 GCF_004327335.1 Stutzerimonas kirkiae | reverse complement strand
GGCAGCAGTAGGGCGAGGGCCAGCGGGGTCATTCTGAGGTTCATGGTCTGTTCGTCCAGGGCGTGTGTGATTGGCCGCGGATACTTGTCCGGGCGACGCTGTCGCGCCGCTCGATGTCCGCTGCGCCGGACCTTCACACGCGCCCTGTCGGCGCGACACCATGAGAAAGATTTCTTATGGCACCTTTCGTTCGTACTTATCTAATCAAGGGGCTTCTTATAACCTTTTTGCTTGAGTGCGTTCGCTTCGTCTATAAGGCCTATTCAACCTCCCAGCCGCCAAGACGGCCGAAGCGTGCGCCATGCGCACCTTCACGCTGACGGGCTCCACTGTCAGAAGTCGCCTGGAGGGTTTGCTCTATCGTGATGCCGGGGCGGGATATCCTTGCGAATTCCATATGGCGCATCTGCAAGGGCTGGACGAAGCCGGCCTGAAGGCGGGTTTGGGCCTGCCCGGCGACCTGCTGGAAGCCTTCGTCCATGCCGCGCTGGCCAAGCACCAGGGCTGGGCCGGGATGCGCATGCGGCTGATGCATTACCGAACCTCCACGGGCGTGGAAGTGGACTTCGTGCTGGAGAACCGCGCGGGCGAACTGGTCGGCATCAAAGTGAAGGCCGCCACCACCATCGGCACCAGGGATTTTAATGGCCTGCGCCACCTGCGCGAAACCGCCCCTGCGCAACCAGCTTGGCCACGGCGGAGTGACCTGGAACGGCTCGGTCAAGCGCGGGCAGTTACGCGACTGCACCGGCCTGCTGGTGATCGAGGTGGTGATGGATGACGTGGATACGATATGGGGAGATGCGTGTTATCCGGTGCTGAAAGAACAGCCGGAAAATTCGCCAGAATTAGGCGCTGTTGGATATGCCGGACTATTTCCGGCCTTTCCTGTCATTCGTCGTCTGGGTGCGAAAAGCCGGCTTCACGCTGCCCGCGTATTGCGAGCACAAAAACGGTTTCCATCTCGGCCAGGTAGCGGTACAGCGCGACATAGCCCTGAGAGCCCTGCCCGATCACCAGTTCCCGTTTGCCGTTGCCTGCCGGTCGACCAATCAGGGGGCTGGTTTCAAGCAGGTTGAAGGCTTCCAGAATGCCCTCTATTCGAGTATCCGGCCGTGAGGCCTGGTGGCGCTCAAGGTGTTCGAGAATGCGCTCGAAGTCATCGGCCACTTCCGGGGCCAGTTCGATACGGACGGCCATCAGTCGGCGCGTTTATGGGCCACTGGGCGGGGCAGTGATCGACCTGTTGCACGGGCTTTCAGATAATCACGCAGCTCATGCCAGGGCAGGGTTTGCCCGGTTTCAAGGATGCGTGCATAACGCTGCTCGGCAATGGTATCGAAGTCTGCACGCCGCTCTGCCTGTTCGATTTTCTCGGCCACGGCCTCCAGCATGAAGTGGTGGGGGGTTGTGCCTGCACGTTTTGCCGCCTTGGCAATGCGGGCTTTCAGGTCATCCGGCAGACGCAGGGTGGTGGTGCTCATGGCTCGTCTCCTGAAGGATTGCGTGATCAGAGTAGCACTGGTGTGCTACGTCGGAAACGTTGTATGGCTGAAGGGGCCTGCGACGTCTACCACCGTCCAGGCTCCCGTCAGTGCCCATCCCACCACAACCGCAGCCCCGTAACGGCGAGCAGCGCAGATTTCGCGAGAGCCATTTTGAACGCCGCCCAGGTATCGGTCGCGAGCCATCGTGTGATCCTTGGGTGGGCATGCTTCAGCGTGCGGCGTCACCAGGCCCGCAGGCCGCCGAGCAGGGCCTGTTGGATCGCGATGGCATGCGCCAGCACGCTGCGGCGCCAGGACAGGCTGCGCGGTACGAAGGCCTCGAGCAGTTGTTCGCGCAATTCGTCGCTGTCGGGCGCCTGTGGCGAGCGTCGCCTGATCTGCAGGTCGAGTTGTATCGCCCGCCACATGCGTTCGATGGGCAGGGTGCCGAACTCGATCACCGCGCCGGTCACCTCGGCCCATGGCAGGGCGTCGCTCACGCCCTGGAACACCAGGCCGCGGTAGTCGGGCACGGCTGCGCCGTCGAGGCGGCTGCCGGCGGCGATCCGTTCCGCGCCCCACCATTGCGCCGCGCGCAGGCGTGCGTCACTGCCGTGCGGGTGGAAACAGAGGAAGAACGGCTGGCCGCGTTCGCCGATGCCGGTGTGCCAGTCGATCAGCGCCACCTTGCGCGCGGGCTGCAAATGCTCCTGGAGGATGCCGCGAAGGGTCAGGTTCGACCACTCCGGGCCGTCGCCGCCGAAGTTGATGCCATCGCGCCGGCTGTACTGGCCGCGGATGGCCGCGTCGATGAAGCGGTCGCGCCCGTGCGCGGCGACCCAGGCATCGCTGCGCGCCTTGGCCGTCGCGAGGGTGGCTTGCTCGAAGTCGGCCAGGGCGATCACCTCGTGCAGTTCCTCGTAGTCGAGGTTGGCCGGTGGCGGCTGGGTCCAGTCGATGAAGTTGCGATTCAGGTCGACGTGCCGTTCGGTGCCGCGGCTGACGTGGGACATGCCCCAGGGGTTGAGGGCGTGGACCAGTACCAGGCGCACGTCCAGGGTCCGGTTGGCGGCGGCCAGTTCGCGCAGCAGCACCGTCTGCGCGGCGGAGCCGAGCAGCCCCTCGCAACCATGGGTGCCGCTGATGATCAGCGCGGCGCGGCTGGCGTCGGCCGGCCCCAGCAGGGCCACGTCGATACTCAGGTCTTCGCCGTGCAGGCCCCGGGCCTGGGGCTGCACATGGCTTTCCAGGCTGGCGCCGGCCTCGATGGCCTGCTGCCGGAAGCGCTCGCGGGCCTGCGCATAGTCGGCGCTGAAGAGGTTGTCGGCGAGGGTGGGGGAAACCCTGTGCGGCATCTGCGGACTCCTTTTGAATTCGGCCGTCGCCGGCCATCGCGGGTGGCTTCAGGGTTGCCGGAGGGCATCCAGGGCGGCCAGGCGGCCGAACACCAGGCCGGGCATCAGGGTGGCGCCGCCGCCGATCATGTTGCGCCAGAAGAAGCCCGAGGCGGCGTTGCCGGCGGCATACAGGCCGGGGACGATGCTGCCGTCGGCGCGCAGCACTCGGCCGCGCCCATCGGTCCTGGCGCCGCCACGGGTGCCCACGGCGGACGGATGCACCGGCAGTGCATAGTAGGGCGCCCGTTCGAGCGGGCCGAGGTTGGGGTTCGGGCTGCGCGGGTCGCCCATGAAGTGGTCGTAGGCGAAGCTGCCGCGGCCGAAGTCCGGGTCCTGGCCGTCGGCGGCGAACAGGTTGAAGCGCGCCACGCTGGCTTCCAAGGCCGTGGCGGGCACGCCGATGCGCTCGGCCAGGGCGGCCAGGCTGGGCGCGCCGACCAGCCAGTCCGGGTCGCGCGAGCCGGGCATGGCCTTGAGCAGCACCGGGTAGCGCTGACGGAAATTGTCGTCGAAGATCGCCCAGGCCGGCAGGTTGCGGTATTCGCCGGAGGCCGGGTCGCGTTCCTCCAGCGCCAGGCTGCAGTTGTGCGAGGCCTCGTTGACGAAGCGCCGGCCATGGCGATTGACCCACAGCGAATGCGGCAGGCTGCGCTCGGGAACGCTCAGTATGCCGAGGGCCCGGCCTTCGTAGTGCAGGCCAGGGACCTCGCCGGTCGGCCAGTGCCAGTAGCTGTCGAGGTTTTCCAGTTGGGCGCCGGCCTGCTCCGCCAGCAGCAGGTTGTCGCCGTTGGCCAGGGGCGGCGTCGGCAGCATTTCCAGTTCGACCGGCAAATGCTGGCGGACCCGCCGCGGGTTCCATTCGAAACCGCCATTGGCGAGGATCACGCCCTTGCCGGCCTGCCAGCGCAGCGCGCCCTGTGGGGTTTGCAGCTCGACCCCGACGACGCGGCCCTGCGGGTCCTGCTGCAGGCCGCTGACACGGCTGTCGAGCTGGATACGCACGCCAGCGTCCAGGCAGCCCTTGAGCAGCGCGCCGACCAGTGCCAGGCCGCCCGGCCGGCGGTCGCCGATGCCGCGCCAGAGGATACGCGGCAGTTGCCGCAGCAGCGCCCGGCGGAATTGCCAGAGCAGGCCGCTGTCCTTCACCTCCAGGCTGGTCAGCGGGCTGCCGATCAGCGGCCGGCGCAACCGCTGGCGCCAGGCGCCGAGGCTGCGCAGCGCAAAGGGCGCGGGCTCCAGGTGGCGCCCCTGGGCCAGGCCGCCCTCGGCTTCGACGAAACTGTCCGGGTAGGGCGTGTTGCGCAGGCGCAGCGGCGAGGCGGCTTCGAGGAACTCGCAGGTCGGCCCGGCCTGCTCGACATAGACCGCGGCGCGCTCGGCATCATGGCCGCCACCGCAGGTCGCGGCGATATAGCGCAGGGCGCGTTCGCGGTCGTCGTGGATGCTGAGCGCCGCCGCCTTGGGATTGACCGGCACCCACAGCAGCGCGCCGGAGAAGGCGCTGGCACCGCCGACCAGCGATGACTGCTCGACCACCACCACCCGCGCGCCCTCGCGCGCCGCGCTGAGGGCGGCGCCAAGGCCGCTGGCGCCCGAGCCGACGACGATTAGGTCGAAGCGTTCATGCCAGTGGGTTGCTGTGTTCATGGGGTGTCCTCGATGAAAGGGAAGCCCGGGGCGCGGGACTCAGCCATGCAATACCTTGCGCAGCATGGCCTTGATCCTGTCGCCCCAGGGAGGGAAGAGTATTTTTTCCAGGCGTAGCGGCGTCTGCCGGTAAACCGTGCGTTCGTGGCTGAAGTTGCGAAAGCCGTGGAAGCCCTTCAAGGCCCCCTGGCCACTGGCGCCGACGCCGCCGAACGGGGCTGCCGAGTTGCGCACGTGGGCGGCGCAGTCGTTGATGCTGATGCCGCCGCAACGGATCGCCGCGCACAGCCGCTCGATCTCCGCCGTGTCCCTGCCGAACGGGTAGAAGGCCAGGGGCGCGGGCCGGCGCTGCACATAGGCGATGGCCTCCTCCAGGCGCTCATAGGGAATGATCGGCAGGATGGGGCCGAAGATTTCCTCGCTCATCAGTGCGCTGTCTTCCGGCGGGGCGATGACCAGCGTGGGGGCGATCCTGAAGGGCGGCCGGTCATACAGCCGCTCCCGGCCGGGGTTGATCTCGATGATCTCGAGGCCGAGCGCCCTGGCCTGCGCGAGCAAGGCCTGCAGGCGCTCGTAGTGATGACGATTGACGATCGCCGTGTATTCGAGGTTGCCGGCGATCGAGGGCAGCATCTTCTCGAATGCCGCCACCAGGGCGGCGCTGAAGGCTTGCAACTGGCTGGCGGGCACCAGGCAGTAATCCGGGGCGATGCAAAGCTGGCCGGAGTTGAGAATCTTGGCGAAGGCGATGCGTTCCGCCGCGCTGTCCAGCCGGGCACTCTGCGTCAGCAGCACCGGCGACTTGCCGCCCAGTTCCAGCGTGACCGGGGTGAGTTGTCTGGCGCACTGCTCGGCGACCCGCCGCCCGGTGGCGGTGGAGCCGGTGAAGACCAAGTGGTCGAGGGGTTGCGCGCAGAGCAGCCGGGCCACCTCGGGGCCGCCGGACAGCGCGAAGCACTCTTGCTCGTCGAATGCCGCGTTGATCAGTTGGCACAGCAGTTGCGCCGTGTGCGGCGTCACCTCCGAAGGCTTGACGATGCAACTGTTGCCCGCCGCGAAGGCATCGCCCAGCGGCGCCAGCAGCGTGTTCAGGGGGAAGTTCCAGGTACCCAGCACACCGACCACGCCAAGCGGTTCCAACTCGATACGCAGGCGCGCGCCGAGCAGGCCGAAGGGCAGCTCCGGGCGCGCCGAGCGGGGCCGCATCCACTTGCGGATACCGCGCCGCGCAGCCTTCAGCGGGATCACCGAGCCGGCGAAGTCGCCGAACAGGCTGGTGGTTTCCCCGCGCGCGCCGCCGAAGTCCGCCTGCAGTGCCTCCAGCAGCGGAGCCTCGTTGCGGCGCAGGATATCGATCAGCCGGTCGATGCGCTCTTCGCGCTGTCGCGCGCTGGGCGCCCCCTGGTTGCGATAGGCGGCTTTCTGGGCGGCGACGACTTGGGCAAGCCGTACGCCGATGGCGCTGTCATCCGTCATGGGTATCTCCCGTTGCGGTCGTTGTCGCATGGGCCTGGCGTACGCGGCGGCGCCAGACGAGCGCCCACAGTAGCCATGTCACTAGCGCGAATGCTGCCAGCACCTGCGCACCCTTGATGGTTGCCGCATGGACCTGGAGCGGCATGGCGATCACCAGGGTGGCATAGGCGAGGACGGCGGCGGTCTTGCTGTACACCAGCGCCGCGGCCAGGACCACTTCCCGCCCCAGGCGTGGCCGCAGCGCCGCCACCAGCAGCGCCAGGCCCAGTGCCAGGAAGCCGGCGCCGATCTGGGTATTGAGGGTTACCGACCACAGCAGGCCGTAGGGCACACCGCCTGCAAGGGCGTTCTCGACGGGGCTGAAGGCGCCACGGGCGCCGCTCGCCGCATTCAGCGCGCCGAGGGCGGCGAGCAGCAGGCAGGCGACCACCCGCACGCCCTTGGGCAGCGGCCAGGGCGTTTCCCCGGTTCGCGCGCGGGCCGCCACCAGGCTGGCCGCGAGCAGCAGGCCGACGAGCGCCATCAGCGCGGCTTCGAACAGGTAGCCGCGTGCTTCGCTGGCGGGAAGGCCGACCAGGGTATTGGCGCCATGGACCAGCAGCGCCGCCGAGAGCGCCGCATAGCCCAGCAGCATGGCGCTGAACAGCGGGGCGCTGCGCCCTTTGGCGGCCAGCCAGCAGAGCATGCTGCCGAAGATAAGGTTGTTGCCCGCGACCACGCGCATCGAGGTGGTCGACGAGACCCGTTCCACGCCGAGCCAGGCGCCGACCTGTTCCGGGGCAAGCAGGGCGGCCAGGCCGAACAGGGCCAGTATGGCCCCGGCGACGAGCCTGCCCGTGGTTATCGAATCGATCTGCATGTTCAGGTGACCTGTAGGAGGGGAAGGCATCCGCGTTACCAGTGGGCGGCCATGTCGTAGATCAGCAGGCTGTAGTCGGGGGTGCCGTTCCTGGGCGAGGACCAGAGGTAGAAGGAGCGTGGCAGGTCGACGCGGATTTCCCGAGTCTCGCCCGGCGGGATTTCCTCTATGCGGTATTCCGGCAGCTCGATACGCGGCTGGGCCGTGGTGAAATGGTTTTCGTAGGGGCGCAACCAGAAGTCCACCGGGTAGGGAACGTCGCGGTTGCTCACACGGATGATGAACTCGCCCTGCATGGCCAGCAGCGGGCGCGCGTTGCGTGCCCGCGCGGCCCAGGTCCGCGCGTTGATCTCATGGCACTGCTGCGCCGAGCGGGCGCTGAAGTTCTGCTCGACATAGTGCTCGGCCTCGAGGAACTGGCAGGCCGTCTGCTGCACTTCGATCACGCGCAGCCCTCCCTCGCGGCCCTGGCTGCCATCGGCCAGCGCGCCGCTGTACTGGCGCCACTGCTCGCGCTTGGAAGGCTGCGCCGCCGGGCCGTCCGCCGGTGCCTCTGCGCCGCAGGCCACCAGGCCGAGCAACACGGCGCCGCCGGCCGCGCCGGCGATGGCCTGGATGCCGCGTTTGCCTCTGTACCTCGACAACCATTCATGCATGGCGATCACCTGCCCCTTGCCGTTTTCAGTTCCGTCGCGGTCAGAATTCGTAGCGGACGCCGACGCCGAAGCGGCGGGGAGTGCCGAAGCTGACGAGGGTGCTCGACGCGCTGGATTCGAAACCCTGTATGTAGCCGCGGTCGGTCAGGTTGTGCACGTAGCCATACAGCTCCCAGTTGTCCAGGCGATACCCCGTCTTGAAGTCGAAGACGCTGTAGCTGCCGTAGCGGACGAAGTCCGACGAGGCATTGTCGAAGAACCAGACCTGCCCCTGGTTGCGCGCATCCAGGCGTGCGTAGGCGCCGCCCGGATGGCGGTAGGCGACCCCCAGGCGCAGGGTGTGGGAGGGGCTGTTCTCGATCCTTTCGCCGTCGTAGCGGGTGGTGCCGGTGTCGTAGTCGTCGTATTTCGCCTCGATCAGGCCGAGGGCGCCGCTGAATTCCCAGCGGCTGTCGCGCGGGTACCAGCTCAGTTCCAGCTCCGCGCCCTGGGAGTGCGCCTTGCGGGCGTTGTCGGTGGTGTTGACGATGCCGTCGAACTTGTAGACATGGATATCCTCAATATCCATATAGAACAGGCTGGCGGCCAGGGCCAGGTTGTCCAGGCGGCCCTTGACGCCGATCTCGTAGTTGGCGGAGGTCTGCGGTTCGAAGCTGTTGCTGTCCGCGCCGCCGCCGCTGGCGAAATAGTTGTAGCCCCCCGGCATATAACCCTTGGCATAGGAGGCATAGGCCGTCCAGTTCGGGCTCAGGCTATGGCTCAGGGCCACCTTGGGCAGGAAGGCGTTCCAGCGGGTCTTGTCCCGCAGGCTGTAGATGGCCGGGCCGCTCACCCCCACTGGCAGGTAGAAGAGGTCCATGTCGAACTCCTTCTCGATCCGTTGCCAGCGCCCGCCCAGGGTCAGCTCGAAGCTGCCGGCGAACGGCCAGATAAGCTGCCCGAACAGCGCCTGGGTCCTGGTGTCCGTCAGCGAGTCGGCGTTCATCTCGAAGTTGCCCAGGTAGGTGGCGGTGGCGGGATCGTAGCCGGGAAACTTCTGGCCGTAGGGGCCCTGTGCGTGCTCTTCCTTTTCCAGGTACAGGCCGGCCACCCAGCGCGGGCCCGCGCTTTCGCCGCCGCTCAGGCGCAGTTCCTGGGTCCAGGTCTCGGTGGCGTGGTTGTTGAACTGGGTCAGCCCGGCATAGTCCGGGCGCACGCCGAAATCGGAGTCATACACGCCATCGAGTTCGAACTTCTTGTGCGTGGTGACCGCGTCCAGGCTCACGCCGGCCAGTTTCCAGGTCAGTGCCAGGCTTTGCGCGTTGCTATCGGCGACTTCCTTGGTGTCGGTGTCGAAGCGGGCTTTCCTGGCCTTGTCCAGGCTGAAGGACGAAATCGACGAGCCGCCCGGCCCCACGGCCATTTCATAGAAATGAGCGGTTTTCTTTTCCTCGCTCAGGCCCAACCTGGCGCGGAAGCGCTCGTTGGGTTCGTACAGCAGGTAGGTGTTGAGCTTGCGTTCACGCTTTTCGGCGGCGTCCTTGCGCATGCCGGGGTGGACGTTCTCGATCCAGCCATCGGTGCCGCTGAACTGGCCGTTGACGCCGAGGTACAGCGAGCCGTCGATGAGCGCGCCGCTGCCGTCGAAGACGATGGCGTGGGTGTCGTCCTCGCCGTATTCCAGGCCGGCCTTGCCGCGCCAGGCCTTGCCGGGCTTCCTGGTGACCACGTTGATGATGCCGCCGACGGCATCCTTGCCGTAGAGGGTGCCTTGCGGGCCCCGCAGCACCTCGACGCGCTCGACGTTGGCCAGCGAGGCGTCGAAGCCGAAGCGGCTGGAATGCGGGACGCCATCGATGTAGATCACCACCGGGTTGTTGTTGGTGAACTTCGAGGTGTTCAGCCCGCGGATATTCACCGAGGTGCCCTGCCAGGTATTGGAGGCCATGTTGGGGATCTCGGCGATCACATCGTCGATGCTGCTGATCCCCTTCTCCTCCAGCGTGGCGGCGTCGATGACCGTCACGCTCTGCGGTACGTCCTGCAGGTCCTGTTCGACCTTGTTGGCGGTCACGGTCACGACGGACAGTACACCTGCATCGTCCCCTGACGGCTGCGCCATGGCGAGTGCTGGCAAGAACGAACTGATGGCCAACAGGGTGAATGCCGGGTGGGCAGGCTGTCGCTTCATGGTCAAGGCTCCTGGGATATGCGCCGACGCCGAGCCGGCATGGCTGTCGCCCATGCCGTACGGAAAATATCCTGATGGGGTCGGACGATTCGAGTCGCCATCCTTGCATTGGCCTGCCGGCGATGTGACGAGAAGCAGTATTTCTTATGGAGCCTATCGTGGATGGTTATTCGGACTGTGTTTTGAATTTTTATATGTCGATAAGTTATATATATGCCCGCCGCCACCGGCGGTACAGGGAGCCTGGGCATCGTGTGAGTTCGGCAATGGAAACAAGTGGCAGGGGGCGTAGTGCTTGCCGTGCTGTGTGTTCCTGGTTTTCTTTCCGGTATAAGCGGCGGTTTTATGCTGGGCCGCTGCCGGGTGGGTATTAGTAATATTTAGGCGGGGTAGAAACTCTGCTGATTGCACTGCCTGCGGCGCTATCCATGCCGATAGACTGCCGACATGAACGATTTCCTGCATTCCCTTGCCGCCTGGGCCGCCGGGCTGGAGCTGGCGGTGATTCCCGACGCGGTGCGCCAGCGCGCCCTGGCTTCGCTGATCGACACCCTCGGTGTCGGCCTGGCCGGTGCCGGGCTGCCCGCCACCGTGCAGGTGCGCGACTGGGCGTTGGGCGAATGGCGGGCCGGGCCGGCCGAGCTGCTCGGTTCGGGCGAGTGCCTGGGGGTCGCTGGCGCCGCGCTGGTCAATGGCGTGGCCTGCCATGCGCTGGACTTCGACGACACCTGTTATGACGGCATCGTGCATGCCTCGGCGGTGGTGCTGCCGGCGGCGCTGGCCCAGGCCCAGGTGCTCGGCGCCAGTGGCGAGCGACTGCTGCTGGCCTACTGCGTGGGCTGCCAGGTGGAGATCGAGCTGGGCCGCGCCCTGGGCAATGCACTCTATGCCCGTGGCTGGTTCAACACTGCCTTGCTGGGCGGCTTCGGCGCCGCCGCGGCCGCCGGCCGGTTGCTCGGCCTGGATGCCGCTGGCATGCATCGCGCACTGGCCCTGGCCAGCGTACAGGCCCGCGGCATTCGCGCGGTGCTTGGCAGCGAGGCCAAAGCCTATCTGGCCGGTCGCGCGGCGGAAACCGGAGTGCGCTGCGCGGCCCAGGCACAGCGGGGGCTGAGCGCGCCCGCGCGGCCGTTGTCCGGGCCGGACGGTTTTGCCGCCACCCACCTGGGCCACGATGTCCCGCTGCCATCCTTCGCCGGGCCGCGCTGGGCCTTCGTCGATCCGGGTTTCGCGTTGAAGCGCTATCCGCTCTGTTCCGCCACCCAGGCCGCCGCCGAGGCGCTGGCGGAGCTGGCGCTGGATGCGCGGCGGGTGCTGGCGATCGAAGTGCGGGCGACCGCTCTGGTGCTGCGCAGCCTGCCGTATGCGCAGCCGCAGAGCGCGCAGCAGGCGCAGTTCAGCATGCCCTTCGCGCTGGCCTGCATTCTGCGCTTCGGCGATATCGGCCCACAGCACCTGCGGCCCTCGGTGTTCGCCGACGAGGCGCACAGGCGCCTGATGGCACGGGTCGAACTGGCCCTGGACGAAGCGCTGGAAGGGCGCCCCGACCGCCTCCAGGCCTGCCCGGAAGGCGCCCGCCTGCGCGTCCGCCTCGACGATGGCCAGGTGCTCGAAACGCAGTGCCTGGCCGCCACGGGCATGCCGCAGCGGCCCTTCAGCGAGGCCCGGCTATGGCACAAGTTCCGCCTCTGCGGCCGTTTCGCCGGCCTGCCGGATGAGGCCACGAGGGCACTGTTCGAGCGACTCGGTCAGCTTGAAACACTGCCCACATCGAATTTCCTACCCAGCATCAGGAGTCCGCACCCATGAGCCAGAGCGAGTCCAATGTCGACATCGTCCGCCGCCTGTTCTCCGGCGCCCCACCGAGCGACGACGCGGAACTGGCGGCGTTCGTTTCGCGCTACATCGACCCGGACGCCAGCCTGAGTTATCCGGGGAGTGCGCCGATCCCCTTCGCCCGGACCTGGCACGGGCACGCGGGCTTCAGCGAATTCCTCGCTACCTTCAACCGCGAGGTGGAGACCCTGCGCCTGGAGGTGTCGCAGATCGGCGGCGCCGGGGACGAGGTGTTCATCCGTGGCTTCACCGAAGGCCGCGTGCGCGCCACCGGCAAGGTCTACGGCAGCCCCTGGCTGCTGGTCTGGACCTTGCGCGACGGGCGGGTGACGCAGATGCTCGAATACCACGATACCCAGGCGATTGCCCATGCCTTCGCCTGAGCGCCGTTACCTGAGCGAGGCCCAGCATGCCAGGGACCCGCAACTGGCCGCCTTTATCGAGGCGATCCATGGCGTGCTCGATAGCTCCAGCTCGGTCGTCGAGACCCTCGCCGCAGTGAGCGAACAGGTTCGCGGCTTCCTGCCGCACTGGCGCCTGCCCGATGCACGTTACCTGGCCCGCCAGCCGGGCAAGCGCTATGGCTCCTATCTGTTGTACCGGGCCGCCGACACGCGCTTCGTCATCGTCATCGACACCTTCGATGCCGGGCAGACCTCGCAGATCCACAACCACCGGACCTGGGCCGTGGTCGGCCTGATCGAGGGCACCGAACGCAACCGCATCTACCTGCCGGCCAGGGCGCTGGATGCGCCGCCGCAACTGCTGGACGAGTATGTGACGCGCCCCGGCGAGGTGTTCGCGCTGCAGGAGACGCAGATGCACCAGTTGCAGACCGCCGAGGATGCGCTGAGCGTGAGCTTCCATGTCTACGGTGCCGATGTCGGCACCATCCAGCGCTTGCGCTGGGACGAGGCCAGCGCTGCCTACCGCGAGTTCCGCCAGGGCTGGAGCAACGACGTGGTCGACCTGCCGGTGTATCTCGACGGGCCGGTGCTCAGCGAGATCGAGCTGCGCCGCCAGTGCGTCGGTTATCTGCAGGGGGCGGACTGACGCCGCGTGGCCTATCGGATTGTGTGACAGCCGCAGGGTGCGCGGTGCGAACCGGGGAGCGGCGCATCGCCTTGGCGCTGCGCATGGCGCCCCTTCAGCGGCTGCCTTTACCACCAGGAGAATGCATAGATGGCGACCGATACACAGCTTATTGTCATAGGCTCCGGCGCCGCCGGCCTGTCGGCGGCGCTGAGCGCGGCGCAGGCCGGCGCTCGGGTGCGGGTGCTCGAGGCCAGCGACCGGCTTGGCGGCACCACAGCGTTTTCCGGCGCGCTGCTGTGGGCGCCGGGCAACCGCTGGGCACGGGCCGCCGGCCATGACGACTCGCTCGACAGTGCGCGGCGCTACGTGCAGGCGGTGCTGGGCGAACGCGCCGCCGATCCGCGCTGGGCGGTGTTCTTCGAACGGATCAATCCGCTGCTGGCGTTCCTCGAGCGGGAAACGCCCCTGCGCTTCGGCCTCTGCCGTTACCCGGACGCCTTCGGCGAATGGGCGGACGGCACCGACTTCCGGCATGTGCACAGCGACCCCATCCCCTTGTCCTGCGCCGGCCCCCTGGCCGCTTCGATCCGCCGTCCGCCGGACATGCGCGACCGCATCATGGTGCGTGACCTGGAGGGCGTGCGGCCGTTCGGCCTGATCCGCCCGCGGGCGCTGCTGCGGATCCTGCCGCGCCTGGCCTGGCGCGGACTGCGCGGGCGCGTGCATGGCGGCGTGGCGCTGGTCGTGGCGCTGCTCGGCGCCTGCCAGCGGTACGGTGTCGAGTTCCAGTTGAATGCACGGGTCAGCGAATTGCGGCGGGTCGATGGGCGGGTCGCCGAGGTGGTCTACCGCCATGGCGACCACGAGCATGTGCTGCGCGCCGAGCGCGGCGTGCTGGTGGCCAGCGGCGGCTTCGACTGGAACCCGCAACTGATGCGGCGCTTCCTGCCGGTGACGATCGAGGAAACGCAGACGCCGCCGGTCAACCGTGGCGACGCCATCGCCTGGGCCGAGGCGCTGGGCGCGCGCCTGGCGCATATGGACGAGGCCTGGTGGCTGCCGGGCAAGTACCTGCCCGGCACGCCGCTGCACGATGGCCAGGCGGTGGCCAACTGGCTGGTCGGCGACCGCATCTGGCCGCATTCGCTGTGGGTCAACCGCCATGGCCGGCGCTTCTGCAACGAGTCGGCGCAGAATACCGGCAACCACTGGGGCGAGCTGGACGAGCATGGCGAGCCGCGCAACCTGCCCTGTTTCGCGGTATTCGACGCCCAGTTCCGCAGACGCTACCCGCTGCTGGCGCGGATCAAGCCGGGGCAAGCGGACCCGGACTGGCTGGTCAGCGCGCCGAGCCTGGCGTTGCTGGCCGAGCGCATCGGAGTACCGGCCGCCGCCCTGGAGGCCAGCGTGGCGCGTTTCAACCGCCAGGCGCGGGCTGGGCGCGACGAGGATTTCGGCCGTGGCGAAGGGCTCTACGAGCGCTATTTCGGCGATCCGCGCCAGGCGCACCCGGTCCTTGGCAGTGTCGAGCGGCCACCTTTCTATGCCTACCGCCTGGCCACCAGTTCGGTGGGCACCAAGGGAGGCCTGGCGACCGACGCCGATGCCCGCGTGCTCGACCAGGCTGGCCAGCCGATCCCCGGCCTGTATGCCGCCGGCAATGCCGCGGCGGCCTTCAACGGCCCGCTTACGGTGGCCGCCGGCTGCACCATCCCGCCCGCGCTGGTGATGGGCCATGTGGCGGCGCTGCATGCGCTGGTGCCCGGGTAAAAGCAGCCATAAGCTCGAGGCATGAAGCCTGCAGCTCGGAGCTGCTCAAAGGCGGCTCCCCAGCCACTGCGGAATCCGCTGGCCGAGGTCGGCTATCCGTTCCAGTTGCCAGACCGCCTCGCCGATGGCCTCGGCCTGGCGCTCGGTGTCGGTTGGCGCCGCCCCAGCCTGCTGTCGGGCGGCGAACTCCAGGCATTGACGCAGCTTGGCGGCGAAGTCGTGGTCGTCCGGCGGGTTCTCTGGCCAGCCCTTGCCGAAGCGGGCGCTGGCCGCGCAGTGGCGGCCATCGGCCAGTCGCAGTTCCAGGCTGCACTGGTCCGCGTGCTGGTAGTCGGCTTCCTCGGTTATCGTCAGGCGTCCGGCCAGGGCGACCACGTCCCTGGCGCCGATGGCTTCGCGGGTGAAATGCTGCAGCCGCGAAGCGCGCCGCAGCAAGGCGTTGGCGGCGACGTACTGCAGGCTGAACATGGCGTCGATCTCGCTGGCGCCGCTGCTGAACGGCTGGCCGCAGAGCAGGTTCATCGGCGCCGAGACCCGCAGCCGTCCGGCGACGATCTGGCTGGCGGCGATGTCCTGCCCGATGGCCAGTTGCAGCGCCGCGTCGGTCAGAGCCAGGGTCAGGCCGCAGCTCGGGTAGAGTTTGAAGCAGGTTTCCCGCTGGCCGCGCCACTCGCTGCCAAGGTCGCGGCGCAGCTCCTCCCAGTCCGGTTCGCGGCGGGCGAACAACTGGAAGAACGACAGTTCGCCGCCGAGCACGCGGCGGATGCCGGTGAAGCCGGCGGCGGCCAGCAGTGCCGCTTCCACCGCGTTGCGGCTGGCCTGGGCCTGGGCCAGGCGCACCGCCAGCACGCGGTCTTGGATCGCCTGGAAGCTACCGGCGCTGGTATTGACCGCCAGCCCGACCGCCTCGCGCAGTTGCCGGGCGTCGAGGCCGAGCAGACGCCCGGCGACGATGGCGCCGGAGATCGGCGCGAGGATGTTGGCGTCGAAACCGTTGTAGAAGAAGCCGGTCTTCTGCGCGGCGGCATTGATCCGCAGCGCTACGTCCTGGCCGGCGGCCAGCGCGGCGATTACCTCGCGGCCACTGCTGTGGCGGTATTCGCCGACGCCGAGGGCGATCGGCACGTCGGTCGAGCTGGGGTGGTAGCCGGGGGAGACCACGTCGCAGAAGTCCCAGGCGCGCGCCATCAGCGCGTTCTGCATGACCGCGTCGCGCAACGGCAGGCGCTGGCGCGTGCCGCTCACCGTGGCCTGGGCGACGCCGCCCTGGGCCTGCAGCAGGGCCAGCAGTTGCGGCGCGCCGGCGGCATGGCGGCCGCTGAACTGGCAGGCGATATTGTCCAGCAGGCGGCGTTTCTGGTGGGCGATCACCGCCTCGGGCAGGTCTTCGTAGCGCAGCGCAGCGGCCTGGTCGAGCAGTGCGTCGAGGGGGTCGCCCGTCTGGCCGGCGGTGGTTGAAGCGCTGCGGGGGGGATGGGCTGGCATGGGCGGACTCCGGGCGGAAGGTCCGATTGTCGCGATGGCCGGTCGGGCGTGGCGAGGGTCATCAGCCATTGTGATAGCACCGATGAGAATCGCTGATGGCGGCGGCGGCGCTGGCGGGACGGCCTTATCCTGTTCATCCTGGTCCTGGCCGCGTCTTTGCGGGACGGGCCGCCATCGCTGATTGACCGGAGGATGCCATGCCCCTGCTGCAACGTGACGACCTGGAT
Organism: Stutzerimonas kirkiae; assembly: GCF_004327335.1. Classification (GTDB taxonomy): domain Bacteria; phylum Pseudomonadota; class Gammaproteobacteria; order Pseudomonadales; family Pseudomonadaceae; genus Stutzerimonas; species Stutzerimonas kirkiae. Next base: position 1,057 of record NZ_QJUO01000051.1, on the reverse strand, counting down.
ATCGCCATCGACTACGAGACCGCCGGCTCCAGCGCCGACCCGGCCATCGTGCTGCTGCGCGGCATGGGTTCGCAGCGGCTGCGCTGGCCGCCCGAGTTCATCGCCGGGCTTGCGGCCGCGGGGCTGTTCGTCATCGCCCCGGACTACCGCGATATCGGCGGCTCGACCTCGCTGGCGCAGCTGCAGGTGCCGCCCTTCGGCGAATTCCTCGCCAGCCTGGGGCGTGGCGAACCCTTCAGCGCGCCGTACCGGCTGGAAGACCTGGCCGGCGATATCCTGGCCCTGCTCGATCACCTGGGGGTCGACAAGGCTATCGTGTTCGGCTTTTCCATGGGCGGTTATGTCGGCCAGATCCTCGCCGCCGACCATCCGCAACGGCTGGCGGGGCTGGTTTCCTTCGGCTCCTCGCATCTGCTGCCGGCGCCGGACAAGGTGGCGCCGGAGGTGATGGCGGTGATGATGCGGGGCGCGCGCAGCGACAGCGAGGCCGACCTGCTCGAGTACGATCTGGCGGTCTGCCGGGTGCAGGCCGGCGATGCTTTCCCGATCGACGAGCCGCGTTATCGGTGGGTGCTGAGAGAGGAGCGGCGGCGCGGTGTGCCGCTGGGCAGCGATACCCGGCAGTTCATGGCCATTCTCGCCAGTGGCGAGCGCACGGCCCATTGCGCGCGGATCGGCGTGCCGACGCTGGTGCTGCATGGCAGTGCCGACCGGCTGGTACCGCTGGCCGATGCGCTGCGGATGGCGGAGCTGGTGCCCGGCGCCGAGACGCTGGTGGTCGAGGGCTGCGGGCATGACCTGACCCCGTCGCTGCTGCCCAGGGTGCTGCCGGCCGTGATCGACTTCTGCCGCCGCGCACTCTGAGCGGCGCCGAGGATAGCGGCGGCTTTGACGTGGGGTGCGCCGTGCGCACCGGCACAACGCGATGTACGGCGCACCCTTGTATCTCGACTTCAGCCCTGTCAATGGGCAATAGTCCCCGACTGATCATCGGGGGAAGGACTGGGAAGACGTGCGCACCCTTAGGCTTCGAGCCTGCATCGTAGATAGCACTCCC
>NZ_QJUO01000050.1 GCF_004327335.1 Stutzerimonas kirkiae | reverse complement strand
GCTTTACCCCTGGCGTTACAGCGAGGCGGTGACGGCGCTGGCGCACTGGTCGCAGGCTTATTATCCGTGCCTGGGGGCCGACCTGCTGGCGGAGACCGGCATCGATCCGCAGGTGCATGAAACAGGGCTCTACTGGCTGGACCTCGAGGATGAGGCCGAGGCCCTGGCCTGGGCCGGCCGCCAGCGCAGGCCATTGATCAAGGTCGCCATGGAGGCCGTGCAGTGTGCGGTGCCGCCGCTGGGGGCGGGGTTTTCTTCGGCGGTCTTCATGGCTGGCGTGGCCAATGTGCGCAATCCGCGGATGTTGCAGTCCCTGCGTTCCGCCCTGCTCAGGCTGCCCAATGCCCGGGTGCTGGAGCACTGCCAGGTCAAGGGTTTCGTGCGCGAGGGCGCGCGCGTGGTGGGTGTCGATACCCTCAAGGGCGAAGTGCGCGGGCAGCGCGTGCTGGTCGCTGCGGGCGCCTGGAGCGGCGAGTTGCTGGCCGGCCTTGGCATCGCCCTGCCGGTGAAGCCGATGAAGGGGCAGATGATCCTCTACAAGTGTGCCGAGGACTTCCTGCCGAGCATGGTGATGGCCCATGGCCGTTATGCGATTCCCCGGCGCGACGGGCATATCCTGGTCGGCAGTACGCTGGAAGATGTCGGCTTCGACAAGCAGCCCTCGGACGAGGCGCTGCACAGTCTCAAGGCCTCGGCCTGCGAACTGCTGCCAGCGCTGGACGGCGCCATGGTGGTCAAGCACTGGGCGGGGCTGCGCCCTGGCTCGCCGGAGGGTATTCCCTATATCGGGCCGGTCGAAGGGTATGAGGGGCTCTGGCTGAATACCGGGCATTTCCGCAATGGCCTGGTGCTGGCGCCGGCTTCCTGCCAGGTATTGCTGGACCTGATCCTGCAACGCGAGGGCGAGATCGATCCGACGCCCTATCTTCCGAACGGTCGGATATGAGATTTTTCAAGCAGAACGGTGGCTGGCAGACGAGGTAGGCGTGGTTAAGAAGGGCAGTTCTTTTTCCGACCTGGGAACCCTGGTGTATTCCACCGATGGCGGCCGCCAGCGGCCGGCGCCCGAGCAGCCGAAGCTGCCCGAGGGCGATGGCATCGCCAGGGTGCGGCGCGAGAGCAAGGGGCGCGGCGGCAAGACGGTGACGACCATCGCCGGGGTGCCGCTGCTGCCGGATGAGCTCAAGGCGCTGGCAGGCGAACTGAAGCGACGTTGTGGTACGGGTGGTTCGCTCAAGGACGGGGTGATCGAGATCCAGGGCGATCATGTCCAGTTGCTGATCGACGAGTTGCTGCGGCGCGGATTCAAGGTGAAGAAGTCGGGCGGTTGAGGCTTTTGCGCATTTGCCGGGTCCAAGCACCCGGATGCATTCATATCGGAAGGAGGCTTCGATGCCTGTACGACGCACGCGCAAAGACGATGGCAGCCAGTGGACCGCGGCGGACAGCCGCAGTGTCTATGGCATCCGCCACTGGGGCGCGGGTTATTTCGCGATCAACGACCAGGGCGGCATCGAGGTGCTGCCGCGAGGGCCGCAGGGAACGCCGATCGCCTTCACGGCGCTGATCGAGCAGTTGCGCGAGGCCGGGTTGTCGCTGCCGTTGCTGGTGCGCTTCCCGGATATCCTACAGGATCGTGTGCGCCAGCTCACCGGCGCCTTCGATGCCAATATCCAGCGGCTGGAGTACGGCGGCCGCTATACCGCGCTGTACCCGATCAAGGTCAACCAGCAGGAAGCGGTGGTGGAGAACATCATCGCCACGCAGAGCGTTTCCATCGGCCTCGAGGCCGGCTCCAAGCCCGAGTTGATGGCCGTGCTGGCGCTGGCGCCGAAGGGCGGCACCATCGTCTGCAACGGCTACAAGGACCGTGAGTTCATTCGCCTGGCGCTGATCGGGCAGAAGCTCGGGCACAGCGTGTTCATCGTCATCGAGAAGGAGTCCGAGGTGGCGCTGCTGATCGAGGAGGCCGCCGAACTCAAGGTGACGCCGCAGATCGGCCTGCGCGTGCGGCTGTCCTCGCTGGCGTCGTCGAAGTGGGCGGACACCGGCGGCGAGCGCTCCAAGTTCGGCCTGTCCGCCGCCCAGTTGCTGGCGGTGATCGAACGCTTCCGCGCCGCGGGCATCGACCAGGGTATCCGCCTGCTGCACTTCCACATGGGTTCGCAGATCGCCAACCTGGCCGATTACCGCCAGGGCTTTCGCGAGGCCATCCGCTATTATGCGGAACTGCGCGCGCTGGGGCTGCCGGTCGACCATATCGATGTCGGCGGCGGCCTGGGGGTGGACTACGACGGCACCCATTCGCGCAATGCCAGCTCGATCAACTACGACATGGACGACTACGCCGGCACGGTGGTGGGTATGCTCAAGGAGTTCTGCGACCGCCAGGAGTTGCCGCACCCGAATATCTTCTCGGAGAGCGGGCGGGCGATGACCGCGCACCATGCGGTACTGGTGATCCAGGTGACGGATATCGAGCGGCACAACGACGAGGTGCCGCAGGTCGACGATCAGCTCGAGTTGCCGGAGATCGTCCGGGCGCTGGTCGACCTGCTCGGCCCGACCGACCCGGAGATGGTCACCGAGACCTACTGGCGCGCCACCCATTACCTGAGCGAGGCCGGCGCGCAGTACGCGGCGGGCAAGCTGTCGCTGGCGCAGAAGGCCCTGGCCGAGCAGAGCTACTACGCCATCTGTCGTCGCCTGTACAACCAGCTCAAGGCGCGCCAGCGCTCGCACCGGGCGGTGCTCGACGAGCTGAACGACAAGCTGGCGGACAAGTACATCTGCAATTTCTCGGTGTTCCAGAGCCTTCCGGACACCTGGGCCATCGAGCAGATCCTGCCGATCGTGCCACTGCAGCGGCTGGACGAGGAGCCGGTGCGCCGCGCCGTGTTGCAGGACCTGACCTGCGACTCGGACGGCAAGGTCAAGCAGTACATCGACGAGCAGAGCATCGAGAGCAGCATGCCGGTGCATGAGGTGCGCCCCGGCGAGGAATACTTCCTCGGCGTGTTCCTGGTCGGCGCCTACCAGGAAATCCTCGGCGACATGCATAACCTGTTCGGCGACACCGACTCGGTCAACGTCTACCAGCGCGAGGACGGCAGCCACTACCACGCCGGTATCGAGACCCACGACACCATCGAGGACATGCTGCGCTACGTGCACCTGTCGCCCGAGGAACTGATGACCTATTACCGCGACAAGGTGGCCGGTGCCCGGCTCAGCGCCAGGGAGCGTACCCAGTACATCGACGCCCTGCGCCTGGGCCTGACCCGTTCTTCCTACCTGACGCCCTGAAGGTAACGGGCCGCTGGGCCGCCGGTGCGAGGAAAGTGTTTCTCGCACCGGCTATCGGGTCTTTGGCCGCCAGTGCTTTATGCGATAATAATTATCGTTTTGTATCTGGAAGCCGTGTCGATGCTGGAAAGACTCTTTGCCGAGTATTCGGGCCGGCTCCGCCGGTATCTGCTGCAAAAAACCCGAGACCCCGAGCTTTCTTCCGATCTGGTGCAGGAAACCTTCGCCCGGCTTGCGCGGCAGCAAGGGCTGGAGGCGATCGAGAACCAGAGCTCCTATGTGTTCCGGACGGCCAACAATCTCCTGGTTGACCATGTGCGGCAGGTGGCACGGAAACGGACCGAGGCTGTTCCCAGCGAGGTGCTGGAGCAGGTCGCCGACGAGGCGCCCGGGACGGAGGAGCATGCCTTGGAGGAGCTGGACCTGATGCGTGTGCGCAAGACGCTGCTCGGGTTGCCGCCGCGGACCCGCGAAATCTTCTATCTGTGCCGTATCAAAGGGATCGCCCAGCACAAGGTGGCCGAACGCCTGGGAGTGTCGCCGAGTACCGTGCAAAAGCATCTGGCGTTGGTCGTGGCCCATGTTTCCAAGGCGCTGGGGCCGCGCCCGAACAGGAAGTGACAATGAGGGTGCGCCAATGGGCCACCTGACATTCCCATGGCATGAATGGCATCTTCCAAGGGGATGACCCCATCCTGATCGTGCATGCGTTTTTTCAATAGAAACTTTAAAGGTTCAGTGATCCAACTGTGAATGATGAAATCGAGCCGGTCGATATCGAAGCCGGGGAATGGGTGGTCAAGGTTCAGCAAGGCGACTTGTCCACCGAGGAGCATGAGCGCCTGAGGCTTTGGCTGGCCCGGGATGACGCACATGCCGATGCCTATGCCAGGGCCGAGCGGGCCTGGCAGGTCACCGCGCTGTTGCGTGACGATCCGGCCTTTGCCGTGCTGCATGAGCGGCCAGCCCGTGGTTGGCGCTGGGCTGCCGTTGCGGCGTTGCTCCTGTCGCTCCTGCCGTTCGCCTATCGGCAGGGTGACGAGTTGTGGCTGAGCCTTTCCAGTGACTATCACAGTGCCCCGCAGCAGGTACGCGAGATCGTGCTGGAGGATGGTAGCCGGGTGGTCCTGGGCAGCCGCAGTGCCATTCGCCTGGACTATGACGATAAGGTCCGGCGGGTCGAGCTGTTGCGTGGCGAGGCGATGTTCCACCCCGCGCCGCGACAGGGCATGGAGCTGCGTCCTTTCAGTGTCGTCAGCGAGGGGCTCGAGGCGACCGCGCTGGGGACCCGCTACCTGGTACGGCGTGGCGCCGACCGGAGTGTCTGGGTGGGCGTGATCGAACACCGCGTGGAGGTCGGGCAACGTGAACCGGCCAGGTCCACCGTGCAGTTGGACGAGGGCCAGAGTATCGGCTACGACCCCCGGAACGGTTTGCGCGCCAGTTCGCTCGACCCGTTTTTCGAGGTGAGCTGGACGCGCGGTGTGCTGACCTTCATGGATACGCCGCTGGATGACCTGCTCGTTCGCCTCAACCAGTACCGTGACAAGCCGGTGGTGCTGCTCAAGCGTGAGTTGGCCGATCATGCGCTCAGTGCGGTATTGCGCCTGGATAACCTGGACAATGCTCCGCAGGCCTTGCAAGGCGAGCTGGCGCTGAGGGTCCTGGAACTGCCCGGCATTACGCTGCTGTACTGACGGTGCCGGGCAGGCCGGATCGTTCGTGCTTGCCCAGTTCCCTGATGCGCCGGGCATAAGGCGCGGCCTTTGCGCTCTGCCGCTGGTTCTGGTACAGCACCAGCAGATTGTTGAGGATGGGCAGCAGTTCGGGGCTGTCGTGGCCGTAGAGGTCTTCCAGCAGTGCCTGGGCTTCGAGGAAATCGGCTTCGGCTTCGCGCAGCCGGCGCTTACGGTAGTTGAGCAAGCCCCGATCGGAAAGTGCCTGGGCCCGATACAGCGGCTGGCTCGGGTTGTCCCGGTGGATCGCCAGGCTGCGTTCGAACAGCTCCCACGCGCCTTTTTCATCTCCCTGACTCTGCTTCAGCCGTCCCAGGCTGGCGATCAGTATGGCGGCCTCGATGCTGTTCTCGCCCTTTTGCCTTTGCACGATGGCCAGGCTGCGCTGAAACAGCGGAGCGGCCTGGGCGTACTCTTCGCGCCGATAGTGCTGCATGGCCAGTTCGTTGAGGTGCTGGGCGATGTCCAGGCTATCCGGGGCGTGCTTTTCCAGGATGGCCAGGGCCTGGCGACGCAGCGAGAGGGTTTCCTCATGCCGCCCCTGCGCTTCGTACTGGCGTGCCAGGCGTTCCAGGCTGGTCGCCACTTCGCCATCGTCTCCCAGGGCCTCGCGCCGCAGGGCCAGCGCCTGCTGCAGAGCCTCGATGGCTGCTTGCCGTCGATCCTGCCGCAGCAGTGCCTGAGCCAGGTCGTCAAGGCTGGCGGCTTGCCAGAGCGGGTCGGGGGGTTCCTGCCCTGCGAGAATGGCCAGGGCCTGGCGGGCGCTGCGTTCAGCGGCCGGGTATTGGCCGCTGGCGAGGTACGAGTGGCCGAGTGCGCCCAGCGCCTTCAATCGCGATGGGGCATCGGCGTCTTTTCGGTGTCGCTGAATGTCCAGGTAGCGTTGCAGGGCATCCATGGCCTGGGGGTGATTCCCGGCGGCCTGGGCCAGCAGCCCCTGGTTGAGCAGCAGCGCGAGTGTATTGTCATGTTCCGGCCCCAGGGCTTTTGTGGCGATGGCCACGGCGCCGCCGATCAGCTCCAGGGCCTGGGTGTGGTTGCCGCGCTCGCTTTCGATCAGCGCCAGGTCGTTCAGGCTGCTGGCGCTGTGCGCCGACTCCTTGCCATGGCTGTGCTGCGCTTCGTCCAGCGCCTGTCTGGCCAGCTCCAGTGCTTCATCGAGGCGGCCGTCCTGCAGGGCCTGGCTGGCCTGGAGCTGCAACTGTCGCCAGTCGGCTGCCGCCAGGGAAAGGGGGAACATCAGGCTGAGGGCGAGAGCGAGCTGGGGAAATCTCATGGGGAAGGCTGATCCGGTAAGGCGAGTGCAGTGGGCCGGCCGCTCATTTCGCGACAGGGCTTTCCAGCGCTGAGCGCAGCGCTCCCCCGTCGGCCCGGGCAGGCCCCTGGGGGAGTGCTGTAGGGCTGGCTCAGAACTTGACGGTAATGGTTCCGCGCGCGGTACGCCCGGGGGATGGCAGGTTGATCGAGGTGGTACCGGCTTCCAGGTAGTAGGTGTCGCGCAGGTTCTCGACGCTCAGGCCCAACTGCAGGTTCTTGTTGACAGCGTAGCTGGCGAACAGGTCGTAGACCGTATAGCCGGCCCAGCCGATCAGGCTGCGATAGCGCATGGGGTCGGAGGTCATGATTGGATCGGATACCTTGTTGACGTTGATCCCGAGCACCAGGGCGCGGTCGAACAGGCGGACGCCGGTGGTGAGGAACTGGCTGGCGCGAGGCATCACCAGCGGGGAGTAGTCGCCGGGCATCCCGGCGCCGGCACCATCCCGGCAGACGACCGGAGCGTTCAGGCCGTTGAGTTGACGGTAGCAGGCCTCGACCTTTTCATAGTGGGTCAGGGCATACTCGGCGAACAGCCAGCCGGCATCGTAGTTCAGCGCCAGTTCCTGGCCCCTGAGCGAGAGTTCTGGAAGGTTGGCGAAGCCGGGGAGGTAGCCGTTGCCATAGATGTAGTTGTCATACTGGTTGTCGAACCAACTGAGCTTGGCTCCCAGCCTGTCACCGTCGGCCAGCAGGCCATTGAAGGCCAGGTTCACCCCGAGCTCGACGTTTTCCGAGGTTTCCGGCTTCAGGCCTTCCGGAGAATTGTCCACGCTGCGCAACAGGCTTTCGCGCATGCTGGGGGCGCGGAAACCTTCGCTGTAGCGTGCATACACTTGCACGCCCTGCCAGGGTTCCAGGGTCAGGCCATAGCTGAGGCTGACATGGCTTTCTTTGTCATCGGTGACAGGTGACGAATAGTTGGCATGGCGAACGTCGGAGCCGCTTTTTTCCATCTTGAAATGGTCGTAGCGCAGGCCGCCGTGCAGGGTCAGCCAGGTGTTGACGGGCAGCTTCAGTTCGGTGAACAGCGCATGCTGGTGTGTTTCTCCAAGTGGGTCGCCACGACCGGCATAGCTGCTGGAGCCGGGGTCGCCGCTTCCGCCGAAGGCAGAGTCGCTGGCCGCGGAGTCGGTTTTCTCCCTGCTCCACTGGCCGCCATAGCTGGCGTTCAGTGTGAACCAGGGCAACGCGATGTGGCTGTCGTTGCCCATGCGCAGGCCCAGCGTCTTGACGTTGTTCTGCTGGTCGTTGCTGCCGCGAAGCTCGTCGGTGTTCACGTACCAGAAGTCGGTTTTCAGGTTCAGTAGCGGGTTGCCCGGTTGCCAGCCGTGGCTGAGGCTGTAGCGCTTCTGGTTGGTTTCGCTGGGTTGAGGAAAGCAGTCACCTATGTTGCCAACCGTGGTGCAGTATGCAGTATCGCGCAGTTCGCCAAAGATGCTGCGGTAGTGGTTGTAGGTAAACTCGAGTTTCTGGTCAGCCGGGAGGTGCAGTTTGCTTTTAAACAGGATGGTTTCCGTATCCTGATGACTCAGTATGTCGTCACCTGGTTGTTTTGCGGATAAGCCCAGGGTTGTATTTTGTTGGTAATTAACATAGGTAGCTCTACCGCGCTCACCAGCAGCATAGTTCCCTGACCAACGATGACTATGCCCGGCAACCAACTCAAGATTATCAAACGGCTGCCAGGCGCCAATAATGCTGCCGGAGGCGTTGATATCAGGATAACGCCCAGTCTCATGCGTCCGGCGATCGTCATAGACATAAGGTGTGCCATTCCAGTCATAGGTGTAAGTCGTATTGTTGATACAGGCGTTGTAGCGCAGAGAGTTCACCGCATTGGGGTTGGAAGTTGCGCTGACGTTGCAGTAGTTGAATCTCTCCAGATCGTCGCTGGTGTTGTTGCCGTACATGCCCTTGAGCTGGATGCCCCAGTTCTTGTCCGTATCGGTGAGCAGGTCTTGCACGCCCAGGGTACGCATGCGGATGGTGCCGCCGATTGCGCCGCTGGTGCTGGACGGGCCTTTCTCCACGTCGATGGCTGCGAGGAAGTCGGGATCGACGAAGCTGTTGTCCTTGTTGCCGCCATAACCCTTGTAGGCGCTGGATACCGCCTCGGTGCCGTCCACCAGCACCTTGACCCGGCCCATGCCCTGCATGCCGCGTACGTTCGGTTCGATACCGACGCCGTTGCGTGCGTTGCCCACCATGACTCCGGGAATGCCCTTGAGAATGTCGCCGGGGGAGCTGTAGGGCACGCGCTCGAGCCGTTCCCGGTCGACCTGGAATACCGCCTTTGGCGTGGTGTAGATGCTGGACTGGCCGCTGTCATCGCTGCCGCTGATGGAGATCGTCTGTATCTGCAGTGCCCCGTCCTCCTGGCCCGGGGGCGCCGCCGTGACCAGGCGTATGCGGAGGTTCTCCCGATCACCGAGCAACTGGTAGCCGATGCCGCTGTCTTGCAGCAGGTGCTGCAGGCCGGATTCTACCGAATAGCGGCCGGACAGCCGTTGGCTGAAGTGCCGGCCGATGTCCGGATTGTCCAGGACTATTTCCAGGCCGGACTGTTCGGCGAACAGCAGCATGGCATTGTTCAATGGCTGGGCGGGGATGTCGAAGTCGTGCACTTGTCGCTCGGCATGGGCGACCATGGGCGTCATGCCCAGGTAACTGCCGGTCAGTAGCGCCAGCCCGAAGCGGATGCCTATGGCCAGTCGGTGCATGCGTGGAGAAGGGCGAGTATGCCGCATCAGTAGTTCCTTGATCATTGGCGAATGATAGATGTTTGCGTTGGCGGAACTAAGGACGCTGTTTGCGGCTGGAGTTGGTAAGATCGTTATTGAATATTGATCTTGTTTCTTATGATCTTATTCGCCGTTGGTCATGGGGCGGATGTGCCCGGACGATCCTGGCGCGTATGGCGGACCGGTTGGAAGGAGCCCGTTGGCTGGCGCTCTCCGGAAGGGTCGGTACGGCGTGATTGGCAATGCCCCGGGCAGGCGTCACCTGCCCGGGGCTGCCGGGATGAAGGGTCAGAAGCGGTATTCGACGCTGCCCTGCACGGTACGGCCACGGCCCAGGGTGTAGGCGAGGTAGTCACCGTATTGGGTGATGTAGGCCACGTTGGTCAGGTTCTCCACCGAGCCGCGCACGGTCAGGCTGTCGGTCAGCTTGAAGCTGGCATAGAGGTCGTACAGGGTGTAGGCCTCCCAGTCGGCGTTGTAGATGTTGGAGATGTAGCCGCCATTGTTGTTGGTGCGCAGGTCGGACTTGTAGCCGGGGGTGTAGCGGATGGTCACGCCGGCGTCCAGGCGCTGGTCGAAGGCGCGTCCACCCAGTGTCAGCGAACCGCGGTCGCCGGGGCGTTGCTGGGTCGAGGTGAAGGCCTGGGCCATCAGGCAGTTGGAGTTGTTGGCGTCGTCGAGGTCGACTTCATAGTAGTTCCCGCGCCCACCTCCCACCGTGGTGCCGCCGCCCAGGTAGCGCATGGTCGAGCAGAATTCGTTCTCGCCGATCATGCGTGTCCAGGTCAGGTCGGTATAGGCGAAGCCCGCGTCGTAGTTGAGCTGGAACTCCAGCCCGCGGAAGCGCATCTGCGCCTGGTTGTTGACATAGGCGGTGTAGCCCAGCGAGCAGCCGTTGTAGCCGGGAATGCAGCGGTTGATGGCCTGGTAGATGTAGTTGTCGATCGTGCTGTCGAACCAGGCCAGCTTGGTTGCCAGGCGGTCGCCTGGCATGAACAGGCTGCTGTTGAGGGTATTGAAGCCCACTTCCCACGAGCGGGAGCGTTCCGGCTCGAGGAACGGGTTGGGGTAGAGCGTATCGGAGGTGTGGGCGCTGCCGGCCGCCAGGCTTTCCGTGGTGGCGGCGGGGCGCCAGGCCTTGCCGTAGTTGGCGAACAGTTCCAGCCAGTCGATGCCGGGCTTGATACCGATGGCCAGGGTTGGCGAGAGCTTGCCTTCTTCACGGTCGACATCGAAGGGCAGCCAGGTGTTCACCGATCCCGGGCACAGGGCGATGCTGCGTGCGGTACAGGGGTTGTCGACGGTGAACGGCAGTTTCTTGTAGTTCAGGCCGGTGTTGCCGCGCAGGTGATAGCGGTCGTAGCGCAGGCCGGCCTGGATGTTGAGCCAGTCGTCGTAGCTGTAGTCCAGGCTGGCGAACAGGCTGGACATGGTGCGTTTCCCGGCAGGCGTCACGTTGCTGGCCACTTCGCGGGTGGAGTCGCTGCTGGCCTTGTCGTGGAAGATGTCGAGGCCGTAGTTGGCACTCAGCTTGTGGCCGTCCGCGCTCGAAATCAGCTGCGAGGTGTTGTCCAGTTGCAGGCCGTAGGTCCGCACGCGCGTGTCGATCTGGTAGCGCAGGGCGCTGCTGACGACATCACTGTCATCGTCTGTGTCCACGTGGTAGAGCTTGGCCTTGAGGTCCAGCCAGTCGTTGTCCTGTGGTTGCAGGCTGTAGTCCAGCGCGAGGTTGCGCGCCAGTACGTTGCTCTTGCCGGCGTAGCTCCAGGCCGGGTCGGTGTTGCCCAGGGTGCCGGCGTTGGGCGAGGACACCTGGGTCTGCAGGTAGCTCAGTTGCACGCGCTGGTCGCCGGGCAGGTTCAGGCCGAACTTGGCCATGCGCGAACGCATGGTGTATTCGGAATACAGCACTTCGCTCTTGACCCGGTCGAGGAACTGCGCGCGACTCGCATCGTTCATCAGGTCGGAAATACGGATGCCACTGATGTCGCCATGCTTGCCGGGGGTGTAGTTGCCCAGGTGGCGTTCGCTGGCGCCGAGCAGGATGTCGCCGATGTCGTTGCCCATGGCGAACAGGCCGCTACCGATGAAGTGGGTGCCGTTGCTGCCGCTGGTGGCGCTCAGGCGTCCGCCGACTTCCTTGCCTGGTTCGAGAAACTCGCGGGCGCCGTAGGTGCTGAAGGTGGTGATGCCGCCTGCGGCGCCGGCCCCGCCGACGCCACTGCTCGGGCCCTTGGCGACGGTCACTGCGGACAGCAGTTCCGGATCGATGTACATCTGCCCGTTGCGCTGGCCATGGCCACTCTTCTGGAAGTTCTGCCGCATGCCGTCGATGTTCATGTTGACCCGGCCATAATCCTGGATGCCGCGGATGTTCACTGACAGGGCGGGGTCCTGCTGGCTGACCGAGGAGTAGACCCCGCTGGTCTGTTCGAGCATGTCGGCGGCGTGGCGCGCCGGGCGGCGGTCCAGTTGCTCACGGTCGATCACGGCCACCGAGCGTGGTGCCTCGTAGACCCAGTCGTTCGGGCTGCCGGACTGGATCTCGATATGCCCCAGGTGAATGGCTCGCGAGGACGCGGAGGGCAGGTCGAACAACTGGACGCCAGGGCGCTTGCCGGTTTGCTGCTGGCTGTAGCCGATGCCGGTGCCGGCCAGCAGCCGTTGCAATCCCTGCTCAATCGAGTACTGGCCTTGCAGGGCGGCGGATTCCAGGCCATTCAGGTCGACTTCAGCGAGCAGCAGGTCGATGCCGGCCTGGCTGGCGAAATGCAGCAAGGCTTCACGCAGGGGTTGGGGCGGGATGTCGAACGACAGCGTGCGTGCCAGCGCATTCCGGGGGGCTTCGCTGGCGGCCGGTGGCGTTGCCTCCCGGGCCTGGCTTGGGGATGCCGCGCAGGTGGCGAGAATGCCCAGGCCCACGGCGCGGGCCAACGGACCGATCTTCATCTGTTGCATCATTGTTCCTCTGTCATGCTAGTGAAAATGCCTTGCATTAGCGTTGACGGGTGATGCACAGAGTCAGGTAAAAATAATTATTCTCTTTCGTGTCCGGGCCGTGGGCTGTCTTGCTGCATCAGCAAAGTGAGGCCTGGCAGGCGCATGACCTTCAGGCCATGCTGCGTGGCCAGCCGGTCCAGCCCGTTTTCCAGGTTATCGAGGTGCAGCAGGCCGCTCACCGGGGTATCGGCCTGTTCGCCTTCGAGCAGTTTCAGCAGGCCGGGCCGGAATACGGCGATGCGTTCCAGCGCATGGGCCAGGGGTTCCTGGCGGAACTCCAGTACGCCACGGCTCCAGTCCGCAGCCATGCGGGGGTCATCATCGAGGCGCTGTATGCCGGATGTCCTGCTGTAGCGGGCGGCCTGGCCCTGCTCGAGTTCTTCACGCTGCTCGCCCAGGCTCACGGCCACCCTGTGTTCGAGAATACCGACCCAGGTGCCGGCCGAGCCTTCATCCCGGACCAGGAAACGGGTCCCCAGTGCTTCGGAGCGGCCATCGGCGTTTTCCACGACGAAGGGCCTCGGTTCCCCGGTGTTGATCGGGGCCGGCTCGAACAGCGCTTCCCCGCGCAGCAGCCGCACCCGGCGTGTATCGCGGTCGTAGGCCACGTCCAGGGCCGTATGGCTGCCAAGGTGGATAGTGCTGCCATCGTCGAGCTGGATGGTGCGTATTTCGCCGCTGGCGGTGCGGTGTTCCGCCAGCATGGGCGGGAGTTCCTCGCTGGCGAAAAAGCCCAGGGTCATGGCCAGCAGGCTTGCCGCGACCGCCCCCCAGTGCGCACGGCGCCGAGGGCGCCAGGCGGCTCTGCGAGGGGCCTCGCGCCGTTGCGCTGTCGTCGTGCGCGGCGCCGCAACGGGCAATTCGGCGGCCAGGGCCCAGACCATCTCCGCCTCGGCCAGTGCGTCCGCATGCCGGGGGTCGGCCTGCAGCCACTGTTCCAGGGCATGGAAGTCATGTTCACCGAGCGCTTCCATGTTCTGGCGCATCGCCCACTCCGCCGCTTGCAGGTGGATGTGTTCGTCACTCATCGGCCATTCTCTTTTTTCTGCCATGAAGGGTAAGACGGCTGTGACGCGCATTCGAGTAAAAGATCATCGGCGTTCCCCTGAGCGCGCGACGAGAAAGGCGATCGCCATGGTCAGGTGTTTCTGTACCGAACTGACCGAGATACCCAGTTGTTGCGCGGCCTCCGAATAACTCAGGCCTTCGAGGCGGCACAGCCGGAAAACCTCGAAGCTGCGCGGCGGCAACTCGCGCAGGGCGTCCTGCAGCCGTTCCAGGCGCTGGTAGGCTTCTACCCGCAGATCGGGGCCGGGGGATTCGTCGAAGATGTCTTCCAGAGCCGAGTCGCCAACCTGCTCGGTGCGTGCCTGGTTGTGATTGCGGCGGTGGTCGATCAGCAGGTGGTTGGCGATGGTGAACAGGTAGGACAGTGGGTTGTCCGGCAAGGGTTCGTCCCGTTGCAGCAGCCGTGCGAAGCACTCCTGGGTCAGGTCCGCCGCCAGTTCCGGCTGGCGTGTCTTGAGCAGCAGATAACGGCGTAGCCGCCCCGAGTATTCGGCATAGATGCGCTCGACTTCTTTTTCTGAGGTCATGTAGTGCCGTGGGTCGTTCTGCCAGGATTGCAATGGTATTGTTTCTCATTTTCAGGCTGGCAGGCAAGTGGACAACTGGGGCGAAGGGAGCGGAAACGGCAGGTCGCCGCGTGGGCCTTTGACGGCCCCCGCCGATCAAGCCTGCCGGGGATCGCCGAACCAGGCATCGGCACGTTGCAGGCGCAGGGCGATCAGCCCCAGGCAGACGCCGCGCAGCAGCATGAAGGCGAGAAAGGCCAGCCACAGTCCATGATTGCCCAGCGGCTGCAGGCTCCAGGCCAGGGGCATGGCCAGGAGGAATGCGCCGAGCATGGCGTTGCGCATTTCCCTGGCGCGTGTCGCGCCGATGAACAGGCCGTCGAGCAGGTAGCTCCAGACCGCGATCAGCGGCAGTGCGGCCAGATAGGGCAGGTAGGCGAAGGCCGCCTGGCGCACTTCGGCGATATCGGTCTGCATCTGGATGAACAGGTGCCCGGCGCCGAGGAAGAACAGTCCGAACGTCAGGCTGATCAGCAGCGACCAGCCCCCCGCCACGACCAGTACGCGCCAGAGTTGCAGGCGCTTGCGCGCGCCGATGGCATGCCCGCTCAGGGCCTCCAGGGCATGAGCCAGGCCGTCCAGTGCATGGGCCGTCAGCAGCAGCCCGTTGAGCAGCAGGGCGTTGGCGGCCACGGTGGCATCGCCGAGCCGCGTGCCCTGTATGGTCAGGCCGAGGAATACCAGTTGCAGCGCCAGCGAGCGGATGAAGATGTCCCGGTTGACGCTCAGCAGGGGGTGCCAGTTGCGCCATTGGCGCAGCGCCTGCCAGTCCGCCCGCCCCTGGTAGCGGCGCAGGGCCGGGCGGGTCAGGCAGAGGCCGAGCAGGGCACCGCTGTATTCGGCGATGACCGAGGCCCAGGCCGCGCCGGGCACGCCCCAGGAGAAACCGAGGATGAACAGCAGGTCGAGCAGGATGTTGATCAGGTTGGTGACCAGCAGGATGGCCAGCGGCGCGCGGGCGTTCTGCGTGCCGAGGAACCAGCCGATCAGGGCGTAGTTGGCCAGGGCCGCGGGCAGGCCGAGCAGGCGGATATGGAAGAAGTCAGTGGCAAGGCTGTTCAGCTCGGCGGAGGGTTGCATCAGGTACAGCAGCGCCTGCTTGAACGGCAGGGCGCAGAGGCCGAGCAACAGGGCCAGGGCGCCTGCCAGCAGCAGCCCCTGCCACAGTATCTGGCGCAGCGCGGCACCATCCCCGCGGCCACTGGCCTGGGCGGCGAAGCCGGTGGTGCCCATGCGCAGGAAGCCCATCGACCACACCAGCAGGGTATAGAGGCTGCCACCCACGGCAACCGCCGCCAACTGGTGGGCATGGGGCAGGTGGCCGACCACGGCGCTGTCCACCAGTACCATCAGCGGCACCGACAGGTTGGAGAGGATCATCGGCGTGGCCAGCGCCCAGACCCTGCGATGGGTCGGTCGGTGGCGCCAGGCGGTGGACAGGTGCAACATCGGGGCCTCCGGAGCGGCCCGCGACTATACGCCGATCGTGGGGTACCGAGAAAGGCGCGATGCGCCGCTGTTCACGCCCGGCCCGTGGCCGCACGTATACGATGCCGGCAGGTTGACCCGAACGCCCCGTCGGTCAACACACTTTTACCAGCCCACATCGCAACTGAAGCAGGGCATATGCCTGTTCGGGGGTGAAGACGGGCGCATGCTGCCGCCCCGGCGTCGTTCACCAGACGCCGTCATGCAGGCTGGCCGCCTCTTCCTCGAGCAACGGCCCCAGCACTTCCACCGAGCGCTGGCCGCTGTCGAATACCAGCCGGCAGGGCAGGTCGAGGGTGGGGTTTTCCGGATGGTCGCCGGTGATGCTCTTCAGGCGCCGTTCCGATAGGCCGTAGACCACCCGGCCGATACCGGCCCAGTAGGCGGCACCGGCGCACATGGCGCAGGGCTCGGCGGACGTGTAGAGCGTGCAACGGGAGAGGAACTCCGGTGTGTAGCGGGTCGAGGCGCGGGTCATCAGCACGCGCTCGGCGTGGCCGGTCATGTCGCGGTCTGGCAGGAAGGCGTTGCCTTGCTCCAGCAGCACCTCGCCGTCCGGCCCGGCCAGCAGGGCGCCGAACGGGTGGGTACCTTCTTCCCTGGCCCGGCGGGCCACGGCGAAACTCTTGCGCAGCAGATCGAGGTCGTTCATACCGGTGCTCCTCCTGATGGGCCGCTTTTCATGGGGTTCAGTGCTGCGCCTTGGGCAGGCTCCAGGGGAACAGCAGTTTCTGCGTCAGGCCGACCAGGTGGAACAGCGTCAGGCTGATCACTACCAGCAGCAGCAGCGCGGCGAAAGCCTGCGGTACCTGGAACATGGATGTGGCGAAATTGATGAAGTAGCCCAGGCCTTTCTCCGCCGCGACGAACTCGGCGACCACCGCACCGATCACCGCCAGGGTTATCGAGATGCGCAGTGCCGCGAACAGGTGCGGGATGGCGTAGGGCAGGCGGATGTTGCGATATTCCCGGGTGCGCGAGGCGCCCAGGGAACGCGACAGTTCTATCAGTTCCTCCGGGGTGGCGAGCAGGCCGGTGACGCAGGACACCACGATCGGGAAGAAGGCGATCAGGAAGGTGATGAACACCCGTGGCAGGTCGCCGGCGCCCATCACCACCACTATGATCGGCGCCACCGCGACGATGGGGGTGGACTGCACGATCACCAGCAGTGGGTAGAGCGTGCGCGACAGCAGTTTCGACGAGGTCAGGACGATGGCCAGCGGAATGCCGATCAGGATCGACAGGGCGTAGCCCAGCAGCGTGACCCTCAGGGTCGCCCAGATATGCTCGCTCCAGACACCGATGCCCAGTTGCCAGGCGGCCTGGGCGATGGCCGAGGGCGAGGGCAGTACGAAGTCGGGCAGCTCGAACAGGCGGCAGGCCCCCTCCCAGAGCAGCAGCAGGGCGACCAGGGCAAGCCAGGGCGCGAAACGCTCTGCCGCCTGGCGGGGGTTAAAGGCCGACATGGCGCGAGAAGACTTGGCGGCGGATGTGGTTGGCGAGCTCATTGAAGCGTGGCTCCGTCAGTGTTTCCAGGGACCGCGGGCGCGGCAGGTCGACATCGATGATTTCCCGTACCCGGCCGGGTCGCGCCGACATCACCAGGATGCGGTCGGCCAGCAGCAGGGCTTCGGGAATCGAGTGGGTGATGAAGAACACGGTCTTCGGGCGCTGGGTCCAGATGTTCAGCAGCTCCAGGCTTAGTTCATCGCGGGTCAGGGCATCGAGGGCCGAGAAGGGTTCGTCCATCAGCAGGATTTCCGGGTCATGCAGCAGGGCGCGGGCGATCGCCGCGCGCTGCTGCATGCCGCCGGACAGTTCGTCCGGGCGTTTACCGGCGAAATTGCCGAGGCCGACCATTTCCAGCAACTCTTCGCCACGCTCGACTTCCTGCGGGCTGACCCGCCCGTACTTGTGGCGCATGGGAAAGGTCAGGTTGTCGCGGATGCTCAGCCAGGGCAGCAAGGTCGGCTTCTGGAAAACGATGCCGATCTCTTCCCGTGGTTCGGTCACCGGCAGGCCGTAGATTTCCACCTGGCCATGGGTCGGCCGCACCAGCCCGGCGAGAATGCGCAGCAGGGTCGACTTGCCGCAGCCGGAGGGGCCGATGACGGCGATGAACTCGTGGCGCTGGATTTCGAAGCTGGTGTTCTCCAGGGCCACCACCTCACTGCCGTCGGAGGAGGTGAAGACCTGGCCGACCCGGTCGAAGACGATGCTGGGGCGTTCCTGTTGCATGGCGGCTGCGGCGTTCATGGTGGTCACTCGCTGAAACGGCTATCGACGACGCTGCTCGGGTCGAGGCGGTCGAGAGGGATTTCCTGGGCCTTGGCGACCCATTCCCAGGTGATGGCCAGGCGCTTGCCGTCGAAGCTGGTGTTGCCTTCGCTGGCGCTGATTTCGTTGTCCATCAGTGGAATGGAGGCGCGCAGTTGTTCCTCGGCCTGCTGCAGGTCGACTTCCGCGACGCGTTTCTTCAGTGCGGCGGCCGCGGCGGCCGGGTCGGCGATCGCCTGGGCCTGTGCCTTGCGGTAGGCGCGGACGAATTTCTTCGCCACTTCCGGGCGGCTTTCGAGGAAGCGCTGCGAGGCGACCAGGGACAAGCCGTAGCCCTCGAAACCGTACTCCGACCAGGGCAGGACGCTCAGCTTGTTGCCGTTCTTTGCCAGCGCGCGGGAAAAGCCTGGCGCCACGGTCACCCAGTTGATGGTGGCCTGTACCTTACCGGTGGCCAGCATCGGCGCCAGGGCGCCGGGGTCGAGCTTGAGCAGCTTGACGCTGCCCGGCTCGATGCCGTTGCGCTCCAGCAGCAGCGGCCAGACCACGTTGGAGGCGGAGAAGGTCGGGGTGGCGACGGTCTTGCCGACGATGTCCGCCAGGCTGGTGATTCCCGAGCCTTCGGCGGTGAACAGCGCGTCCGGCTGTTTGTTGTAGATCGGGGCGACGGCCTTGACCGGCACTTCGCCCTGGGCCCTGGCCTGCAGCAGGGCGGCCAGGCCGGCGCTGCCGATATCGGCGCTGTTGGTGGCCAGCTTGGTGATCACGTCGCTGCCGCCGCGAGCGCTGCCGATCTCCACCTCGATGCCTTCCGCCGCGAACAGGCCGGACTCCACTCCCAGGTAGATGACCGCCTTGTCACCGGCCGGAAGCCAGTCGTTGAGCCAGCGCACCTTGTCGCTGGCCAGGGTGTGGGTGGAGAACAATCCCAGTAGCGTAGCGGTGACCAGGGCTTTCTTGAGCATGGAAGAATCCTTCTGCGAATGACGGGCTTGCAGCGAGTATCCGGGGTGTTTTGCGTACGCAAAAGAAGAGAATATCGAGCATGATGATGCCGAAAAAGCATCAGGTGGCATTGCTGTATGTTGGTGCGCGAAAGGCCCTGGAATGGGGCGTGTGCCGAGCGTTGAAGAGCATGGGGCGAGGTCTGGATACGGGGTTTTCGCGGGAGTCGGCTGCGCTTTTCTGGTGCATGCTGGCGAGGGTAGGGGCGTGGAGTTTTTCCCTGTGCCGGCGCCTGCCGTTGCAGGCCGTCCCGCGAAGCGCCTTGCCGGCAGCGCTCATTCGCGAGCGCAGGCCGCCGTAGGGGGCTGCCAGGTGCGCATCGGCTTCTTGGCTCGGGGGGGCACGGCGCACCCGGGGCGATCGCGCTATGCACGGTAAACAGCCTCCGGCGCTTTTATCGAAGCACCTTGCCGGTGAATAACGGTATAGCGCGATCGCCCCGGGCGCACCCTGCCTGGACCCGATAGTCGGTATCTTCAGGGAAACCGAGCCAATTCACGCAAACGCGCGGGTAAGCGATCGTGAGCGGATACTTGGCGATCTTTATGCCTGTGCGGCTTCGACCATCTGCCGGGCATGGGCCAGGGATTGTTCGGTGAGGTCCACGCCACCGAGCATGCGGGCTATTTCCTCGATACGGCGGTCATCCCGCAGGGTACTGACCGCGGTGCGGGTTTCATCCTGGCCACGGGCCTTGTGCACGAACAGGTGATGATGGCCCTGGGCGGCGACCTGGGGCAGGTGGGTGACGGTCAGGACCTGGCCGCGCTCGCCCAGGCGACGCAGCAGCAGGCCGACGATTTCCGCCGTCGGGCCACCGATACCGACATCCACTTCATCGAAGACCAGGGTCGGCGTACGGGAGGTCTGGGCGGTGATCACCTGGATCGCCAGGCTGATACGCGACAGTTCGCCACCGGAGGCCACCTTGGCCAGGGCGCGGGGCGGCTGGCCGGGGTTGGCGCTGACGAGGAATTCGACTTGTTCCAGGCCCTGGGGCGGGTTGTCGTCGGGGGCCGTTGCCTTGAGCTGGATGCGGAACTTTCCGCCCGGCATGCCCAGGCGCTGGATTTCCTCTTCCACGGCTCGCGCCAGGGGTTCCGCCGCGGCCAGGCGGCTGGCGCTCAGTGCCTGGGCCTTTTCCGCGTAGTCGCAGGCCAGGCTGGACAGTTCCTGTTCCAGGCGGGCGATGCTTTCATCGTCGGCGTTGAGGCTTTCCAGCTCTTCCAGCAACTGTTGCTGCAGGCCGCAGAGCTCGCCGGGCTGCACGCGGTGCTTGCGCGCCAGCGTGTAGATGCTGTCCAGGCGTTCCTCGAGGAACTGCTGGCGCTGCGGGTCGGCGTCGAAATGGTCGAGGAAGCGGTTGAGTTCGCCCATGGCTTCCTCGATCTGGATCTGCGCACTGGCCAGCAGGTTGCCGGCTTCGCCGAGGGCGCCGGCGGGGTTCTGGATGCTGCCGAGGCGTTGCAGGCTGGCATTGAGCAGGGACAGCACGTTGCCGGCGTCGTTTTCGCTGCAGATATCCAGTACCTGCTGGCAGGTGCCGAGCAATTGCCCGGCATTGGCCAGGTTGCGGTGCTCCTGTTCGAGCTGTTCCAGTTCGTCCTCCCCCAGGGAGAGGTTTTCCAGCTCTTCCAACTGGTAGCTGAGCAACTGGTGGCGGGCGCGTTGTTCCTCGCCGCTGTCGCTCAGGTGCTGCAGTTCCTGGTTGACCTGGCGCCAGCGCAGGGCGGCCTGTTGGGCCTGGCGAGCGAGTTCCTGGCTGCCGCTGTACTCGTCGAGCAGGCGCCGATGGGTATCGGGTTTCAGCAGCGACTGGTGCTCGTGCTGGCTGTGGATGTCGATCATCAGTTCGCCCAGGGCCTTGAGGTCGCTCTGGGGGCAAGGGGTGCCATTGATATAGCAGCGGGAACGGCCCTCGGCGGTGATGACCCGGCGCAGGATGCAGGGGCCGTCGTGCTCCATGTCGCGCTCGGCCAGCCAGGCGCGGGCGTCGGGTATGTCCTCGAGGTCGAAGCTGGCGAGGATATCGGCCTTGTCCGCACCGGCGCGCACCGCGCTGCTGTCGCTGCGATCGCCCAGCGCCAGGCCGAGGGCGTCGAGCATGATCGACTTGCCGGCCCCGGTTTCGCCACTGATCACGCTCATGCCGCGCTGCAGTTCGAGGTCGAGGTGCTCGACGATGGCGTAGTTGCGGATGGACAGATGAACCAGCATGGCGAGGCTCCTGAATGGATTTGCTGGGTATTTATACAGTGCCTGCGGGGCGGCTTCAAGCGGCAGAGGCGATCGCGCTATGCCGTTATTCACCGGCAAGGCGCTTCGATAAAAGCGCTGGAGGCTGGAAAGCTGGACGGGAAACACTGGTGGCCACGCGCTTTTGTCCAGCCTCATTACGCCTTGGCGCGTGAGCAAAGCAGCGTGCGGAGCATGGGCGGGCAATGACGGGCCCCATCGCCCAGATGTTGAAGAGTGAGCCTGCCTGCGCTGCCCCATGTCGTCGCGTGAAAAACG
>NZ_QJUO01000004.1 GCF_004327335.1 Stutzerimonas kirkiae | reverse complement strand
GAACACCTGCCCCAGGCCTCGACGGTGGAAGACTATGAAGCCTTGCTGCCATGGAACTGCTCACTGCAGGTATAACGGTAGAGGGTTATCTCATCATGAGGTAGATGTGCTTCGTGGATCGCTTACCCATGAGCAGGATTCCACGGCATAACGTGAAAGGTTTCACAACCTACCGCCTCTCCGGCGACCTGGAAAAACTCACCCTGGGCGGCGGCTTCGACTGGAAAAGCCAATATGGCTACGAAGGTAGCGGCTACCCCGTGCAGAGCAGCTATGTGCTGGTCAATGCGATGGCACGTTACGACATCAACCAGCAACTTTCCGCCAGCCTGAATATCAATAACCTGCTCGACAGGAAATACTACGCCTCATTAACCGAAAACGGCGTCTACGGTGAACCAAGAAACGCAATACTGTCATTGAAGTATTCGTTCTAGCAGGCCGTTGGAAGTTGGCGAGGCAGCCAGCGCAAGGCAAAAACAGGCGAAACGTAGCGGCAGCGGAGTAACAGACGCAGGCTGGCCCGCAGCGAACGCAGTGAGTCAAAAGCGCAGTTTACCCGTTGTAAATGAGCATTTGATTCGCTTCGCTCACCCCTTCGGGGCCGCGCTGAAGCACGTTCAGCCTTTGGCTGTGAGGCTGTTTTAACGCCGCGATGGCAACGCAGGTAGTTTTTCAACTGCCTGCCAGTAAAAGCAAGAGGCCCACTCCGAAGAGTGGGCCTCTTGTTTGTCGCTGCAGGCCAGATCACGATCCCTGGCTTGTTCCCCGGCAAGTGTGGCAACGCTGTCGCCCACCGGCTCTTCGATAATGCGGGATGGCGCTGCCATCCCTTGCGCCTCTCCGGTACTCCCTGCCGTCGATACGCCTCAGGTCACGGTTTTGACCCTTGCTGCTTGCAGGCAGGCTCGTTGGCCCGCTCTTTATATGCTCTTTATATGCTCG
This sequence comes from Stutzerimonas kirkiae, assembly GCF_004327335.1. Lineage (GTDB taxonomy): Bacteria > Pseudomonadota > Gammaproteobacteria > Pseudomonadales > Pseudomonadaceae > Stutzerimonas > Stutzerimonas kirkiae. The sequence continues at coordinate 169,867 of NZ_QJUO01000004.1, read as the reverse complement.
TTGCCGTGTGTTGCTCGTTCAGACGCCCTGCGCCTGGGACTGCAGGTAGTTCTGCAGGCCGATACGGTCGATCAGGCCCAGTTGCTTTTCCAGCCAGTAGGCATGGTCTTCCTCGGTGTCCTGCAACTGCACCCTGAGAATATCGCGGGTCTGGTAGTCGCCCAGTTGTTCGGCCAGGGCGATGCCCTTGGCCAGCGCTGCGCGCACCTTGTACTCCAGCGCCAGGTCGCTGCGCAGCATGGAGGGTACGTCGGTGCCCGGGTTGATCGGTTCCGGGCTCATGTCCGGGGTGCCTTCCAGGAACAGGATGCGCTGCAGCAGGGCATCGGCGTGCTGGGTTTCTTCCTGCATCTCGTGGTCGAGACGGGTGAAGAGCTTGTCGAAGCCCCAGTCCTGGTACATGCGCGAGTGCAGGAAGTACTGGTCGCGTGCGGCCAGTTCGCCACGCAGCAGCTCTTTCAGGTAGTCGATGACTTGTGCTTGCCCTTGCATGTGATTCCCCTTGCAGTGGCGCCCTAATTGAATGGCGCCAAGCATCCACTTGGACAACTTGCAAGTCAAGTATTAATCAACTTTACGGCAATAAAACCGGCAATTAACGCAGTTGATGCAAGCCATTCTAAAATAGAGTTTCATTACCGCAGATAATACTACCGATACGCAAGCGACAACCGTTCTCGAAGTTTCATGGCATACATGATTGAACGATAAATATTACTATCGCAACTTCCAATAAGAAGCCTGTCTTTCAACGTCTCAGTCCCGACGCTTTCTCGTAGCCTGGGTTGAGCGTAGCGATACCCATCCTACGAATCCGCTCAGGATTTGGGCGAACACTTGCGTCGACAGCATGAGTAATGAAGGAGCCTGCACCTTTATCCCAAGACGTTGAAACGCATGGCCTGCCGCCTGTGGCCGCTCCTGGATAAGAACGCTTCCGCGCATTGATCCAGGCCGGCGTCGTCACTGCATCCAGGGCGGTGTCACTTCTCCTTCGTCGCCATCGTCCTTGCGTGCGGCTTCCCGGCGTGCCTGCTCGGCCAGGGTGGCCTTGATCTCGCGCATCACGGCGTCCAGATCGGCCTTTTCCTCGGCCTCGGCGAACTCGCCGGTCAGTTGGCTCTGCGGCGTGAGTTTGCCTTCCTCGTAGAGTGCCCACATTTCCTTGGCGAAGCGGGTGTAGTTCAGCTCGGGGGCGAACTGACCGAAGTAGGCGGACATATTGCCGACATCCCGCTCGAGCATTTCGAAGGCGTGATTGTTACCGGCGGCATCCACGGCCTGTGGCAGGTCGATGATCACCGGGCCATCGGGGTCGAGCAACACATTGAACTCGGACAGGTCGCCATGCACCAGGCCGGCACAGAGCATCTTGACGATCTCGCCGATCATGAAGGCATGGAATTCCCGCGCATCATCGGGGTGCAGGTCGACATCGTTGAGGCGCGGCGCCGCATCGCCATCCTCGCCGGCGATCATCTCCATCAGCAGCACGCCATCGAGAAAGTCGTAGGGCTTGGGCACGCGCACACCGGCATCCGCCAGGCGGAACAGCGCCGCCACCTCGGCGTTCTGCCAGGAGTCCTCCTGTTCCTTGCGGCCATGCCTGGAACCCTTGAGCATGGCCCGCGCATCGCGGCTGTTACGGACCTTGCGCCCCTCCTGGTACTTCACCGCCTGGCGGAAACTACGTTTATTGGCCTCCTTGTAGACCTTGGCGCAACGCAGCTCATCGCCACACCTGACCACATATACCGCTGCTTCCTTGCCGCTCATCAGCGGGCGCAGCACTTCATCGATCAGACCGTCCTCGATCAGAGGCTCCAGACGTTTCGGCGTTTTCATCGGCAGTTCGCAATTCCTTTCTGACCAGTCGCTCGTCGCAGGGTACGGTAATCCACGGGCTATTGCAGCTACAGGCTGCAAGCTGCAAGCTGCAAGCAACAGCCGTCCGGTCCCAGCTCACGGATTCGCCAGTGCGCCTGATAGACACCCATACCCACCTCGACTTCGAAGATTTCGACCCGGATCGCGAGCAGGTGCTCCAGCGCTGCGCCGCGTTGGGCGTCGAACGGCTGGTGGTGCTCGGGGTACGGGAGTCGAACTGGCAGCGCGTATGGCGGCTGGCCTGCGAACAACCACAGGTGCATGCCGCGCTGGGCATGCACCCGGTCTACCTGGCGGAGCACCGGCCCGAGCACCTGGTACGGCTGCACGGCTGGCTGGAGCGCCTGCGTGGCGAGGACAAGCTCTGTGCCATTGGCGAGATCGGCCTGGATCACTACCTGGAATGGCTGGACCGCGAGCGGCAGGCGCAGTTGCTGGATGCCCAGTTGCGGCTGGCCGTCGAGTTCGAGTTGCCGGTGCTGCTGCATGTGCGCCGCGCCCACGCGGCGATGATCGCCACGCTCAAGCGCCAGCGCCTGCCGCGCGGCGGTATCGTGCATGCCTTCAGCGGCAGTTGGGAGGAAGCCCGCGAATACCTGCGCCTGGGCTTTCGCCTGGGCCTCGGCGGCGCCGGCACCTGGCCGCAGGCACAGCGCATGCGGCGGGTGCTGAGGCAGTTGCCGCTGGAGGCCATGGTGCTGGAAACCGATGCCCCGGACATGCCGCCAGCCGGCCACGCCGGACAGCGCAACAGCCCCGAGAACCTACCGGAAATCTGCAGGATGCTGGCGGCGATCAAGGGCATCGCACCCGAGGAACTGGCCGAGGCCAGCTATCGCAATAGTTGTGCCGTATTCGGCTGGGCGTAGGGGCAGCTTCAAGCTTCAAGCCATCGAGGATGCGCTACGCATATCGTCAGGTGCCGAGAGAATCCAGCCAAGCCTCCAGCGCTTTTCGGTCGATGGCTCGAGCGCAGCGATCCCCATCGAGTACATGCCCTGGGTATCGCTGCGCTCAACCCAGGCTACGAAAACACTTCGGAACGGAGATGTGGAAAAGCCTGCATCTTAAGAGGCCGTGACTCCGCGTCGGCCAGAGGTCACCTCGGCCGCCAGCAGGTAACCCTTGCCACGCACCGTGAGAATCAGCCAGCAGACAGCCTGTACGTTCATCGCCGCGACGGTGGAAACCGAGCGGGCGGCCATCACCCGGCAGGTTACCGACATCCGGCAGATGAGCAAACTGATCGCCAACGCCGCCGAACAACAGCCGACGGTGGCCGAGGAAATCAACCGCAGCGTCGTCCGCGGGCGCGGCAGCGCCGAGGAGTCGGCCAGCGCCAGCGCCGGAATTTCCGCCGCCAGCGGTGCGCGGCATGGCCTGGAAGCCCTGGCGCGCTGGCAGGACGACGAACTCGGCGACGTGCCGCCGTCGAGCTTCATCACCGTGGCCGAGGAAACCGGCCAGACCGAAGCCATCGGCCAGTGGAGCCTGCGCGAAGCCTGCCGGCAGATGGCGCAATGGCGCGAGGCCGGCGCAGCGCTGCCGAGGGTTTCGGTCAACCTGTCGCCGATCAACTTCCAGAACCGCGACCTGCCCGGCTACATCGCCGCCCGGCTGGATGAGTTCGCCCTGCCCGGGCACCGGCTGACCATCGAGATCACCGAAAGCACCAGCATGACGCTGACAACGGAAATGCTGGAAGTCGTACAGCGCATTCGTGCACTGGGATGCGGGCTGTCGGTCGACGACTTCGGCACCGGCTTCTCCAGCCTGTCCCGCCTCGCCAACCTGCCCGTGACAGAGATCAAGATCGATCGCAGCTTCGTCGAGCGCTGCGTAGAGGAAAGCCGCCTGCAATCGCTGATCGTGGCCATGGTCGGGCTCGGTCACAACCTGGGCATGACGGTGGTCGCCGAAGGTATCGAGACCCAGGAGCAACGCACCCTGCTCGGCCAGTACCGCTCCCGGTACTCCAGGGCTACCTGTTCTCCCGCCCCCTGAGCCCCGACAATGTCCTGAAATGGCTGGGGCCCGTCGAAGCCTCGCCGGCCCCTGGCGCGACCGCAGACGAGAAGCGCCAACTGCCATGCCGTTGAACAGGCCCGGCCGCCAATCGCGGCCGGACCGCCAGACGATATCGCCGATTACCCCGCCATCGACCCGCAGCACCGCTGCCGGACATCGCCGAAGCCTGTTTCGAACAGACATAGACGACCATGTTGCCACCTCCTCGACACTCGCCGCGCGCTGGATCACCGAGCTGGGGCGGTGCGCCATGACGAACTCGCGGGCCAGCCGCGACGAGAGGCCGTTCATCTGCGCCCCTCAGGAGAATTGGCGGATCAGCGCCTCCTGTTGCTGCGAGGTCAGCAATTCACCACGCCCGGCTTCGAGCTGGTCGAGTTGCCGGTCCGGGCGTCCGGTGGCCGGGATCACGCTGGTAACGGCAGGATGGCTGATGGCGAACTTGAGGAACAACTGCGCCCAACTGCCGATACCGGCCTCCTGCGCCCAGGCCGGCAATGGCTGGTCCTTGACCCTGGCGAACAGCCGTCCGTCGTCGAAGGCGCGGTTGATCAGCACCGCGACGCCCTTGTCCTGGGCCAGCGGCAGGACGGTGCGGGCCGCCGCCGGGGAATTCACCGAATAGTGGATCTGGATGAAGTCGAGCTTTTCGCTGCGCAGTATCCGCTCCAGCTCCGGCAGGCCGCTGTCGATATAGTGGGTGACACCGACGTAGCGGGTCTTGCCCTGTTGCTGCAACTCGCGGGCATAGGGCAACTGGTGCTGCCAGTCGCGCAGGTTGTGCACCTGCAGCAGCTCGACCTTGTCGGTGCGCAGCCGGCGCAGCGACTCGGCCCATTGCGCCTCGGCGTCGGCCCGGCTGTCGGCGGCGATCTTGGTGGCCAGGAAGGTGCTGTCGCGCCAGCCGCCCTCTTCCAGCAAGCGTCCCAGCACATCGTCCGCCGGGCCATAGTTGGGCGCGGTATCGAAGACCCGTGCGCCACTGTCGAAAAATATCTTCAGCACCTGCTTGAGCTGCTCGTACTGCGCCGAGCCGACCGACACCTCGAAGCTGCCGGAAGTACCGGCACCGATCACCGGCAATCGCTCCCCACTGGAGGGAATGGCCCGACTCAGCAGGGCTGTCGTGGATGAACGGCTCTGGGCAAAGGCACCAGGCATGGAATACAGCGCGGCAGCGGTCGCACTGGCGGCAAGAAAGCTTCGACGTGTGAACATGAGCGAGCTCCTTCGGCAGGGGGATATGACGGAATGACCGTTCCCCACGTTACCGGTTCGGTAATACGAGCAAAACCGAACCGGGCATCTTTGCGTTTCAAGAAATTGCTGGAGGCCGTTTCCACATCGCTCCAGCCATGGCCACTGGATTTCTTGCCTACCGTCCCAGCGGATAGGCAAGAATAGGCCGTCCAACCCACAAGGAGCCGCAATGTCCATCTCGATCCGCCCCGCCACCTCCGCCGATGCGCCATTGATCCTGCGCTTCATCACCGACCTGGCGATCTATGAAAAGGCCGAGCATGAAGTGAAGACCGACGTGGCCGGCCTGCAGGCCACGCTGTTCGCCGCGGATGGCCCGGCCAGCGCCCTGATCGTCGAACACGACGGCCAGCCGATCGGTTATGCGGTGTATTTCTACAACTACTCGACCTGGCTCGGCTGCAAGGGGTTGTACCTGGAAGACCTCTATATCTCGCCGGAATCACGCGGCGCCGGTGCGGGCAAGGCCACCCTGCAATACCTGTCGCGCCTGGCGGTGAGCGAGGGCTGTGGCCGTTTCGAGTGGTCGGTACTGGACTGGAACCAGCCGGCCATCGACTTCTACCAGTCCCTCGGCGCCCGGCCGCAAGACGAATGGGTAGGCTATCGCCTGACCGGCGAAGCGCTGCAACGCCTCGCCCGAAGCTAAGCGGCATCCTTCAGGAATGGCCTTCATCTCCTCTCCCGGGCAGGCATTTGTCCTGCTTCAGGGGGCGGGATAGTGCGACTGGATTGGCAATAGTGTGTCTGGCTATGGGGTCGTAGCGTGATCTCGGGCTCATCGCCCCTGTGCGGATGCCAGGTGGCGGGACGGGGCACGCGTGAATACATCCCTGTAGCTCTTCGCCGCCATCCCTGGCGGCGAAGGCCCCGCCCCGCCACCTGGCATCCGCACAGCCACCATCGGCGGCGCCTGAAGGAAACAGCCTGTGAAACCGGAAGCCTTACGAATTAGGGTGGCACAGCACTGCGGGCTCTTTCCATGATCGCCTCGGGTTCGCGGTACCATGGCCACCAGGACTCCACCAGCGGTGCACGGCAATCACAGACTTGATTGCCAATCCAGTCGCACATCTGCTTGCGCGGCGAAAACGCGGGGGAGGCGCCCATTGGAGATAGCAGCGCCGATCCTGGGTGCTCAGCGCGCAGCCAGCTTCGCTTTCATCAGTGCCACCGTGGCTTCCCGCGAGGCTTCGCGCTCGGCGGCAATACGCCGCACATTGGGGTTCTCGCCAAGGCGCTGCAACAACGCCCGCGCTTCGGGCAGGTCCTGCAACAGGTCCAGAGCGAACAGCTTATCCGCCACATGGGCCGCCAGCGGCAGGCTGTACAGCAGGTAGATATCCGCCAGGGTGAAATGCTCGCCCGCCACGAAAGGAGCGAAACGGGCCTGGCGCCTGAGCGCCGAGATACCGCTCTGCAACTCGTTGCGCGCGACCGCCTTGACGGCACCCTCGACCTGGCCGCCGAAGAACACCTCCGGGTAACAACTGCGGGCCGGCAGTTCCAGGTAAAGCTCGATGGTGCGCGCCAGGGAGCGCACTTGCGCACGTTCGAACGCATTGTCCGGCAAGAGCGGCGGGCCGCCCTGGCTGTCCTCCAGGTATTCGAGGATCGCCGAGGTTTCCGTGAGAAAACCCTGCTCCGTTTCCAATATCGGCACCTTCCGGCGCGGGCTGATGGCCTTGAATCCGGCTGGAGGAGCCGTCAGCACATTGACTTCCTCGAACGGCAGGGCCTTCTCCAGCAGCGCCAGCTTGACCATGTTGTAGTAGTTGCTCAGGGCAAAACCGTGGAGCTTCAGCATGGAAGATATCCGTCAGCGTCGGGTGAGACTCCTTGTATCCTAGCAGCCTGTCGGACTTGAAGTCGCCTGCGGCCTAATCATGGCAAAGGGTGGCGTTTTTCACGCCACGACATGGGGCAGCGCAGGCAGGCTCACTCTTCAACATCTGGGCGATGGGGCCCGTCATTGCCCGCCCATGGTCCGCACGCTGCTTTGCTCACGCGCCAAGGCGTAATGAGGCGATTCTCCTCAGATTCCATGCCAGGCAAACCAGTTGCCATTCCCTTGTGACCGATTCCAGACCGCGCAGCGAGAACTGCCGAAAGCCCAGCACCGACTTGATGATCCCGAACACCGGTTCCACCGTCTGTTTGCGCAACGCATAAGACGCTCGACCCACTTTCGTTTTCAGCCGATGCTTCATTCGCTCCACCGGTGTAGCGTCTTCAGCGATCGCTTCGGGCTCTGTGAATCGCTCTCTCCAATCACCTTGTCGGGCCTCTCTCGTCACGGCGATCAGGGGCTCGATATTCGCCTTTTCGCCCGCGCTTCGATATTCGCCTTGGCCGCTTCCATTGCCTTGAGCCTTTGCTCTCGGCGCTTGATCTCTTCCGGCAGACTGACCCCAGCCGGTACGTTCGACTGATCCGCCTGTTCGGCCAGGGCAAGCAGCTCTTGCACCTGGGCTTTCAGATGGGCTTCGTTCTTCTCGATATGTCCATGAGACAAGGCGCTATGGCGCGAGGCATTGGCGTGAATCTTGGTGCCGTCCAGACTGACAGTGCCCAGCTTCAGGAGCTTCATTTCCTGAGCCATTTCCAGCACCTGGACGAAAATACCGGCCAGTTCGTCCAGGAAGCGGCGGCGCAAGGTCGCCAGGGTGTCGTGATCGGGATGATCGTTCGCAGCAATGAAACGAAAAGCCACCGAATCGTAGGTGTCCCGCTCGATCTTGCGGCTGGAGAAGACGCCCGTGGCATAGCCATAGACCAGCAGCGACAGCAGTAGCCCTGGATGGTAGGCCGCACCGCCGCGGCCAGCATAAGCCTTCTGGAGCCGGCTCAGATCCAGCCCGTCGATCACTTCGACGATGAAGCGCGCCAGGTGATCTTCCGGCAACCACTCTTCCACCGACGGTGGAAACAGGTAAGGGGTCTTGCGATCAACAGGGCGGAAGCGGCTCATGCGGGATACCGCTATATCGAAGCGCTGCGATTATTACTCAAACTGCCTGAAAGTCCGACAGGCTGCTAGAAGCGAGTGACTGCCCAGCCCTGGCCATCTGTGCCAGACTCCCGCCAACGAACCGCACGGAACCCCTGATGAACACGCACGACGACGATGAACAGTTCGCCCAGGCCACTCTGGTCGAGGCCCTCGAAAACCAGTTGGAGGCTGACCAGCCACCCGCCGTGCGGGCAGTGCTCAACAAACTCACCCTGGTGGGCTACGAACGCGAGGAAAGCCTGCACCTGATGGCACTGGTACTGGCTGACGAAATCAGCCAGATGCTCGAAGAAAAACGCCCTTTCGACGGAGCCCGCTACGAGAAACTGCTGCGTAACCTGCCGGACCTGCCCGAACCACGCGATACTTGAAGAAACGGCGCGCCCTGCAAGGGTTTCAAGCCCCGACCGCTCTTGCCCGCAAACCGCCCGACATATTGAGCAGCATGGTTCCAACAACAAAACGAAGAAGGAAAGGAGAGAACATGACCTACACACCCGAAAGAACCGCCGAACTGGAAATCCTCGGCCTGTTCAACCTGGACAGCGCCCAGGAGGGCCTGAAAATCCACAAGGATGCATCGCCCCACCTGATCGATGCCGCGCAACGGCTATACGAGAAGGGCCTGACGACCCAAGCCGATGGTGGCTACCTGACCAGCCTTGGCCGCGATGCCGCCGAGCACGCCCAGGCGCTGCTATTGATCCTGGCACCGACACAGGGTGCATGAGCACGAAGGAGGCAGCCTCGGAACCGGACCTCGCGTCCGGTTTCAGCGTTTTTTCAGGTAACGCGTCAGGCCCTGGAACCACAGCACCAGCGCCGGGTTGCCATTGACCTTGATGTGCTGGTCCTGGATACCCTGCATGAACGCCTGTTGCTTGTTCTTCGCCTGCAGGGTGGCGAAACCGTAGGATGCATCGCGGAAGCCAAGGGAAAACGCGGGATCGGCAGCCTTGCCGGCATGGCTGCCGATGCGCTGGTCCTTGACGATGAAATGGCGGGCCACCTTGCCGTCGAGGGTGTACAGCTCGAAGCTCAGGTCCTTGCCGGCCAGTTCCTGTTGCAGTTCGGGGTTGTTCCGGCTCGCCCTGGCCAGCAGGCGACCCAGTATCCACAGAAGAAAACGGAATTTCATGCGAGCCCTCGCTATGTAGTGGCCCGGGGCATGCCGCCCCGGGCGCGACGCTTCAGCCTAGCGCATCCTTGAACAGCTTGCCGGGCTTGAAAGCCACCGTATTGCTCGCCCTGATGGTCACCGGCTCACCCGTCTGGGGATTCTTGCCGGTGCGCGCGCCCCGGTGGCGCGGCACAAAGGTACCGAACCCCACCAGGGTCACGCTGTCCTTGCGGCCCAAGGCCTGGGTAATTTCATCGAGGATGGAGTTCAGGACGCGGTTGGCCTGATCCCTGTTCAAATCGATCTTTTCGGCGATAAGCGCCGCGAGTTCCGGTTTACGCATGGATGTATAGCCTCTGAGACATTCTTGTTGTTGTGTCTACCGCTGGCGAACAGCGGCATTGAAGGCGCCACGGCGGGCGTTGACCACCCTGGACATCCTGAGGATGGCACGCCGCAGACGGTCGCGCCAGACCCTGATGCCATGGTCGAATATAAACCCGCTCAATCCGCCATGAGCGGCGGCAATTGCCGGCTCAGCGCCTGCCGCTCCTGCGTGGCCTGGCCGGCCAGCGCGTAGCCGAGCAGGCGCCCTTCACCATCGAGATAGAGCGCCCGCCTATCGGTACCGCTTCCTTCCACCTGCCACTGCCCCGCCGCACCACTGGCGGGCGGCGCGACAATCAGGGAACAGGCGGGCGTTTTCACCGTGACCGGCATGACGCCATAGCTCACGGCGGTCGGCTCTCCGGCCAGGGTCCGCGCCAGCGCGCGCGCCGCGCTCATCAGCGGCATCACATAGAGCAGACTGTGCCCATCCACCTCGGCACAGTCGCCCAGCGCATGGATGTTCGGCTGCGAGGCACGCAGCCAGCGGTCCACCACGATGCCCCTGGCCACCGCCAGCCTCGCGGCCTGGGCCAGCCCGGTACGCGGGCGCAGCCCCACCGCGCTGAGCACCAGGTCGCAGGCCAGGCTGCGGCCATCGGACAGGCGTGCCTGCAACCCATCCCCCTGGCGTTGCAGGTATTCCAGCACGGCGCCGAAGTGGAAGCGCACCCCAAGATCTTCCAGCGCCCCCTGCACGGCACCCGCCACTTCCTCCGGCAGCAGGCCCGGCATGAGATGGCGCGAAGGCGATACCACCTCGACCCGGTGCCCGGCCGAGGCCAGGTCGTTGGCGAACTCGCAACCGATCAGCCCCGCACCCATGATCAGGATGCGCGAAGGCCCACGGATGGCCTGTTGCAAACGGCGATAATCGTCCAGGTCGTTCACCGCGAAAATCGCGTCCCCGGCCTCGCCGCCGACCGGTGCAGCCAGCGGCTGTGCGCCCAGGGCCAGGACCAGATCGCGGTAATCCAGCGCCTGGTCACCGAGCCAGATACGCCTGGCCTGCGGTTCCAGGCGCGTGACCTCGCGGCGGACCAGCACCTGCGCGCCCAACTGCCCGGCCATCCGCTCCGCGCTGGCAGTGACCAGGGCATCGGCATCCTTGCCCTTGCCGAAGCCCGTGGAGAGCACCGGCTTGGAATAGAACTCGCCATCGTCGGCGCTGATCAGGATCAGCGGCGTCGTTTCGTCCAGCTTGCGGAATTCACGCGCCAGGGTATAGCCGGCCAGACCGGTGCCGACAATTACCAGAGGTTCATTCATCGGGCACCCGCTCAATCCAGCCGGATCATTTCGAAGTCGTCCTTGCCGACCCCGCAATCGGGGCACAGCCAGTCCGGCGGCACATCCTCCCAGCGCGTGCCCGGAGCGATGCCCTCGTCCGGCAGGCCGAGCGCCTCGTCATAGATGAAGCCACACACGATACATTGCCACTTGCTCATCATTGCACCTCTGCCGGCCTGGAGCACCGGCCTGACATTCTTCTTGAATCGGGCGCCCCGCTCATTCCCGCATACCGGCGGAGAGCTTCTCGAGCATCTCCAGCTCCGAGCGCATGCCCGAGGTTTCCCGGATGCGTGCGAGGATGTCGCGCTTGAGCGCCAGGAATTCCGGGGAAAGCTTCATATCCTGGTGCCGCTCGGCGGGCAGCGGCACCGGGTACTGGCTGTCGATACGCCCCGGGCGCGGGGCCATCAGCACGACGCGCGTGCCGAGGTAGATGGCCTCCTCCACATCGTGGGTGACGAAAACGATGGTGCTCTTCTCCAGCCGGTGGACATGGCGGATCAGGTCGTGCATGACCTCGCGGGTCTGTGCGTCCAGGGCGCCGAACGGCTCGTCCATCAACAGGATGTCCGGCTTGCCCATCAGCGCCCGGGCGATCGCCACGCGCTGCTGCATGCCACCGGAAAGCTGGCTGGGATAGGCATCGGCAAAGGGCTCCAGGCCCATCAGGGCGAGCAGCGCGCAGGCCCTGCCGTCCGCCGTCTCGATGTCGCCATCGTGGCGCACGGTGTCGGCGACCACCTTGAGCCGCCGCGAGAACTTGATGTTCTGCATCACGGTCAGCCAGGGGTAGAGGCTGTAGTGCTGGAACACCATGGCCCGCTCGCGCCCCGGCCCCTCGATCGGTTGCCCGTCGAGTTGCAGTTGGCCGCTGCTGTGGCTCTCCAGGCCGGCGATGATGCGCAACAGGGTGGACTTGCCGCAGCCGGAAGCACCGACGAAGGTGATGAATTCGTTATCGGCGATTTCCAGGTCGATACCGCGCAATGCCTCGATGCTCTGCCCACGGCCATGGAACGACTTGCCCAGGCTTCGGATACTGATGGGTGCGGCCATGATTCACCTCTTCTGCCAGTGGAAGGCGCGGCGTCCGACCCAGCGGAACAACTGGTCGGTCAGCAAGCCGATCAGGCCGATCAGCAGGATGCCGGCGAAGATCGTGTCGATCTGCATGTAGCGCTGGGCGCGCAGGATGGCGTAGCCCAGGCCGGAGCTGGCGGCCACCAGTTCGGCCACCACCAGGTAGGTCCAGGCCCAGCCGCAGGTGATGCGCAGGGTGTCCCACAGTGCCGGACCGGCCGAACGCCAGATCACCAACTGGACGATTTCCCCGCGGCTGGCGCCCATGGTCTGGGCCGCCTCGATCTGCGCCATCGGCACCCGGCGCACGTCCTCGGCCACCATCAGCGTCATCTGGAAGAAGGTGCCGATGAAGATGATCAGCACCTTGGAGCCCTCGTCGATACCGACCCAGAGCATGATCAGCGGGATGAAGGCCACCGCCGGCATATAGCGGATGAAGTCCAGCAACGGCTCCAGCAGCGCCTGCACCGGCTTGTAGGTGCCCAGGTAGAGCCCCAGGGGCAAGGCGAACAGCGCCGCCAGGCCGAAGCCGGCCATGACCCGGTAGATGCTGATGGCGGCATCCGCCAGCAGCGAGCCTTCCAGCGCCCAGTGTCCGATACGCCGCAGCACATCTTCGGGCGTCGGCATGAACAGCGGATCGGCCAGCCCCAGCACGCTGGTGCACAGCCACCACAACAGCAGCGGGACGCTCAGGCCGCAGACCGCCAGCCAGCCCACCTGGCGCGCGGACAGTTCGCCGCGGATACGCCACCAACGGTTGCGCTGCGGCGCTGCGGTCGCTGGAACCTCGGCGACCTGGGAAACGATGGCATTCATGGTCAGTCCTCCTCAGCCAGTCGCGGCAATGGCGCGAGGCGCCAGCCGCTTTGCGGGGGCAGTGCCCCGAGCCCGGCCAGCAGGTGCTCGCCGATAGCCGACAGGTCGCTTTCGCCAGACACCAGCAATGCCCGGCCGCTGCGGCCTGGCAGGCTGGAATGGATGATCTCCCAGGGCTGGCCGGCGCCCCGGATACGGCCAAGGGAAAACTCGCAGCCCAGCAGCGTCTCGCGACCGGCCTCGTCCAGGCTTTCCAGTCGCATGCTCAAGGGGCGGCTACCCGCCAGCGCGGCGCACCGGTCCGCCGCGAACAGGAACCAGTCGCCGGCCCGCAACAGGCAGGCCTGCCGCGCCCCCGCGCTCAGCCATAGCGCCTGCTGGCCCTGCCGCGAATCCGGCAGGCGCCGCCAGATTTCCAGGTAACTGCCGTCCAGGGCCGTTTCATGCACTTCATCGCTGCCGACGAAATGCATATGGCCGATATCCGCCGCGCCAGGGGGCTGGTAGTCCAGCAGCCGGTGCCACTGGCAGCGCTCGCCCGCGACCCGGGTAATGCCGGCAAAGGCAACGATCTCGCAACGCGAGCGCCAGTCCCGCGAGGGCGGCTGGGGAATCCGCAGATCGCCATGCAGCACCTCGGTCTGCAACCAGAACACCGGTGTCTCGCGGTCTTCCCGACCATCGGAAGTACGCAGCAGCGTGCGTTGCCAGACGCCTCGGTAGCGCTCGGGAACGGGCTGGGAATGAGAGCCAGTGTTCATGTCTCTAACCTCACAACACCGCCAGGAAGGAAAGACCGACCGCGCCATAGAACTGCGCCGTACGTTGCGCTCCCTCCTGCGGGGCACCGTAGTCTTCGCTGAACACGCGGTGCAGGCGATAACGGTGGTAGTTGCCGATCAGCTCGCGCATCGGGATGACCTGCCGGTAATCCGCGCCGAACAGTTGCCCATGCAGGGCCGGCAGGCGGTACCAGGGCGCCACCGGCTTGTCGTGATGGGCATTGTGGTAGCTGAAATTGAGCAGCAGCAGGTTGAGGGCCGGCCAGCGTGTGGAGATCAGGTTGCTGAACGTGTTGCCCTGCTCGTAGTCGCGGTCGCCCTTGTGCGGCAGTTCCAGCTTGCCATCGGTCAGTTGCTCGATCGGCTCGTAGGTGTGCTGGTGCATGTCGGCCAGGCGCAGCACGCAGACCATCAGCATCCAGGCCAGGGCGTAGAGCCCCAGCGCCAGCGGCGAAAGCCAGCCGAGCAGGGCGAACAACGCGCTGCGCACGACGAATATCTTCAGTACCTTGCCGCGCCGGGCGCGATGGCTGGGCTCGTCGCTGAAGAACGGCATCAGCATGACCATGTAGTGGATCATCAGGTCCACCGCCGGGATGTGCGCCCACTCCAGCGCCAGCACCAGCTTCTGTACCCAGCGCGGGCGCCGCAGCAGGAAACGCCGGGGATCGAAGCTGATGACATCGGCATTGTCCACATGATGGCGCATGTGTTTCTTACGCATGGTCTGGAAGTCCTGGTAGCAGGACCCGGTCATCCAGCCGAAGAACTCGCCGACCCACTCGTTGGCCTTGGCGCTGGCGAAGATCGTGCCATGGGCGAACTCATGGATCAGGAAAGCGGCGATGATCATGCCGTGGGCCAGCAACAGCGTGCCCAGCAGGTTCAGTGCCAGGTAGGGCGACAGCAACAGTGCCAGCCCGCCGCCATAGGTGATGACGGCATAGCTCATCGCCAGGGTATTGGGCAGCTTGCCATCGGGGTATCGGAACAGGGCCATGACAGTCCTCCAGCGCGGCTTATTGGGTCAATGCGTCGATAAAGCGCGAGTCGAAGGTGCTGCCGATATCCGGTAATGCCGGTATCTGCCCGCTTTCGAGCATCAGCTCGGCGATCACCCTGCCGCTGCCGTAGAAGGAGGTGGTGGCGTCGCTTTCCTCGAAGTTGAGCCCCATTTCCGCCAGCGGCATGTTGTAGACGCCCTGCATCTGCTCCGTGGCTTCCTGCGCGGAAACGCCCAGCACCTCGGCGACGATGGCCGCCGACTGTTCGGGATGCGTGTGCATATATTCCAGGCCGGCCAGGTAACCCTTGATCAGCGCCTCGATGGCCTTGCCACGCTTGGCGACCAGCGCTTCGTCGAACACCAGCACATCGGTGATCAGCCCCGGCGCGTCCTTGGACGAATAGAGCACGTGATAGCGCTCGCCACCGCCCATGGCCACGACCCGGGAAACATTCGGCTCCCAGGTCACCCCCGCGGCCAGGCTGCCCGAAGCCATGGCGCCAGGCACCGCATCGGGGTTGATGTTGATGGCCTGGATATCCTTCTCGCTCATGCCATTGCTTTTCAGTGCATAGCTGAGGAGGAACTCCGGCGGCGACAGCGGGGCATAGCCGACCTTCTTGCCCGCCAGTTCGCGGATGCTGGCGATGCCCTTCTGCGCGACCACGGCATCACCACCGTTGGAGTAGTCGATGGGCATCACCACCTTGTGCTTGTGGCCCTTGGCCACCGCGCCGATCACCTGATCGTAGGTCAGGGTCGCGCCATCCACCGCCTTGCTGGCCAGCGCGGGGACGACCAGGCCGGGGTCACTGAAGAACTGCAACTCGACCTTCAGCCCGTGCTCCTTGTACAGGTCGAGCTTGTCGGCGACGTACAGCGGGCCGTAGCCGGCCCAGATGGTGCTGGCCAGCCTGATCTTTTCCACGGCATGCGAAGCGAGCGGCGACAGGCTGGTGGAAACCCCGAGACCGAGGCACAGCAGGGTCTTGCGCAATAAGGCTCTGGACATCATGGCGGTGCTCCTACGGAAAAATAAAACCCGGGATGACTTCGCGTCTCCCGGGCTTTTATCCCGCCGTGTGACCCCCTCCATGAAGCCGGAAAACTCTCGGACCAGTCATCCACGCGGCATGTGGACCGGAACCCTAGTTCGCCTTGGTGAAACTCCTGTGTATCGAGCGCTGCGTCAGCACGAAAGACGCGACTCATCCCCACGCTGCCGAACAAAGCAAAGGTCGCGCCAGGTTGCCCCGCCCCCTTTGCTTACAGGGGCTAGCGCCGGACGGCAGCGATCCGCGCGGGCATCCCCTGCACCATCGCAAGACGCCGTGCGAGGTATCGGTGCGGGCGAGGTAATCGTATGAACGCTCACCTCCGCTCCCGGGCAGGCCCATGCCCTGCTTCATGTGGAGGGGCAGTGCGGCCGGATTGGCAATCAAGTCTGCGATTGGCCGTACACCGCTGGCGATGTTCTGTTGTCCGTGTTGTCGCGGCCCGGCCAGCCCTGCTACTAAACACGCATGAAGCCGTCGCCCATATGATTAAGGGGGCGTTCTTTGCCGGTCTCCCTACCGACGAAGGTTTCGTAGCAGGGCTGGCTGGGCTCGCGATGAAGACCGTGGAGACTTATGGAAAGAGCTGCCGGCGCAGTACCGAATCATCCGTAGGGCTTTAGGTTTCGCCGGCGCTTTCCCACAAGCGCCGCTGAAGATGGCTGTGCGGATGCCTGGTGGCGGGGCGGGGCCTTCGCCGCCAGGGGTGGCGGCGAAGAGCTACAGGGATGTATTCACGCGTGCCCCGCCCCGCACCAGGCATTCGCACAGATACGGCGAGCCAAAGATCGCGCTGTACGATCCTGAAGCCAGACACACTTGATTGCCAATCCGCTCGCAACGAGGCGGCGCATGATCAGCCGGCTTCCACGACCATGGTCCGGGACCTCATGCGATCGCCCTGGCGCTGCGGGCAAGCACATCCTGCCGCGGCGCGCGCCCGTGCTAGACTCGTGCCCGTGTTCCTGCCATACCCGATGATGCCCGTGTCCGATATCCCCGACTGGCTCAGCGCCACGCAACTGCCCCGACCGTTCGCCTCCGACCTGCATGACTGGCTATTCGACCAAGGCTCGCTGACGCGCCGCCTGACCGCCCAGAGCGCTGGTCACTTCGACGTGCAACCACTGGCCGAAGGCTGGCAGACGCTGCGCCACGACGAATGCAGCGCCCTCGGCGGCACCCCAGGCAGTGTCGGCTGGGTCCGCGAGGTCTATCTGCGCGGCCATCGCCGCCCCTGGATCTTCGCCCGCAGCGTGGCCTTGCGCAGCGCGCTGGAAAACTCGGGCATGGACCTCGAGCACCTGGGCAGCCGCTCCCTCGGCGAACTGCTGTTCAGCGACCACGCCTTCGCCCGGGGCGAACTGGAAACCTGCCACTACCCCGCCGCCTGGCTGCCCGCGCAGGTTCGCCAGGAAGGCCTCTGGGCTCGCCGCTCCTGCTTTCGCCGTGGAGAACTGGGCGTGCTGGTCGCAGAGATATTCCTTCCCGAACTCTGGCGCGATGCCAGCGTGAACGCCTGAGCATCCGGAGACCGTCGGCATGTACCTGAAACTCCTGCAATCGAGCAACCGCCTGCATCCGCGCGCCTGGGACTTCATCCAACTGGTACGGCTGGACAAGCCCATCGGTATCTTCCTGCTGATGTGGCCGACGCTGATGGCCCTGTGGATCGCCGGCGACGGCACGCCGTCCGTCGGGCATGTGCTGATATTCAGCCTCGGCGTGATCCTGATGCGCTCGGCCGGCTGCGTGATCAACGATTTCGCCGACCGCAATTTCGACGGCCATGTCGAGCGCACCAGGGCCAGGCCACTGGCCAGCGGCAAGGTGCGCGTACGCGAGGCCTGGGTACTCTTCGCGGTCCTGGTCGGCCTGAGCTTCCTGCTGGTGCTGCTGACCAATGCCGCAACCATCTGGCTGTCCTTCGGCGCCCTGGCGGTGGCGGCGCTCTACCCCTTCATGAAGCGCTATACCTACTACCCGCAGGTGGTGCTGGGCGCCGCCTACTCCTGGGGCATCCTCATGGCCTTCACCGCCGAGACCGGCAGCCTGCCCGCCGCCGCCTGGCTGCTGTACCTGGCCAACGTGCTGTGGACCGTAGCCTACGACTCCTACTACGCCATGGCCGACCGCGAGGACGACCTGAAGATCGGCCTGAAATCCACCGCCATCCTGTTCGGCGACGCCGACCGCATCATCATCGCCAGCCTGCAGGGCATGACACTGTTGTGCCTGGCGCTGGCCAGCGTGCGTTTCGGCCTGGGGCCGTGGTTCTGGCTCGGCCTCGGCGTGGCCGCGCTGTGCTTCGCCTGGGAGTTCCACAGCACTCGCCGGCGCGAACCGCTGCAATGCTTCAAGGCTTTCCTGCACAATCACTGGGCCGGGCTGGCGATCCTGATCGGGACGCTGCTCGACTACGGCCTGCGCACATCCGTCTGAATGTCACATGGCTGCAATAATTCCGTTATCTAATGCCGAGCGACAGCAACGACAGAGAACGGACCATGAACGGCAAGAGCATCCTCATCGTCGATGACGAAACGCCGATACGCGAGATGATCGTCGTGGCCCTGGAAATGGCCGGCTACGAATGCCTGGAAGCGGACAACAGCCAGCAGGCGCATGCCCTGATCGTCGACCGCCGGCCCGACCTGATCCTGCTCGACTGGATGCTGCCCGGCACCTCGGGCATCGAGCTGGCACGCCGCCTGAAGCGTGACGAGATGACCGCCGATACGCCGATCATCATGCTCACCGCCAAGGACGAAGAAGACAACAAGATCCAGGGCCTGGAAGTCGGCGCCGACGACTACATCACCAAGCCCTTCTCGCCCCGTGAACTGGTGGCACGCCTCAAGGCCGTGCTGCGCCGGGCCGCCCCGAACGACAGCGAAACGCCGATCGAGATCGGCGGCCTGCTGCTCGACCCGGTCAGCCACCGCGTCACCATCGACGGCAAGCCGGCCGAAATGGGGCCGACCGAATACCGCCTGCTGCAATTCTTCATGACCCACCAGGAGCGTGCCTACACCCGTGGCCAGTTGCTCGACCAGGTCTGGGGCGGCAACGTCTATGTCGAGGAACGCACCGTGGACGTGCATATCCGGCGGCTGCGCAAGGCTCTCGGCGAAAGCTACGAGAATCTGGTGCAGACGGTTCGTGGTACAGGCTATCGTTTCTCGGTCAAGAGCTGAATCCAAGGAGCCTGGAGAGTGAACCAAGACTGGCGCGGTGCCCTGGTACGCCGGCTACTGCTGATCCTGCTCGGCTGCCTGCTGCTCGGGCTGGTTTCCGGCCACCTGGCCTGGTCGCTGGTGCTGGGCCTCGTGCTCTACCTGAGCTGGACCCTGCGCCAGTTGCTGCGCCTGCTGGCCTGGCTGCAGCAGAACCCCGACGCCCCGCCACCGGCCAGCCACGGCATCTGGGCCGAAGTCTTCGACAACCTCTATCAGTTGCAGCGCCGCGAACTGCGCCAACGCAACCAGTTGCAGGCGATCATCGACCGCGTGCAAAGCTCCACCGCCGCCCTCAAGGACGGGGTGATCATGCTCGACAGCCATGGCAACCTGGAGTGGTGGAATATCGCCGCCAGCGACTTTCTCGGCCTCAAGCACCAGCAGGACACCGGCCATCCGATCACCAACGTGGTACGCCACCCGGCCTTCAAGGAGTACTTCGAGCGTGGCCTGTACGACGAACCGCTGGAAATCGTCTCCCCGGTCAATGACCGTATCTACCTGCAGGTCAATATCACCCGCCACGGCAACAGCGAACACATGTTCCTGGTGCGCGATATCACCCGGCTGCACCACCTGGAGCAGATGCGCAAGGATTTCGTCGCCAACCTCTCCCATGAGCTGCGCACACCGCTGACCGTGATCACCGGCTACCTGGAAACCCTGCTGGAGAACAGCGGCGAGCAGCCGGGCATCTGGCAGCGCGCCTTGCAACAGATGGACCAGCAGGCCGGGCGCATGCAGCACCTGATCAGCGACCTGCTGCTACTGGCCAAGCTGGAAACCACCAGCCATCCCTCGGCCAACAACCCGGTGGCCGTCGACCAATTGCTCAAGTCGATCAAAAGCGATGCCCTGGCCCTCTCGGCGGAAAAACAGCACCGCATCAGCCTGGAGGCCGACAGCCACATCCAGTTGCGCGGCAGCGAGAGCGAACTGCGCAGCGCCTTCTCCAACCTGGTGTTCAACGCGGTGAAGTACACCCCCGAGGGCGGCGATATCCAGATCCGCTGGTGGGGCAACGAACAGGGCGCCTTTCTCTGCGTACAGGATTCAGGGATCGGCATCGACCGCCGCCACCTGCCGCGCCTGACCGAACGCTTCTACCGGGTCGACTCCAGCCGCGCCAGCACCACCGGCGGCACCGGCCTGGGCCTGGCCATCGTCAAGCATGTACTGTTGCGTCATATGGGACGCCTGGATATCGACAGCGTGCCCGGCAAAGGCAGCGCCTTCACCTGCCATTTCCAGGCGGCGCAGGTGGTAAGGGCTGGAGGCTGGGGGCTGGAGGCTGGGCGAAAAGAGTGAAACGCAGGTGCTTTTCGTCCAGCCTCCAGCCTTCCAGCGCTGTTTTCGGCTCCATCGAATGCATAGCGCGATCGCCCCGCCCCCTGCTGCGAACTTGAAATATCCCGACATCCCCCCCATTCTGTCGCCTTCATTGGTTTACCCCGTACCCCCATGGACCCTTCCTCTAGTAGCGTTTCACCTTCCTATTTCGCCGATATCGGCCTGATTCTCTTCGCCCTGTTCCTGGTCCTGCTCAACGGCTTCTTCGTCGCCGCCGAGTTCGCCATGGTCAAGCTGCGCTCCACCAAGGTGGAGGCCATCGCCGCCGAACATGGCTGGCGCGGGCATATCCTGCGCACCGTGCACAATCAACTGGACGCCTACCTGTCGGCCTGCCAGCTCGGCATCACCCTCGCCTCGCTGGGCCTGGGCTGGGTCGGCGAGCCGGCCTTCGCCCACCTGCTGGAACCACTGATGGCGATGCTCGGCATCGAGTCCCAGGCGCTGATACACGCCTTCGCCTTCTTCACCGCGTTCTTCATCATTTCCTACCTGCATATCGTGGTCGGCGAACTGGCGCCCAAATCCTGGGCGATCCGCAAGCCCGAGTTGCTGTCGCTGTGGACCGCCGTACCGCTGTACCTGTTCTACTGGCTGATGTACCCGGCCATCTCCCTGCTCAACGCCAGCGCCAACGCCATCCTGCGCATCGCCGGCCAGGGCGAGCCGGGCAGCCACAGCGAAAACCACTACAGCCGCGACGAACTCAAGCTGATCCTGCATTCGAACCGTACGCTGGACCCGGGCAACCAGGACATCCAGGTGCTGGCCTCGGCGGTGGAGATGAGCGAACTGGAAGTCGCCGACTGGGCCAACTCCCGCGAAGACCTGTTGCAGATCGACAGTGACTCCTCCCTGGCCGACATCCTCGCGACCATCCGCCGCCACAAGTACAGCCGCTATCCGGTCTACGATCAGCAGCAGAGCGAATACATCGGCCTGCTGCATATCAAGGACCTGCTGCTGGCGCTGGCCGAGGATGGTTCGCTGGCCGAGGATTTCGTCCTCGGCGACCTGCTGCGCCCGCTGGAGCGAGTGTCGCGCAGCATGCCGCTGAACGAGTTGCTGGAGCAGTTCCGCCAGGGCGGCGCGCACTTCGTGCTGGTCGAGGAAGGCGATCACAAGGTGGTCGGCTTCCTCACCATGGAAGACGTGCTGGAAGTGCTGGTGGGCGATATCCAGGACGAACACCACAAGACCGACCACAGCATCCTCGCCTACCAGCCGGGCAAACTGCTGGTGCGCGGCGACACCCCGTTGTTCAAGCTGGAGCGCATCCTCCACGTCGACCTCGACCATATCGAAGCCGACACCCTCGGCGGCCTGGTCTACGAGAGCCTCAAGCGCGTGCCGGAGAAGAACGAAGTGCTGGAAGTCGCCGGCCTGCATATCGTCATCAAGAAAATGCGCGGCCCGAAGATCATCCTGGCCAAGGTCCTCAAGCAGAAACCCAGGCTGTCCGAAGACTGATCGCGCGGTGCGCTCAAAGAGCCGACGACAGCGCTGGCGGCTGGACAGCTCGACGTAGACGCCCTGGTTTCGGCTGGAAAACGAACGGTTCCTCGTCCAGCCTCCAGCGCTTCTATCGAAGGCGTTGGTACCGCGTGCGATCGCCACGGACAAGAACCACTATCATCTTGGATAAGCCCTACATATGGGCTACCATCCAGCATCCAATACAACATCTTGTGCAAAACAACGAATAGCGGCACGATCCGCCTACTTTTTCGCGCAATAAATACTCCCGCCCTTGAACCAGGAGGCTCTCTGCAATGACTCACGCAGCGAAGGTACGATCCATCAGCAAGGCCGTCGCCGATATCCCGATCCAGGATGCGTCGATGGACATCTGGGACAAGAAGTACCGCCTCAAGGCCAAGGACGGCCGGCTCATCGACCAGACCATCGACGACAGCTTCCAGCGCGTCGCCAGGGCCCTGGCCGAGGTGGAACAGACGCCTGAACAGCGTCAGCACTGGGGCGAGAAATTCCTCTGGGCGCTACGCCGGGGCGCCATTCCCGCCGGTCGCATCACCTCCAACGCCGGCGCCCAGGAACACAAGCCCGCCACCAGCACCATCAACTGTACCGTCTCCGGCATCATCGCCGACTCCATGGACGATATCCTCGAGAAAGTCCACGAGGCCGGCCTGACGCTCAAGGCCGGCTGCGGCATCGGCTACGAGTTCTCCACCCTGCGCCCGCGCGGTGCCTATGTCTCCGGTGCCGGTTCGTACACCTCGGGGCCGCTGTCGTTCATGGATATCTACGACAAGATGTGCTTCACCGTGTCCTCCGCCGGCGGTCGCCGCGGGGCGCAGATGGCCACCTTCGACGTCGGCCACCCGGATGTCGCCGACTTCATCCGCGCCAAGCGCGAAGACGGCCGCCTGCGCCAGTTCAACCTGAGCCTGCTGATCACCGACGAATTCATGGCCGCCGTGCAGGCCAACGCCGACTGGCCGCTGGCCTTCCCGCTGAGCCAGAAGGAAGTCGACGAAGACGGCATCGACACCACCGACGCCAGCCAGGTGATCTGGCGCGACTGGCCGCAGAAAGGCCCCTATATCAGCAACGACCAGGGCCTGACCGCCTGCCGCGTGTACAAGGTGATCAAGGCGCAGCGGCTGTGGGACATGATCATGAGCTCCACCTACGACTTCGCCGAGCCGGGCTTCATCCTCATCGACCGCGTCAACGAGATGAACAACAACTGGTTCTGCGAGGACATCCGCGCCACCAATCCCTGCGGTGAGCAACCGCTGCCGCCCTATGGCGCCTGCCTGCTCGGCTCGGTCAACCTGACCCAGTTCGTGCGCGATCCCTTCACCGACCGCGCGCGCTTCGACTGGGAGGAATACAAGGAGGTGGTGCGCATCTTCACCCGCATGCTGGACAACGTGGTGGAGATCAACGGCCTGCCACTGGAGCAGCAGCGCCACGAAATCCTGCGCAAGCGCCGCCACGGCATGGGTTTCCTCGGCCTGGGCTCGACCCTGACCATGCTCAGGATGCAATACGGCGACCCGCAGTCGCTGCTCTTCACCGAGGAAGTCGCCAAGCAGATGGCCGTGGTCGGCTGGGAAGCCGGCCTGGAACTGGCGCGGGAAAAAGGCGCCGCGCCGCTGATGGACGAAGACTTCGTCGTCACCGCCGAGATGCTCGCCAAGCGCCCGGAAATGGCCGTGGATGGCATCAAGCCCGGTGACACGGTCAAGGGCCGCGTGCTCTGGGCCAGGTATTCGCGCTATATGCAGCGCATCGCCGAGGTCGCGCCGCAACTGATCGAGCAACTGGCCGAGACGGGTAGCCGCTTCAGCCACCACAGTTCCATCGCCCCCACCGGTACCATCTCCCTGTCGCTGGCCAACAACACCAGCAACGGCATCGAGCCGAGCTTCGCCCACCACTACTTCCGCAACGTCATCCGCGAAGGCAAGAAATCCAAGGAAAAGGTCGACGTCTACTCCTCCGAGCTGCTCGCCTACCGGCACTTCATCGACCCCGAGGCCGCGCCCGGCAATGGCCTGCCGGACTACTTCATCACCGCCGACGACATCTCGCCGAAACAGCACGTCGACATCCAGGCGGCGGCGCAGAAGTGGATCGACAGCTCCATCTCCAAGACCGCCAACGTGCCCAGCGACTACCCCTACGAGTCGTTCAAGGACATCTACGTCTACGCTCACCAGCAGGGCCTGAAGGGCTGTACCACCTTCCGCTTCAACCCCGAGGCCTTCCAGGGCGTACTGGTCAAGGAGGCCGACCTGGCCGCCACGACCTACCGCTTCGCCCTGGCCGACGGCAGCGTCGTGGAAGCCAGGGGCAACCAGGAAATCGAATACGACGGCGAGATCCACAGCGCCGCCAACCTGTTCGATGCCCTCAAAGAAGGCTATTACGGAAAATTCTGAGGAAGCGCCGATGAGCAACAAGAAAATCCGCATCGACAGCAAGATCGTCGGCTACGAAGTGGTCAAGCCGGAGCAGGCCGAGGTCGCCACCAGCACGCCAGAACCTGAACTCGAGCTGATGCACGAGAAGGTCCTGCGCCCGGAAGCGCTGGAAGGCTCGACCTACAAGATCAAGACGCCGCTGTCCGAGCATGCGCTGTACGTCACCATCAACGACATCGTGCTCAACCAGGGCACCGAGCACGAACAGCGCCATCCGTTCGAGATATTCATCAACTCGAAGAACATGGACCACTTCCAGTGGATCGTCGCCCTCACCCGTATCGCCTCGGCGGTATTCCGCAAGGGCGGCGACTGCACCTTCCTCGCCGAGGAACTCAAGGCGGTGTTCGATCCCAAGGGCGGCTATTTCAAGAAAGGCGGCAAGTTCATGCCCTCGCTGGTAGCCGAGATCGGCGACGTGATCGAGACCCACCTGCGCAAGATCGGCCTGATCGACCCCGAGCGCCTGGACGAACACCAGAAAGCGTTCATCGAACAGAAGAAAGCCGAACTGAAGGCGGACAGCGCCAGCCAGGACACCGGCTACCCCCCTGGCGCGGCGTTGTGCGGCAAGTGCAATACCACGGCGCTGGTACAACTGGATGGTTGCCTGACCTGCCTGAACTGCGGCGACAGCAAGTGCGGCTAGAAACAGCAACTATCGACACACTGCCCTCGACGTAGGATGGGTCGAGCGAAGCGATACCCATCGTTGCGCAAGACGATGGGTATCAACTGGCGGTTCGGCCCATCCTGCATGCTGAGTGAAAGGGCTCGGGCCGGAGGAGCTGATGGCTCAGCGGGGTCGAGCGACTGTTGCCGAATCGACATGTAAAACCCGATACCAGGAGTTGGCATCGGATTTTCGAGGAAGCCCAGGGCGCAGCTCAAATGCTCATATGGACGGCATTACCCGCAATGCCGGGCGTTTGGGCGGGGCAATCAGAAGTCGGCTTTGACCGACATCACGAAGTTGCGCGGTTCACCATAGAAGTTACCGAAACCTTCGGTACCGATGGTGGCGTAGTAGCGCTTGTCGAACACGTTATTGCCGTTGAGCGCGACCGACCAGGTATCGTCGATCTGGTAGCCGATACGGCCGCTCCAGACGGCATAACCGGCGCCGTTGATGTTATCGCCGCTCAATGGTGAGGTGCGGTAGTTGCTGCTCTGGGCATTGACGCCGGCACCGATGGTGACGCGATCCAGCGGACCGCTCAGGCGGTAGTCGGCCCAGACGCGCAGCAGGTGGCGCGGTACGTAGGAGTTGTAGACCGCGCCGTCCTGGGTCGCGTCGGTGTCTTCCAGCACTTTGGTCTGGCTGTAGGTATAGCCGGCGAGCAATTGCAGGCGCTCGATCACTTCACCGCTGATTTCTGCCTCGAAACCTTGAGCGCGAACCTTGCCGGAGTTGAGCGAGCAGGAACCGTCTGCGCAGCGCGGGTCGTCCTGGGCCGCGTCCTTCTGGATGGTGCGGAACAGGTTGAAGGCGCTGTTCAGGCGCCCGTCGAACCACTCACCCTTGATCCCCAACTCGTAGCTTTGCCCGATCAATGGCTTGAGCGTGCTGCCGTCGATGGTTTTGTACGCGCCTTGCGGGGTAAAGATACCGGTGTAGCTGGCGTAGGCGGTCAGGTTGTCGTCGAGATCGAACAGCAGGCCGGCGAACGGCGTGACTTGCCCGTTTTCGCTGGACTGGGTGCTGACCGGCGTGCCTTCACCGAGGAAGTAATTCACCGAATCGGTGTCGGACTTGTACCAGCTCACCCGGCTGCCCAGCACCAGGGTCAGTGGCTCGGCCAGTTTCAGGCGAGCGGTGGAGTAAACGCCGTATTGCTCGATGCGCATGTCCACCGGGCCGCCACGGGAGGCATTGGCCAGGTAGTAGCTTTCGTCCGGTTGCGGGATATGGTGGTTCGGATCCAGCACGTTCTGGCGTTGTGGCAGAACGACCACGGCGTAGAAATCATCCTTGTGCGAACGACTGGCGTTGGCGCCGATCGTCAGCTCATGCCGCTGGCCGAACGCGTCGAATCTGCCATCCACGTAGGTATCGAAGCCGTAGTCGACCTGGTCGTAGTCATAGATGCTGCCGAGCATCAGGGTGCTGGATGCGCTGGCGCCGACCGGAACCGCACCGCTCGGGAAGGCGTACTCCATGTCCTGGGTGTTGCGCGAGTAGACGCCCGCGGCCTTGAGCGACCAGCCGTCGTTGAACCGATGTTCCAGGTCGGTGAAGTAAGTGGCGCGTTTACTGCGCTGGTGGTTCCACGCGGTGTTCAGGCAGGTGGAGCGCTTGAGGTGCAGGTCGGAACCATCGGCGTAGCGCGGCAGGCCGCCCCAGCAAGGCGTGGCGTCGACATCCTCGTAGGCGATACCCAGGCCGAGTGTGGTGTCCGGGCTGAGGTCGAAGTCCAGCGCGCCGTAGTAGATCTGGTCCTTGCGGCTGGCCACGTCATAGAAATAGTGGCGGGTCTGCTGGGTGACCACCGCACGGCCACGGAGGGTACCGGCGTCGTTCAGCGGGCCGCCGCTATCGAGCTGGCCGCGGTAGTTGTCCCAGCTACCTGCCGACAGCGACAGTTGGCTGCGGACCGTGTCCTGGCCGCGCTTGCGCACGAAGTTGACGCCGCCGGCGGTGCCACCGGCGCCTTTCATCATGCCTGCCGCACCGCGCAGCACTTCCACGCGGTCATAGATGGCCATGTCGCTGTTGAAGCTGTCAGCCTGCACGTAGCTGCTGCCGATATCCAGTGGCACACCGTCGTACTGGTACTGGCCGCTCATGAGAAAGCCACGGGAGTAGAAATACTTGCCGCCCATCGGCGAATCGTAGACGGTGATGCCCGGCGTCTTCTCCATCACCTGTTCGATGGTGTTGAGTTGCTGGTCATCGAGCATCTTGCGGGTCATCACCGTGACCGACTGCGGAATTTCCTTCAACGCATGTGCGCCCTTGAGGATGCTGGCGCCTTTGGCCGCATAAGAGCCCGTCCCCTCGGAAGTGATAGTGCCCCGTGCCACACCCGTACCGGTGATGGCCGTAGCGCCAACCTCCAGAGGCCCGCTGTTCTCCGGCGCTCTTTCCAGCACCACACTCCCCGCTCCCGCCGACCGCCAGACCAGTCCGCTCGCCTGCAACAACCGCTGCAAGGCCGCCTCCGGCTCCTGGCTACCGCTGACAGCCGGGCTGCTCAGCCCCTGCACCAGCTCGCCGTTATAGATCACCTGCAAACCGCTCTGCTCGGCCAGTTGATTGAGCGCGGCCCCCAGTGGCTGCGCGGGAATATCGAAGGCCACCGGCTCGGCCATGGCCAGGGCCGGCAGCAGGCCGAGCAGCAACGCGGTACGCCGCAGTGCGGCGACTGGCGGACGCTGTGGAAAAGTGGTGTGAAGCATCATGTCCCTCCCGATTGAACGCAATCTATTATCGTTTGCGCGAGGGAGGACGAGTGACGTGAACGGACCCGTAAAATATTTTCCCGGCCTGCCGTAGGGTGCCCCGGATTGCTCAGGTGCGCGCGGCGCACCCTTGTATCTCGACTTCAGCCCTGTCAATGGGCAATAGTCCCCGACTGATCATCGGGGGAAGGACTGGGAAGACGTGCGCACCCTTAGGCTTCGAGCCTGCATCGTAGATAGCACTCCCGCCTTCCGCACTCGCTCGAAAAGCTCGAACGGTATCTAGAGTCCACATGCTGTGAGAACTCGCATTCACAAGGCAGGGCCGGGCGCAGTGACGATCATCGTGGATTGAGCGAGGAGTTTTTATGTCCAGCATCGTAGGCATCGACATTGCCAAACACAGTTTCGACATTGCTACCGTGCAAGCCAACGGTAAGTTTCGCACCAAGGCCAAGCTGCCCAACGGCAGTGCCGGTTTCGAACTCTTGCAAGAGTGGCTGAGCAAGCACGCCGCTCCTGATGCCTGGGTTGTGATGGAGGCAACCGGCACCTATCACGAGGCACTGGCCGAGTACCTGTATAGCCTGGGCGGCTACCGGGTCTGCGTGATGAATCCCGCACAGATCGCCTACTACGCCCGCAGCCAACTGCAGCGGGTGAAGACAGACCAGGTCGATGCCAAGCTGATTGCCCTCTACGGCCTGCGTCATGTGGATGAGCTGCGTCTTTGGCAGCCTGAGCCTCAAGCGATCCGTCGCCTGCGGGCGCTGGTCAGGCGTCTGCAAGACCTCAAGGAGATCAAGCAAATGGAGAGCAATCGCCTGGAGGTGGCCGATGACAGCGTACAGGAGTCCATCCGCCTGGTGATCGAGCGTGTGGACGAACAGATCAAAGAGACCCTGAGGGCCATCCGGAACCATATCGACAACGACCCAGACCTGCGCAACAGACGTGATCTGCTGGAAGGTATCGATGGGATCGGAGAGCTGACGGCGGCCCTGCTCATGGCGGAGCTGGGCGATCCGGTGCAGTTCAAGGATGCGGGCGCCATTACCGCCTTTGCAGGCTTGAACCCGAGGTTACAGGACTCGGGCAAGTACAAGGGGCATGTGCGCATCTCACGGGTAGGCTCAGCGCGTTTACGGGCAGGGCTTTATATGCCGGCCCTCGTCGCCATCACTTACAATCCTGCGGTCAACGCTTTGGCACAGCGCTTACGCGAACGAGGTAAGACCGGTAAACAGATCATCTGCGCGGCGATGCGCAAGCTCCTGTGCATCGTTTATGGCGTGCTGAAATCCGGTGTGCCCTTTAACCCCGAATTGGCACTTGCTCGGTGAGGGCCAAGACGGTATCTACATGCGTTGGCCTCGCTCTGCGTTACACTCTTTTCCGTCCTTACCGCGTGCAGATACCCGCCATGCAAATCAAACTCGCCAACCCTCGCGGTTTCTGTGCCGGCGTCGATCGCGCCATCGAGATCGTCAATCGTGCCCTGGAAGTGTTCGGGCCACCGATCTATGTGCGCCACGAGGTGGTGCACAACAAGTTCGTGGTGGAGGACCTGCGCGCGCGCGGCGCCATCTTCGTCGAGGAGCTGGACCAGGTGCCGGATAACTTCATCGTCATCTTCAGCGCACACGGCGTTTCCCAGGCGGTGCGCCAGGAAGCCGACCGGCGCGGCCTGAAGGTGTTCGATGCGACCTGCCCACTGGTCACCAAGGTGCACCTTGAGGTCACCAAGTACAGCCGCGAGGGCCGCGAGTGCATCCTTATCGGCCACCATGGGCACCCCGAGGTGGAAGGCACCATGGGCCAGTACGATGTTCGCAATGGCGGCTCCATCTACCTGGTCGAGGACGAGGCGGATGTTGCCAGCCTGCAGGTGCGCAATCCCGATGCCCTGGCGTTCGTCACCCAGACCACGCTGTCCATGGATGACACCAGCCGTGTCATCGACGCCTTGCGCCAGCGTTTCCCGAATATCGGCGGGCCGCGCAAGGACGATATCTGCTATGCCACGCAGAACCGCCAGGACGCGGTCAAGCAACTGGCCGGCGAGTGCGACGTGGTACTGGTCGTCGGCAGTCCCAACAGTTCCAATTCCAACCGCCTGCGGGAACTGGCCGAACGCATGGCGACGCCCGCCTATCTGATCGACGGCGCCGAGGACCTGCGCCGCGAGTGGTTCGAGAATATCCAGCGGATCGGCATCACCGCCGGCGCCTCGGCGCCCGAGGTGCTGGTGCGTGGGGTGATCGAGCGGCTGCGCGAGTGGGGCGCGTGCGAAGCCGACGAACTGGACGGTCGCCCGGAGAACGTCACTTTCTCCATGCCCAAGGAGCTGCGGCTCAAGGTCGTATGAAGCTGCTGTAAGCCTGAAGCTGGAAGAAAGAGCAGAAACGCCCTGGCAGGGTTTTGGTCCTGGCATTCACGCTGATGGCGCTTCCAGCTTTGGTACTGCTCGGCGTGGTTGCTGGCCAGGGCGATGTTCTTCGTGCGCGGGCAGGTTTCCGGGGAGCCTTCCGGTCGAGTGTGTCCGTCTGCCGTTGCTGTAGAACGGCAGGCATGACGAGGTTGTTTTCCGGAGGTTGCAATGCAAGTCATCGACCGGCGCAAGGCGCTGGCCATCGCGCCGATCTGGCGTCTGGCGTTTCGACCTTTCTTCCTGGCCGGCAGTCTCTATGCGCTGCTGGCGATTCCCTTGTGGGTAATCGCCTGGACGGGCATCTGGCCGGGCTGGCAGCCGGCGGGCGGCTGGCTGGCCTGGCATCGCCATGAAATGCTGTTCGGCTTCGTCATGGCCATCGTCGCCGGCTTCCTGCTGACCGCGGTGCAGGCCTGGACCGGGCGGCCCAGCCTGTCGGGGCGAAGCCTGATGCTGCTGGCGGCGTTGTGGCTGGCTGCGCGGCTGGGCTGGCTGCTGGGGTTGCCGGCGGTATTGCTGGCGCCCCTGGAAATGGCCTTCCCGCTGCCGCTGGCGGGGGCGCTGGCGCGCCTGCTGTGGGCGGTACGGCAGAAGCGCAACTACCCGGTCGTGGTCGTGCTGGGCCTGTTGGCCGGGGCCGATGCCCTGAGCCTGTATGGCCTGGCGCGGTTCGATGAGGGTATGCAACGCCAGGCGGCGTTGGCCGGTATCTGGCTGGTGGCGGCGCTGATGGGGATGATCGGCGGGCGTGTGATTCCTTTCTTCACCCAGCGTGGGCTGGGGCGTGCCGAGGCAGTCCGGCCCTGGGCCTGGCTGGACCTGGGGCTGCTGGCCGCCACTGTGCTGGTGGCACTGCTGCATGGGCTCGGAGTCGCCGTGACGCTATCCCCGCCGCTGGGCATCCTGTTCCTGGGTATCGCTCTTGGGCATGCCGTACGTCTGTGGCGCTGGTATGCCCGGGGGCTGTGGCGTGTGCCGTTGCTCTGGTCGCTGCACCTGGCGCTGGCCTGGCTGGCCTGGCTGGCACTGGCCTGCCTGGGTATGGCGTTCTGGCATTTCGGCGTGCTGCACAACGCCAGCCTGGCGCTGCATGCGCTGACAGTGGGGGCGATGGCCGGACTGATCCTGGCGATGATCGCGCGGGTCAGCCTCGGCCATACCGGCAGGCCCCTGGCGTTGCCGGCTGGGATGGCATGGGGGTTTGCCCTGCTCAACCTCGGGGCGCTGGTGCGGGTGTTCCTCTATGGCTTCTGGCCCCATGGCAGCCTGTGGCTGGCGGCGCTGCTGTGGGCGCTGGCCTTCGCGATCTTCGTCTGGCGCTATGCGCCTATGCTGTGCCGGGCCCGGGTGGACGGGCATCCGGGCTAGCCACGGTCGAATACCGTTATGGGGTGGTCCGTTCCGCCAGCAGGCATTCGCACAAGGGCGATGAGCCCGAGATCACGCTGCACGATCCTGGAACCAGGCACATTATTGTCAATCCGCTCGCACTGCCCCGCCCCGAACGACCCGCGCCCTGAAAGTTTTTTAAAGCAAAGGGGCAATTTTTGATGGGAACAGGCCTGTCCGCGAACTGCCCTGTGATGAAGGCGCACGGCAATCCTCTCCCTGATCGTTTCCATCAAATAAATTGCACTGAACGGCAAAAAGTATTTATTTGAGTTGTTTTTTCTCCTTGTCGACAATGCGCGGGCTGTGCCCCATGCGACGTTTTGTCGTATCCGGGCGCCTATACGGATATCCCGGAAAGGACCCTTCATGCCGACAGCTCTGCTCGACTGGTTCAGATCATTCTTCCCCGATGTGCAGGCGGCACACCCGCGCGAATGGCTGCGGGCCCTCTGCGGTGCCTCCCTCGGTGTCGCGCTGGTGCTGTCGCTGGGCAGTTGGCTGTTCGGCATGCCGGTGGCGCTGCTGGTCATCGCGCCGGCGGGAGCTTCGGCGGTGGTGCTGTTCTGCGCGCCGTCCAGTACCTTTTCCCAGCCCTGGTCGGTACTGGCCGGCAGTGTGCTGGCCACCCTGGTCGGCGAAGCGCTGGGGCACAGTGGCTTGGCTCCGGTGCTGGCGGCGGTGCTGGCGATCGCCCTGACGCTGCTGGGGCAGTTCTGGCTGCGCTGCCTGCATCCCCCGGGCGGTGCCCTGGTGCTGGTCGCCAGCATCAGCAGCGCCCAGGCCCAGCAGGTCGGTTTCGAGCTGACCTATACGGTGATGTTCAACTCGTTGCTGTTGATCGCGCTCGCGCTGCTCTACAACAACCTGACCGGGCACACCTACCCGCGTGCCTGG
The DNA here is from genome assembly GCF_004327335.1 of Stutzerimonas kirkiae. Taxonomy (GTDB): domain Bacteria; phylum Pseudomonadota; class Gammaproteobacteria; order Pseudomonadales; family Pseudomonadaceae; genus Stutzerimonas; species Stutzerimonas kirkiae. Next base: position 137,470 of record NZ_QJUO01000004.1, on the reverse strand, counting down.
CCCGGGCGCAAGCATCCCCACCAGACCGCCGATCCGTCGCCGGCCGAGCGCAACAGCCCCAGCCAGGATGATATCGAACGTGCCCTCGACGAGTTCGGCAGTCATGTCGATGTCACGCGGGAGGACCTGGCCCGGTTGATCCGGCAGACCGAGAAGCATGCGTTGCGGCGCAGCATGGGCGAGGTGCTGGCCGCCGAGATCATGTCGCGGGATGTGCTGCACGGCACGCCCGACACCTTTATCGAGCAGGCCTGGCGTCAACTCAAGGAGCATCGCTTGCGGGCCATGCCGGTGGTCGAGGAGGGCAGCGGCAGGCTGCTGGGGATTGTCACCCTGGTCGATCTGCTCAAGCACTTCCAGCCTCGGCAGGGGCGCCTGAGCTTCGGCCAGCTACGTTACTTGCGTGGCACCAAGCTGCGTTCGGTAATGACCACGCCGGCCATCGCGGCGCGCGAGGACACCCATATGGTCGAACTGGTTTCCATGCTCTGCGATGACGGCCTGCACTGCCTGCCCGTGACCGATGCAGAGGGGCGCCTGGTGGGTATGCTGACGCAGACCGACCTGATCGCCGCGCTCTATCGCAACTGGCTGCAGGGCGCTGTTATTCCGGATTGAAGCGGCCCGCCCGGTAACGGCTCTGGAGGCTGGATGGCTGGACGGAGAGCACGGATTGCCGTGCGTTGCCATTCGATCTCCCGCTTTCCCGTGTTCTTTCCGGTGGCTCCAGCGCGTGGCGCGATCACCCTGTGAATGGCTATTGGCCATCTTCCTGCGGGCAACCGAGTAGCGTAGGCTTCGTTCTTTGCAATTCGATGAAGCTTTCGCCTTGAATAACAAATACCTGAAAATTTTCCTGCCGCTGCTGGGCATTTCCCTGCTGTCCTGGTCATTCTGGTCCAGCCCCGGCTGGTTGCAGCTCTGTGCGGGCCTGGCGTTGTTCCTGTTCGGCATGCAATGCCTGGAGGAGGGCCTGCGTGACCTGGCGGGCGGCAAGCTCGAGCAGATTCTCGCGCGCAGCACCTCTACACCCTTCAAGGGGCTGCTGTTCGGTATCGGTGGCACCATGCTGCTGCAGTCGAGCACCCTGGTATCGTTGTTGACCATCGCGTTCATCAGTACCGGGCTGATCCAGCTCGCCGGTGGCGTGGCCATTCTGTTCGGTGCCAACCTTGGCGCCACCAGCGGCATCTGGCTGCTGGCCCTGGCCGGGCAGAACCTGAGCCTGAGCCCGTTGGCGCTGCCGCTGCTGGTGTTCGGGGTGCTGGCCAGCTTCACTGGGCCGAAAGGGAAGGCGGCAGGGCGCATCGTGCTGGGTATTGCCTTCATCTTCCTGGGTATCGACCAGATCAAGGAAGGATTTTCCAGTTTCGGCGATGGCCTGGACATGAGTGGCCGGCACGTGGAAGGGCTCTACGGGCAGTTGCTGTTCTTCACCGCCGGCTTGCTGATCACCGTGGTGCTGCAATCGAGCCATGCCGCACTGATGCTGACCCTGGCGGCCCTGGCCGGTGGGCAGGTCGAGCTGTGGCAGAGCCTGGCGATCGCCATCGGCTCCAACGTCGGCAGCAGCGTCACCACCGCCTTCGTCGGCTCCCTGGGCGGTAATCGCAGCGGTCAGCGACTGGCCCTGGCGCATGTGCTGTTCAACGTGCTGACCGCGCTGCTGGCCATGCTGCTGCTGTCGCCGCTGGCCTGGCTGGTGACCTGGCTGGTCGAGCCGTTCGGGCTGGGCGGCAATGCACTGATCCAGTTGGCGCTGTTCCATACCCTGTTCAACGGCATCGGGGTGCTGCTGTTCTGGCCCTGGCAGCCGCAACTGGTGCGCCTGCTGGAACGCCTGTTGCCCGATCGCCAGGAGCCGGTGGTGCTGATCACCGAGCTGGATCATGACGATGACCGGGAGCCGCGTACCCGCGCACGCTATCTCAACGAGCGCGCGCTGGATTCCGCCGATGCCGCCGCCAGCGCGGTGGCGCAGGAGTTGCAGCATCTGGAGCGGTTGAGCGTGGAGGTGATCTGCCACGCGATCTTCCTGCCTGTCGAGCAACTGTTCCAGCGGGGCAAGCCCGATTCCGCGCTGATGAAGGCGCCCCCTGACCCGCAGTCACTGGATGCCGAGCGCCTCTACCAGCGTCATATCAAGGGTGTCTATGGCGACCTGCTGACGTTCATGGGCCGGCTGGATGTGCCGCTGGACGAAGAGCACCAGGATTTCTGGATGCGCTGCCAGGTGGCGGCCCTGCAACTGGTGGATGCGGTCAAGGATGCCAAGCATCTGCAGAAAAACCTGGGCCAGCACCTGCGTAACGAAGAGTCGCCGATTCGCGTGGCCTATGTGGAGCTGCGGCGTCACCTGCTGGAGGCGTTGCGCGAGATTCGCAGCCTGAACCATTCCGACCTGCCCGACGAGCTCTGGCGCGATCGCCTGCAATGGCTGGACGAGCATGCCGCCAGTTTCGACGCGGCCTTCCGCAAGCGCCTGTTCGACGCCGTGCGGACGGGCGATCTGGACGGCCTGCAGACCAGTTCGCTGATGAACGACCTGGGTTATGCCAGCCGCATCATCCAGAGCCTGCGCAATGCGTTGATGCTGGGCGAGGGGCATGAGCTGACCCGGCAGTTGCGCCAGATCGGCGGGGATGACGATGGGCCGGTGATCGTGCAGGTGTAGGAGGGAGAGTCGGAAAGCTGCTGGAAGCCAGAAGCTGCAAGGAAGAGCGGAAGAGCCGATAAGAGCGCTGGAGGCTGGACGAAAAAAGCAGGAAGCGCTTGAGCGGGTATTGGCGCTGATGCGCAGACTGTCCGTCCAGCCTCCAGCCTCCAGCCTCCAGCCTCCAGCTACTTCCCTGTGATCTTCCGGTATTTCTGCATCAACTGATCCTTGCTCTCGACGTTGTTCGCGTCGAGCGGAATGCAGTCGACAGGGCAGACCTGCTGGCATTGGGGCTCATCGTAATGGCCGACGCACTCGGTGCAGAGGTTCGGGTCGATGACATAGATTTCCTCGCCCTGGGAAATCGCGTTGTTCGGGCACTCCGGCTCGCAGACATCGCAATTGATGCAGTCGTCGGTGATGATCAGGGACATGGGTCGCTCCAGCCGTGGCCTTGAACGGTAGAGGCTTCGTCCTGGCCGCTCGCGGCAGTGACGAAGCCCCGGCGAACCGTGGCGGCCAGGGCGTCGTGTTTCGGTCATTGGTCGGGCAGGACGAATTGTGCCGGAATGTGCCCATGGATGCCATGCCGGGCGGGGCATGGCGGCGCCGTCAACCCTTCTGCTGGAAGCGCTCGTTCAGCGCTTCGGCCACTGCCGGGTGGACGAAGTTGGAAATATCCCCGCCCAGCGCGGCGATTTCCCGTACCAGCGTCGAGGAGATGAACGAATATTTTTCCGAAGGCGTCAGAAACAGGCTTTCCACGTCCGGCGCCAACTGGCGGTTCATGTTGGCCAACTGGAATTCGTACTCGAAGTCGGATACCGCCCGCAGTCCGCGCAGGAAGCAGTTGGCCTGTTGCTCCTTGACGAAATGCGCCAGCAGCGTCGAGAAGCCCACCACCCTGACATTGGGTATGTGCTGCGTGACCGCCTGCGCCAGCTCGACGCGTTTCTCCAGGGAGAACAGCGGGTTTTTCCTCGGGTTGGCCGCGACGGCGATCACCACTTCATCGAACAGGCGCGCGGCGCGCTCGACCAGATCACCGTGGCCCAGGGTCATGGGATCGAAAGTCCCCGGATACAACACTCGATTCATCACGGCGTCCTGACGCATGCGTGGGGTGTGGATGGTAGCGGCTGGATCCCGGCAGCGTAAAGCGGCAATGGGTTGGCTGGAGCCCGATCCGGTCGCATGTGCGGCGGAGCGCTCGCGCTACGCGCGGCCAGGGGGTGGCTGGAACACTGGAAAGCCGGAGGATGAACGCAAGGGCGGGGGCGCGCCTTTCGTCCGTCTCCAGCCGCCAGTGCTGCTATCGAGAGGTCCTGCCGCTGGATAACGCGATCGCTCTGCCCCGAATCAGGCATGACCTGATTCGCTGAAGTGTGAACGGGTTCTCAGAACTCTTTCAGTCGAGCCTGTATACGAGCTTTCTGTTTCTCGAGGCGCTGGCGTGCCTGGGGGCTGCGTACCTGCGCGATCAGCTTGTCCAGCGCTTCCATGGTCTGCCAGTCCAGTGCGCGGCTGCGATTCCTGTGCTCCTGTTCCCTGTGCATGGGGCCTCCTTGCTCGGTGGGGTTCCGGTCTTGTTTGCTTGGATAGTGAATTTTAATTAATCGGATATTACATAAATTTATGAATTAGCGGTTAATATGGATGGGCATGCGATTCGTGGATGTCATGCAAGAGCGCGCCGCCTGCGCGCGTCATGTCGCCACCGCTTACAGTCAGCCGGATTGCTGTGGGTGGATGGCAAGCAGGGCATGTGCAGGCTTCCGATGAACATCAGGCCCGCCACTGGCCCTGCCGTGGGCCACAGGGCTTGTGCTGAATGGGAGACAAGACCATCAAACAGATAATCGATCCCCCCGTCGTCTCGGACGACGACTTGTACCTTCAGGAGAAGGACGTCATCGATGCCTTTCTCGGTCTGCCGTTGCAGAAGCGTGCGGTCGCCTGCGAGGTGATCGAGGCGCTGACCGCCGTGGTGGAGCGTGAAGACTCCGGTAACGACGAGAAAACCTCCTGAAGTTCCCTCCATGACCCCAGGGCCCGCAGGTGCTCACGCACCTCGGGCCTGTTCCCGTGATGCATGCCGGCGTGGCTGCTCTTGGCCGGCCAGTGGCGGCCGGGATGTCGGGCTATGTCGTGACCCAGCGCAAGGTGCTTCGGTAACGGCGCTGGAGGTTGGGGTGCTGGACGAAAACACCGGCGGCCACGCTCGTTCGTCCAGCCTTCCGGCGCTCTTTCCGGCTCTCGACCGTGCATGGGCCGAGAGCCCGAGTATGGCAATGACGTGGATTGCCGGGGCCGGGGCGCACCGGCATAATGTAGCCCCTTTTCTAAGCCCCTACATGTTGGAAGGAACAGCCCGTGACTCAGAAGCCCGACCAGTGTCTTGGTGAATGGATTGATCGAGAAGCCCTTGCCGAAGCGATGATTCCGCTGATCGGCCAGCTGTATCGCAACAACAATGTGGTGACTTCCATCTACGGTCGTGGCCTTATCAACCGTTCGGTGATCGCCATCCTCAAGGCGCACCGGTTCGCCCGCCACCGCCAGACCGACGAGGCCGAACTGTCGGTCCACGAAACCTACCAGACGCTCAAGACCATGAGCGAGCTGAACCTGGGCGCGGCCTCCATCGACCTGGGCAAGCTGGTCGGCAAGTTCAAGGAGCAGGCTGGGGGGCGCAGCCTCGAGCAGTTCGTGCGTGACGAACTGGCCGATATCACCGACAAGCGCAATGTCTCCGGCGCCCGCAAGGGCACCGATGTCGTGCTCTACGGCTTCGGCCGCATTGGCCGCCTGCTGGCGCGTATCCTGATCGCCAAGACCGGCGGTGGCGACGGCCTGCGCCTGCGTGCGATCGTCGTGCGCAAAGGGGCCGACAACGACCTGGCCAAGCGTGCCAGCCTGCTGCGCCGCGACTCTGTGCACGGTCCGTTCGACGGCACCATCGTCGTCGATGAGGAAAGCAACACCATCACTGCCAACGGCAGCCTGATCCAGGTGATCTACTCCAACGACCCCGCCTCGGTGGATTACACCCAGTACGGTATCGACAACGCCCTGCTGGTGGACAACACCGGCAAGTGGCGCGATGCCGAAGGCCTGGGCCAGCACCTCAAGTGCCCGGGCGTGTCCCGCGTGGTACTGACCGCGCCGGGCAAGGGTGAGCTGAAGAACATCGTGCACGGCATCAACCACCAGGACATCAGCGCCGATGACAAGATCATCTCCGCCGCGTCCTGTACGACCAATGCCATCGTGCCGGTGCTCAAGGCGATCAATGACCAGTACGGCATCGTCAACGGTCACGTCGAGACCGTGCACTCCTACACCAACGACCAGAACCTGATCGACAACTTCCACAAGGGCAGCCGTCGTGGTCGCAGTGCCGCGTTGAACATGGTCATCACCGAGACCGGTGCGGCCACCGCCGCCGCCAAGGCGCTGCCGGTGCTCAAGGGCAAGCTGACCGGCAACGCCATCCGCGTGCCGACGCCGAACGTGTCCATGGCCATCCTCAACCTGAACCTGGAGAAGGCCACCAGCCGCGAGGAGGTCAACGAGTACCTGCGCCAGGTGGCCATGCACTCCGAGCTGCACAAGCAGATCGACTTCGTCAATTCGCAGGAAGTTGTTTCAACGGATTTCGTGGGCTCCCGGCATGCCGGCGTGGTCGATGCCGAAGCCACCATCTGCAGTGACAACCGGGTCGTGCTGTACGTCTGGTACGACAACGAATTCGGCTATAGCTGCCAGGTGGTTCGCGTCATGGAAGACATGGCAGGTGTCAACCCTCCGGCTTTCCCGCGTTGATCCCCCTTCGTTGAATACGCGGCGGGAGCCTCGGCTCCCGCCGCGCCTTTCAGGGGCCGGCGTTCGCCCGGATTGCCCCCATACGCTCCACTGCTGCCCCTGGCTGTGATTTTCCTGCCTAATCAATGGGCTAGCCGGAGCGGACGAGGGGGTTCGAGACATAAATCGAAAAGACTTGGGTGGTCAGCCAAGGTAGGCGGCCTCTATAATCGTGCGGATTTTAATCTGGGTTCGCGTCAATAAGTCGCACATGTATGTATGGGCACAAACCGCCAAGCGGTTTCTGTGCCGGCCTGCCGAACTCAAAAAACTTTCTAAATTAAGTAGTTAGGCGACCGATGATTAATTTGAGACGTGGGCTTGATCTGCCCATCGCAGGGGCGCCGGTGCAACGTATCGAGCCAGGGAGGCCAGTACGCAGCGTCGCTGTCATAGGTTTCGACTATCCCGGCATGAAGCCGACCATGAGCGTCCAGGTGGGCGACAGGGTCAAGCTCGGCCAGGTGCTGTTCTCCGACAAGAAGATGGAGGGCATTCACTTCACGGCACCGGGCGCCGGGATCGTCAGCGCCATCCACCGTGGCGAGAAGCGCGTACTGCAGTCGGTGGTCATCGACCTCGATGGTGATGAAGAGCTGACCTTCGCCCACTATGCGTCCGATCAGCTCGATAGCCTGGATGTCGCCGCGGTGCGCGAAAACCTGCAGCAGTCCGGCCTGTGGACGGCGCTGCGTACACGGCCCTTCAGCAAGGTAGCGGCTGCCGACGCGCTGCCCGCTTCCATTTTCGTCACCGCCATGGATACCCATCCGCTGGCTGCCGACCCGCGCGTGGTAATCGCCGAGCAGCCGCAAGCCTTCGAAGCCGGCCTGAAGGTGCTCGGCAACCTGGCGCGGGTATTCCTCTGCCGTGGCACGGGCGACGCACTGCCCGGCGAGGGTTTGCCACGCGTGCAGACCGAGACTTTCTCCGGCCCGCATCCGGCTGGCCTGGCGGGCACCCATATCCACTTCCTCGATCCGGTCAGCGCCGGCAAGAGCGTCTGGAGCATCGGTTACCAGGACGTGATCGCCATCGGCCTGCTGTTCACCACGGGCCGCCTGTCGGTCGAGCGCGTGCTGGCGCTGGGTGGCCCGGTGGTGGAGAAGCCGCGCCTGCTGCGCTCGCGCCTGGGCGCCAATCTCGACGAACTGACGGCCAGTGAGTTGCAGTCCGGCAGCAACCGGGTGATTTCCGGCTCCGTGCTGGGGGGGCGTACCGCCCATGGCGCCTTCGCCTTCCTCGGGCGCTACCACGTGCAGGTGTCCTGCCTGCGCGAAGGCAAGGAGCGCGAGTTGCTGCATTACCTGCGGCCAGGGGTCGAGAAGCACTCGGTGCTCAATATCTATCTGTCCAAACTGCTGGGGCGCAAACTGTTCGCCTTCTCCACCTCCACCAATGGCAGCCCGCGCGCCATGGTGCCGGTCGGCAACTACGAAGAGGTGATGCCGCTGGACATCCTGCCGACCCAGTTGCTGCGCTCGTTGATCGTCGGCGACACCGAAACCGCCCAGGGCCTGGGCTGCCTGGAACTGGACGAGGAAGACCTGGCTTTGTGCAGCTATGTATGCGCCGGCAAGTACGAATACGGCCCCATCCTCCGGGACAACCTGACCCGCATCGAGAAGGAGGGCTGATCCATGGGTATTCGCGCATTCCTCGACAGGATCGAGCACCACTTCGACAAGGGTGGCAAGTACGAGAAGTTCTACGCCCTCTACGAGGCGCTGGATACGTTCCTCTATCGCCCGGGCAGCGTGACCAGGACCACCGCGCACGTACGCGACGGTATCGATCTCAAACGCATGATGATCACCGTCTGGCTGTGCACCTTCCCGGCGATGTTCTTCGGCATGTGGAACACCGGCTACCAGGCCAACCTGGTGTTCGCGCAGAACCCCGAGCTGCTGTCGCTGCAGGAGGGCTGGCGCTTCGCGCTGATCGGTTCGCTGGCGGGCTTCGACCCCAACAGCCTGTGGGACAACTTCGTCCAGGGCGCCTCCTGGTTCCTGCCGATCTACGCGGTGACCTTCATCGTCGGTGGCTTCTGGGAAGTGCTGTTCGCTTCGATCCGCCGGCATGAGATCAATGAAGGCTTCTTCGTCACTTCGGTACTGTTCGCGCTGATCCTGCCGCCGAGCATCCCGCTGTGGCAGGTGGCGCTGGGCATCACCTTCGGCGTGGTGCTGGGCAAGGAAGTGTTCGGCGGTACCGGCAAGAACTTCCTCAACCCGGCGCTGACCGGCCGTGCCTTCCTGTTCTTCGCCTATCCGGCGCAGATTTCCGGTGATGCGGTGTGGACCGCTGTGGACGGCTTCGCCGGCGCCACGGCGCTGAGCGTTGCCCACTCATCGGGTATCGATGGGTTGCTGCAAGGCGGCCTGAGCTGGACGGACGCGTTCATCGGCCTGATGCCTGGCTCCATCGGCGAAACCGGAACCCTGGCGATCCTGCTCGGCGGCGCGGTGCTGTTGCTGACCAAGATCGCCTCCTGGCGCATCGTCGCCGGCGTGATGATCGGCATGGTCGCCCTGAGCAGCCTGTTCAACCTGATCGGTTCCGACAGCAACCCGCTGTTCGCCATGCCCTGGTACTGGCACCTGGTCGTCGGTGGTTTCGCCTTCGGCATGATCTTCATGGCCACCGACCCGGTGTCGGCGTCCATGACCAATACCGGCAAATGGGTGTTCGGCATCCTCATCGGTGTGATGGTGGTGCTGATTCGCGTGGTCAACCCGGCCTTCCCTGAAGGCATGATGCTGGCCATCCTCTTCGCCAACCTGTGTGCACCGCTGATCGACCATTTCGTCGTTCAGGCCAACATCAAGCGGAGGCTGGCGCGCAATGTCTAATCACAAGGAAACCACCACGCGCACGCTGGTCGTGGCGCTGCTGATCTGCCTGGTCTGCTCGGTGCTGGTGGCCGGTGCCGCCGTGGCGCTGAAACCGATCCAGCAGGCCAACCGGCTACTGGACAAGCAGCGCAGCATCCTCGCGATTGCCGGCCTCAGCCAGCCGGGCATGTCCGGCGACGAGATCCGCGCCCTGTACGATAAGCGCATCGTCGCCAGGGTGGTCGACCTGCGCACCGGCCAGTTCAGCGACGAACAGGACCCGGAAACCTTCGACCCACTGGCCGCGGCCAAGGACAGCCGTCTTTCCAGCGCCCTGCCGGATGCCCAGGACATCGCCTCGATCAACCGCCGCGAGCACTATTCCACGGTCTACCTGATCGAGCGCGAAGGGCAACTCGATACACTGATCCTGCCGGTGCGCGGCTATGGACTGTGGTCGACCATGTACGGTTTCATGGCGCTCAAGGGCGACCTCAATACCGTCACCGGTTTCGGCTTCTACCAGCATGGCGAGACCCCCGGCATGGGCGGCGAAGTCGATAACCCGCGCTGGGTAGCCCAGTGGCCGGGCAAGAAGGTCTTCGACGAGCAGCAGCAGGTGGCCGTGCGTGTGGTCAAGGGCGGCGTCAACCCGCAGAGCCCGGATGCCATTCACCAGGTCGATGCGCTGGCCGGCGCGACCCTGACCAGCAACGGCGTCACACACCTGCTGGAATTCTGGCTGGGCGAGAACGGTTTCGGCCCATTCATCACCAATCTTCGCGCTGGGGAGGCTTGAACATGGCACACCCGACCATCAAGGAGGTTCTGTTCAATCCGATCTTCAACAACAACCCCATCGGATTGCAGATTCTCGGTATCTGTTCGGCGCTGGCCGTCACTTCCAGCCTGAACACCGCCATCGTCATGTCCATCGGCCTGACGTTGACGACGGCGTTTTCCAGCTTCTTCATCTCGATGATCCGTTCGCAGATCCCCAGTTCGATCCGCATGATCGCCCAGGTGGTGATCATCGCCTCGCTGGTGATCGTCATCGACCAGTTCCTCAAGGCCTATGCCTTCGATGTGAGCAAGCAACTGTCGGTGTTCGTCGGCCTGATCATCACCAACTGCATCGTCATGGGCCGCGCCGAGGCGTTCGCCATGCAGAACCCACCGGTGCTGTCGTTCTTCGACGGCCTGGGCAACGGCCTGGGCTACAGCGCGATGCTGATCGCCCTGGGCGTGGTGCGCGAACTGCTCGGCTCCGGCAAGCTGCTCGGCTTCGAGATACTGCCGCTGCTCAAGGAGGGTGGCTGGTATATGCCCAACGGTCTGCTGCTGCTGCCACCTTCGGCGTTCTTCCTGATCGGCCTGTTCATCTGGGGCCTGCGTAGCTGGAAGAAAGGCCAGGTGGAGAAGGCCGAGTACAAGATGGCGCCACAGGTTTCCAGCAAGGAGGCCTACTGATGGAGCATTACATCAGCCTGTTCGTCCGGGCGGTGTTCGTCGAGAACATGGCGCTGGCGTTCTTCCTCGGCATGTGTACCTTCCTGGCGATCTCCAAGAAGGTGGAAACCGCGCTGATGCTCGGCATCACCGTGGTGGTGGTGCAGGTCATCACCGTGCCGCTGAACAACCTGCTCTACACCTACATGCTCAAGGACGGTGCGCTGGCCTGGGCCGGCCTGCCCGAGATCGACCTGAGCTTCCTCGGCCTGATCTGCTACATCGGCCTGATCGCCGCCGTGGTGCAGATCATGGAAATGCTCATGGACAAGTACGTGCCGGCGCTGCACCACGCCCTGGGCATCTTCCTGCCGCTGATCACCGTGCACTGCGCGATCTTCGGCGGCACGCTGTTCATGGTCGAGCGCGACTACAACTTCACCGAGAGCGTGGTCTACGGCCTCGGCTCGGGCATTTCCTGGGCGCTGGCCATCGTGCTGCTGGCGGCTATCCGGGAAAAGCTCAAGTACAGCGACGTTCCGGCCGGCCTGCGGGGGCTGGGTATCACCTTCATCACCGTCGGCCTGATGTCGCTGGGCTTCATGTCGTTCTCTGGCGTGCAGTTGTAAGGAGAAACGCATGTTGAATACGGAATTCATCGTCGCCATCAGCATGTTCACCGGCATCGTGCTGGTGCTGGTGGCCATCATCCTCATGGCACGCGCCAGGCTGGTCAGTAGCGGCAATGTCACCATCGAGATCAATGGCGAGCATTCGATCACCGTGCCGGCCGGCGGCAAGCTGCTGCAGACCCTGGCCAACCACGACATCTTCCTGTCCTCTGCCTGTGGCGGCGGCGGCACCTGCGCGCAGTGCAAGTGCATCGTGGAAAGCGGTGGTGGCGAAATGCTGGCCACCGAGTCCTCGCACTTCAATCGCCGCGAGGCGAAAGAGGGCTGGCGCCTGTCCTGCCAGACCCCGGTCAAGCAGGACCTGAAGATCAAGGTGCCGGAAGAAGTCTTCGGCGTGAAGAAGTGGGAATGCACCGTGCAGTCCAACCCCAACGTCGCCACCTTCATCAAGGAACTGACGCTGAAACTGCCCGAGGGCGAGAACGTCGATTTCCGCGCCGGTGGCTATGTGCAACTGGAGTGCCCGCCGCATACCGTGCACTACAAGGATTTCGACATCCAGCCGGAATTTCGTGGCGACTGGGACAAGTTCGACCTGTGGCGTTATGTGTCCAAGGTGGACGAGACCACCATCCGCGCCTATTCCATGGCCAACTACCCGGAAGAGCGCGGCTTGGTCAAGTTCAATATCCGTGTCGCCTCGCCGCCACCGGGCCGCGATGACATCCCGCCGGGCAAGATGTCCTCCTGGGTGTTCAGCCGCAAGCCGGGGGACAAGGTCACCGTCTACGGCCCGTTCGGCGAATTCTTCGCCAAGGACACCGATGCCGAGATGGTCTTCATCGGCGGCGGCGCCGGCATGGCGCCGATGCGCTCGCATATCTTCGACCAGCTCAAGCGCCTGAAGTCCAAGCGCAAGATGAGCTTCTGGTACGGTGCGCGCTCCATGCGCGAAGCCTTCTACGTCGACGAGTACGATCGGTTGCAGGCGGAGAACGAGAACTTCCGCTGGCACCTGGCGCTGTCCGACCCGCAGCCGGAAGACAACTGGACCGGCTACACCGGCTTCATCCACAACGTGCTGTACGAGAACTACCTCAAGGACCATCCGGCGCCGGAGGATTGCGAGTTCTACATGTGCGGTCCGCCGATGATGAACGCCGCGGTGATCAAGATGCTGCTCGAGCTGGGCGTGGAGCCGGAGAATATCCTGCTCGACGACTTCGGCGGCTAGTGTGGGCAACCGCATCGCCCGTTCCGTTTTCCCCCTGCTGCTGGCAGCCCTGGCCGGTTGCCAGCAGCAGGAGCGACTGGAAAGCTTCAGCGGCCCGACCATGGGCAGCACCTACACGGTGAAGTACGTGCACAGCGCCGCGGTTGCGCCGAAAGAGCAATTGCAACGCGAGACCGAGGCGCTACTGACGCGCTTCGACCAGGAACTCTCGACCTACCGCAGCGACTCCGATATTTCCCGCTTCAATGCCCTGCCGGCCGGCAGTTGCCAGGCGATGCCGGCGGATGTCCTGCATCTGGTCGCCACCGGCGAGCAACTGTCGCGGGGCAGCGACGGCGCGCTGGACCTGACCGTCGAGCCGCTGCTCGATCTCTGGGGCTTCGGCCCCAAGGGGCAGCCTGCCCAGGTGCCGGACCAGGCGAGGATCGACGAGGTTCGCCAGCGAGTCGGCCATCGCTACCTGCGTATCGAAGGTGAGCAACTGTGCAAGGATGCCGCGGTCGAGGTGGACTTCAACAGTATCGCCGCCGGCCTCGCGGTCGACCTGGTCATCGAGGGCCTGCAGAAGCTGGGCGTGCACAGCTACCTGGTGGAAATCACCGGTGAACTCAAGGCGGCCGGGCGCAAGCCGGACGGTTCGCCCTGGCGGGTCGCCATCGAGGCGCCACGCGAAGGCGAGCAGGTGGCCCAGCGTATCGTCGAACTCGATGGCTACGGGGTGTCCACCTCGGGCGATTACCGCAATTATTTCGAGCAGGACGGCAAGCGCTATTCGCATACCCTGGACCCGCGTAGCGGACGGCCCATCGAGCATGCCCTGGCCTCGGTGACGGTATTGTCGCCATCGACCTTGCAGGCCGATGGATTGTCTACCGTACTGATGGTGCTGGGGCCGCAGCGTGGTTTCGATTTCGCCAGCCAGCATGAGATCGCCGCCCTGTTCGTCACCCGCGAGCAGGATGGCTTCACCACTCAAAGCACCGAGGCCTTCGACCGGCTGTTCGGCAAGGAGATAGGACAATGACCTGGCTACTGGTATTTCTGCTGATGCTGATCGTGATGTCCGGCATGGCGATCGGCGTGATCATGGGACGCAAACCGATTGCCGGTTCCTGTGGTGGCATCGCCAACCTGGGCATCGAGAAGGAGTGCTCGATCTGCGGCGGCAATCGCGAAAAATGCGAAGAAGCCAATGCCGCTGGCAGCGACCGGCGCAGCGATCTGGCTTATGATGCGACGGACCGCTGAGCCTGTACGAAAGCAGTGAGTGTTGTAGTAACGATTGGCTGGTTATGGTTGTTAGTCTTCCGCGCTGTACATCCGTAGGCGCGGCCTTGGCCGTCCGCAAGCGTTTCGCGGGCAAGGCACAAGGCATTTGATCGTTGCCGGGACACCAGGGTTGGCGCGGGTATTGACGATTTTCGCAAGGTTCGACCGTGGCGGCAGGGGCCGTCGCGTTTTCCAGGGGGATACATGGCTGTCTACAACTACGACGTGGTGGTATTGGGAAGCGGTCCGGCCGGTGAAGGCGCCGCGATGAACGCGGTCAAGGCGGGCCGCAAGGTCGCGGTGGTGGACAACCGCCCGCTGGTCGGCGGCAACAGCACGCACCTGGGCACCATCCCCTCCAAGGCCCTGCGCCACTCCGTACGACAGATCATGCAGTACAACACCAACCCGCTGTTCCGCCAGATCGGCGAACCGCGCTGGTTCTCCTTTCCCGATGTGCTGAAAAGCGCCGAGAAGGTGATCAGCAAGCAGGTCACTTCGCGCACCAGCTACTATGCGCGCAACCGTATCGACACCTACTTCGGCACCGCCAGTTTCGCCGACGAGCACAGTGTCGACGTGGTCTGCCTGAACGGTGTGGTGGAAAAACTGGTGGCCAACCACATCATCATCGCCACCGGGTCGCGCCCCTATCGCCCGGTCGATATCGACTTCAGCCATCCGCGCGTATACGACAGCGACACCATCCTCAACCTCAGCCATACGCCGCGCCGGCTGATCATCTACGGCGCCGGGGTCATCGGCTGCGAGTACGCTTCGATCTTCAGCGGCCTGGGGGTGCTGGTCGACCTGATCGACAACCGCGACCAGTTGCTCAGCTTCCTCGACGATGAAATCTCCGATGCGCTGAGTTACCACCTGCGCAGCAACAACGTGCTGATTCGCCACAATGAAGAGTACGAGCGCATCGAGGGGCTGGACCATGGTGTGATCCTGCACCTGAAGTCCGGCAAGAAGATCAAGGCGGATGCTTTGCTGTGGTGCAATGGCCGCACTGGCAATACCGATCGCCTGGCCCTGCAGAATGTCGGCCTGAAGGCCAACAGCCGTGGGCAGATCCAGGTCGACCAGTACTATCGCACCGAGGTGCCGAACATCTATGCCGCCGGCGATGTGATCGGCTGGCCGAGCCTGGCCAGCGCCGCCTATGACCAGGGCCGCTCGGCCTCGGGCAGCATCGTCGAGAACGACAGTTGGCGCTTCGTCGATGATGTGCCGACCGGTATCTACACCATTCCCGAGATCAGCTCGATCGGCAAGAACGAACGTGAGCTGACCCAGGCGAAGATCCCCTACGAAGTGGGCAAGGCGTTCTTCAAGGGCATGGCGCGGGCGCAGATCGCCCATGAGAAGACCGGCATGCTGAAGATCCTCTTCCACCGGGAAACCCTGGAAGTGCTGGGCGTGCACTGCTTCGGCTACCAGGCCTCGGAAATCGTGCATATCGGCCAGGCGATCATGAACCAGCCGGGCGAGGCCAACACCATCAAGTACTTCATCAACAACACCTTCAACTACCCGACCATGGCCGAGGCCTACCGGGTGGCGGCGTTCGATGGGCTCAACCGGCTTTTTTGAGCGGCTCCGACCGGTGGCCGGAACCGGTCGGAGCCGGCCTCGCCAACTGGCAATGGCCTAACCGGGAGAGTTTTTAGCCAAGCGGCAAGAAAAAATGGCCGGGAGCCATTTTTAACGTCGCGCCGCGACGGCACGCAGGGTGGCTGCCATGGATGGCAAGCCATAAAGGGCTTGACAGGGTTTTCCGGTCGCCTTTCACACTGATTACGCTTGCAGCTTGCAGCTTGCAGCTTGCAGCTTGCAGCTTGCAGCTTGCAGCTTGCAGCTTGCAGCTTGCAGCTTGCAGCTTGCAGCTTGCAGCTTGCAGCTTGCAGCTTGCAGCTCAGCCCTGGCTTTCCCCCAAGGTCGCCAGCGCCAGGCCCGGGAAGTCGGTGATGATGCTGTCGACCCCGAGGCTGGCCAGGCGCTTCATCAGGGCCGGGTCGTTGACCGTCCAGATCGAGACATGCAGCCCCTGCTGGCGCGCCTTGGCCACGCGCTCCGGCGTGCACAGCGTCCATTTCAATGCCAGCAGCGAGCAGTCGTACTGGCGGGCGACTTTCAGCGGGTCGAGCCAACCGTATTCGGCCACCAGGCCCCTGGGGATTTCCGGTGCCAGCCGCAGCAGGGCGCGCAGCACTTCCCGCGAACTCGAGGTCACGGTGATGCGCTCCAGCAGGCCATGCTCCCGGGCCAGGGCCTGGATCGCCAGCACGGTGCGCGCGGCACGGGTGCGCGAAGCGCTCTTGACCTCGAGTTGCCAGTGCTCGAACGGGCATTTCTCGAACAGTTCGACCAGCCTCGGTATCGGGCAGGGTTGCTTCCAGCCGGGGCCGCCGTGGCGCGCATCGTAGCCGGCCAGGTCCGCGGCATCGTGTTCCACGACCTTGCCGCGGCGCCCGGTGGTGCGCTTGAGCGATGGATCGTGGATCACCATCAACTCGCCATCGCGGGACAGGTGCAGGTCGAGTTCACAGCGCTGTACGCCATGTTCCAGGCATTGCTGGAAACTGGCCAGGGTGTTTTCCGGGGCTTCGCCCCTGGCGCCGCGATGGCCGTAGATCAGGGTCACGATAAGGCTCCTGCAGAGGGTGGTGGGTCAGTGACTGTCCGCCTGTTGCGGTTCTTCTTGCCGTTGTTCCTGCCGCTCCTTGGCCAGGCGCCGCTCCAGCGCCTGTTTCTGCAGGATATGACGTGCCAGGAACTGGCGCTGGGCATCGCTCAGGGATTCGAACGCCGCGGCTATGGCATAGCCCGTCGCGTTGTGGCTGCAGCGCAGCACCCGTGCCGGCAGGCGCAGGCCCAGGGCCAGGGGCATCAGCACCAGCTTGAGGGTGATTGATTCGCCTTCGGCCAACGGCTGGTCGTGCTGGAAGTCGATTCCGGCCTCCGACAGCATGACGGTCCGGGCCGGGCCGATGGCTTCCAGCAGGTTGCTGGCGATGGCCTGGCCCAGCAGTTCGATGCGCTTGTTCTGTACTTTCAGGTAATTGGCCAGGGTGCGGTCGTTTTCGGCGATCTGGCGCAGCAGCAATTGCGCTTCGAAGTCCAGGCGGTGCAGCTCGCCGAACAGTTCGAACAGCGCGGGTTCGCGGTCTTCCGCGCTTGTTTCCTGATGTTCCCGCGGCAGGATTTGCAGTGCGATCCGGTCTTCGATGCGGTAGTATTCGCGGCGTTCTTCGATGTCTTGTGATGACATGGCCAAGACCCATGTTGGGGTAGTCGTCCAAGTGTATACCAGGCTGACCCCGTTCCCATTCCTGCCAGCGAATCCTCCGGCTTATGTTCAGACCGCTGTCTGTCTTCATCGGCGCACGCTACACCCGCGCCAGGCGTCGTAGTCGCTTCGTCTCCTTCATTTCCTTCACCTCGATGATCGGCCTGGCGCTGGGCGTTCTGGTGATGATCCTGGTGCTGTCGGTGATGAATGGCTTCGACCATGAAATGCGTACCCGCGTGCTTGGCATGGTGCCCCACGCGACCATCGAGAGCGCCCAGCCGATCGACGACTGGCAGGCCCTCGCCGAGCGCCTGCGCGAGCATCCGCAAGTGCTGGCGGTGGCGCCTTTCATCCAGGCGCAGGGCTTGCTGACGCACCAGGGCAAGGTCAGCAAGATCCTGATCAACGCCATCGACCCGGTGGCCGAGCACCAGGTCTCGATCATCGACCGCTTCTTCCGCGAAGGCTCGCTGGAGCGGCTCGAAGCCGGTGCGTTCGGTATCGTCATCGGCGACAAGGCGGCGCAGCGCCTGGGGGTCGGGGTCGGCGACCGGATCACCTTCGTCGCACCGGAAGTCACGGTGACGCCGGCGGGCATGTTCCCGCGCATGAAGCGCTTCACCGTGGTCGGCATTTTCCATGTCGGTGCCGGCGAGATCGACGGCTACGTGGCGCTGGCCAACCATGCCGACCTGGCGCGCCTGCAGCGCTGGAAGCCGGAGCAGGTGCAGGGGCTGCGGCTGCGCTTCGACGACCTGTTCCAGGCGCCGAAGATCGCCTGGGAGCTGGCGGGTGCGCTGGACGGCGAATTCTACTCGCGGGACTGGACGCGCTCCCACGGTAACCTCTACCAGGCGATCCGCATGGAGAAGGCGATGATCGGCCTGCTGTTGCTGCTGATCGTGGCGGTGGCGGCCTTCAACATCATCTCCACCCTGGTCATGGTGGTGACCGACAAGCGCGGTGACATCGCCATCCTGCGCACCCTCGGCGCCACGCCCCGGCAGATCATGGGCATCTTCATGGTGCAGGGTGTCATCGTCGGTGTGGTCGGCACGCTGATTGGCGCCGTGCTGGGGATACTGGCGGCGCTCAACGTGAGCGCCGGAGTGGCGCTGCTGGAGCGCCTGCTGGGGCACAAGTTTCTCAATGCCGATGTCTATTTCATCGATTACCTGCCTTCGCAACTGATGTTCGCGGACGTGTTCCAGGTGTGTGTCGCGGCGCTCGTGCTGAGCTTCCTCGCCACCCTGTACCCGGCCTGGCGCGCCGCGCGCACCCAGCCGGCGGAGGCCTTGCGCTATGAGTGAGCCGGTTATGAACGAGCGGGGAACGGGCGACGCCGTACTGAGCTGTCGCAACCTGGGCAAGTGTTACGAGCAGGGGCCGGAGTCGGTGGCGGTGCTCAGCGGGCTGAACCTGGAACTGTATCCGGGCCAGCGCGTGGCTATCGTCGGCAGTTCCGGCTCGGGCAAGAGCACGCTGCTCAACCTGCTGGGCGGGCTGGATACGCCCAGCGAGGGCAGCGTCTGGCTGGCCGGCGAGGAGCTGTCGGCGCTCAACGAGAAGGCGCGCGGCCTGCTGCGTAACCGGGCGCTGGGCTTCGTCTACCAGTTCCACCACCTGTTGGCCGAGTTCACCGCGCTGGAGAACGTCTGCATGCCGTTGCTGATCGGCACCACGCCGATCGCCGAGGCGCAGCGCAAGGCCAGCGAGTTGCTGACCCGGGTCGGCCTCGGCCATCGCCTCGAACACAAGCCTTCTGAGCTATCCGGCGGCGAGCGCCAGCGGGTGGCGATCGCCCGTGCGCTGGCCAACAGCCCGGCACTGGTGTTGCTCGACGAGCCGACCGGCAACCTCGACCAGCACACCGCCCAGGGTATCCAGGAGCTGATGCTGGAACTGAGCAACTCGGTGCGCACGGCGTTCCTGGTGGTGACCCATGACCCGCAACTAGCCGCGCAGATGGACATGACGCTACGCCTGGAAGGCGGTCGCCTGGTGGTGGCCTGATGTTCCGCCCCCTGAGCCTGTTCATCGGCGGCCGCTATACGCGGGCCAAGCGCCGCAACCATTTCATCTCGTTCATCTCCCTGACTTCGATGATCGGCCTGGCGCTGGGCGTGCTGGCGATGATCATGGTGCTGTCGGTGATGAACGGTTTCCAGCGCGAGATGAGCTCGCGCATCCTCGGCATGATCCCCCATGCCATGCTGCTCGGCGACGGCCCGCTGGACGACTGGCGGGCGCTGGCCGCCAGGGTCGAAGGCAGCCCGGAAGTGCTGGGCGCGGCGCCGATCACCCAGCTCGAAGGCATGCTGTCGTTCAAGGGCAGCATGCAGCCGATCCAGATCGACGGTATCGAGCCGGACGCCCAGGCGGCCGTTTCCAGCCTGGGCGACAAGCTGGTCGGCGGGCGGCTGCAGGACCTGCGGGCCGGTGAATATGGCGTGATCATCGGCGCCATGAGCGCCCGTCGCTTCGGCCTTTCGCTGGGTGACAAGCTGACGCTGATCGTACCCGAGGCCAGCGCCACGGCCGGTGGTGTGACGCCGCGTATGCAGCGGTTGAATGTCGTGGGCGTGTTCCGTGTCGGTGCCGAGATCGACGGCAGCCTGGCTTTCATTCATCGTGCGGATGCGGCGCAGATCCTGCGTTGGCAGCCCGAGCAGGTGCAGGCCGTGCGTCTGCGCCTGGCCGATCTCTACCGCGCGCCCCAGGTCGCCCGGCAACTGGCCGAGCAACTTTCCGCGGACGCTGGCGAAGGCTATCGCGCCGAGGACTGGTCGCTGACCCAGGGCAGCCTGTTCAGCGCGATGAAGATGGAGAAGACCATGATCGGCCTGCTGTTGCTGCTGATCGTGGCGGTGGCGGCCTTCAACATCATTGCTACGCTGATCATGGTGGTGGCTGACAAACGTGGTGATATCGCCATCTTGCGCACCCTGGGCGCGACGCCCCGGCAGATCATGGCGATCTTCATGGTGCAGGGCAGCATCATCGGTTGCACCGGCACCCTGATCGGCACCCTGCTGGGCGTGCTCGGGGCGCTCAACGTCAGCGCGCTGGTCGGCTGGCTGGAGGCTGTTTCCGGGCGCCAGGTGTTTTCCTCGGATGCCTACTACATCAGCACCCTGCCTTCCGAACTGCAATGGGCGGACGTGCTGCTGGTGACCCTGGCGGCCATGCTGCTGAGTTTCCTGGCGACCCTCTACCCGGCCTGGCGCGCGGCCCAGACCCAGCCGGCGGAAGCATTGCGCTACGAGTGACGCGCAGTTCCGTTCAGCGTAGCTGGCGCCTCCGTGCCTGCTCGCCACGGCTGCGGCGCAGTTCGCACCAGTCAAGGTTTTCAAGTGCATCCCTGGCCGGTATCGCTCGGTAGCCCATCGTTCGCACAATGCAGTTGTAAACCGCCGAGTGGGATACCAGCAGGATATTTCCTGGCAATGACTCTGCCTCGACCACTACGGCTTCGATGCGTTTGCGCAGGCTTTCGATCGGCTCGACCGTCTCCTCCAGTTGCAGGCGCAAGCGGTTCTCGTGACTCTTGGGCTGTCCTTCGAGGCAGCCAAAGTCTCTTTCCTGCAGGCCGTGGCGAACGACTATATCGACCTTGCCGCGCTGCGCCAGGGCAATAGCTTTTGCGGTCGCATGGGCTCTTTGCAGTGGGCTGGTAAGCACAAGGGCAAAGTCAATGGCGGACAGCTCCAGGGCTTTCTGCTCCAGTTTCATCCGGCCTTTTTCACTGAGTGGCTGATCGTTGCGGCCAACCCAGACATTCGTGGCGTTGCCCGGGGTCTGGGCGTGGCGCAGAAAGTACAGCGCCATCAGAACACCAGGGCGTGGTGGATCGGGTGTTCTTCGCCGTACTTTTCCTTCAGCCACTTGTGCAGTGCCTTCGAGAATTCATGGCTGGTTTTCCTGAGTTCCTTGTACTCCGGGTTCTCCAGGCGCTGCTCCTTGACTACTCCTTCCAGGGCCTGCCGTACTTCCGGCTGGGCCAGGCGGGCCATGAAGGATTCATAAGTAGCGAGTATCACGGGGGTCGCCGCCAGGTCTGCCCCCAAGGCGCGGATTCTCTCCAGTGGAAACTGTTCGAACAGTGCGAGTCCTTTTTCTATTTTTTGCTGCCAGCCCAGTTCCTTCAGCTCGGCAGCAACGATGATTCCACTGAAGTAGATGAGCTTTCTGGAAAAGCGCAGCTTGATATTCCTGAGCCCCCAGGGCTTCTTGCGCTCGGATGTCTTGAACTCGAAATCCGTGGCAATGGTTCGGTAGTAGCGGATGATGTCGTTGAGCAGGAAGCGCGGCATCTGTTCTCCCGGGGCATCGGGCTTGATGTATTTTTCCAGCAGTTGCCGCCGGTAGTCCGCAAAACGCTCCTCTCCGTACAGCCAGGTGCCTTCCAGCAGGAACAGCAGTCGTCGGGTCAGGGACTCATTGCTGTCATCGTTCCCGCCGATGTTGTTCTGCATTTCACTGAAACGTACGATGGCATCCTTGCCGAAGGTCCCGGTATCGCCCGTGACCTTGTCGATGTGCCGGGTGATCACTTCATTGATGCCCTGGATTTCATCACTGATGACTTCCACCGGCTGATCCCGGTCGAAGATGATGAACCAGTCCAAGTCCGATTCTTCCGTAGCTTCGGCTCGGCCGTAGGAGCCTGTGGTAATGATGGTCATGGCCTCGTTAAATGGGCTAGCCGAAAGAAGCGTTGATATCTCGTTCCTCAGCGTTTCCAATTTAGTGGCAGTAAAGGCAGCGGCCTTGTCGATATTGGTGTGAACGTCCGTATTCATGCTCATGCTGTCAGTTCCATTGCACCTTGAAGTCGAGGCCTAACTGGACATTTTCCTGGCTTGCGCCATGCCTGGTGGCGGCAAGCGTCCTTTGCGTGGGCTCTTTCGTACAGCGATAGCGCTGCACATCCAGGCTTCCCGCCACTATTTCGTAACGGCGAACACTGTACTGGAGTGTGGCGCTTTCCAGCGCCGCGGGCGTGTCGCGGACGCTATTGATGCTTATCAGGTCGCTGAAGAGCTGAGGGTGTCTGCGCTGCCATTGTGCTTCCGTGTCGAACAGTTCGTCTTCGCCCAATGGCTGGCTACCCTCGGCAAAGTAGAGCTGGCTGTACTGGTCGGCGATCAGTCCGATGTCCTGGGTGATAAGCCTGTTGTAGATGAAATCTTTCAGCTCCCAGAAACGGTCCAGCACCTTGAAGCGCGACTCGCTGCGATCCACGAGCGAGGCTTCCGCCACCTGCAGTGGGTTGAGCGCCGTAGGCGTATCGCGCAAGTAGCGGTAGCTGCGGATGATGCCCTCGATAGTGTCGATATTGATGGGGCTGCTGAACAGATCGCCGCCTTCGCTCGCGCCGACCCGACCGGCTATCAGGTCTGTCACGAAGGTGATGTCCAACGTTTTGGCCAGGGTCTTCTGCAGCCCAATGGCGATGGGCCGTTGCCCCGCGATCAGCATCTCGCCCATTTCGTGATGACCGTAACCGAAGCGCTTCTGCAGGTAGGGTTCGACACTGTGCGACAGTGGCGGGTGGCCGATGTCATGCAGCAGGCCGGCTGTCCGCAGATGGCGCGCCAGGTCGTCGTCGTAGCCACGCCGATGGGCGACGAAAGCGGCCAGGGCCGCCACATGCAGGGAGTGATTGGCGCGGGTTCTCGGCGCTTTTTTCAGGCTGGCGGTGGTCGCGACATGGTCCAGTGCGCCCAGGAACGAGATGGACCTGAGGCGCTGGAAGGGTTTCGACTCGATGATCGCTCGGGCCACCGGGTCGGCTTCCACTGCCTCGACCCAGCCAGCCAGTGTACTGGTCTCGCCTTTCACCGGCAGAACGAAGGCTGCCTTTTCCGGGGCAGTGTGTAAGACGGGGCGCATGAGGTTCGTTCCTGACTCTCGTATATGCATTCCTGACGGAAGTATAAGGTAGGAGTGTCCGAGCCGGTACCGGAGCTTGGACCAAGTGCAGGGCGATCGAATGAAATCCCGGTCCATGCGCATGGATATTGGGCATTCGCACAGATACGGTAAGCCATGGGGCACGCTATACACAGCCTGTAGCCAAACACGCGATTACCAATCCAGTCGCACTGTTTCGCTCCCTGAAGCAGGGCATATTGCTGCACGGGAGCGGTGGGTGTTCATGCGCTTGCCCTGTGCTCCACCACGGCTTCGCGAACGCACTGTGGCGAAGATAATAAGGCGCTGACACTCAGGCGTAGCGAGCAACTCCCGAAACCGTGAAGCACTTCACGGATCGCCATCGGCACTCCTGATAGCTTCAGTGGCCACCACGGATGCGGGACATGAGCGATGCGCACAGGGATCATGGCGCTGCTGGCCGGGCTGCTGACATTGCGTTTTCTTCCTGCGCTACCGGGGCCATGGCTGCTGGCTGGGTTAGGGCTGCTTGCCCTGGGTGCCTTGTGTTCGCGCCTGTCGCGGCCTCTGGGGCTGTATGCCCTGGGGCTGTGCTGGGCCTGTAGCAGTGCCCAATGGGCGCTGGATGACCGCCTGTCGGAAGAGCGCGATGGCCGCACCTTCTGGCTCGAGGGCCGGGTGGTTGGCCTGCCCGAGCATCAGCAGGGCGTGGTGCGCTTTATTCTCGAGGACGTGCAGTCGCGGCATACGGGCCTGCCGGGGCGTTTACGGCTGGCCTGGTATGGCGGCCCTGGCGTGCGGGCCGGCGAGCGCTGGCGCCTGGCGGCACGGCTGAAGCGGCCGCATGGCATGGTCAATCCGCAGTCGTTCGATTACCAAGCCTGGCTGCTGGCGCGGCGTATCGGCGCCACTGGCACCATCAAGGCTGGCAGGCTGCTGGATGAACCGCCGAGCGTTGTGGGGTTTCGCGACCGTTTGCGGACCCGGCTATTGCAGGTGGACGCCGCCGGGCGTGCCGGCGCCCTGGCGGCACTGGTGGTGGGCGATGGCTCCGGCCTGAGCATGGCGGACTGGCGAGTGCTGCAGGACACCGGCACGGTGCACCTGATGGTGATTTCCGGCCAGCATGTGAGCCTGCTGGCCGGCTGGCTGTACGCCTCGGTCGCCCTGTTGGCGCGCTGGGGCCTGTGGCCGGGGCGTTGGCCCTGGTGGCATGGCGCCTGCGCCCTGGCGCTGGCGGGGGCGCTTGGTTATGGCTGGCTCGCCGGTTTCGAGGTGCCGGTACGGCGAGCCTGTGCGATGGTCGCCGCGGTGTTGCTCTGGCGGCTCGCTTTCCGCCACCTGGGCGTCTGGCTGCCACTGGCTCTGGCCATGCTGCTGGTGCTGCTGGTCGAGCCGCTGGCCAGCCTGCAGGCGGGGTTCTGGTTGTCCTTCGCCTCGGTGGCGCTGCTGGTGCTGGCGTTCGCCGGGCGGGCAGGGCGCTGGCGTTGGTGGCAGGTGCTCTGGCGAGCGCAATGGATCATGGCGCTCGGGTTGTTGCCGATGTCGCTGGCGCTGGGCCTGCCGATCAGTTTCAGCGGGCCGCTGGCGAATATGCTGGCAGTGCCCTGGGTGGGGCTGGTGGTGCCGCTGGCATTGCTGGGCAGCCTGCTGCTGGCGTTGCCCTGGCTCGGCGAGGCCATGCTGTGGCTCGCCGGCTGGGCGCTGGCCCTGCTGATGGAGGTGCTGGCCTTTCTGGCGAGTTGGCAGGATGCCTGGCTCGCCCCCGCACTGAGTTTCTGGGCGCTTTGCTGCGTAGCCCTGGGCTGCCTGCTGCCGGTGCTGCCGAATGGTGTGCCGGGGCGTATCCTGGGCATACCCTTGCTGCTCCCGCTGTTCTTCGCCGGCCCGGAGCCGCCGGAAGCGGCGCAGGCGGAAATCTGGATGTTCGATGTCGGCCAGGGCCTGGCGGTGCTGGTGCGTACCCGCCAGCACGCCTTGCTCTACGATGCGGGCGCCAGGCACGCTGACTTCGACCTGGGCGAGCGGGTGGTGTTTCCGTCCCTGCGTCGGTTGGGCGTCCGTCGACTGGATACCCTGCTGTTGAGCCACGCAGACAATGACCATGCCGGTGGTGCCGCTGCCATCGCCCGCTCGATGCCGGTCGCCGAGGTGATTGCCGGGGAGCCGCGGCGCATGGCTGCGGCGCTGCGGGCCGGCGCCTGCGAGAGCGGGCGGCGCTGGCGTTGGGACGGTGTCGATTTCAGCCTCTGGCAGTGGGAACGGGCAAGCAGCGGTAACCAGGCCTCCTGCGTGCTGCTGGTGGAAGCCGCTGGCGAACGTATCCTGCTGACCGGCGATATCGACAGCGCCACCGAGCGGGCCTGGCTGGCATCGTCGATGGCGGGCCCCCTGGACTGGCTGCTGCTGCCCCACCATGGTAGCCGCAGTTCCTCCAGCATGGCCTTGCTGGCAACCACCTCGCCTTCGGCGGTACTGGTTTCCCGCGGCCTCCACAATGCCTTCGGCCATCCGCACCCGTCGGTGCTGGCCAGGGTCCGGCAGGTCGGGGCGCATGTGCATGACAGTGCCGAACAGGGGGCCGTGCGCATTCGCCTGGGGCGCTTCGAGCCAGCCTGGGTCGCACGTTCGCAGCGGCGTTTCTGGCGCTGACGGGGCTTACATTGCAGGCAGGGCGATCGCGCTATACCGTCATTCACCGGAAAGGGGCTTCGATAAAAGCGCTGGAAAGCTGAACGAAAAACACCGGTTGCCACGCTCTTTCGTCCAGCCTCGAGCCTTCCAGCGTTTTTTCGGCGCTTTGCCGTGCATAGCGCGATCGTCCTGGCTCAGATGGCGAGGCTGCTTGCACCACAGCGGCAACACCCCCTAGAGTGACGCACTTTCTATCGTGGGGATTGGCTCGTGTGGGAACTGGTTAAAGCGGGTGGCTGGGTGATGCTGCCGATCATCCTGTGTTCGATCGCTGCGCTCGGCATCATCATCGAGCGCCTGTGGACCTTGCGAGTGAGTCGCGTGACGCCACCGAACCTGCTCGGGCAGGTCTGGAAGTGGATCCAGGAGCGGCAACTGAGCAATGAAAAACTCCGGGAGTTGCGCGCCGACTCGCCTCTGGGGGAGATTCTCGCGGCCGGCCTGGCCAACTCCAAGCGTGGCCGCGACATCATGAAGGAAAGCATCGAGGAAGCGGCCAGCAGGGTGGTGCATGAGCTGGAGCGCTACCTCAACGCGCTGGGTACCATCGCCGGCATCACGCCGCTGCTGGGGCTGCTGGGGACGGTGCTGGCGATGATCGATATCTTCGGCGCCTTCATGGGCAACAGCTCGGCCAATCCGGCACTGCTCGCCGGTGGTATCGCCAAGGCCTTGATCACCACCGCCTCCGGGCTGATGGTGGCGATTCCGGCACTGTTCTTCCACCGCTTCCTGACGCGCCGCGTCGATGAACTGGTGGTCGGCATGGAGCAGGAGGCGATCAAGCTGGTCGAGGTGGTGCAGGGCGACCGCAATGTCGACCTGGCGGTCGAGGCGCCACGCAGGCGGGGGCGCCGAGCGTGAAATTCAAGCGCAGGGCGCGGGAGAACGTCGAGATCAACCTGGCTTCGCTGATCGACGTGGTATTCATCCTGCTGCTGTTCTTCGTGGTGTCCACCAGCTTTACCCGTGAGACCCAACTGGCCGTCGACCTGCCCGAAGCGATGACCGGCGAGCGGGTCGAGGCGAACGAGCAGAAACGGCTGGAGATACTGGTCGATGCCGAGGGGCGCTACTCGCTCAATGGCAACGTATTGCTCGAACAGAACCTCGATGGGCTGATGACGGCCCTTCAGAAAGAATCGCAAGGCGACAACGGCCTACCGCTGGTGATCAGCGCCGATGCCCAGGCCACCCACCAGGCGGTGATCACCGCCATGGATGCGGCTGGCAAGCTGGGCTTCGCCCATCTGCGCATCACCACCGTGGAAGCGCATTCGCCGTGAGGCCTGCATGTCGCTGAGCGATCGGCTGGTCCGTGCCTGGTACGCCGGGCATCCGGCCCTCGGCCTGTTGCGACCGCTGGAGTGCCTGTACCGCCGCATCAGCGGTCGCCGGCGGTCGCGCTTCCTGGCGGGCGAGGGCGATATCTACCGGGCTCCGGTGCCGGTGATCGTGGTCGGCAATATCACTGTCGGCGGCACCGGCAAGACACCAATGATCCTCTGGCTGATCGAGCATTGCCGACGGCGGGGCCTGCGCGTCGGTGTCGTCAGCCGTGGCTATGGCGCCCATCCGCCAGCGCTGCCCTGGCGGGTAGAGGCCGGCCAGCCGGCCCGGCAATGCGGCGACGAGCCACTACTGATCGCCAACCGTTGCGGCGTGCCGCTGTATATCGACCCCGACCGCGGGCGGGCGATCCGCGCCCTGCTGGCAGCCGAACCTGTGGACCTGATCCTTTGCGACGATGGTCTGCAGCATTATCGGCTGGCGCGTGATCTGGAACTGGTGCTGATCGATGCCGTGCGCGGCCTGGGCAACGGCCGCTGCCTGCCGGCGGGGCCGCTCAGGGAGCCGCGCGAACGCCTGCTGGAGGTGGATGCGGTGCTGTTCAATGGTGGCATCCCGGCGGGGGGCGAAGGCTACGAGCTGGAGTTACGGCCCAGCGACCTGGTCGAACTGGCCAGCGGGCGCGTCCTGCCGCTTGCCCATTTTCCGCCCGGCCAGCGCCTGCATGCGGTGGCCGGCATCGGCAATCCGCAGCGTTTCTTCGCCACGCTGGAAAGGCTAGACTGGCGACCGATTGCCCACCCCTTCGCCGATCATGCCAGCTACACACCGGAGCAACTGAGCTTCAGCCCGGAGTTGCCGCTGGTGATGACCGAGAAAGACGCGGTCAAATGCCAGGCGTTCGCGCCCCTCGGCTGGACCTTTCTGCGCGTGCAGGCGTGCCCTTCGGCAGCCTTCGTCGCCTGGTTCGATGACCAATTGTCGCGCCTGTGCAATGGGCGCACCGATCCCAAAGGACGTTCCAATGGACACGAAACTGCTTGATATCCTTGCCTGCCCGATCACCAAGGGGCCGCTTAAACTGAGCGCCGACAAGACCGAACTGATCAGCAAGGGCGCCGGCCTGGCCTTTCCGATTCGCGATGGCATCCCGGTGATGCTCGAAGGCGAGGCGCGTACCCTGAGCGCCGAGGAGCGCCTGCAGAAATGAGCCTCGCCTATACCGTGGTGATCCCGGCTCGACATGCCTCGACCCGCCTGCCGGGCAAGCCGCTGCAGGATATCGCCGGCAAACCGATGATCCAGCATGTCTGGGAACAGGCGCGCCGCGGTGCGGCCCGGCGAGTGGTGGTGGCCACCGACGATGCGCGGATTTTCCAGGCTTGCAAGGCATTCGGCGCCGAAGTGCTGATGACCAGCGCCGAACATGACTCGGGCACCGATCGCCTGGCCGAAGTGGCCGAGCGCCTGGGACTGGGGGCGGACGAAATCGTGGTCAATGTCCAGGGCGACGAGCCGCTGATCCCGCCCGCCGTGATCGACCAGGTGGCGGGCAACCTGGCGGCGCATCCCGAGGCGGCCATCGCCACCCTGGCCGAGCCGCTGGAGGGTATCGCCGCCCTGTTCAATCCGAATGTGGTCAAGGTGCTCAGCGATATCGACGGTCTGGCGCTGACGTTCAGCCGCGCGCCATTGCCCTGGGCGCGGGACGCCTTTGCGGCGGGCGAGCCTGACCGTCTGCCGCAAGGCGTGCCTTACCGCCGGCATATCGGCATCTATGCCTACCGTGCCGGTTTTCTTGCCGACTTCGTCGCCTGGGGGCCGTGCTGGCTGGAAAACACCGAGCGGCTGGAACAGTTGCGGGCGCTCTGGCATGGCCGGCGCATTCATGTGGCCGATGCCGTCGAGGCGCCGCCAGCCGGTGTGGACACTGAGGACGACCTGGAGCGGGTCCGGCGTTTGCTGGGGGCGTGATGCGTATTCTGTTCGTCTGCCTCGGCAATATCTGCCGTTCTCCCACCGCCGAAGGGGTTTTCCGCCACAAGGCCGAGCAGGCCGGACTGGCCCGGCAGTTGCAAATCGACTCGGCGGGCACGGCGGCCTGGCATATCGGCAAGGCCCCCGACGAGCGCACCTGCCGCGCGGCGCGTGCGCGCGGCTACGAGCTTTCCGGCCTGCAGGCACGGCAGGTCGAGTCCGAGGACTTCCAGCGCTTCGAGCTGATCCTGGCGATGGATACACAGAACCTCGCCGATCTGCAGCGCCTGCGGCCCGCCAGTGGCGGTGCCGAGCTTGATCTACTGCTGCGGCGCTATGGCCTGGCGCTCGATGAGGTGCCCGACCCCTATTACGGCGGCGAGCAGGGTTTCGAGCAGGTGCTCGACCTGCTGGAGCAGGCCAGCGATGCCCTGCTGGCGGATATCCGGGGGCGCCTGTGAGCCTGGTAGTGCATGAACGATACAGCCTGGCGGCTTGCAATACCTTCGGCGTGCGGGCCGAGGCCCGCTGGTATGCCGAGGCCCATGATGACGCCGAGGTCCTGCAGGCCCTGCTGGAGGCCGGACGCCTTGGCGTACCGCTACAGGTACTGGGCGGCGGCAGCAATATCGTGCTGACCCGCGACCAGCAGGCCCTGGTGCTGCGTATGTGCAGCAGGGGCGTGCGGGTGCTGGCCGATGATGGCGAGCAGGCCCTGGTCGAAGCCGAGGCGGGCGAGCCCTGGCACCCTTTTGTGCGCCACTGCCTGGCGGCCGGCTTCTCCGGGCTGGAGAACCTCAGCCTGATCCCGGGCACGGTGGGTGCCGCGCCGATCCAGAATGTCGGCGCCTATGGTGTGGAAGTGAAGGATGTCCTGCACGAACTGACCGCCCTCGACCGGCAGACTGGCGAACTGCGTATCTTCAGTCGCGCCGACTGCGCCTTCGCCTACCGTGACAGCCTGTTCAAGCGCCAGGTCGGGCGTTTCCTGATCCTGCGGGTACGCTTCGCCCTGCGCCGGCATGGCCCGCTGTGCCTGGACTACGGGCCGATCCGCCAGCGCCTGGCGGCGCTGGGTATCGAGCGACCGACGGCGGCAGATGTCAGCCGCGTGGTCTGTGCCATCCGTGCCGAGAAACTGCCGGACCCGAAAGTGCTCGGTAATGCCGGGAGCTTCTTCAAGAATCCGTTGGTCAGTGCCTCCGTCGCTGATCGGCTGCGTGCCGCATACCCTTCACTGGTCGCTTATCCGCAGGCGGATGGGCAGGTGAAACTGGCCGCTGGCTGGCTGATCGAGCAGGCCGGCTGGAAGGGCTACCGGGATGGTGATGTCGGTGTGCATCATTTGCAGGCGCTGGTGCTGGTCAACCATGGGCAGGCGACCGGTGAACAGGTGATCGACCTGGCACGGCGCATCCAGCAGGACATCGCGCAGCGTTTTGGCGTGGCGCTGGAGATGGAGCCGAATATTCTCTGATAGCCTCAAGCCAATAAGACGACCTGTTTGAGTTCGCCCGATTTCCGTGGGAGCCTCCTCTGCGTCTTCTCCGCAGCGCGGTCTCGTTTCGGGCGGATTGGCGGTAATGTGTCTGGTTTCAGGATCGTACAGTGCGATCTTTGGCTCGCCGTCCCTGTGCGAATGCCTGGTGGCGGGATGGGGCTCGCGTGAATACATCCCTGTAGCTCTTCGCCGCCATCCCCTGGCGGCGAAGGCCCCGCCCCGCCACCAGGCATCCGCACAGCCACTAGCGGTAGTGCCTGTGGAAAAGAGCCAGCCCTGCGAATGATTCAAGTAGCGCGCCGACGGCTTTTCCCATGGTCGCCTCGGTATTTGCCGCGCGCCCGGCCAACCCCGCTACGAAACCTTCGTCGGCAGGGGCGCCGACGAAGAGCGCCCCCTTATTCATATGCGCGACGGGTTCATGCGTGTTTCGTAGCGGGCCGGGCCGGGGTCGCGATAATACGGACAACATAATACCGGCAGCGGTGTACGGCCAATCGCAGACTGGATTGCCAATCCAGTTGCAGTGAAATGTGATGTCGCCGCTACAACAAAGCCGCTTCTACGGGGAGGCAATGAAAAACGCCCGATGCAGTGGTTGCTGCATCGGGCGTTTTCGTTGCTCAGAGGGGATCAGGCTTGTGGCTTGTCCGTGCTCTGTTGCTCTTCGGCGGGAGCGTCTGGAACGACTGCTTCATCCCGCGCTATCTCTTCTTGTATCCCCTGCTCGGGCGCCATAGCCTGCTGTTCGCTTGCTTCGCTTGCTTCGCTTGCTTCGCTTGCTTCGCTTGCTTCGCTTGCTTCGCTTGCTTCGCTTGCGGCTGGCGCTGCTGCCTGTGCGGCTGCGGCGGCCTTGAGGCGTTCGGCCTCTTCACGCTGGCGGCGGCGGACTTCACGTGGATCGTTGGGTGCACGACCGCTGGCGCTGGCTACTGGAGCAGGTGCGCTCTCTGTTGCCACAGGCTGTTGCTCGGTAGCCGGCTGGGTTTCCGCTTTCTCTTCCACTGTTGCTTCTACTGGCTCGGCCTCAACCTCGGTTTGCGCTTGTGGCACTTCTGCTTTGGGTTCCTCGGGCGCGGCTGCCGGTGCTGCCTCTTGAACAGGTTCGACGACCGTGGTCGGCTCCTGCTCGACAGGCTCGACAGGCTCGACAGGCTCGACAGGCTCGACAGTTGGCTGCGGCTGCGGCTGCGGCTGCTCGGCTTCGGCAACTTCCTGGCCGGAGAGATCCTCGTCGGCAACGACCGGCACGGCGCTGGCTTCTTCCGTCGCTAGTGTTGCTACCGGCACGGGCTCGCTGGCTGGCGGCTGCTCGCTGGCTTCGCTCGTTGCAGTGCCGTTGGCAATGATCGCGGCGGCACTGGCGGCAACGGCCAGGTCACCGGCATTCACTGGCGAACTGTTGTCGTCGGCGTCTTCGTCGGCCACTTCATTGCCGTTGGCATCACGCTGGCGCTCGCGACGGTTGCTGCGGCGGCGCTGACCACGGGAGCGGCGGCGTGGACGTTCGCCATTCTCGCCATTCTCGCCGTTGTCCTGGCTCTCCTGTTCGTTGCCATCCTCGATTTCTTCTTCAGTGCTGGCAACCGGGGCCTGTTGCTCGGCTCGTGGTTTGCGCTCCTCGCGAGGTTGGCGTGGCTTGCGCTCTACGCTTTCCTCGGTCACAGCCTGGTTTTCGTTGTTTTCGTCCAGTGGTGCGCGCAACTCGCGTTTGCGCTCTTCACGTGGCTGACGTTCTTCACGGGGCGCGCGTTCGCGGCGGGCCGGTGCTTCGCTGGCGGGGCTTTCCTGCTGCTGTTGCGGCTCGCGAGGCTTGCGTTCTTCACGCGGCGGACGCGGCTGGCGCTCCTCGCGGGCAGGGCGCTCCTGGCGTTCCTGACGCTCTTCGCGCGGTTTGCGTTCTTCGTTGCGGCCGTTGTCGCGGCGGCGGTTCTGCTGGCGCCCGCTGCGACGCTCGTCATTGCGCTGGGTGCGCTGGCTGGCAGGTTTCTGCTGCTCGACCGGCGCTTCTTCCGGCTTGCCGGCGAACAGGCCCACCAGGGACTTCACCAGCCCCTTGAACAGGCTCGGCTCGTTGCTCTGTACGGCGGCGGTGGGTGTCGGTGCGGACGGTGCGCTCGCTGCGGGAACCGGGGCGCTGCGTTGCGGCGCGGTCTTCACGGCGGCTTCCTGGCGGACCAGGGTGCGGGTGGCGCTGACCGGCTGGGTTTCGTCCACCTCGCTGTGGCTCATTTCATAGCTGGCCTGGGCAACGGTCAGCTCGGGGCTGTCATCGCGCAGACGCTGCACTTCGAAATGCGGGGTTTCCAGGTGATCGTCCGGCAGGATGAAGATGCGCGCACGGGTGCGCAGTTCGATCTTGGTGATCGAGTTGCGCTTCTCGTTGAGCAGGAAGGCCGCGACCTGGAAGGGCACGCGGGCGCGTACTTCGGCGGTGCGGTCCTTCAGTGCTTCTTCCTCGATCAGGCGCAGGATCGCCAGCGACAGCGATTCCACGTCGCGGATGATGCCCTGGCCGTTGCAACGCGGGCAGACGATGCCGCTGGTTTCGCCGAGCGACGGGCGCAGGCGCTGGCGCGACATTTCCAGCAGGCCGAAGCGCGAGATGCGCCCGACCTGGATGCGCGCGCGGTCGGCTTCCAGTGCTTCGCGGACTTTCTCTTCCACGGCACGCTGGTTCTTCGCCGGGGTCATGTCGATGAAGTCGATGACGATCAGCCCGCCGATATCGCGCAGACGCAGTTGGCGGGCGATTTCCTCGGCCGCTTCCAGGTTGGTCTGCAGCGCGGTTTCCTCGATGTCGCCGCCCTTGGTGGCGCGCGCCGAGTTGATGTCGATGGAAACCAGCGCCTCGGTCGGGTCGATGACGATGGAACCGCCGGAAGGCAGTTTCACTTCACGCTGGAAGGCGGTTTCGATCTGGCTTTCGATCTGGAAGCGGTTGAACAGCGGTACGCTGTCTTCGTACAGCTTGATCTTGCTGGCGTACTGCGGCATCACCTGCTGGATGAAGGACAGTGCTTCGTTCTGCGCGTCGATGCTGTCGATCAGCACCTCGCCGATGTCCTGGCGCAGGTAGTCGCGGATGGCGCGGATGATGACGTTGGATTCCTGGTAGATCAGGAACGGCGCCGCACGGTCGAGAGAGGCCTCCTTGACCGCGCTCCACAGTTGCAGCAGGTAGTCGAGGTCCCACTGCATTTCTTCGCTGGAGCGGCCTAGGCCGGCGGTACGCACGATCAGGCCCATGTCGGCGGGGACGTTGAGGCCGTTCAGCGCCTCGCGCAGCTCATTGCGCTCCTCGCCCTCGATGCGGCGGGAAATGCCGCCGGCGCGGGGGTTGTTGGGCATCAGCACCAGGTAGCGGCCGGCGAGGCTGATGAAGGTGGTCAGGGCGGCGCCCTTGTTGCCGCGCTCTTCCTTTTCCACCTGGACGATGACTTCCTGGCCTTCGCTCAGGACATCCTTGATGTTGATGCGGCCCTCGGGGGCCTTCTTGAAGTACTCGCGGGAGATTTCCTTGAGCGGGAGAAAGCCGTGGCGCTCGGCGCCGAAGTCGACGAAGGCGGCTTCCAGGCTGGGCTCTACGCGGGTGATCTTGCCCTTGTAGATATTGGCTTTCTTCTGTTCCCGCGCCCCGGACTCGATGTCCAGGTCGAACAGGCGCTGGCCATCGACCAGTGCGACACGCAACTCTTCGGGTTGAGTCGCGTTGATGAGCATTCTTTTCATGTAATACCGTCGGTTTCCGTTGCCAACGGAAACGGCGTTCGGCAAACACGACTTTCGCAGTCGGTGTCAGGCGCGTCAGGAATGGTTGTAAGGCACTCCAGTGTCCAGCGATGTAAGGCCAGCAGGGCCTGCGTCGCGACGACGTCTCCTGCCACAGCCCTTCGACAAGGGTCGCGGCTATAGGTCAGGGAGGAGGAATCAGCCAGACGGTAGCGGACGGAATCTAAGCGTCTATGAAAGCCTTTGCTACGCAAACCGACGGCTGTGCATCTCCACCCAACACGCAATACATTGAAAATCGGCTGCCGCGCGCAGAATCCGCAGCGGGTTTCGATTATCGCGACTCCCCGAAGCGGGGGCGCGCATCATGTCTTCAAGGCTTGTTCGGGGCTTTGCCGCTACTTGAGGAAAGCACCCTTGGACGGCCTCACGTCCTCGAACTGTTTACCGGGTAAGGGATGGCTTGTTCGCTTGCATCCACGGACCTGGCCGCTTTTGGCGGCGCCGCGACTATAACAGCAATGTGGCGGGGCTTCAAATCCAGGGGAAGGCGGCAAGCTACAAGCGGCAAGAGGAGCTTGACAGGGTTGTGGCCCCGCTTCCCACACTGACTGCAGCTTGCAGCTTGCAGCTTGCAGCTTGCAGCTTGCAGCTTGCAGCTTGCAGCTTGCAGCTTGCAGGCCATACCATTCCGCAATGACCACTACCACCCCTCCGACTTCAGGCGTGCAAATGCTCGAAGTGGCGCCGGAGTTCGCCGGCCAACGAATCGACAATTTCCTGCGCACCCAGCTCAAGGGGGCTCCCAAGACGCTGATCTATCGCATCCTGCGCAAGGGCGAGGTGCGCGTGAACAAGGGCCGTATCAAGCCCGAATACAAGCTGCAGGCCGGTGATCTGATACGTGTGCCGCCGTTGCGCCTGAGCGCGCCGGACGAGCCGGTGCCGGTGGCCCAGGCCTTGCTGGAGCGCCTGGAGGCCGCCATTGTGCATGAGGACAAGGGCCTGATCGTGCTGAACAAGCCGGCGGGCATCGCCGTGCACGGTGGCAGTGGGCTGAGTTTCGGCGTCATCGAGGCGCTGCGGCAGTTGCGTCCGGATGCGCGCGAGCTGGAGCTGGTGCATCGGCTGGATCGCGATACATCGGGGCTGCTGATGGTGGCGAAGAAGCGCAGCATGCTGCGCCACCTGCACGAGGCCTTGCGCGGCGACGGGGTCGACAAGCGCTATATGGCGCTGGTGCGTGGCCGTTGGGAGAGCGCGCGCAAACAGGTCAATGCGCCCCTGCAGAAGAACACCTTGCGCTCGGGCGAACGCATGGTCGAGGTGGATGAGCAGGGCAAGGACGCCCTGACGCTGTTCCGTGTGCTGCGCCGCTTCGGCGATTTCGCCACCCTGGTCGAGGCGCGCCCGGTGACCGGGCGCACCCATCAGATCCGTGTGCATGCCCGGCATGCCGGGCATGCGATCGCCGGTGACAGCAAGTACGGCGACGAGGAGTTCACGCGCGAGATTCGTGAACTGGGCGGCAAGCGCCTGTTCCTGCATGCCTATGCCCTGAAAGTGCCGCTGCCCGATGGTGGGGAACTGCTGCTCGAGGCGCCGGTGGACGAGCAATGGGCGAACACTCTGGAGAAGCTGGGTGAGTGACTACCAACTGTTGATCTTCGACTGGGACGGCACCCTGGCCAACTCCATCGGCCGTATCGTCGAGTCGGTGAAAGTGGCCGCCGCGGGCTGCGATCTGCCCGAGCTGGATGACGCGGCGATACGCGGCATCATCGGCCTGTCGCTGTCCCGGGCGATCACCGTGCTCTACCCGCACGTGCGGGATGAGCTGCGCATCGAACATTTCCGCAAGGGCTACAGCCAGCACTACCTGGCCCTGGAAGAGCAGCCTTCCGCACTGTATGACGGTGTGCGCGAGTCGCTGCTGGCCTTCCGCGAGCACGGCTATCGGTTGGCGGTCGCCACCGGCAAGCGGCGCCTTGGCCTC
This sequence comes from Stutzerimonas kirkiae, assembly GCF_004327335.1. GTDB lineage: Bacteria > Pseudomonadota > Gammaproteobacteria > Pseudomonadales > Pseudomonadaceae > Stutzerimonas > Stutzerimonas kirkiae. The sequence goes on along the minus strand of NZ_QJUO01000004.1, from coordinate 101,146 downwards.
GATCGGGTGCTGGAGGGGCAGGGCTGGCAGGATTTCTTCGATGTCACCCGGGCTGCCGATGAAACCGCGAGCAAGCCCGACCCTCTCATGGTTCATGAAATTCTTTCGATCTGCGACTGTCATCCTTCACAGGCATTGATGGTCGGGGATTCGGTCTTCGATCTGCAGATGGCGCAAAACGCCGGCGTGGATGCGGTGGCCGTCGGCTATGGCGCCCAGCCGCTGGATATCCTGCGCCAGCACAGGCCGAAGCTGGCCATCGAACATTTCTCGCAGCTCGGTGAATGGCTGCAAACGAAGGCTTTGAACGGGATGAACGAACGTGTCGGATGAGTGGAAAGAACCTTCTGAATCGAAGGTGCTGGGCGATGGCGCCGGGCAGGAGCAAAAGAGCTGGAAGCTGCTGGAAAAGACCCTGCTGGCCAGCGTGCAGGAGCAACGGCGGGCTCGCCGCTGGGGAATCTTTTTCAAGTTGCTGACGTTCGGCTACCTGTTCATCGCGTTGCTGATCTTTTCCCCGTCCCTGCCGATCGGTTCGAGCAAGTCGGACGCCACCGGTCATACGGCGGTGATCAATGTGCGTGGCATGATCGCCGACGAGGAATCCGCCAGCGCCGACAATCTGGTCGGTGCCTTGCGTGCGGCCTTCGCGGACGGGGCGAGCCGGGCGGTGCTGCTGCGCATCAACAGTCCGGGTGGCAGCCCGGTGCAGTCTGGCTATGTGTATGACGAGATTCTCCGGCTACGTGCCAAGTACCCGCAGACGAAACTGTATGCGGTCATCACCGACCTCGGGGCATCCGGCGCCTACTATATAGCCAGTGCCGCTGACGAGATCTATGCCGACAAATCCAGCCTGGTGGGTTCCATCGGCGTGACGGCGGCCTCCTTCGGTTTCGTCGAGGCGATGAAGACGCTCGGGGTCGAGCGGCGCGTCTATACCTCCGGTGAGCACAAGGCCTTCCTCGATCCCTTCCAGCCACAGAAGGCGGATGAAACCGAATTCTGGCAGGGGGTGCTGTCGACCACTCATCGCCAGTTCATCGATAGCGTCAAGGCCGGGCGTGGCGAGCGCCTGCAGGTCGAGGCGCATCCCGAGCTGTTTTCCGGCCTGGTCTGGTCGGGTGAGCAGGCGCTGGAGCTGGGCTTGATCGACGGTCTTGGCAGTACCTCCTATGTGGCGCGCGAGATCGTCGGTGAGGAGAACCTGGTCGATTTCACCGTCAAGGAAACGCCTTTCGATCGCTTCACCAAACGCCTGGGTGCGAGCATCGCCGAACGCCTGTCCATCTGGGCGGGATTGCCGGGGCCGCAGTTACGTTGATATTCGGGGTAGCTGGACGGCTTCCTGCAACAGCATATCCACCAGCCTGATCAGCGGCAGGCCGACCAGGCTGGTGGCGTCTTCGCCTTCGGTCTTGCGCAACAGGACGATCCCCAGTCCTTCGGACTTGAAGCTGCCGGCGCAGTCATAAGGTCGTTCGGCCCGCAGGTAACGCTCGATGAGTGCATCGTCCAGCTCGCGGAAGTGCACGGTGAAGGGGATGCAGTCCACTTGCAGCCTGCCGCTGGCGCTGTCGAGCAGGGCCAGCCCGGTCAGGAAGCTGACGCTGCTGGCGCTGGCGGCCCGGAGTTGCTCCCGGGCGCGCTCGAAGTCATGCGGCTTGCCCAGTACCTGTTCGCCGAGTAGCGCGACTTGGTCCGAACCTATGATCAGGTGGTCGGGGTAACGCTTGGCAAGCGCCCGGGCCTTCTCGCCGGCGAGGCGCATGACGAGGTCGCGGGCGTTCTCCCCCGGCAGGGGGCTTTCATCTATATCGGGTGAGGCGCTTGCGAAAGGCAGGCGAAGTCGTTGTAGCAGCGCGTGGCGGTAGGGGGAGCTGGAAGCTAATAGAATGCTGCGCATGGCGGGGTTCCTGTCGCGTGGCGGCGTAGTGTAGCCGGTATGCACGGTGTGCTATGTGCGACGGGGGCCGAAAAGATCGCTGGAAAGCTGAAGGCTGGACGAGAAACGGCGGATGGCCAGTGTTTTTCGTCCGCCGCTCCAGCCGCCAGCGCTTTTATCGAGGTGGGTAGCAAGCGCTTTGCGCGAGCGGGCCTGCCTCGTCTCAGGCGTGGTGATGCAGCCAGGCATGTGTGGGGCGTTCACGGGCTGATTCGCGGCTTTTCTCGAAGCGCTGCCATACCTTCTCGTGAAAGTAGAAGCCCACCGAGTTGCACAGTGGTTCGACCGCTGCCACCAGGCCGCTGACCGCGATGCTGCCGGTGAGCGTATAAGCCACGCCGAAGGCGATGCAGAAGTGCATGATGGTGAATGTCAGTGTCTTGAGCATGGCGCACCTCGAATGGAGTCGTTTCTCATTTGAGGTAAAGGCTAGAGCCCTGGTGGAATATAAGGAAATTTCGCGTTTTCATTGTTTCGATAGGGATGCTCTATTAGCTGCAAGCAAAGCCGAGGTTTCCCCCGGCGCTCTGTCTGGCCATGCTTTTTCTTGAAGCTTGAAGCTTGAAGCTTGAAGCTTGAGCTGCCGGAATTCCTTTGACAGGCCGGGAGCGCATCCCTAGAATGCCGCGCTTATGTTTAAAGGACCAATACCCCCGCACGTCGATCCGCGCAAGCTGGCAGACCGGGCCATCACCCTTGAGGGTGAAATGCCCCTGTCCGGATTCGCCCGACTGACTGAGCCTCTCGAAGAGGATCAGGGTGTGGTGCATGCCCGATTCACCTTTGGGCGTGACGAGCAGAATACCGTGGTTATCCACAGTCGGCTCGAGGTCGAGGTCAGGATGATCTGCCAGCGCTGCCTTGAGCAGGTTGCCTTGCCCGTCCACAGCGAATGCGAATACGCAGTCGTTGGCGAAGGGAAGAGCACCGAGCATTTGCCCAAGAGCTACGACGTGCTGGAACTGGGAGAAGATCCTCTGGATCTGCTGGCGCTGGCCGAGGACGAGCTGTTGCTCGCTCTGCCGATTGTTCCACTCCATGACCCTGAAATTTGCCAGCCGCCGGTTGGGCCTGACGGGCCCGGGCCGAGTGAGGACGAGGTAACGCGGTCCAACCCGTTCAGCGTACTGGCGCAGTTAAAGCGTGACCCAAACGTTTAGGAGTTGATCCCGATGGCTGTTCAGCAGAACAAAAAATCCCGTTCCGCCCGTGACATGCGTCGTTCGCATGATGCCCTGGATGCGAACGCCCTGTCCGTGGAAAAGAGCACTGGCGAAGTTCACCTGCGCCACCACGTTTCCCCGGACGGTTTCTACCGTGGTCGCAAAGTGATCGACAAGGGCGCTGACGAGTAATCTTGTCCGCTCCGATTATCGCGATCGACGCAATGGGCGGGGACTTCGGTCCCCGTTGCATTGTTCCGGCCAGTCTCGATTGCCTGGCTGAATCCCCTTCGCTGTGCCTGGCCCTGGTTGGCCAACGTTCCCTGCTTGAAGACCTCGTGGCACGCTATGGCCGCGTCGATCACGCGCGCCTGTCGATCGTCGATGCCGAGGAAGTCGTCGCCATGGACGAACGGCCCACCCAGGCGCTGCGCGGCAAGCCGCGTTCGTCCATGCGCCTGGCGCTCGAGCGGGTGCGCGACGGAGAGGCGCATGCTTGTGTCAGTGCCGGCAATACCGGGGCGCTGATGGCGTTGTCGCGGCATATCCTCAAGACCCTGCCCGGCGTGGACCGACCCGCCATGGTGACGGCCATCCCGACCCGTGGCGACCCATGCCTGCTGCTGGATCTTGGCGCCAACGTCGATTGCGCTGCCGAGCATCTCTACCAGTTCGCGGTGATGGGCTCGGTCGCGGCGCAGACCCTGGGTATCGTGCGGCCCAGAGTCGCACTGCTGAATGTGGGTACCGAGCCGATCAAGGGCAACCAGCAGGTCAAGCAGGCGGCGCTGTTGCTCGAACAGGCGGTGGATATCCACTACCAGGGCTTTATCGAAGGCGACGGCTTGTTCCGTGGCGAGGCGGATGTCGCGGTATGCGACGGTTTCGTCGGCAATATCCTGCTCAAGTCCAGCGAGGGCCTGGTGGAGATGGTCGCGGCGCGCGCCGAGGCGATGTTCCGGCGTTCCCACTTCACACGTTTCCTCGGGTTGCTGGCCATGCCTCTGTTGCGGCGTCTCAAGGGTGACCTGGCGCCTGCACAGTACAATGGCGCCAGTTTTCTCGGGCTGCAGGGCATCGTCGTGAAGAGCCATGGCTCGGCCGGCCATGAAGGGTTCAAGGCTGCTATTCTGCGCGCGGCGAGGGATGTCGAGCAGAACCTGCCGCAGCGCCTGCACGACCGCCTGGAGCAGTTGCTGGTGACCGGGCGCCAGCCTCCGGATGTGACCGCATAGGGGCGCCGGCCATCCAATCGAATATTCGCGATGCCCGATTGGGCGTGCATGCAAATACCAACAGAACCACGAACAGAGCCATAAAGAGAACCTTTCAATGTCCGCATCACTCGCTTTCGTCTTCCCCGGGCAGGGCTCGCAGTCCCTCGGCATGCTGGCCGATCTGGGTGCCCAGCAGAGTGTGGTGAAAGATACCTTCGCCGAGGCTTCCGCCGCTCTGGGCTACGATCTCTGGGCGCTGACTCAGGATGGGCCGGCCGAAGAACTCAACCGTACCGACCGTACGCAGCCGGCTATTCTCACGGCTTCCCTGGCATTGTGGCGCCTGTGGCTGGCCGAGGGTGGTGCGCGCCCGGCTTTCGTCGCCGGACATAGCCTGGGCGAGTACTCGGCGCTGGTCGCGGCCGGTAGCCTGACGCTGGCCGATGCGGTGAAGCTGGTCGAGCTGCGCGGGCAACTGATGCAGCAGGCGGTTCCCGCCGGCCAGGGTGGCATGGCCGCCATCCTCGGGTTGGAAGATGCCGATGTGCTGGCCGCCTGCGACGAAGCGGCACGCGGCGAAGTGGTCAGTGCGGTGAATTTCAATGCGCCGGGGCAGGTGGTGATCGCCGGCGCGGCGGCAGCGGTCGAGCGGGCCATCGAGGCCTGCAAGGCGCGTGGCGCCAAGCGCGCCATGGCGCTGCCGGTCAGCGTCCCCTCCCATTGCGAACTGATGCGCCCGGCCGCCGAGCGCTTCGCCGTCGCCGTCGCCGATATCGACTGGCAGGTACCGCAGATCGCGCTGGTGCAGAACGTCAGTGCCGTGGTGGTCGAGGAGCTGGATACGCTCAAGCGCGACTTGCTGGCGCAGCTCTACAGCCCGGTACGCTGGGTCGAGTCGATGCTCGAGTTGCAGGCGCGTGGCGTCACGGCGCTGGTCGAGTGCGGGCCGGGCAAGGTGTTGTCCGGGCTGAACAAGCGTTGCGTCAAGGGCGTCGACACCTACAATCTGGATACCCCGGAAGCTTTCGCCGCCACCCGTGGTGCGCTGGTTTAATTGCGCTGGTTTTACTGAGGAGAACCCTATGAGTCTGCAAGGCAAAGTCGCTCTGGTCACCGGCGCCAGCCGTGGTATCGGCCAGGCCATCGCACTCGAGCTGGGCCGGCAGGGCGCCACCGTCATCGGTACCGCTACTTCGGCCGCCGGTGCCGAGCGCATTGGTGAGACACTCAAGAGCAACGGTATCGAAGGCACCGGGCTGGTGCTGGATGTCTGCAGCGACGAATCGGTCAATGCCGTCCAGGAGCAGATCCAGCAGCGCTTCGGACAGATCGCCATCCTCGTCAACAATGCCGGCATCACCCGTGACAACCTGATGCTGCGCATGAAGGACGATGAATGGAACGATGTCATCGATACCAACCTCAACAGCCTGTATCGTCTGACCAAGTCCGTGCTGCGCGGCATGACCAAGGCACGCTGGGGGCGAATCATCAGTATCGGCTCCGTGGTTGGTGCCATGGGCAACGTCGGGCAGGTAAACTACGCGGCAGCCAAGGCCGGGCTGGAAGGTTTCAGTCGTGCCCTGGCGCGTGAAGTGGGTTCGCGCGCCATCACGGTCAACGCCGTGGCGCCGGGATTCATCGATACGGATATGACGCGCGAGCTTCCCGAAGCTCAGCGTGACGCTCTGCTGGGGCAGATCCCGCTGGGACGCCTCGGGCAGGCCGAAGAAATTGCCAAGGTCGTCTCATTTCTCGCATCCGATGCCGCCTCCTATGTCACCGGGGCCACTGTCCCGGTGAATGGCGGCATGTATATGTGAGTGGGTGAGACGATCGACGCAGGATCGTGACTGTTAAACAGTTATAAGCGGTGGCTGGCTTATAGGTAGAAGGTTGGAGGCGGGCGCATATCAAGCCCCTTTCGGCTTGAAATGCGGAAAACGCTTTCTATACACTACCGCGCAGACCAGCTGCCCGGATTTTTCCATAGGAGTTAAAACAAGGTATGAGCACCATCGAAGAACGCGTCAAGAAAATCGTTGCCGAGCAACTTGGCGTCAAAGAAGACGAAGTTACCAACAGCGCTTCCTTCGTCGAAGACCTGGGTGCCGACTCTCTTGACACCGTTGAGCTGGTGATGGCTCTGGAAGAGGAATTCGAGACCGAAATCCCGGACGAGCAAGCCGAGAAGATCACCACCGTTCAGGAAGCCATCGATTACATCAACGCGCACGCGCAGTAAGTTGTAATCCAGCTTCGGACCAGTAAAGCCGCACTGCCTCTAGCTGGGTAGTGCGGCTTTATCTTTGATGCAACGTGGCCCTTGTAGTGCCAGGGTCATGACGTTCCTACCGCCGATTTCAGTACCGTGCGGGTTCACGATGTAAGGAGAAAGCTGTGTCGCGTAGACGCGTCGTGGTCACCGGGATGGGCATGTTATCGCCACTGGGTAACGATGTGCCGAGCAGTTGGCAGGGCATTCTGGCCGGCCGCAGCGGTATCGCCCCGCTCGACCACATGGATCTTTCGGCATACCCGACCCGTTTCGGCGGAGCGATCAAAGGCTTCGAGGTCGAGCAGTACCTGCCGGCCAAGGAAGCGCGCAAACTCGATCTTTTCATCCAGTACGGACTGGCTGCCAGTTTCCAGGCGGTGCGTGATTCCGGGCTGGAAATAACCGATGCCAACCGCGAGCGCATCGGTGTCGTGATGGGCTCGGGCATCGGTGGCCTGACCAATATCGAAAGCAGCAGCAAGACCCTGTTCGAACAGGGGCCCAGGCGCATCTCGCCATTCTTCGTGCCGGGTTCGATCATCAACATGGTTTCCGGTTTCCTGTCGATCCACCTGGGACTGCAGGGGCCGAACTACGCTATTTCCACGGCCTGTACCACAGGTACGCACTGCATCGGCATGGCCGCGCGCAATATCGCCTATGGCGAGGCGGACGTGATGGTCGCCGGCGGTGCCGAAATGGCCGCCAGTGGCCTGGGCATCGGTGGTTTTTCCGCGGCGCGGGCACTGTCGACCCGCAATGACGACCCTGCGGCCGCCAGCCGTCCGTGGGACAAGGGCCGCGATGGCTTCGTGCTGTCCGATGGCGCAGGTGCGCTGGTACTGGAAGAGCTGGAACATGCCAAGGCGCGTGGCGCCACCATTCATGCCGAACTGATCGGTTTCGGCATGAGTGCCGACGCCTACCACATGACTTCGCCGCCCGAGGATGGCGCCGGTGCCGCGCGCTGTATCCGCAATGCATTGCAGGACGCCCGCCTCGACCCGGCGCTGGTGGACTATATCAACGCCCATGGCACGTCCACGCCAGCCGGGGACAAGGCCGAGGCTGCGGCCATTCGCAGTGTGTTCGGCGAACATGCCTATGCGCTGTCGGTCAGTTCCACCAAGTCCATGGTCGGTCACCTGTTGGGGGCCGCCGGAGCGGTCGAGGCGATCTTCAGTATCCTGGCGATTCGTGACCAGGTGGCGCCGCCGACCATCAACCTGGAGGAACCGGACGAGGGCTGTGATCTCGACTTCGTGCCGCACCAGGCCAAGCCGCGTCCGATCGAAGTGGCACTGTCCAACTCCTTCGGCTTTGGCGGGACCAACGGTTCGCTGGTGTTCCGCCGGTTCGCCGAGTGATCGTGAGCTGGGTCGATGGCCAGCCCGATGAGCGGTTGGCCATCAGCGACCGGGCACTGGCCTACGGCGATGGGCTGTTCGAGACGATGCGCGTCGAACGGGGCAGGCCCTGCCTGTTCGAGCGGCATATGGCACGCCTGCGGGACGGTTGCGGGCGTCTGCGGATTCCCCTGGATGATGCGCTGCTGCGTAGCGAAGTGCTGGCCTATTGCGCGCAATTCGAGCGCGGCGTGGCTAAATTGATCGTCACCCGTGGCGATGGCCTGCGCGGCTATGCGCCACCCACTCCCAGCATTGCGCGGCGCATCCTGCAGTCGGCGCCTTTGCCCGCCTATCCCGCCGTCCATGGCGAAGCGGGTGTCGAGCTGTTTCCCTGCCGCACCCGCCTGGCCGAGCAGCCCCTGCTGGCGGGGCTCAAGCACCTGAACCGGCTGGAGCAGGTGCTTGCGCGTGGCGAATGGCAGGATGCCGCCTTTGCCGAGGGCTTGATGTGCGACACCTCGGGGCGAGTCATCGAAGGGGTGTTCAGCAACCTGTTCCTGGTGCTCGATGGGCGCCTGCTGACACCGTCGCTGCAGCGCTGTGGCGTTGCCGGGGTGATGCGCGCGGAAATCATCGAGCGTGCCGCCGCCGCCGGCATGCTGGTCGAGCAGCGGGATATCTCCGTCGAAGAGCTGCAGCGGGCCGAAGAAATCTTCCTGTGCAACAGCCTGTATGGCATCTGGCCGGTACGTCGATTGCGCCAGCGCATCTGGCCGGTTGGCGGCGTCACCCGTAAACTCCAGGCTCTTCTGTTCGAGCATCCGGGTAATTCGTGATTCGTAGACTCTTTCTGCTGTTGTCGCTCTGCCTGGCGTTCGCCGGTACTGGCGCGCTGTTCGTTGCCTGGAAGCAAACCCAGGCGCTCGAACAACCGCTGAGCCTGGAGGCCGAGCAATTGCTCGATGTGCGACCGGGCGATACGCCGAACCGTATTTTCCTGCGCCTGGAGTCCGAAGGCCTGTTGCGCGATGCCTTCTGGCTCAGGGTCTACTGGCGCCTCAATCCGCCGGCTCAGGCACTGCACAGTGGCGAATACCGCTTGCTGCCGGGCATGCGCGTGCGGGACATGCTCGGCCTCTGGCAGCGTGGCGAGGTGGTGCAATACAGCCTGACCCTGGTCGAGGGCTGGAATTTCCGCCAGTTGCGCACTGCGCTGGAAGCACAGCCCAAGTTGGAGCAGACCCTGGCGGGACTGTCCGATAGCGAGGTGATGGAGCGGCTCGAGCGCGCCGGCCTGCACCCCGAGGGGCGTTTCTTTCCGGACACCTACCGCTACACCCGTGGTTTCAGCGACCTGGAGTTGCTGGAAAAAGCCGCCGAGCGGCTGGAGCGGGTACTGGACGAGGAGTGGCGGCAGCGCGCCGAAGGCTTGCCTTACGACGAACCCTATGACGCGCTGATCATGGCCTCGATCATCGAAAAGGAAACCGGCGTACCCCATGAGCGCGGCGAGATCGCCGGGGTCTTCGTGCGTCGCATACGCCTGGGGATGCTGCTGCAGACCGATCCGACAGTGATCTATGGCATGGGCGAAGCCTACCAGGGGCGTATCACCCGGGCCGACCTGCGCCGGCCGACACCCTATAACACCTACACCCGGGCCGGCCTGCCGCCAACGCCGATCGCCATGGTCGGACGCGAGGCGATCCATGCCGCGCTGCACCCGGCCGATGGCAAGAGCCTGTATTTCGTCGCGCGAGGCGATGGCAGCCATGTGTTCAGCGAGACGCTTGCCGAGCACAACCGTGCGGTGCGTGAATATCAATTGAAACGGCGTGCGGACTACCGTTCCAGCCCGGCACCCGCCGCCGCTCCGGAGAAGCCCTGATGGCCGGACTGTTCGTTACCCTGGAAGGCCCGGAAGGCGCGGGCAAGAGTACCAATCGCGAGTACCTGGCGGCGCGCCTGCGCGAGGCCGGCTGCGAGGTGTTGATGACCCGTGAGCCGGGCGGTACGCCGCTGGCCGAACGTATCCGCGAACTGCTGCTGACGCCTTCCGACGAGGCGATGGCCAGCGATACCGAACTGCTGCTGGTGTTCGCCGCCCGCGCCCAGCACCTGGCGACGGTGATCCTGCCGGCGCTGGCGCGCGGTTGCGTGGTGCTCTGCGATCGTTTCACCGATGCCACCTATGCCTACCAGGGTGGCGGGCGCGGACTGCCGTTCGAGCGCATCGCGCAACTGGAGTCCTTCGTACAGGGTGATGTACGCCCCGACCTGACCCTGGTGTTCGACCTGCCGATCGAGGTCGGCCTGAAGCGCGCGGCGGCCCGTGGCCGGCTGGATCGTTTCGAGCAGGAAGGCAGTGCGTTCTTCGGGGCCGTGCGGGCGGCCTACCTGCGACGCGCGGCCGAGACGCCGCAGCGTTATCGGGTGGTCGATGCCGGCCAGTCGCTGGAACAGGTGCAGCGGGCGTTGGACGCTTTGCTGCCGGAACTGCTGGAACGCCATCATGGCTGATGCGCTACCTTGGCAACAGGCACTCTGGCAGCAACTCGCCAGCCGCCGGCAGCACGCCCATGCCTATCTCCTGCATGGGCCGGCGGGGATCGGCAAGCGACAACTGGCCGAGCGCCTGATGGCGCTGCTGCTCTGCCAGCGGCCGACGGCCACAGGGGCCTGTGGCCAGTGCAAGGCCTGCCAGTTGCTGGCGGCGCGGACCCATCCGGATCATTTCATCCTCGAACCGGAAGAAGTGGACAAGGCCATCCGTGTCGATCAGGTTCGTGAACTGGTCGGCTTCGTGACTCAGACCGCCCAGCTCGGCGGGCGCAAGGTGGTGCTGCTGGAGCCGGCCGAGGCGATGAACCTGAATGCCGCCAATGCGTTGTTGAAGAGCCTCGAGGAGCCCTCGGGCGAGACTGTGCTGCTGCTGGTCAGCCATCAGCCCAGCCGGCTGTTGCCAACCATCAAGAGCCGTTGCCAGCAGCAGGCCTGCCCGCTGCCGACGCGTGCGCAAAGCCTGGAGTGGCTGGCAGGGCAATTGCCAGAGATGGCGGCAGGCGAGCGCGAGGAGTCGCTGGCGCTGTCCGCCGGTTCGCCGCTGTCCGCGCTCAAGCTGCATGAGCAGGGTGTGCTGGCGATGCGCGAGCAGGTGGTGGAAGGCATCAAGAAGCTGCACAAGCAGCAGAGTTCCCCCAGCCAGTTGGCCGAAGGCTGGAATGGCGTGCCGCTGCTGTTGCTGTTCGACTGGTTCTGCGACTGGGCGCATATCATCCTGCGGTGCCAGATGGCGGGGGAGGAGGTCGATCTGGGCGCGGCGGACATGCACAAGGTGCTGCAGTACCTGGCCAGGAAATCGACCCCTTCCCAGCTCCTGTCCCTGCAGGACTGGCTGCTGGCGCACCGGCAGAAGGTTCTCGGCAAGGCCAACCTGAATCGCGTGTTGTTGCTCGAGGCACTGCTGGTGCAGTGGGCGGGGCTGGGCGGCAAGGCATAGGCAAGCTGCAAGTTTCAAGCTGCAAGAAAAATGGCCGGGAGCCATTGAAGAACTTGACGGGGTTTTGGATGCGCTTTGCACACTGATTACGGCCTGAGGCTTGCTACAATCCCGCTCCCTGATGTTTTCGGTTACTGACGCGCATGTTGATAGATTCCCACTGCCATCTCGATCGGCTTGACCTGAGTGTTTTCGATGGCTCGCTGGATGCAGCACTGGATTCGGCCAGGCGCTGTGGTGTCGGGCATTTCCTCTGTATAGGCGTCAGTGCCGAGAACGCTGCCTCGGTCAAGGCGCTGAGCGAGCGCTATGCCGATGTGGACTGCTCGGTCGGTATCCATCCGCTCGATCTCGAGGCCGATGGCGGGCCGGGCCTGGACTGGCTGCTGCACGAACTCGAACACCCGCATGTGGTGGCCATCGGCGAGACCGGGCTGGACTACCACTACCAGCCGGAAGCCGCCGAGCAGCAGCGGGGCTCTTTCCGCCTGCACCTGGAGGCTGCACGTATCACCGGCAAGCCGGTGATCGTGCATACGCGGGCGGCGCGGGCCGATACCCTGGCCCTGTTGCGCGAAGCCGATCTGCCGCAGGCCGGCGTGTTGCACTGTTTCACCGAGGACTGGGAGATGGCCAGGGCGGCGCTGGACCTCGGCTACTATATTTCCCTCTCGGGCATCGTCACCTTCCGCAATGCCGACGCGCTGCGCGATGTGGCCCGCCAGGTGCCGGCGGACCGCCTGCTGGTGGAAACCGACTCGCCCTACCTGGCACCCATGCCGCACCGGGGCAAGCCGAACCTGCCGCAATATGTGCATGAGGTCGCGACTTTTCTCGCCATGTTGCGCGGGGAGAGCTACGAGCGGCTGGTCGAGCAGACCGGAGTGAACTTCCGTCGGTTGTTTCCCCTGGCTCGTGTGGCCGTCTGACGACCGCACCGCAAGGCCGGTCCTTTCCTGAATCCGACAAGGCGTAACCCGATGCAATCGGACTCTTTGCACACTGGGGCGCTCAAGCGCGGCCTGCAGAACCGTCATATCCAATTGATCGCCCTGGGCGGTGCCATCGGTACGGGGTTGTTCCTCGGCTCGGCCGGGGTGCTCAAGTCCGCCGGCCCGTCGATGATCCTCGGCTACGCGATCGGCGGTTTCATCGCCTTCCTGATCATGCGCCAGTTGGGCGAGATGATCGTCGAGGAGCCGGTGGCCGGTTCCTTCAGCCATTTCGCGCATAAATACTGGGGGCCTTATGCGGGTTTCCTGGCGGGCTGGAACTACTGGGCGCTGTATGTGCTGGTCGGCATGGCGGAACTGACCGCGGTCGGCAAGTATGTGCAGTACTGGTGGCCCGAGGTGCCGACCTGGGCGACGGCCATGCTGTTCTTCGGCGCGGTCAACCTGATCAATCTGAACAATGTGCGGGTTTTCGGCGAGACGGAGTTCTGGTTCGCCATCGTCAAGGTGGCGGCCATCGTTGGCATGATCCTGCTGGGTAGCTACCTGCTGTTCAGCGGCAGGGGCGGCGAGCAGGCCAGTGTCGCCAACCTCTGGCAGCATGGAGGATTCTTCCCCAACGGCGTCAGCGGCCTGGTGATGGTGCTGGCGATCATCATGTTCTCCTTCGGTGGGCTGGAGTTGGTCGGTATCACTGCCGCCGAGGCGAGCAATCCGCGCCAGGTGATTCCCAAGGCGGTCAATCAGGTGGTCTATCGCATCCTGATCTTCTATATCGGCGCCCTTGGCCTGCTGCTGGCGCTCTACCCCTGGGATCGCCTGCTGGAAATCCTCGGTTCGGCCGGCGACCCCTACAGCGGTAGCCCCTTCGTGCAGGTGTTCGCGCTGATCGGCAGCGACACGGCGGCGCATATCCTCAACTTCGTGGTGCTGACTGCCGCGCTGTCGGTCTACAACAGCGGTGTCTATTGCAACAGCCGCATGCTCTACGGGCTGGCCGCGCAAGGAGATGCGCCGCGTGCATTGATGAAGCTCAACCAGCGCGGCGTGCCTGTGCTGGGTATCGCGGTTTCGGCGGCCATGACGCTGATCTGCGTGCTGGTCAATTTCCTGTTCCCGCAGGGTGCGCTGGAGTTGTTGATGACGCTGGCGGTGGCGGCGTTGGTGATCAACTGGACGATGATCAGCCTGGCCCACCTGAGGTTTCGCAAGAGCATGCGGGCGCAAGGTGTGGAACCCGGCTTCAAGGCCTTCTGGTTCCCCTTCGGCAATTACCTGTGCCTGGCATTCGTGGTCTTCCTGCTGGGCACCATGGCACTGATTCCCGGTATCCGCCTGTCGGTGTTCGCCTTGCCGTTCTGGGTTGGCTTCATCTGGCTCTGCTATCGCTTGCGCCAGGCCTCTGCGACTGCCGACGGATAAAAAGAACCCGGACGGGAGGCCGGGTCAAAGACCATCAGGAATGGACGCACGTTCCCCGTGCGCCCAGCCAGCCTGGCAGTCGGGGGAAATGACAGGCCGGTAGCTGCAAGTATTGTCGCTTCCCGGTGTTTTGCAACCCGCCCTCCCGGGTGGCTGCCCTGCGGGTCTTTTCTGTTGGCGTCCGGATGTGTCAGCGCCCGGACGCCAACTTCCGGACGATGGTGATGCTGTCCTCGATCACTTCTTCCGGGGTGTAGAAGTGCGGAGAAAAGCGGATGCCGCCGCCGCGCTGGGCGCAAACGACCTGCTCGGCCTTCAGCCGTTCGAAGAGTTCGCCATTGTCCCAGCCGTCCAGGCGGAAGGTGAGAATGCCGGAGCGACGGGCGGGCTCCGAGGGGCTGAGAAGCTGCAGTCCGGCGATGTTTCCGAGTTCCCGCCGCAGGTGTTCGATGCGTTGCGCGATGGATTTTCCCACCTGGGCAATGGACACCTCTTCCAGCAGTGAAAGGCTGGCTTCCAGTGCCACGGCGCCGAGCATATTGGGGCTGCCACATTCGAAACGCCTGGCCGTGCGCGCGGGCTTCCACTCCTGGCGATCGTAGTCGCCGGCGTTTTCCAGCATATGCCAGCCGTATTCGTGCAGCTCGAGGCGTTCGCGCAGGTCGCTGCGACAGTAGAACACGCCCAGCCCCTCCGGCCCGAGCATCCATTTGTGGCCGTCAGCCATGGCGAAGGCGCAGCGGTTCTGCCGCACATCGAACGGCAGCGCCCCCAGTTGCTGGATGGCGTCGATGCACAGCAGCACGCCCAGTTGCTCGCACCCTTCGCCCAGGCGTTGCAGGTCGAGGCGCAGGCCGCTGGCGTATTGCACCGCGCTGATGGCCATCAGCCGCGTGCGTGGGCCGCAGGCGGCGAGCAGGTCGGCTTCGGGGGACGGGCCTTTCAGGCTGACCTGGACGACTTCCACTCCTCGTGGGCGCAAGGCTTCCCATACGACACGGTTGGAAGGGAATTCCTCGTCGCTGATGATGATCTGGTCGCCGGCCCTCCAGTCCAGCCCGAAGGCGACAAAGGACAGCGCCTCGGAGGTGTTCTTGACCAGCGCGATATCGGCCGTGCCGGGGGCGTTGAGCAGGCGGGCGAGGCGCTCGCGCAGGCGCTGTTCGGTGCGCAGCCACTGCGGATAGTCGCGCGCGCCGAGCCGTGCGTTTTCCGCGGCGAAGGCACTGACTGCCCGGGCGGCGCATTGTGGCCAGGGGGCGACGGCTGCATGGTTCAGGTAGCGCAGCCCGTCAGGTTGTGGGAAGTGCTCGTTCATTGCTCCGTGTCCCGTGCATTTTTCCAATGGATAGGCATAATAATCAGCCCTGATGCAGAAGCCGCAGTTTCTTCCCTATGCAGAATGAACCTCGAAAGGTCCGTGAGTTTCGACGGCGCGAACAGGAAATCCTCGATACGGCACTGCAGCTCTTTCTCGACGAGGGTGAAGACCGGGTGACGGTGGAAACCATCGCCGACACCGTTGGCATTGGCAAGGGCACCATCTACAAGCATTTCAAGTCCAAGGCCGAGATCTACCTGCGGCTGATGCTCGACTATGAGCGCGATCTCAACCAGTTGCTGCATTCGCCCGAGCTGGAGCATGACAAGGAAGCCCTGTCACGCGCCTATTTCGAATTCCGCATGCGCGACCCCCAGCGTTACCGCCTGTTCGACCGTCTGGAAGAAAAAGTGGTCAAGAGCAACCAGGTGCCGGAAATGGTCGAGGAACTGCATCGTATCCGTGCCTCCAACTTCGAACACCTGACGCAACTGATCAAGGAACGTATCGCCGCTGGCAAGCTGGAAGACGTGCCGCCGTATTTCCATTACTGCGCGGCCTGGGCGCTGGTGCATGGCGCCGTGGCGTTGTATCACTCGCCGTTCTGGAGCAATGTGCTGGAGGATCAGGACGGTTTCTTCCAGTTCCTGATGGATATCGGTGTGCGCATGGGTAACAAGCGCAAGCGCGACTAGGCTACGTAGCTCAAGCTTCAAACGGCAAGTTGAGGCTATTATGCTCGCTCCTGGCTTGCAGCTTGCCGCTTGCCGCTGCTTCATCTGTGGGAGTTCCCCGTATGCGAATCCTCATTGCATCACTGCTGCTCATGGTGCTGGGCGGCTGCATGAAAGTCAGCGACATGGCCGAGGGCAGTCGTGAGCATCTGCGTGATGCCGGTATTCTCGATCACAGCGATATTCGCCGTGCCAGCCCCTGGCGCTTGCAGCCCGATTCCTTCATCTATATCGCCCAGGGGCATTTCAACCCGGTGGGCAATACCCAGCCCCGGCCGAATCTGCTGGCCGAGCAGGCCTTCAACGGTTTCGTCGAGTATTTCCCCAGGCTGCGCCGCGCCGCGGCCCCGCTCGGGCTGGAAGAGGCGATGGCGGAGGCCCGCTCCTTCGGTGCGCATTATCTGCTGTATACCCGCTTCGCCGTGGCCGATGACCGTATCGGCACCTGGGAAGAGTGGGATGACCAGCGCGATGCCTCACGCTTCGGTTTCGATACGGGCAATATCCAGTTGATGCTGCTGGAAACCAATACCCACTATATGGTCGATACCGCCCATATCCGTACGCGCAGCGGGCTGCTGACCTCCTACGACACCAAGCCACAGGAGCTGTTGGGGCCACCTTTCAAGGATTACGCCAGGCGCTTGCTGGGCGTTGGGCGCTAGGGCCTGTTGCGACGCTGGTGACGAGAGGGATCGGCATGGGGGATTCGGGCAAGGCCGACACGCTGCTGGGGCAGATTCCCGCTGGCGCACGAAAGGGGTCTGCGCCTGTGCATCTATGGAATCCCGCCTTCTGTGGCGATATCGATATGCGTATCGCCCGCGATGGAACCTGGTACTACATGGGCACGCCCATTGGCCGCGAGGCCATGGTCAGGTTGTTCTCCAGCATCATCCGGCGTGACGGCGACGACTATTTCCTGGTGACGCCGGTGGAGAAGGTCGGTATCCAGGTCGATGACGCGCCGTTCGTCGCGATCGGCCTGGCGGTCAGCGGTACCGGGGAGCAGCAGGTACTGAGCTTCGTGACCCAGGTCGGTGACCAGGTGCAGGCCGGCCATGAGCATCCCTTGCGTTTCGACAGTGATCCGCTCAGCGGCGAGCCGTCGCCCTATGTGCATGTCCGGGCGAATCTGGAGGCCCTGATCCTGCGGAGTGTCTTCTACCAGTTGGCGGAACTGGCCGTGGCCCATGAGGTGGATGAGGTGCCCTGGCTGGGCGTCTGGAGCGCGGGGGTGTTCTTTCCCATCTGTCGAGCCTGAGAACCTGTTCACGATCTGCTGTGCGTCGGCCATGCTGCGTTAGAACAGGCTCGGCAAGCCGCTTGCGGCTAACGCACTTCCAGTGCGGCTCTAGCTCGCGAGATCGTGAACAGGTTCTGAGGCCTGCCAGGCTGTTCAGGCGTTGGCGACCAGCCTTCGTTCCGGTTGCGGCTGATCGGCCACCTCGGCCAGTACCTCGCTATTCAGCCGATAGGTCTTGTCGTTGTCGCAAGTCAGCAGGTTGCTGTTGCACAGGCGCGGCAGCATCTGGCGGACGCAGAGCAACGAAACGGGCGTGCCCGTCTCCACCAGCAGGCTGTGCAGCTCCTTGCAGGACAGGCCGTCGGACGCCAGGGCATGGTCCCTGAACAATGCCAGTACTTTCAGGCGAGGCAGGCTGACTTTCAAGCCTGCCTCGTTGAGGAGTTGCCGCAGGGCGTGGTTGGGGGTGTTCTGAAAAATCATTGCGATCCCTCTGGCCAGACAGGGCCTGTGCCGTGGCAGGCCAAACGTCTTCTTTAACGGGGCCGGCGCGAATTTGCCGATCTCTATAGGTAAAGACGGATGAGATGCGGAAAACCCGCACCCTCCGGGATAAAAAAATGTATGGATGTATTTCTCTTCGTGGTTGGCCATGGGCTGGCGGGCCGGGATACTGGCGCGCTTGCGATCGTGCTCCATGGGGAATACTCGATCGCAAGTGCCCCGCTGGGCCGAACGCCAGGGCGGGGATAAGCCGGTGCGGTCCTCGCACCTTTGTGGAAAAGATGCGAGAGGCTCTGGTAGTGAGGGCAACGGCTTCCGGTGTTCAGAAGGTGCCGCGCAGCGTCAGTGTGAAATTGCGCGGATCGCCATACCAGTTGTCGATGCTGTTGCTGCCTACGGTCCGGTAGTACTTTTTGTCGAATATATTGTTGACGTTGAGCGACGTGCTCCAGTGGTTATCGATCCTGTAGTCCAGCAGAGCATTCCAGACGGCGTAGCCCGGTTGTTCGTAGTTGTACGGAACGCTAGTGTCGATCGTATTACCAAAAGTATCCTTGACCGATGAAGTTCCGCTCACATAGTTACGACTCTGGATATTGGCGCCCAGCCCGACTTTCCAGTGGTCAAGGCCGCCAGGGAGGCGATAGCTGGTGAACACTTTGAGCAGATGCTTGGGCGTCTGCGTACTGAGCGGCTTGCCACGGTTCGAGGCAGTACTGGTCTTGACCTGCTCGTTGATGTTGAAGGTATAGCCGGCACCGATCTGCCAGTCTGGCAGAAGCTCGCCGGTGATCTCGACATCAATGCCTTTGCTGACGATCTTGCCAGCCGCTTCATAGCAGCATGGGTTGGCGGTATTGGCTACAGTTTCCGAATAAAGCTGCATGGCCTCATTTTCGCGCTTGGTGTAGTACACCGCGAGTGAAAGGTTGGCCTTCTTGTTGAACAGCTCGGCTTTGCTGCCGAGTTCGTAGGTATCGCCGGTCATTGGCTTGAGTGATTGATGACCGCTGTTCAGATAGGTGGTCTGTGGGGTGTAGATCTGGCTGTAACTGGTATAGACCGACCACTGATCGTTAACGGTGTAGACCAGGCCGCCGAACGGTGTGATGACGCCACTGTCTTTTCCACCCGTGGGGTAATCCAGGTTGTAGGCTGGAAGCACGCTAAAGATGTTGTCGTTGTAGTCGGAGTAGCGAGCGCCGACGATCAGCTTGAGTGGTTCGGCCAGTTGCGCGCGTAGTGTCGCGTAGGCGCCGCTCTTGCGCTGGTTCCACGCTGGGAAGGTAATGTAAATGCCTGGCATGGCGCCCATTGGCTGGTCGTCAATGTCGTTCTGGCGCGGGTCGACCGCAATGTTGGCCATGCCCAGGCGATACGATTCGAAGCCTCGCCGGGTCTCCTGGTGGTCAATGCCGAACAGAACCTCGTGCTCGAGGCCGAACGCCTGCAAGTGGCCCGAAATGTTGGCGTCGTAAAGGTCTTGATCGATGGAGTAGTCACGGCCCCAGCGGGAGAACAGCGAGCCTTGGCCCGTGGTGCTGTCGATGGTGCCGGTTGCCTGCCCGATGTTATGGGTGATGTCCTGGCTGTAGCGGGTGTAGCTGCCGTTGACTTTCCAGTTTTCGTTGAAAGTGTGCTCAAGCTTTACGAAGATTTCGTCGGTTGCGTAGTTGGCAGTGGACCAGTCGGCCGCCAGCGAGGTATCGCGCGATAGACCGATGTCTTCCCCGGTGTCGTAGCGTGGCAGGCCGCTGTCCCAGTAACCCTTTATCTTGCGCCACTGGTGGCTGCCGCTCAGGGTTAGCAGTGTGTCGGGAGTGAGGTCGGCCTCAAGGACCCCATAGTAGGTTTCCTTCCTGCTATTAGTCGTATCGTAGAAGTAATCGCGGTCTTCCGTGGCGAATACGCCACGGACGCGCAGGCGCCCGTCGAAGGCCAGTGGGCCGGTAACGTCGACTTCCTGGCGATAGTTGTCCCAGCTTCCAACCGAGGTCGCTGTCTTGATCTGGTTGTACGAAAGTGGCTTCTTGCGCACCAGATTCAGGGTGCCGCCGGGTTCGCCTGTGCCGCTGAACAGACCGTCGGAGCCGCGCAGGACTTCCACATGATCGTAGATCGCCATATCCGGCAGCGACTGGTAGTTCTGCTGGCGGATGCCGGGGGCGCTCCCGTCCGTTTGCACACTGGTGACCTCGAACCCTCGGGAGTAGAACTTGGTATCGACGCTGTTGCCGCCAACCACTGTGATACCGGTCAGTTTGTCCAGTGCCTGCTCCATGTTGGTGATCCCCTGGTCTTCGATGTTCTGCCGTGTCAGCACGGAAATCGACTGGGGGATGTCGCGCAGGGCTTGCGGCGCCTTACCGCCGGCGGAAACGGCGCCTGTGCTGTAGGAGCCGCTGCCTTCGGTCATCAGCCGGCCCTGGAGGTCGCTGCCCGATATATCGATGGTGGCGAGGTTCAGTGCCGAGTCTTCGCCCTTGGCAAGCGCGACATAGCTGCCATTCGCATTCTTCTGCAATTGGATCGGATGATCGCCGATGGCCTGGCGCAGGGCCTGCTCGGGGCTGAGGTCGCCCTGTACCGGGCTGGAGCGGATATTGGCCACCAGGCCGGGGCTGACGACCAGGATCAGGCCGGCGTTGCTGGCGATCTGTGCCAGTGTCTGGCCGAGAGGCGCGGAGGGCATGTCGTAGGTTTGCGTCGCGGCCACGGCGGGCAGGCCGGTGAGCACCAGGGCGACGCTCAGCGCCAGGGGGCGCAGGTTCATGGGGATAGGCATTGAAGGGGTTCCTGTTCGGTGTTGGCCCTTCAAGTACCGAACGAAGTGGGAGAACCCATAGGGGGAGATGAGTATTTTTATTCGGCGCCGCATTGGTGCCTGGCCGTCGCCGGGTCAGTGTTCGGCGCTGGGGACGACCCGTGTCCAGAGTCCTCCATAGCTGATGACCCGGATTGGCAGGGCGCTGGCCAGCGCTTCCAGGGTGCGGTCCGTGTCGTGCAGGGAGAAGCTGCCGCTGACGCGCAGGCCGGCCAGTGCCGGGTCGAGGCTCAGGGGCGCGCGACGGTAGTGGGCAAGCGCCCTCAGCACGTCCTCAAGGGGTTGGTCGTCCGCTTGTAGCATGCCGCGTGTCCAGGCGTCGGCGCCCTTGGCGCCAGGCCGCACAGGGCCGAGTTCGCCATCGCGCAGGGCAATGCTTTCGCCGGCGCGTACGATGACCTCCGTGCCCGAGGGGCGCCCCTGGGCGGCAACGGCCGACTGGCTGACCGCCAGATGGCTGCCTTGTGCATCGCGCTGCACCGTGAAGACGGTGCCCAGCGCCCGCATGCTGCCATCGACGCTGCGAACCACGAAGGGGCGGGCATCCTTGGCGGTTTCGATGAAAACCTGGCCCTGGCGCAGCAGGACCAGGCGCTGTCCGTCGTTGAAGTCGATATCGATCCAACTGCGCGGGCCGAGCAGCACGCGGCTGTCGTCCTCCAGCCTGATTTCGCGCACCTGCCCCGTGCCGCTGGCGTAGTCGGCCAGCAGGCTGGGCAGTGGCTGTTGGCGGTGCATGAGCAACAGCCCGCAGGTGATGGCCAGGGCAATCCCGGCCAGCCCATGGGGGCGCAGGCGTGGCGAAGGCGCGTGGCTGTCCAGCAGCACCTTGCGCTGCCCGTCGGGCAGGCGCGAGAAGTCCTGCCCAAGGCTGCCGAGCCGTTGCCAGGCCTGGCGGTGGCGCGGGTCGCTGGCGAGCCAGTGGCGCAGCTCAGGGCTGTCCGTCCGCCCCTGGGCATCCAGTTTCAGTTGCCAGTCGATGGCAGCCTTGACGATTTCTTCCGGTAACGGCATTTCAGTCATTTTCAACGTCGAAGCGCAGCCTGTAGCAGTGCAGGGTAGCCTTGGCCAGGTACTGCTGGATACGTGCCGGCGAGAGGCCAAGCTCCTCGGCGATCCTGGCCTGGCTCATGCCCGCCAGGCGGTGCAGCAGGAAGGCGCGCTTGACCCGGGTGGGCAGCCCGTCCAGTTGGCTGTCGATCAAGCGGAGCTGTTGCAGGTCGGCGACCCGCTGTTGGGGATCGGGCTGCAGGTCCTGTGGTTGCTGGGCCAGGTAGTGCAGGTAACTGCGTTCAAGCGCAGAGCGTCGGTAGAAATCGATCAGTAGTCCGCGTGCCACCAGCCTCAGGAATGACAGGGGCGTCGGGTGGTTGGCGAAGTCGGTCTTTTCCAACAGCCGCAGGAAGGCGTCCTGACTCAGGTCCGCCGCCTGTTGGGGGCTGCCCAGGCGGCGCTGGAACCAGCGTACCAGCGAGGGGTGCTGTTCGCGGTAGAGACGCTCGATGTGGAGGTGCTGCTGGCGGGGAGGGGACATGTGGTTGGCGTGGAAGTGATAATTTTTCGCGATTAGAGCATGGCGCTCCTGCTCACCACAAGCTTGCTCCTGGCGACAGGTCGGCAGCTTCGCGCCATCCTCCCGGTTACGGCAGGCGGCCCAGATAGACTTCGGTGTCGTAGTCGAAATCGATATGGCCGTCCCGTTGCGTTTCGTCGAACAGTCTTTCCAATGCCGCCAGCATGGCGGGATAGCCGGGGTGATCCGGCTTTGGGGCGTAGGAGGAGGACAGCAGACGTCCCTTGAGGCTTTGGTAATCCAGCCGCTGGCTATTGTCGATGCAGGTCTGTGTCTGCAGTCCGCCCTGGAACCAGTCGGCGACCTGCTCTGCATCGGGGTAGCGCTCGGCCACATCGGTGTAGTCGGTGCCGTGCTGGCGCAGCAGGTCTTCATAGCCTTCGAGGAAGGCGCTGCCGCGCAGACGGCGGCTGTTCCAGAACAACGCCACCTGGCCGTCCGGGCGCAGCAGGCGCTTGAACTCCCGACGGCAACCGTCCGGATCGAACCAGTGGAAGGCCTGGGCGGCGATGATGAGGTCGGCGCAGGCGTCCGGCAGGCCGCTGTGTTCGGCGCTGCCGGTGACGCTGGTATAGCCCGGGTATTCGCCCAGCCAGGCTTGCGCGGCGGCCCGCATGGCATCGTTGGGTTCGACGGCGGTCAGCGGATGCCTGGCATCCAGCAACAGCTTGCTGGCGATACCGGTGCCGGCGCCGATGTCGACGATCTTGGCGGCCGGCTCCACGCCATGCGCGTGCAGAAAGTCGACCAGGCTGGCCGGGTAGCTCGGACGGAACCTGACATAGTCCTGTACCCGGTCGGTGAAGCGCTGTCTGGAGTCACTCATGGTCGGCGGCCTTCGTTGGGGTTGTAAATGAAGAAGGCTCCCAGTGGGAGCCTTCGTTTGTCCATTACATATTGGGGTAGTTCGGCCCGCCGGTGCCTTCCGGGGCGACCCAGGTGATGTTCTGCGCCGGGTCCTTGATGTCGCAGGTCTTGCAGTGCACGCAGTTCTGCGCGTTGATCTGGAAGCGCTTGCCGCCGTCGTCATTGTCGACCACTTCGTAGACCCCCGCCGGGCAATAGCGCTGGGCCGGCTCGTCGTAGAGCGGCAGGTTGCTGTCGATCGGGATGTTCGGGTCGGCCAGCTTGAGGTGGATCGGCTGGTCCTCTTCATGGTTGGTATTGGAGAGGAATACCGAGCTGAGCTTGTCGAAGCTGAGTTTGCCGTCCGGTTTCGGGTAGTCGATCTTCCTGGCGTCCGCCGCTTTTAGCAGGCAGGCATAATCCTGGCGCGTATCGCGCAGGGTGAACGGTAGCTTGCCAGCGAGCAGGTTGTGCTCGATGAAGCTGAAGGCGGGGCCGAACAGCGGGCCGAACTTGTGCATGGCGGGGCCGAAGTTGCGGCTCTGGTACAGCTCCTCGTTCAGCCAACTGGCCTTGAAGCCCTCGACGTAATTCTCCAGCTCGTCGTTCTCGCGTTCCGCGCCAAGGGCCTGGACGATGGCCTCGGCGGCGAGCATGCCGGACTTCATGGCGGTATGGCTGCCCTTGATCTTGGCGCCGTTGAGGGTGCCGAGGTCGCAACCGATCAGCGCGCCTCCGGGGAAGACCATCTTCGGCAGCGAGTTGAAGCCGCCCTTGCTCAGGGCGCGCGCACCATAGGCGATGCGCTTGCCGCCCTCCAGGTACTGGGCGACCACCGGATGGTGCTTGTAGCGCTGGAATTCATCGAAGGGCGAGAGGTGGGGGTTGCTGTAGGCCAGGTCGACGATCAGGCCGACCACCACCTGGTTGTTCTCCAGGTGATAGAGGAAGGAACCGCCCGGGTTGTCCTTGTCCAGCGGCCAGCCGGAGGTGTGGATGACCAGCCCCTGTTCGTGCTTGGCCGGGTCGATTTCCCAGAGTTCCTTGATACCGATGCCGTAGTGCTGCGGATCGGCATTGGCGTTGAGCTGGAAGCGTTTGATCAGTTGCTTGCCGATATGGCCACGGCAGCCTTCGGCGAACAGGGTGTATTTGGCCCGCAGCTCCATGCCGGGTGTATAGATGCCTTCCTTGGGATTGCCTTCGCGATCGACACCCAGGTCGCCGGTGACGATGCCGCGTACGACGCCGTCGTCGTCGATCAGCGCTTCCTGGGCGGCGAAGCCGGGGTAGATTTCCACGCCGAGGTTTTCCGCCTGCTGGGCCAGCCAGCGGCACAGGTTGCCCAGGGAAATGATGTAGTTGCCTTCGTTGTGCATCGGCTTGGGCACGAAGACGTTGGGTACCTTGATGGCTTTTTCCGCGTTGCTCAGCAGATAGATATCATCGCGTTTCACCGGGGTGTTCAGCGGGGCGCCGAGCTCTTTCCAGTCGGGGAAGAGTTCGTTCAGCGCACGCGGTTCGAATACCGCCCCGGAGAGGATGTGAGCGCCGACCTCGGAGCCTTTTTCCACGACGCAGACACTGACTTCCCGGCCCGCTTCGGCGGCGACCTGTTTGAGGCGGCAGGCGGCGGATAGGCCTGCCGGCCCGGCGCCGACGATGACGACGTCGAATTCCATGTATTCGCGTTCCATGGGGCTATCTCCTGATCAGGGCTCGTTTGTTTTCTAGGTAGATGTCGGCGACCTGGACCGGTCCTTGGCGGGTCGAGGCGCGCATTATATATGTACGCCCGATCGGGTCCAATACAAACGTTTGTTTGAATTTTTACAAAGCCTGCTACTATCGGGCTTCTGAGGGTTATAGCGAGGCATTTGCGTTGTTGACCCGCTTATTACCAGCAGTCAAGATACGGGCAGTTTGCATTCGCCAGACGGGTTGGCATGCCGTTGAAATAAAGTGATGGATGGCCCAGGGCAGGGCGAAAGTACTGGAATGACGGCATTTACCAGCGGTAGGTGAGAATTTCGCAGCACTTTCGACCAGATATGGCCTCATGAGTATTTCAACCGCCTGCCACGGAACCTTCGGTTTCCGGCGCCGAGTCGTTCTCGGCTCACCTTGGCGGAATTCTATTCACCGGAGAGTAACGAGGAATCCATGAAGATTCTTGTAGCTGTCAAACGAGTGGTCGATTACAACGTCAAGGTTCGCGTCAAGGCGGACAACTCCGGCGTCGACCTGGCCAACGTCAAGATGTCGATGAACCCCTTCTGCGAGATCGCCGTCGAAGAGGCCGTGCGCCTGAAAGAGAAAGGCGTGGCGAGCGAGATCGTCGTCGTCACCATTGGCCCTGCCGCGGCGCAGGAGCAACTGCGTACCGCCCTGGCGCTGGGTGCGGATCGTGCGCTGCTGGTCGAGAGCGGCGAAGAGCTGAACTCCCTGGCCGTGGCCAAGCTGCTCAAGGCCGTGGTGGACAAGGAGCAACCGCAACTGGTGATCCTCGGCAAGCAATCCATCGACAGCGACAACAACCAGACCGGCCAGATGCTGGCGGCGCTGACCGGCTATGCCCAGGGCACCTTCGCCTCCAAGGTGGAAGTGGCTGGCGACAAGCTGAGCGTCACCCGCGAGATCGACGGCGGCCTGCAGACTGTCTCCCTGGCCCTGCCGGCCGTGGTGACCACCGACCTGCGTTTGAACGAGCCGCGCTACGCTTCCCTGCCGAACATCATGAAGGCCAAGAAGAAGCCGCTGGAGACCGTTACCCCGGACGCCCTGGGCGTCAGCCTGGCTTCCACGCTGAAGACCGTCAGGGTCGAGGCGCCGGCCGCGCGCAGCGCCGGTATCAAAGTGGGTTCGGTTGCCGAACTGGTCGAGAAACTGAAGAACGAAGCGAAGGTGATCTGAGATGGCAATCCTGGTAATCGCTGAGCACAGCAACGGCGCATTGGCCGGTGCCACCCTGAACACCGTTGCCGCCGCGCAGAAGATCGGCGGCGAGATCGTCGTGCTGGTCGCCGGCCAGGGCGTCGCCCCCGTTGCCGAAGCCGCCGCCAAGGTCGCGGGTGTGGGCAAGGTGCTGGTCGCCGATGATGCGGCCTATGCCAACCTGCTGCCGGAAAACGTCGCGCCGCTGATCGTCGGGCTGGCCAAGGGCTACAGCCATGTGCTGGCGCCGGCCACCACCAATGGCAAGAACTACCTGCCGCGCGTCGCCGCGCTGCTGGATGTGGAGCAGATCTCCGAGATCGTCGAAGTGGTCGCTGCCGATACCTTCAAGCGCCCGATCTACGCAGGCAACGCCATCGCCACCGTGCAGTCCAGCGCTCCGGTCAAGGTGATCACCGTGCGTGCCACCGGCTTCGACGCGGTCGCCGCCGAGGGCGGTTCGGCTGCCATCGAGCCTGTGAGTGGCACCGGCGATGCCGGCAAGTCGGCGTTCGTCGGCGAGGAACTGGCGACTTCCGACCGTCCCGAACTGACCGCGGCCAAGATCGTCATTTCCGGTGGTCGTGGCCTGCAGAACGGCGACAACTTCAAGCACCTGTACGCCCTGGCCGACAAGCTGGGCGCCGCTGTCGGCGCTTCCCGCGCCGCCGTCGATGCCGGCTTCGTGCCGAACGACATGCAGGTCGGCCAGACTGGCAAGATCGTCGCGCCGCAACTGTATATCGCCGTGGGCATTTCCGGTGCCATCCAGCACCTGGCGGGCATGAAGGACTCCAAGGTGATCGTCGCGATCAACAAGGACGAGGATGCGCCGATCTTCCAGGTGGCCGACTACGGCCTGGTCGCCGACCTGTTCGAAGCAGTACCGGAGCTGGAAAAGCTCGTCTGAGCCGCTCCTCCGTGAAAAGGCCGCTGCTTGCAGCGGCCTTTTTCGTTGTGCGCCAGGCATGGCGCGTTGCGCGTGAGCGCAACCAGCTTGGCTGTGGTGGCCTCGTTGGTGACTTGAAGGTGAAAGTCCTCTACACACCCGGCAAGGGGAAGTGTTAGCTGGACGGCAAGGGTGTCGTGGGTGACTGCGAGTCTGAAGGAAGCCGAAGGCAAAATGCTGGCCTGACGAACAGGAAGCGGATAGAGGCGGCGTAGCGGGGTAAGGTAGCCATGATTGGCAAAGCCCAATACTTGCACGGAACGCTGCGACGTAAATCCGACAGGCATAAGCAGGAAGGTCGCGCGAATTACCCAGGGAGATCTGTTTGGCCTGCCATGTGCTACCGGTATCGCGAGATGATGGGATGGGCGACCCCGCCTCCTACCCGATGGGAAATGAAAAAGCCGGCTGGTAGCCGGCTCTCGTTCCGCGGTAGAGGCTTACTTCTGGTAGGCCGCCACGGCCTTGGTGATGGCCGTGCGCGCCTCGTTGGCGCCGCCCCAGCCCTCGACCTTGACCCACTTGCCTTTTTCGAGGTCCTTGTAGTTCTCGAAGAAGTGCTTGATCTGTTCGATCAGCAGCGGCGGCAGGTCGGTGTATTCCTGTACGTCCTTGTAGATAGTGGTCAGCTTGTCATGCGGTACGGCGACCAGCTTGGCATCGCCGCCGGCTTCGTCGGTCATGTGCAGGATGCCGACCGGGCGGGCGCGTATGACCGAACCGGGGGCGACCGGGTAGGGGGTGACCACCAGCACGTCGAGCGGGTCGCCATCGTCGGCCAGGGTGTGGGGGATGAAGCCGTAGTTGGCCGGGTAGAACATCGGGGTGGCCATGAAGCGATCGACGAACAGCGAGTCGGTGTCGTGATCGATCTCGTATTTGATCGGCGCGTGGTTGGCCGGGATTTCGATGGCGACGTAGATGTCGTTTGGCAGGTCTTTGCCGGCCGGGATCTTGCTGTAGCTCATGGGGTTGCTCCGTGTTCGGCGATGGGGCCGGGGGCGAGAAGTCGGGCGCGATTATAGGTGCAATCCAGCGCTTTTTCCATGATGGAGCAAGCGCCGGAGCGGCTGCGAAGCAGGCGAAAGGTAGACGAAACGGGCGCTCTGGTTTTTAACCGGTTGCCGGGCCAGGGCCATCGGCATACTCCGGATGACGCTGGCGCAGGCAGCGCAGGCGTGCCAGCGGGTCCTGCCGATAGAAGCTGCGGAGTTGGCCATAGACCTCGGGCAGCGCCTGTTCCAGCAGGTCGGGAGCGCTGAAGAAATATTCGCTGGTGACGGCGAAGAACTCGGCCGGGTTTTCCGCCGCGTAAGGGTCGATCGGCGTGTGGGCATGGGGGTTGCGGTCCAGTGTGGCGTTCAGCGCGTCATAGGCGGCCTGCATGACGCGCGCCCATTCCTCGATACGCATGTCCCCATGCAGCGGCGGCAGGCCGTTGGCATCGCCGTTAAGCATGTCCAGCTTGTGTGCCAGTTCGTGTATCACCAGGTTGTAGCCTTCCCAGCCGCCACTCTCGTGGACTCCTGGCCAGGCCAGTATCACCGGCCCTTGCAGCCAGGCCTCGCCGCTGTGCTCGGCGTCCCATTCATGCTCGACGCCACTCGGGTCGCGGTATTTCTGCGGGCTGAGGAAGTCTTCCGGGTAGATCAGCACTTCATGGAAGCCCTGGTACCACTCCAGCTTCTCCGACAACGCCAGTAGCGGCAACTCGGCCATGGCCGCCAGGCGCAGGCGGTCGAAGGGTTCCAGGGTCACGCCGGGCAATGGCGTCAGGCGCTTGGCATGCAGGAAGAGCACCGCGCGCTCCTGCAGTAACTGCAGTGCCTGCGGCTCCAGGCCATCCAGCAGCGGCAGGCTGTCGAGCACCTGGGCCCAGAGTTCAGGGGCGATAGGGTAACGCTTGAGCAGACGCTGGCGCCGCCAGGCACGAAATGACCACATGGGGTGTGCTGCCATGGAAATCGGGAGGGCGATTGTAAACCAGGGGCATGGCTCTGTCGGGACCGGTTACCGAGAAACCTCTGGATAAGGTTTTGCGGTGCTTTACAACGGATGCGTTACAACGAAAGGGGGCCTGAACTATACAGGCCGACTCTCGATAGGTCCGCCGTGTGCTTATCAGAGTTGTTCATGGCAGGTTGAATAGGGAATCGAGCGACTACGGTCTCCAGTCTGGACGCTCTCATTATTTGTGGTCGTCGCTATAACAGTCGCAGGGCAGGTGTCAGATATGCGCGATGATATTGTCAGTCTTGGGTATTGGCGCCCATACTCAAGACTTCTTTCTGGCCTGCCGTACTTCTATTATTCGCCTGGTCCGCTTTCGTAGGGCTTCAAGTGAGCGCGATGCCTAGCATCGCAGTCGAGAAGGACGCTTCGGCAACTTTATATGGTGCGGGAGAACCAGTAGCTCAATGAAAATCAAGAAAAACCTTTCTGAACACTACCGGCTTATGGCGGACTTTTTCAAACACTTGTCCGTATTATCTATCACTCTCGTGACTCTAGGGATTGGCCTGTCTAGTAATCTATTTGACAAGAAAGGTCCTGCCTGGCCTCTTTTATTCGCGATTCCACTGCTGATCCTGGCATCGATTTCTTCGGTACTGGGTCAACTCAGCTATATAGACGTATTCAGGGTTCCGCAGTTGCTGACAGGGTCCATGTACCCTAAGCTCGCGAGAGCGACGACCATGCCTCTGATGTTGTTTTGTGGAGGCAGCACCTTTTTGGGTGGATATGTTTTATTTTGTATATTAGGCATATAGCGAGTTCATTGCCGATAGTGGCGTGGCAGAGTATGCAAACTATCGCCATTGTACGGCATTCTGCAATTAAAGATTGAGACGAGGTTTCGCATGACGATCCGCACCGCACTTGCCTTGGAGTTTGCAGTTATCACGGATATCTGGGAGGCATCGGTCAGGGCGACCCATGATTTTCTGTTGGAGGATGACCTGTGCGAGCTTCGGCCACGGATTCTCGAGGACTGGCTGCCCGCGGTGAATGTGATGGTATTCGTCGGCGATAACGCTGAAATCCTTGGCTTCACGGGTGTTTCAGGTGAAAAGCTGGAAATGCTGTTCATCGCCCCCGAGGCCCGGGGCAAGGGCGTAGGTAAGGCATTGCTCGATCACGCGGTATCTGTACTGGCCGTACGCCTGGTCGATGTCAACGAGCAGAACGACCTGGCATTGGGCTTTTATCGGCATATGGGTTTCGAGGTGTTCGCAAGGTCGCCGCTGGATGGCCAGGGCAAGCCTTATCCGTTGCTGCATATGCGCCTCGGCTCTTCCCGCGCTTCAATCCAGCCATCATGACTGGCGGGGCCAGAGTGAATGGTTGATCCGATCGAGTTCGAGACCGAACGCCTCCGGTTGCGCCAGTGGCTGCCTGCCGATCGTGAACCCTTTGCCGCGCTCAATGCGGACCCGAGAGTGATGGCGTTCTTTCCCGCTACCCTGACGCAAGCCGAGAGTGATGCCATGGCCGACCGTTGCCAGTCACTGATGGCAGAGCGCGGCTGGGGGGTGTGGGCAGTGGAGACCAGGGCTTCGCGGGAGTTCGTTGGATTCGTCGGTTTGCATACACCCTCGGCGAGGCTTCCATTTTCTCCCTGTGTGGAGATCGCATGGCGTCTCGCATTCCAGCATTGGGGCAAGGGGTTGGCCACGGAAGCGGCTTCAACCGTTCTGCGTGTCGGCTTTCAGGTGCTGCATTTGCCGGAAGTCCTGGCCTTCACCACGGTTGGCAACCGGCGTTCCCGTGCAGTCATGGAACGCCTGGGCATGCGCGAGTGCGGTACCTTCGAGCATCCTGATATCCCCGAGCACAGCGATTTACGCCAGCATTGCCTGTATCGTCTGGCGGCCGGCGACTGGTCGTCGTATCACGATTGATCGCGGGGTTGCCCATTACGCGGCAAATGCGCCTTGCTGCAGTACCACTGCCGCTCCGACTGCAGCGCCTGGTCCTGCGGGACATGCACGCCGCAGGTGGCGCAGCGCACCATGGGCTGTGCCGTCGGTTGCTCGGGGCGCAGCTTGGGTTTGCGAGTGGCGCGGCGCCATAGCCAGATGATGGCGCCGATCAGTGCGACCCAGAGCAGCAGACGAAGCAGCATGATGGGCGGCCGTCAGTCGAACAGGCCGAAGGTCAGATAGCTCCACCAGGAGCGCTTGCTGCCTCCCTGCTCGAGGTCCCGCAGGGTCGGGCGGATTTCCGCGGGCAGGTCCTGTTCGGCATTCTGGTACTGGCGGATGACGTCGCGGCTGGCCTGGGTGGTGTCCGGCGGCGGCACTTCGCTTTCGATCAGGCCCAGGGTGGCTTTCGACAGCCAGGAGCGGGTGTCGCTTTCTTTCTCGCGTGGAACGAATTCGCCATCGACCAGGCTCGGGTGGTCGGGGTAATTCAGCTTGAGGGTCCGCAGGCTGGTGTCGGCCAGGTCGGTCAGGCCGAGGCGCTGGTAGGACTCGGTCATGATCGCCAGGCCATCGCCCACGGCGGGGGTCTGCTGGAAGTTCTCGACCACGTAGCGGCCACGGTTGGCAGCGGCGACATAGGCCTCGCGCTTGAGGTAGTAATGGGCGACGTGGACTTCGTTGGCGGCCAGCAGGTTGCGCAGGTAGATCATGCGTGCCTTGGCATCCGGCGCGTAACGGCTATTGGGATAGCGGTTGGTGAGCTGGGCGAATTCGTTGAAGGAATCGCGCGCAGCGCCTGGATCGCGCTTGGTCATGTCCAGCGGCAGGAAGCGCGCCAGCAGGCCACGGTCCTGGTCGAAGGAGGCCAGGCCCTTGAGGTAGTAGGCGTAGTCGACGTTGGGGTGCTGCGGATGCAGGCGGATGAAGCGCTCGGCCGAGGAGCGCGCGGCTTCCGGCTCGGCGTTGCGGTAATAGGCGTAGATCAGTTCCAGTTGCGCCTGCTCGGCGAAACGACCGAAGGGGTAGCGTGACTCGAGCGCCTTGAGCTTGGTGATGGCGCTGGTGTAGCTCTTATTGTCCAGGTCTTGCTGCGCCTGCTGGTAGAGTTCCGTCTCGCCCAGGTTCTCGTTGACGGTTTCTTTGGATGAGCAGGCGGCGGTAAGGCCCAGGATGGCGATCAGCAGCAGGTGTTTCACTTGCATGGCGGCTTGCGTCCCTGTGACGGCTGGCTGTCTCGCGCGGAGCCGTCCTGATATGATGGGCGCCCCGTGTCCGGGGCAAAGACGACGTATTTAAACACAAGCCCGGCTCCGAAACCAAAGGCTGAGCCAGGTGCTTCCCGCATGGCGAATGGCGCCGCTTCATGATGGAGCGCCGCCGCCGTGTCATCCCCTTCCATTTTCCGCAAGCGCCCACTGAGCATTATGTCGACTACCCACTCCCAGCCCATTCAACTCAGCGCCGAAGTTCCCTTCGAATTGGGCGGGCAGCGGCTCGACCAGGTGGCGGCCCGGTTGTTTCCCGAACACTCCCGTTCACGGTTGGCGACCTGGATCAAGGACGGGCAGTTGACCGTCGATGGCCGGGCGCTGCGCCCACGCGATACCGTGCATGCCGGTTCGCGGCTGGAGCTGTCCGCCGAGCAGGAAGCCCAGGGCGAGTGGCAGCCCCAGGACATTCCGCTGAATATCGTCTTCGAGGACGAGCATATCCTGGTGCTGGACAAGCCCGCCGGGCTGGTGGTGCATCCGGCCGCCGGGCATGCCGATGGCACCCTGCTCAATGCCCTTCTGCATCATGTGCCCGGCCTGATCAACGTGCCGCGGGCCGGTATCGTCCACCGGCTGGACAAGGACACCACCGGCCTGATGGTGGTGGCGAAGACGCTGGAGGCGCAGACCCGGCTGGTGGAACAGTTGCAGAAGCGCACGGTCAGCCGCATCTACGAGGCGATCGTGATTGGCGTGATCATCACCGGCGGCACCATCGATGCGCCTATCGGCCGGCATGGCCAGCAGCGCCAGCGCATGGCCGTGGTGGAAGGCGGCAAGCCGGCCATCTCGCATTACCGGGTGCTGGAGCGCATGCGCTCGCATACCCATGTACGAGTCAAGCTGGAGACCGGGCGTACCCACCAGATCCGCGTGCACATGGCGCACCTGGGCTATCCGCTGGTGGGCGACCCGCTGTACAGCGGGCGTTTCCGTATCCCGCCGGCGGCCAATCCGACGCTGGTGCAGTCGTTGCGCGATTTCCCACGCCAGGCCCTGCATGCGCGCTTCCTGGAGCTGGAGCACCCGGTCACAGGGCAGCGCATGAAGTGGGAATCACCCTTGCCGGACGATTTCGTCTGGTTGCTGACGTTGCTGCAGCAGGACCGCGGGGCCTTCGTCGGATGAGTGCCGCCTGGATCGCGCCGGACTGGCCCGCTCCAGTGGGCGTGCGGGCCTGCGTCACCACGCGGGAGGGCGGCGTCAGCGCCGCGCCTTTCGACGCTTTCAACCTGGGGGAGCATGTCGGCGACGAGGCCGCCGCGGTTGCCTGGAACCGCCGTTACCTGGCGCAGGCACTGGGTTGCCGCCCGGCCTGGTTGTCCCAGGTGCATTCGACACGGGTGGTCGAGGCGAGCCCCGGGCAGGTGGCCGAGGCGGATGCCAGTTGGAGCGCCGAACCGGGCGTGGCGAGCGTGGTGCTGACGGCCGACTGCCTGCCGGTGCTGTTCTGCGACCGTGCCGGTAGCCGGGTGGCCTCGGCCCATGCCGGTTGGCGCGGGTTGGCGGCTGGCGTGCTGGAGGCGACGGTGGCTGCCATGGCCTGCGATCCGGGGCAACTGCTGGCCTGGCTTGGGCCGGCGATCGGGCCTGCGGCGTTCGAGGTGGGCGAGGAAGTGCGCGATGCCTTCGTCAGCCAGCATGCCCAGGCCAGCGATGCTTTCAGCCCGAGCCTCAATGCCGGCCGCCATATGGCCGACCTCTACCGGCTGGCGCGC
Organism: Stutzerimonas kirkiae; assembly: GCF_004327335.1. Lineage (GTDB taxonomy): Bacteria > Pseudomonadota > Gammaproteobacteria > Pseudomonadales > Pseudomonadaceae > Stutzerimonas > Stutzerimonas kirkiae. Next base: position 67,474 of record NZ_QJUO01000004.1, on the reverse strand, counting down.
ATACGCCTGGCTGCCTGTGGCGTACTGGCGGTGAGCGGTGGCGGCTTCTGCACCTACAGCGATCCGCGTTTCTATTCCTACCGGCGCCACTCGAGTACGGGGCGCTTCGCCAGCCTGGTCTGGCTCGAACGCTGAATCTGCGCCGCTATCATGGGGCGTCGACGAGCGACTGTATCTTCCTGGTGGATCGGGTAGCCTGAGTGCCGCAATCGGGCTTTGCTTCGCTGCCCGGTCGCATCCTCCGTTCACTCAGATAAAGGAAATCCTCCATGACGCGAGTCACTCTCAAGGGCAACCCGGTTCAGGTCGATGGCCATCTGCCGCAGGTCGGCCAGCAGGCCCCGGCATTCAGCCTGGTGGGCGGCGATCTGAGCGATGTCACCCTGGCCAGCCTGGCGGGCAAGCGCAAGGTGCTGAATATCTTCCCCAGTGTCGATACCCCGACCTGCGCCACTTCCGTACGCAAGTTCAACAGCGAAGCCAGCCGTTTGAGCAATACCTTGGTGCTGTGCATCTCCGCCGACCTGCCGTTCGCCCAGGCCCGCTTTTGTGGGGCGGAGGGGCTGGAGAATGTGATCAGCCTGTCGACCCTGCGTAGCGCCGCGTTCCTCGAGGATTACGGGGTGGCCATATCCACCGGCCCGCTGGCGGGCCTGGCGGCGCGCGCCGTGGTGGTGCTGGATGAGCAGGACAAGGTGCTGCACAGCGAACTGGTCGCCGAGATCGCCAACGAGCCGGACTACGCCGCCGCCCTGGCGGTGCTCTGACTGGGGCAGTTGGAGGCGGGAAGACATAGGCTGGAAGCTGAATCGCCATGGCGAGTGATTCTTGTGACGGTATCCGGTTTCGCGCTGGATGCTGGGCTTCAAGCTTCCGCTTGCTCCTCGATCACTTCATAGCGATACAACTGCTGGTTGCCGGAGCTGTTCCAGGCCGTGTAGGCGCAGAGCAGCAGCAGGCTGGCGGGCAGGATGATGCGCCAGGTGCGGGCGGACAGCGGTTGCAGCGGTGCGCGCCACTGCACCAGTAGCAGGCTGAGCGTACAGGCGCTGCCGGCCAGCAATGCGCCGGCGATCACGTCGGTCGGCCAGTGCACGCCGAGATAGACCCGCGACCCGGCGATGGCCGCGGCCGGCAGGCCGGCCAGCAGCAGCCAGGCCAGGCGCATCCTCGGCGGTTGGCCGCGGCCGGCCAGTACGCCCAGTACCAGGCAGAAAGCGAAAGCGGCCGAGCTATGGCCGCTGGGGAAGCTATAGGTGGGAAGCTGTTCGAGCAGGACCTCCGGACGGCTGCGGGCAAACAGATTCTTGAGGGTTTCGTTGCCCAGCGCTGCGCCCACCAGCGTCGCGCTGGCGAACAGCAGTGCTCGCCACTGGCGCAGGGCCAGCAGCAGCAGGCAGAGCAGGGTGGCCGCCAGCAATTGCGCGTGGAAATCTCCGAAGCGCGTGATGACCATCATGACCCGGTCGAGGGCTGGGCTGCGCTCGTCCTGGATCACCGCCAGCAGGCCCTGGTCGAAGGCCTGCAGGTGCGGCCAGCCGATGAACAGGCTGCCCAGCGCCAGGGCCACCAGCAGCGACGATAGCGCGCTGGCCCAGCGCATCTGGCGCAGGCTGCCGTGGACGATGCCGCCGATCGTCAGTAGCAGGATCAGCGCGATCACCCCCGCATCCGCCCAGAAGCCCTCGGGCAGCGGCAGGCGCAGCGCCGCGCCGGTGCTCCAGCCGGGCACCAGGTAGGTGATCGACCAGCCGGCCGCGCTCGCCAGACTGACCAGCAGGAAGCGTGCGAACGGCATGTCCAGCATGCCCGCGGTCATCGGCAGCATCGGGCGCAGAGGCCCGATGAAGCGCCCGACCAGCAGGCTGGCCACGCCGTAGTTGGCGAAATAGTGCTCGGCACGCAGCAACCATTGCGGGTGGTTGCGCAGGCCGGGCAGGCGGCGGATGCTCCGGTGGTAACGCCGGCCCAGCGCATAGGACAGCAGGTCGCCCAGCAGGCCGCCGAGATAGCCGAGCAGCAGGGTCTGGCCGAGCGTCAGGGCGCCGCTGCCGGCAAGCATGGCGATGGTGAACAGCAGGAAAGTGCCGGGTACCAGCAGGCCGACGATGGCCAGGCATTCGATACAGGCGGCCAGCAGCAATGCCAGGCCGAGCCACTCGGGGTGGCTCGAGAGCCAGGAGGTCAGGGTGTCGAGCCATTGGCCCATGATGCGTTCCTTGTGACTGCCGGTCGGGAGTTCGACCTTCGCGCCGCGCGTGAGTTGCCGCTCTGACGGTGGCGGATCATGTGCAATGGCCCCGTCGCATGCAACTCCCACGTGGCCGCCATGATGTAGAATGCCCCGCTCAATCCGCCATGGGAGCCGTGCCTTGCGCGAAATCGTCCTGATCAATATCACCGGGGAAGACCGCCCCGGCCTGACCGCGGCCATCACCGGGGTGCTTGCCCAGGGGGGCGTGAATATCCTCGACATCGGCCAGGCGGTGATCCATGACACGCTGTCGTTCGGCATTCTGGTGGAAATCCCGGACAACGAACGGGCCTCATCGGTGCTCAAGGATGTGCTGTTCATGGCCTACAAGCATGACCAGCAGGTGCGTTTCACGCCGGTCGACGAACAGGACTACCAGCAGTGGGTGGCCGGGCAGGGCAAGCCGCGCCATATCGTCACCCTGCTGACACGCAAGGTGACCGCCGAGCAGTTGCAGCGGGTCAGTTCCATCACCGCCAAGTACGCCTTGAATATCGACCATATCGACCGCCTGTCCGGGCGCATGCCGCTGGATGTGCCGGAAGAGCACGGCAAGGGCTGTATCGAGTTTTCCGTGCGTGGCGAGCCCGGCGATACCGCGGCGCTGCGTGCCGAGTTCCTCAGTGTGGCGCAGGAACTGAACGTCGATATCGCCTTCCAGCGCGACTCGGTGTTCCGCCGCAACCGGCGGCTGGCGGTGTTCGACATGGATTCCACGCTGATCGAGGCGGAAGTCATCGACGAGCTGGCCAAGGCCGCTGGCGTGGGCGGGCAGGTGGTGGCGATCACCGAGCGCGCCATGCGTGGCGAGCTGGATTTCCGCGCCAGTTTCAAGGAGCGTCTGGCGCTGCTCGAGGGACTGCCGGAGAGCGCCCTGCAGGAGGTCGCCGCGGGCCTGCGGCTGACCGAGGGCGCCGAGGTGCTGTTCGCCGAACTCAAGCGGCTGGGCTACAAGACGGCCATTCTCTCCGGCGGCTTCAGCTATTTCGCCCGGCAGTTGCAGGCGAAGCTGGGCATCGACTATGTGTTCGCCAACGAACTGGAAATCGTCGACGGCAAGGTCACTGGCGTGGCCATCGAGCCGATCGTCGATGCCCAGCGCAAGGCCGACCTGCTGCGCGAACTGGCCGAGCGCGAAGGCTTGCGGCTGGAGCAGACCATCGCCGTCGGCGATGGCGCCAACGACCTGCCGATGCTGGGGCTGGCCGGCCTGGGAGTGGCCTTCCGCGCCAAGCCGCTGGTCAAGCAATCGGCCAAGCAGGCCATCTCCACCCTCGGGCTGGATGGCATCCTCTACCTGCTGGGCTATCGCGATCGCGAAGGGGAGTAAGGGAAGAGCCGGTAAGAGCGCTGGAGGCTGGACGAAAGCGCTTGACAGGGTTTTGGCGCTGGCGCGCACACTGTCAAGCCTCAAGCCTCAAGCCTCAAGCCTCAAGCCTCAAGCCTCAAGCCTCAAGCCTCAAGCCTCAAGCCTCAAGCCTCAAGCCTCAAGCCTCAAGCCTCAAGCCTCAAGCCTCAAGCCTCAAGCCCTCAGGGCTTGATCGCTACCTTCAGCACCCCGTCGCGTTGGTTGGCGAACAGGTCGTAGGCATCGACGATGTTGTCCAGCTTGTACTCATGGGTGACCAGCGGCGCCAGGTCGATCCGCCCGGAGGCGACGATATTGAGCAGGCGGCGCATGCGCTCCTTGCCGCCCGGGCACAGCGAGGTGATGATCTTGTTGTCGCCCAGGCCGGCATGGATGGCGCCCAGTGGCAGCACCAGGTCGCTGGAGTAGACGCCCAGGCTGGACAGGGTGCCGCCCGGCTTGAGTACCCGCAGGGCGCTCTCGAAGGTGGATTGCAGGCCCAGGGCCTCGATGGCGACATCCACGCCGCGCCCGCCGGTGAGCTTGAGGATTTCATCCACCACGTCGACGTTCCTGAAGTTCAGGGTGACATCGGCGCCCAGGTTGCGGGCGATCTCCAGGCGCGAGTCGACGCCGTCCACCGCGATGATGGTGCTGGCGCCGCGCAGCTTGGCACCCGCGGTGGCGCACAGGCCGATGGGCCCCTGGGCGAAGATGACGACGATGTCGCCGATCCTGATATTGGCCGCTTCCGCACCGACGAAACCGGTGGACATGATATCCGGGCACATCAGCACCTGCTCGTCGCTCAGGCCGTCAGGCACTGGCGCCAGGTTGGCCTGGGCATCGGGCACCAGCACGTATTCGGCCTGGGTCCCGTCGATGGTGTTGCCGAGGCGCCAGCCACCCATGGGCTTGTAGCCGTGGCAACTGCAACCGCCGTCCTGGGATGAAACGCCGTCCTGGCAGGCGTAGGAGGTGAAGCTGGGGCAGATGGCGCCAGCGATGACGCGCTGGCCTTCCTGGTAGCCCTGTACGTTGCTGCCGAGTTTTTCGATGATGCCGACCGGCTCGTGACCGATGGTCAGGCCGGTGGCGACCGGGTATTCCCCCTTGAGTATGTGTACGTCGGTGCCGCAGATGGTGGTGGTGGTGATACGCACCAGCGCGTCATTCGGTCCGATGTCCGGGATGCGCTTGTCCTGCAGTTCGATACGACCGGGTTCGACGAAGACAGCGGCTTTCATCATGGCCATGAGCACTCTCCTTGAATCTGGGACGGGTGGTGGCATCGCTGCCGTGCCGGGGGCAGCGATGCCGGAGAACTCCAGTCACTGTAGATCATGGGTGAGGCTTTTGGCTGACGCGGGTCAAGCGAAGGCCGGATGGGCCCCGGGTACGGGCATTGGCGATTCTTCAGTCCAGCTCGACGATCTCGTAGCCATGACTGATCTCGACGCCTGCGCGGGAGAGCATGATCGAGGCCGAGCAGTATTTCTCGGCCGACAGTTCCACCGCGCGCTTGACCTGGGCTTCCTTGAGGCCATGGCCCTTGACGACGAAGCGCAGATGGATTCTGGTGAAGACCTTGGGGTCTTCATCGGCGCGCTCGGCCTCGAGGAAGGCCTCGCAGCTTTCGACGCGCTGGCGGGATTTCCTGAGGATGCTCACCACGTCGAAACTGCTGCAGCCGCCCAGGCCGAGCAACAGCATTTCCATGGGGCGTACGCCCAGGTTGCGCCCGCCGTGGTCGGGCGGGCCATCCATCACCACCACATGGCCGCTACCGGACTCGCCGAGGAACATGGCTTCGCCAGCCCACTGAATTCGTGCCTTCATATTCACACTCCGGGAAAGACGCGCCAGTCTAGCATGCCGCTTGCGGCTTCGAAGCGACGAGCGTGGCTGCCGGGGATCGACAAGACGGGCTCTGGCAAAGGTTGGAGCGGTCTTGGCCGCGCATGGTGCTGGCCACGGTAGCTTCGCGAGCAAGCCTGCTCCCACGAGGTTCTAAAGTGGCTGCATATGCAATCGTCCTAATCGATACCTGGCCGGTTCCGTCAGCCGTTGTCCCCTTGTGGTCTTGGCGGGCGGTCCTGGCGTCAGAAGTAATCGAGGGCCGGCAGCGGCCATATCAGCGGGAGTCTGCAGCATGGAAGCGATCACCTTCGGCCACGCGAAAAACCATACCGACCAACTGATAGCGCATTGCCGCAGGCGCAGCTATGGCGCGAAGAACCCGATCATCCATGCCGGGGAACGCAGTGAGACGCTATTTTTCATCATCCAGGGCTCGGTGACGATCCTGATCGAGGGCGACGATGGCCGGGAGATCATCATCGACTATCTGAACCGGGGGGATTTCTTCGGGGAAATGGGGCTGTTCCAGGGGCTGCGCCAGCGTAGCGCCTGGGTGCGCGCCAGGAGCGACTGCGAGATCGCCGAGATCGGCTACGAGAAATTCCGTGAGCTGGCCCAGCAGGAGCCGGGGATTTTCTATGCGCTGAGCAGCCAGATGGCCGAGCGCCTGTGCAATACCACGCGCAAGGTGGGCGACCTGGCGTTTCTCGATGTCACCGGCAGGGTGGCGCGGACCCTGGTCGAGCTGTGCAAGCAGCCGGAGGCCATGACCCATCCCGATGGTATGCAGATCAAGATCACACGCCAGGAGATCGGGCGGATCGTCGGTTGTTCGCGGGAAATGGTCGGGCGCGTCCTGCGCAACCTGGATACCCAGGGGCTGGTGCAGGTGAGGGGCAAGACGATGGTGGTGTACGGCACCCGCTGAGGCACCCGCTGAACCCCGCGGGCGTGGCGTTCAGTCGGGATCGTTCTGGCTGGTGCCGGTCCTGTGGCGTGCCCGCTCCGGGAAGAACAGGCGTTGCAGTTCCTGGCCCGGCTGGCTGGCGCGCATGAAGGCTTCGCCGACCAGGAAGGCATAGACTTCGTTGATTTCCATCAGCTCGACATCGGCACGGTTGAGAATGCCGCTCTCGGTGACCACCAGGCGGTCACGGGGAATGCGCGGCAGCAGCTCCAGGGTGGTGTCCAGGCTGACTTCGAAGTTGTGCAGGTTGCGGTTGTTGATACCCAGCAAGGGTGTCTCTAGCGCCAGGGCCCGCTCCAGTTCTTCGCCATCATGGACTTCGACCAGTACGTCGAGCCCCTGGCTCTTGGCGACATCGGCCAGTTCGGCCAACTGTGCGTCCTCCAGCGCCGCGACGATCAGCAGGACGCAGTCGGCGCCCAGGGCGCGGGCCTCGACCACCTGGTAGGGGTCGAGCATGAAGTCCTTGCGGATCACCGGCAGTTTGCAGGCGGCGCGTGCCTGTTGCAGGTAGAGGTCGGCGCCCTGGAAGAAATCCACGTCGGTCAGCACCGACAGGCAGGCGGCGCCGCCATTCTCGTAGTCGATGGCGATCTGCTGCGGGTCGAAATGCTCGCGCAGCACGCCCTTGCTGGGAGAAGCCTTCTTGATCTCGGCAATGACTGCCGCCTCCTTGCGTTGTACCCGTTCGCGCAAGGCCTCGGCGAAACCGCGTACCGGGTCGGCCACAGCCGCCTGCCGTTCCAGTTCGGCGAGGCCGATCCGGGCACGGCGGGCCGCCACTTCCTCGGCCTTGCGGGCGAGGATCTTCTCCAGCACGGTAGGTATGCTCATTACGGGTTCTCCTGCCTGAATATGGTGGTGAAGGACACCAGCTCTTCCAGCTTGTCACGCGCCAGCCCGGTATGCAGGGCATCGTGCGCCATTTCCACACCCTGCACGAGGCTGCTGGCGATGTCCGCGGCATACAGGGCCGCGCCGGCATTGAGAATGATCATGTCGGCGGCTTTCTGCCCGTTCTCGGTCTTGCGCCGCCCCAGCGCATCGCGGATCAGCGCCAGCGAGCCGCTGGCATCCTCGACATCCAGGCCGATCAGGCTCTGGCTCCTGATGCCGAAATCCTCCGGCTGGATACGGTATTCGGTGATTTCCCCATTGCGCAGTTCGGCGATATGGGTCGGGGCGGCCAGGCTGATCTCGTCCAGGCCATCCTGGGCGTGCACCACCAGCACATGGCTGCTGCCGAGGCGGGCGGAGACCACCGCCAGCGGCCGGCATAGCGCCTGGCTGAATACGCCGAGCACCTGGTGCTTCACGCGCGCCGGGTTGGCCAGGGGGCCGAGGATATTGAACAGGGTGCGCAGCCCGAGTTCGCGGCGCGGCCCCGCCGCGTACTTGACCGCATTGTGGTGGGCCGGGGCGAACATGAAGCCCACGCCCACCGCGTCGATGCTGCGGGCGATCTGCTCGGGTGTCAGTTCGAGGTAGACCCCGGCCGCCTCCAGCAGGTCGGCGCTGCCGCTCTTGCCGGAGACGGCGCGGTTGCCATGCTTGGCGACCTTGCCTCCGGCCGCCGCGACCACGAAGGAGGCCGCGGTCGATACGTTGAATATGCCCATGCCGTCGCCACCGGTGCCGCAGGTGTCGACCAGGTGTTCGGTCGGCAGCCGCACCGGCTCGGCCAGCTCGCGCATGACCTGGGCGGCGCCGACGATCTCGTCGATGGTCTCGCTTTTCATGCGCATGCCCATCAGGAAGGCGCCGATCTGTGCGTCGGTACACTGGCCGGTCATGATCTGGCGCATGACCTGCGACATTTCCTCGGTGCTCAGGTCGAGCTGGCTGGCCACCCGGTTCAGGGCCTGCTTGATATCCATCAGCGTACGCCTCCGGTCTGCTTGAGGAAGTTGGCGAACAACTCGTGGCCCTGCTCGGAGAGAATCGACTCTGGGTGGAACTGCACGCCCTCGATATTCAGGGTCTTGTGCCGCAGCCCCATGATTTCGTCGATGGCGCCATCATCGTGTTGCGTCCAGGCGGTGATTTCCAGGCAGTCGGGGAGGGTTTCGCGCTTGACCACCAGCGAGTGGTAGCGGGTCACGCACAGGGGGTTGTTGAGGCCGGCGAACACGCCCTGGCCTTCGTGGAAGACCGGGCTGGTCTTGCCATGCATGGCCTGGCGGGCCCGCACGACATCGCCGCCGAAGGCCTGGCCGATACTCTGGTGGCCCAGGCAGACGCCGAGAATGGGCAGTTTGCCGGAAAAGTGGCGGATCAGCTCCAGCGAGATGCCCGCTTCGCTCGGGGTACAGGGGCCGGGCGAGACGACGATGCGCTCGGGGGCGAGGGCTTCGATCTCGGCCACGCTCATTTCGTCGTTGCGCACGACGTTCACATCAGCGCCCAGCTCGCCCAGGTACTGCACCACGTTGTAGGTGAAGGAGTCGTAGTTATCCAGCATCAGCAGCATGGCGCAATCCTCAGGCTTGGGTCTTGTGGCTGTGGGTGGCCAACGCCACCGCGCGGAACATGGCGCGGCGCTTGTTGATGGTTTCCTCCCACTCCAGGGCCGGCACCGAATCGGCGACGATGCCGCCGCCGGCCTGCACATGCAGCTCGCCGTTCTTGATCACCGCGGTACGGATGGCGATGGCGGTGTCCATGTTGCCGCTCCAGCCCAGGTAGCCGACCGCGCCGCCGTAGACACCGCGTTTGACCGGTTCCAGTTCGTCGATGATTTCCATGGCGCGGATTTTCGGCGCCCCGGACAACGTGCCGGCCGGCAGGATGGCGCGTAGCGCGTCCAGCGCCGAGAGCTCCGGGCGCAACTGGCCGGTGACGTTGGAGACGATGTGCATGACGTTGGAGTAGCGCTCGATCACCATCTTGTCGGTGAGCTCCACCGAACCGATGCCGGCGACCCTGCCAACGTCGTTGCGACCGAGGTCGATCAGCATCAGGTGTTCGGCGATCTCCTTGGCGTCCGACAGCAGATCCCGCTCCAGCGCCAGGTCCGCCTCCTCGGTGGTGCCGCGCGGGCGGGTACCGGCGATCGGCCGCACGGTCACCTGGCCATCCTCGACCCGTGCCAGCACCTCGGGCGAACTGCCGACCACATGGAAGTCGCCGAAGTTGAAGAAGTACATGTACGGCGTCGGGTTGAAGCAGCGCAGCGCACGATAGAGGTCGATCGGCGCCGCATCGAAGGCGATGCTCATACGCTGCGACGGCACCACCTGCATGCAGTCGCCGGCGAGGATGTATTCCTTGATGATGTCGACCGAGCGCTCGTAGTCCTCGCGGGTGAAACTGGAACGGAAGCTCGGTTCCGGCGCGTTCACCGCACTGAAGTCGAGGCCGGGGCGCGGCGCCATGGGCTGGCGCAACTGCTCGACGATCTCGGCCAGGCGGGCCTGGCCCCGCTCATAGGCGTCGGCCTGCGCCGGGTCGGCGAGAACGATGGCGTGCAGCTTGCCGGCCAGGTTGTCGAAGACCACCACGGCGTCGGAAACCATCAGCAGGATGTCCGGCGTGCCGATGGTGTCGGGGTTGGGGCACTGGCCCAGGCGTTTCTCGACGTAGCGCACGCAGTCATAGCCGAAATAGCCGACCAGGCCGCCATTGAAGCGTGGCAATCCGGGCACCGGTGCGACCCGGTAGCGCCGCAGGAAGTCTTCGACGAAGGCCAACGGGTCGTCGGCACTGAGGCTTTCGCTCTCCAGCCCGTCCTCGCTGACGCTGATGCGCTGGTCGTGTACCTGCAGCACGGTACGGCAGGGCAGGCCGATGATCGAGTAGCGGCCCCATTTCTCGCCGCCCTGCACCGATTCGAGCAGGTAGCTGTTGGGCGCATCGGCCAGCTTCAGGTAAATCGACAGGGGGGTGTCGAAGTCGGCGAGGGTTTCGACGGACAACGGAATGCGGTTATAGCCTTCGGTGGCCAGACGCAGGAATTCTTCGCGGGTCATATCAGCCTCGTGGTCGGAGGGTGTGGTGCGGACAGGGTTCGGCAAGCGGCAGCCGGCGGGTGCCGGCCAATGGAAAATGTCAGGCGCGCCAACGCCAGCGGGCCAGGGCCTTGATCACTTTCATCCATTGCTTGCAGGTGACGACCACTATCTGATCTCTTCGGCGGGATGCACATCTGGCGGCAACACTAGCGCAGCGTCGGGGAGGAAGCAACCAGCTCGCGCAGGTCGTCGAGCAGCAGCGCGGGGTTTTCCTCGGCGATCGGTCGGCCATGGTTGTAGCCGTAGCTCAGTGCCGCGCACTGTACCCCGGCGGCGCTGGCGGCACGCACGTCGTTGCAGGAGTCGCCGATGAACAGCGCCTGTGCGGGCTCCACCGCTGCCGCCTGCAGCACATGCAGCAGGCCATCCGGGGCGGGCTTGCAGCGGGGCAGGGTGTCGCCGCCGACCCGCCAGCGGAAATAGCCGTCCAGGCCCTTTTCCGCCAATAGCGGGGTGATGAAGCGTTCGGGCTTGTTGGTGACGACCGCCATGGCGATGTCGCGGGCGGCGAGCCATTCCAGGCATTCGCGCACGCCTGGGTAGACGCGGGTCAGGGCATGGTTATCGGCATAGGCGGCCATGAACAGCGTCAATGCCTGCGTGGCTTGCTCATCGTCGACCGCCGTGTGTTCGAGCTGCCCGGCCAGGGCGCGGCGCACCAGTGCCAGCGAACCATTGCCGACCCAGTCACGCACCCGCTCCACGCCAGCTGGCGGCCGGCCGAGCCGCTCCAGCATGTGGTCGATGGCGGCGGCCAGGTCGGGCACCGAGTCCAGCAGGGTGCCGTCCAGGTCGAACATCACCAGGCGCGGCAGCTCGCCATCGAACAGCGTATGTAGGAGGGTCATGGGAGGGCCAGGGCGAGTTCGGCGCGCATGGCGTCGATCACCGCCTTGTAATCGGGCTGGTTGAAGATCGCCGACCCGGCGACGAAGGTGTCGGCACCGGCTTCGGCGATGGCGCGGATATTCTTCACATTCACACCACCGTCGATCTCCAGGCGGATATCACGGCCGCTGGCGTCGATCAGTGCCCGTGCCTCGCGCAGCTTGTCCAGGGTGCCCGGAATGAATTTCTGTCCGCCGAAGCCGGGGTTGACGCTCATCAGCAGCACCATGTCGATCTTGTCCATGACGTACTTGAGCGCGTCCAGCGAGGTCGCCGGATTGAACACCAGTCCGGCCTTGGCACCGCCGGCCTTGATCAGTTGCAGGGAACGGTCGATGTGCTGGGTGGCTTCGGGGTGGAAGGTGATGTAGCTGGCGCCGGCTTCGAGGAAGTCGCCGATGATGCGGTCCACCGGACTGACCATCAGGTGCACGTCGATGGGCGCCGTGATGCCGTACTTGCGCAACGCCGCGCAGACCATCGGGCCGATGGTCAGGTTGGGTACGTAATGGTTGTCCATCACGTCGAAGTGGACGATATCGGCACCGGCGGCGAGCACCTTGTCGACTTCCTCGCCCAGGCGGGCGAAATCGGCGGACAGGATCGACGGGGCAATAGCGAACGGCTGCATGGCGCACCTCTGGGGGGCTTGATCACGGATGCCGTGCATTGTACCCGAGGAACCCGGCCCAAGGACGGCCTGCCGGTGGCTTTGGCTTGCCAGTGGCTTGGGCTGTCACCAATAATCGGCGAACGATTCCCATCCGCGCTATTTCAGGCCGTCCTGCCATGTCCGTCGATCCACCTCATCATCAGTTGTCCACGCTCTACCAGGCTCACCATGCGTGGCTTCAGGGCTGGCTGCGCAAGCGCCTGGGCGACTCCGAGCATGCCGCCGACCTGGCGCAGGACACCTTCATGCGCCTGCTGGAGCGGGATGAGCTGGAGTCCCTGCGCCAGCCACGCGCCTACCTGGCCAGCGTGGCGCAGAACGTGCTCTATAACCATCTGCGGCGCAAGAAACTGGAACAGGCCTACCTGCAAGCCCTGGCCCAGGTGCCGGAAGCCTATGCACCCTCGCTGGAAGAGCGCGCCATCCTGATGGAGACCCTGGTGGCGCTGGACCGGCTGCTGGACGGCCTGCCGCTGCCGGTCAGGAAGGCATTCCTCTGGTCGCAACTGGAAGGCTGGACCCAGGAGCGCATCGCCCGGCAACTGGGTGTGTCGCTGACCACCGTCAAGCGCTATATCGTCAAGGCCGGCCAACAGTGTTTCTTCGCCGATGAAGGCTGAACCCATCGCCCCCGAGATCGCCCAGCGGGCGGTCGAGTGGCTGGTCGAGTTGCAGGGCAGCTCGGTCGACGAGAGCACGCATCAGGCCCTGCGCCTCTGGCGCGAGTCTGATCCCGAGCATGAGCGGGCCTGGCAGCGTATCGAAGCTTTCCATGGGCGCTTCGCCAGCCTTGACTCGCCGACGCGTCAGACCCTCAGCGTGGCGGCCCAGGCACCGGCACACAGCCCTGCACGGCGCCAGGCGATCAGGACGCTGGCGGTCTTGCTGTTCGCCAGCGGCACGGCCTGGAGCCTGCGCGAGCATACGCCTTGGCCGTCCTGGACTGCCGATCTGCGCACCGGTACGGGGGAACGTCGGCGCACGGTGCTGGCCGACGGCAGTGTCTTGCAACTCAACAGCGGCTCCGCCGTGGATGTGCGCTATGACCTCACGCAGCGCTGCCTCTTTCTGCATGAAGGTGAAATCCTGGTCGAGACTGCGCCCGATGCGGCGGAGCGACCTTTCCTGGTGCAGTGTCGCGACGGTTGGGCACAGGCACTGGGGACGCGCTTCAGCCTGCGCCTGTGGCCGGACGACAGCCTGCTGGCGGTGTATCAGGGGGCGGTGGCGGTGCATCCGGCGCTACAGCAGGCCGCGCGAAGAGTGAGCAGCGGCGAGCAGTTGCGTTTCGATCGTGAGGGCTGGGGAGAACTGGCCGCCGTGCGACCTGCGGACCTGGCCTGGCTTCAGGGCATGCTGGTCGCCGATGGCATGCGTCTGGCCGACCTGCTGGTCGAATTGCAGCGGCACCGGCCGGGGCGGCTGACCTGTGCGGAGGCGGTCGCCGACCTGCGGGTTTCCGGCACCTATCCACTGGAAGACACGGACCGGGCGATCGAGACCCTGGCCAGCACGCTTGGCCTGCGCCCGCGCTATTTCACACGCTACTGGGTCAGCCTGGAGCCCAATGCCTGACGCGCTATGTCAGTGCCGCTCGAAAACCTCTTGCAGGCTTCGGGCATCCAGCAGGTTTCCGGCCCAGCGATCCAGCTCTTCGCCATGGGCGGATTGCAGGCGTTGCAGTGTCGCCGCATCCAATGGTCCGAAACGGCGGGTGAGCAGTTTCAGCAGCATGGCCTGGGAGCCCTGTTCTATGCCTTTCTCTATGCCTTGTTCTATACCTTTCTCTATACCCTGTTCTATGCCAAGTCGTACGCCTTTCTCGACACCTTTTCGGATACCTTCGTCCAGCAGGCGCTCGGTCAGTGTGGTCATGGTGTTGTCCTCCCGTGGATAGCGCGACCGGTAGAGTTGTCGTTGATTATCGTCAAGGTCCGTATAGATGTCGATGAAGTCAATGTATTTCAGCCGCTTTTCCATGCTGGGTTCCAATGCCAGCAGTCCCTGGATGGCGCGGGCGTAGACCTCGATTTTCTCGTCGGCGCGCCACAGCATGTTCGGCAGGTTGAGGCGGGCGACCAGGTTGTCGCTGTCGCGATGATCGAGCCAGGGAAGCCTTTGCAGGTGGCAAGCGAGGTAGTTGAAGTCGAGATAGCTGTGGCGTTCACTGCCCAGGCTCAACTGGCTCGGGATTCGCGCATCACTGCGCAGGAAGATCACCACCGGCACTACTCGCCGGGTATCCAGAAGCTCCGACAGGTCGGTGCAGTAATGAATCAACCGGTGGATGGAAAAACGGCCTGGATCGCTTTCCTCCTCCAGCATGAATAACAGGGCTTCGCGCCGCCCATCCGGCCACTCCACCAGCAGCGGTACATCCAGCTCGCGGAAACGGTCACCGAGGCGATCCTTCAACTGCTCCTGGCGCAACGGCGTGATCCTGGCCGAGTCGTCGATTTCCCGGGCTTCGGTGGGGGCGAAGAATGCCAGGGCCTGGTGTGGGTAATCGAGGATCAGGTTCTTGAAGTTCTGGTCGTGGCTGTTCTTCCGTGGCATGACGATCCCCTGGCCTGGCGCTCGGGAGCAGCATGCCCTTGATGGCGTTTGGAGAACGTGCGGTGGTTCGCATTTTCGTGTAATGCAGGCCGTCACCCATGGGGAAAAGGTAAATACGAATATTTTTCCCAAAGGCTGGTCCTTTTCACCCGCTCGCGAGACTTGGACGGTAGAGCCACATTTTTTCCAGGCTCGGGAGGGATAGACGCAGATGGCCACACCGATGAAACCCCGTACATTCTTCGCACGCAACGCGCTGGCCCTGGCCATCGCCACCATTGCCTTGCCCACCGTGCTGGCGCCAGTGCAGGCACAAGCGCAAAGCCAGCAGCGCTTCGATATCCAGGCTGGCGCGCTGGGCGAGGCGCTCAATCGCTTTGGCCAGCAGGCCGGCATCCTGCTGTCCTATCCCGCGTCGTTGACCGATGGGCGGCGCAGCCCAGGGCTGCAAGGGCAGTACGGTGTCGACGAGGGCCTGGTGCGGCTGTTGGCCGGCACGGGGCTGCAGGCGGTGCGGCAGGCGAATGGCGGTTATGCGGTTGCCCTGGTGGAGGCCTTGAGCCTGGATGCGACACAGATATCCAGTCGTGCGCTGGTTGGACGGGCGGTGACCGAGGGTAGCGGTTCCTACACCAGTCATGCGATGCAGACGGCGACCAAACTGCCCCTTTCCATTCGCGAAACCCCACAGTCGGTAACGGTCATCACCCGGCAGAGAATGGATGACCAGGCAATGAACAACCTCGATGACGTGGTGCAGAACACTCCCGGCCTCACCGTGGCCAAATCCGGCCCAGTGCGTCCGGGCTTCTATGCCCGTGGTTTCGAAGTCGACAACATCATGTACGACGGCCTGCCTACCAGCATCATTGGCGGGTTCACCCAGGACACCATCGCCTCGGCCGACCTGGCGATCTACGACCGGGTCGAAATCGTCCGTGGCGCCACCGGCCTGATGCAAGGCGCAGGCAACCCAGCGGCGGCGATCAACCTGGTGCGCAAACGCCCTACCGAGGAAACACGCGTCAAGGTAACCGGTAGTGCTGGCAGTTGGGATCGCTACCGTATGGAGGTGGATGCCTCCAGCGGCCTGAACCGCAGCGGCACGTTGCGCGGGCGGATCGTCACCGCCTACGAGAACAACAACAGCTTCCAGGATGTCGTGGGCAACGAGCGCAGTGTCATCTATGGCACCCTCGAAGCGGATCTGGCGGACAGCACCACGCTCACCGTGGGCGCCTCGATGCAGAACGACAACAATACCAATGGCTGGGGTGGCATTCCCGTTGCCGCCGATGGCGGTGATCTGAATCTGTCGCGTTCCACCTACCTGGGCAACACCTGGGACTACTGGGATCAGAACAGCACGTTTGCCTTCGCCGGGCTGGAGCACCGCTTCGGCAACGGTTGGAAGGTGAACCTGACAGCCAACAAGATCTGGGCACGCGTGAACCTTCTTGCCTCCAAGGTCTATCTGCGCAGCGGCAGCTATGACCAGGGCGTCGGCGACTACAGCTATGTCGATGATCAGAGCAGCTATGACTTCCATGCGAGCGGCCCATTCCAGTTGTTCGATCGCCAGCACGAACTGGTCGTCGGGGCCAACTATCGCGAGGAAATCTTCGATGGCCATGGCGGCGGGGCCTACACCCACATCGGCATGGATCTCGACAACTGGAACACGGGCGTGGTGCCCAAGCCCAACGTTGGCGAAACCTGGCTGCAGAAGAGCGACGAGACGCAGCAAGGCATCTACACTACCGTTCGGTTCAGTCTCGTCGATTCGCTCAAAGCCATCGTGGGCGGACGCTTGGACTGGTACGACTACGAGAGTGCAAGCGTCTGGTCTGAAGACCAGTACAAGGTGACCCGCCAGGTCACCAAATACGCAGGACTGATCTACGACCTCAACGAGCGGCATTCGCTCTATGTCAGTTACACCGATATCTTCAAACCGCAGAATGCGTTCGACAGTGGCAACCGTCTGCTCAAGCCGATCGAAGGCAAGAACTACGAGGTCGGCATCAAGGGTGAATACTTCGGCGGCGCTCTGAACGCCTCTGCCGCGGTATTCCGGATCGATCAGGAAAACCGCTCCAAGGAACTCGACGACCAGAGCCAATGCCCCGGCTATGCCGATTTCATCACCTGCTACGAGGCTGCCGGCAAGGTGCGCAGCGAAGGTGTCGATCTGGAGCTCCAGGGCGCCATCACCCCCAACTGGCAGCTAGCGGCCGGCTACACCTTCACTGAAGCCAAGTATCGCAAGGATGCTGACCCGGAAAACCAGGGGCGGCTGTTCTCTAGCCACTTGCCGCGCCACCTGTTCAAGATGTCAACGATCTACCACCTGCCGGGAGAATGGCAGCGCTGGCGGGTGGGCGGTGCCCTGTATCGGCAGAACGCCATATACAGCAAGGGGGGTAACGGCACCACGGCCTACCATATCGAGCAAGACGGCTACACACTCGTGGATCTGAGTCTCGGTTTCATGCCCACGGAAAAACTCGATGTCCAGCTCAACCTGAACAACGCATTCGATAAAAAGTACTATCAGACCTTAAGCACCTCTACTTCCCAGGCGCTAGGGCTATACGGCAATCCGCAGAATCTCATGCTCACGATGAAGTATGACTTCTAAGCGTTAGAAGCACGTGTAGCGATACCCATCCCAGGAGCTGCTGGAGGGTATTGTCAGTACTCTTCTCGCCCCGTTCTCCGGGGCTTTCCCAGCGCTGTGGCGGGTTATCTCCGACTTCAATTCCGGTCCGCGATCACCCCGACGATCAGGAACATCAGCAGCAGCACCGGCGACAGCGTGAAGTTGTTCAACTGCGCCAGGCCCTTGCTCAGCCAGGGTGTCAGGTAGACGATGCCGAGGCCGTAGACCAGGGCGCAGAAGACCACGAACAGCAGGGTGCGCAGCAGGAAGTTGAGGCCGCCGATATTGCGCTGTACCCAGGCATTGAGCGCCGGGCCGAACAGCACGAACAGGGTCGCCATAAAGGCCAGGGAAATGTCGTAGAGATGGCCGCGGCTCCAGCGCGAGAGGCTGGCGATCAGGTCGAGCAGGATATCCATGGGTGTCCTCAGTCGAGAAAAAGCTGTAGCAGGTCGTTCAGGAAAAGCTGCCCTTGCGGTGTGGCCACCAGGCGTTCCGGCGAGCTGGCCAGCAGGCCCCTGGCCTGTGCCGCCTGGCGGGCCTTGGCAAGGCTTGCCAGCGGCAGGCCGGTGCGTTGGCTGAACAGTTCGGCAGGCACGCCTTCGGTCAGGCGCAGGGCATTCATCAGGAATTCGAAGGGCAACTCGTCGATGTCCAGGGCTTTGCTGCCGGCCAGGAAACGTTTGCCCGGATCGAGGTAGTCCTTCGGCAGGCGGGTTTTCCAACTGCGCAGGATGCGACCGTCGGGCTGGCTCAGCTTGGCGTGGGCGCCCGCGCCGATGCCGAGGAAGTCGCCGAAGGTCCAGTAGTTGAGGTTGTGCCGCGCCTGCCGCCCTGGCTGGGCATAGGCCGAGGTTTCGTACTGCGCGTAGCCGTGCTCGGCGAGCAGGCGCTGGCCGGCCTCCTGGATATCCCAGAGGGTGTCGTCCTCGGGCAGTCGCGGCGGCTTGTTCCAGAACACCGTGTTGGGTTCCAGGGTCAATTGGTACCAGGAAATATGCGTCGGCTGCTGGGCGATGGCGGTGCGCAGGTCGTACAGCGCATCTTCCAGCGACTGTTCGGGCAGGCCGTGCATCAGGTCGAGATTGAAGTTGTCGAAGCCCGCCGTCCGCGCCATGTCGGCCGCCCGTATGGCCTCGTTGCCATCGTGGATGCGCCCCAGTGCCTTGAGTTTGGCGGCCTGGAAGCTCTGTACGCCGATGGACAGGCGGTTGATGCCGAGCGCGCGGTAATCGCGGAACTTGGCCTGCTCGAAGGTGCCGGGGTTGGCCTCCAGGGTGATCTCGATATCCGCCGCGAACGGCACGCGCCGCTGTATGCCGTCGAGGATGCGCCCCAGCGCATCGGCACTGAACAGGCTCGGCGTGCCGCCACCGAAGAAGATCGAACGCAGTTCACGGCCCTGGACCTGGCCGAGGTCGCCGTCCAGGTCGGCCAGCAAGGCGGCGACGTAATCGTCCTCGGGCAACCGCGGCCCGCTGGTATGGGAATTGAAATCACAGTACGGGCATTTGCGCACGCACCAGGGGATATGCACGTAGGCCGCCAGGGGCGGCAGCTCGAAGCGGCAAGCCACAAGCGGCAAGCCGGTCTCGTCCTCTTCGCTTGCAGCTTGCAGCTTGCAGCTTGTGGCTGTATTCATCGCCCCAACCGCTGTTTCAACAACGCCATCGCCCGTGCCCGGTGGCTCAGGCGGTTTTTCTCGGCAGGGGGCAGTTCGGCGCTGGAGCAGGCGCTCTCGGGTGCCCAGAACAGCGGGTCGTAGCCGAAGCCCTGTTCGCCGCTGGGTGCGTGCAGGATGCGGCCGTGCCAGAGGCCTTCGCAGAGGATCGGCAGCGGGTCGTCGGCGTGGCGCAGCAGCGCCAGCACGCAGACGAACTGGGCGCCGCGCTGGGCATCCGGCACGTCTTTCAGCGCATCCAGCAGCTTGGCGTTGTTCGCCGCGTCGCCCTGGCCGTCGGCGTAGCGGGCCGAGTAGATGCCCGGCGCGCCGCCGAGGAAGTCCACCGCCAGGCCGGAGTCGTCGGCCAGCGCCGGCAGGCCGGAAAGCCGCGCCGCGTTGCGCGCCTTGAGGATAGCGTTCTCGACGAAGGACAGGCCGGTTTCCTCCGGCTCGACTTGGCTGAATTCGCCGATGGAGCGCAGGCGCACGCTGTCGCCGAGCATGGCCTGCAGCTCCTTGAGCTTGCCGGCGTTATGGCTGGCCAGTACCAGCTCCTTGAAGGGCATAGCGTTGCTGGGCATGGTCATTCGTCCGGAAACACTTCCTGGTTGAAACCGAAGCTGATCGGCTCGGCGCCGATGGGCTGCACGTTGAGGGTGAAACGCAGGGTTTCGCGGGAGTCGAAGGGGAACTGCGCCAGGTAGTAGATGGCGTCCTCGCCTTCCTTGAGCTGCTTGAAGGCCAGCGGGCGTTCCTGGCCGAGCAGGTTCTTCACGCTGCCGCCGACCAGTGCCGGCACCGGTTTGCCGGCCTTGAGCACCGAGACATTGACCACGCCCTGCCGCTTGCTGCGCACCAGTCCTGCGGCGGCGGCGATATCCGGTTGCAGGAAGCCGGAGTTGAAGGCGATGTAGTGGATGTCGTACTCGCCGACGCTGTGCTTGCGCTCGGCGGCGGCCGGCAGGCTCAGGCCAAGGGTCATGCAGAGGGCGATGAACAGGGTGCCGATGCGTGGCATAGGGGGCTCTCCTCGTTGGCTCAGGTGGCGATTCGCACGTCGCGGGCGGTCGGCCCGGTGACGCGGTAGATGCCGATCTCGCCCAGCAGGTTGGGCCACAGGCGGCTGCCCAGGCCATGGCGGTGCTCACGGTCCACCGCCAGGCGTTCGAGCACCCGCGCGTCGCGCTCCTTGCACAGGCGTTCGAAGTCCTCGAAGGTGCAGAAGTGGATGTTCGGCGTGTTGTACCACGTGTAGGGCAGGAAGTCCGACACCGGCATGCGGCCCTTGGTGCTCAGGTACCAGCGGCAGCGCCAGTGGCCGAAGTTGGGGAAGGTGATGATGCACTGGCGGCCGACCCGCAGCATTTCCTCGAGGATCCGGTCGGGGTAGTGCATGGCCTGCAGCGACTGGGTCATCACCACCACGTCGAAGCTGTCGTTGGTGAAGTTGCCCAGGCCCTTGTCCAGGTCCTGCTCGATGACGTTGATGCCCTTGTCGATGCAGGCGGCGATGTTCCCGGGGTCGATTTCCAGGCCGTAGCCGCTGACCTGCTTGTGGTCGCGCAGCCAGGCCAGCAGTTCGCCGTTGCCGCAGCCCAGGTCGAGTACCCGGCTACCGGCGGGAATCCACTCCTGGATGATGTCCAGATCGGCACGCATGTTCGCTCCTTACTCCTGGTTACGGCTTAGATGGCGATGCGGTTCATGTAACCGCTGAAGGCTTGCAGGTAGCGGGGAATCGGTATCAGGAAGGCGTCGTGCCCCTGTGGTGCGTCGATTTCCAGGTAGCTGACGTTCTTGCGCGCGGCCATCAGGGCATCGACGATCTCCCGCGAGCGTTCCGGCGAGAAGCGCCAGTCGGTGGTGAAGGAGATCAGGTAGAAATCCGCCATGGCCGGGGCGAAGGTCGCCGCCAGGTTGTCGCCGTGGGCCGCCGCCGGGTCGAAGTAGTCCAGCGCCTTGGTCATCAGCAGGTAGGTATTGGCGTCGAAACGGCTGGAGAACTCCTCGCCCTGGTAGCGCAGGTAGCTCTCGACCTGGAATTCCACGCTGTTGAAGTCGTAGTTGAGTTTTTCGCTCTTCAACCCGCGACCGAACTTGGTGCCCATGGCATCGTCGGACAGGTAGGTGATATGCCCGACCATGCGCGCCAGCATCAGCCCGCGCCGGGGGATCACCCCCTGTTCCTGGAAGTGCCCGCCATGGAACTCGGGGTCGGAGAGGATCGCCTGCCGCGCCACTTCGTTGAAGGCGATGTTCTGTGCCGACAGGCGCGGCGCCGAGGCGATGGCCACGCAATGGCGCAGGCGCTCGGGGTAGCTGATCGACCATTGCAGCGCCTGCATGCCGCCCAGGCTGCCGCCGACCACCGCGGCCCATTGGCGGATGCCCAGCACATCGGCCAGGCGTGCCTGGCTGTGTACCCAGTCTTCCACGGTGACCACCGGGAAGTCCGCGCCATAGGGCCTGCCAGTGGCGGGGTTGACGCTGCTCGGGCCGGTGGAGCCGTTGCAGCCGCCGAGGTTGTTCAGGCTGACGACGAAGAAGCGGTTGGTGTCGATGGCCTTGCCGGGGCCGATGCAGGTGTCCCACCAGCCCGGCTTGCGGTCTTCCGCGTTATGGTAGCCGGCGGCGTGGTGGTGGCCGGAAAGGGCGTGGCAGATCAGTACGGCATTGCTGCGCGCGGCGTTCAGCTCGCCGTAGGTTTCGACGATCAGATCGTATTCGTTCAGGTTGCGGCCACAGGCCAGCGCCAGCGGCTCGCTGAAGTGCAATACCTGGGGTTGGACCAGGCCGATGGAGTCTTCGGGAAAGGCAGTGGGCATTGCGACCCTGCTATTGAATCGGAGGAAGGGCGCAAGTCTAAAGAGCGATGCCCCCAGCAGCAAGCACGGGACGGAAAGGACGCGGCTTTCCAGGCTGCCTGTGCGGCAGTGAGCCAACGCCTGCAACATGGACTTCGAGGGTGGCTTTTCTGAGCTGTCTATACGGCAATGAACCTACCGCTTCGGCATGTAGCGTCGCGCCTTCATTTCTGAGCTGCCTACACGGCAGTGAACCTGGACGTCGCCTGGCGGCACAGCGACGGCCTTTTCTGAGCTGCCTACACGGCAGTGAACTTGGCCATTGTTCCGGCCCAAGGAGTGCGCTTTTTCTGAGCTGCCTACACGGCAGTGAACATCACGCCACTGGCAGCGACGCTGACTGGTAATTTCTGAGCTGCCTACACGGCAGTGAACTAGAGCATCGCTACGCTAACTGCTTGATTGGGAAAGCGCCATGCCTTGTTTTACTGTGTTTACCCATTTTTCTGGTCTGTCTGTAAGTTATTGATTTTAAATGGCCTGATACAGGCTCTGGAAAAAGGGTCAGCGGCAGGGTACGGGCTGAACCCGGGGGCAGAAATGTTTGCCTGGGCGCAGTATCCGTCGTCCCCGCGCAGGCGGGGGCACAGGTGAGTGGTGTGAGTGTATTGCCGGGATGCCTGCCTATACGGGAATCCCGGCATGTATGGCACGGCTATGACAGGCCACTCTTTGAATGGCCCGGTCGGTGGGTCAGCTCTCCGGGTGCACCAGGCCCGGCAGGTCCGGCAACTGTCGTGGGGCGTGGATGCGCAGGCGCTTCTGCCGGTTCGAGTCGCCGCACTCCAGGCTCACCTGGCTCTTCGCCACGCCGAAGGCCTTGGCCAGGAATGCCAGCAGATGGGCGTTGGCCTTGCCATCGACGGGCGGGGCGGTGAGGCGGATCTTCAGGCGTTCGCCATGCAGCCCGGCAAACTCGTCCTTGCTCGCCTTGGGCTGCAGGTGGCAGTCGAGGATCAGGTCTTCGCCGTCCCAGCGGAAGAAACCCACGTTCAGAGGAACGGGCTGAGCATCGGCGGCAGGCCGGTATAGGCGGCCAGCTTGCCGATGATGAAGCGGTCCGCCAGGTTGATCGCGATAAAGGCGAAGATCGGCGAGATATCCAGGCCGCCGAGGTTCGGCAACAGCCTGCGGAAGGGCGCCAGGAAGGGTTCGCAGATCTGGTTGACCAATTGTGCGCCGGGGTTGTGGCTGCCGGGCGCGACCCAGGAGAGGATCACGCTGATGATCAGGGCGAAGAAGAACACCTTGAGGAACAGCGAGGTCACGCCGATCACCGACCACACCAGCAATTGCGGGATCAGGCCCAGGGCGTTGTAGCCGATCAGCGCCAGGGTCACCAGCATCAGCAGCAGTTGCACCAGCAGGGCGAGCACCAGCGAGGCCAGGTCGAGGCCGCCGATGCTGGGAATCAGCTTGCGCAGCGGGCGCAGCAACGGGTGCGTGGCCTTGACGATGAACTGGCTGAGCGGGTTGTAGAAGTCGGCGCGCACCAGTTGCAGGATGAAGCGCAGCAGTACGATCAGCAGGTACAGGCTGCCGAGGGTCTGGATGATGTATACAAGGGCTTCGATGAGTCCGGACATGCTGTCTCCTTATTTGCCCAGTTGTTCGGCGAGTTCGGTGGAGCGATGGGCGGCGGCGTTCAGCGCCTGCCCGACCAGCGCTTCGAAACCGCCAGCCTGGAAGGCTTTGATCGCGGCTTCGGTGGTTCCGTTCGGCGAAGTGACGCGGCGTCGCAGCTCGCTGGCGTCGACATCGCTTTCCCTAGCCATGCGCGCCGCGCCCAGCGCCGTTTGCAGGACCAGTTCGATGGCGGTTTCCCGTGGCAGGCCGAGCTGCTGGCCGGCGCTGCTCATGGCTTCTATCAGCAGGAAGAAATAGGCCGGGCCGCTGCCGGAGACGGCGGTGACCGCGTCGATCAGCCGCTCCTCCTCCAGCCAGACGCTGATACCGACCGCGCCGAGCAGGCGTTCCGCCTGCTGGCGCTGGGCCGCCGAGACCTGGGCGTTGGCGTACAGGCCGCTGGCACCGAGGCCGAGCAGGGCCGGGGTGTTGGGCATGCAGCGCACCAGCGGCAATTCGCGCCCGAGCCAGCGTTGCAGGCTGTCGCAGGCGATGCCGGCGGCGATCGACACCACCAGCGCCTGCTCGGGCAGGTGCGGGGCGAGGTCGCGGCAGACCGCCTGCATTACCTGTGGCTTGATGGCGAGAACCACGATATCCGCGTCGGCGAGTGCCTGGGCGTTGTCTTCCAGGGTTTCGATGCCGTGCTGGGCGGCGATGGCTTCGCGCTGTTGCGGCGAAGGGTCGCTGGCGCGGATGCGCTCTGCCGCGATGCCCTGGGCGCGCAGCCCGCCGATCAGGCTGGCGGCCATGTTGCCGGCGCCGATGAAAGTGATGCGGGGAGTGCTCATACGGGGGTTCCTTGATTCGTGTCGGGCTTGCCGGAGTAGTCGCGGGCGCCGAACAGCGCCGTGCCGATACGCACCCAGGTGGCGCCTTCGGCGATGGCGGTTTCCAGGTCCTGGCTCATGCCCATGGACAATGTCTCCAGTCCGTCCTCGCGCTCCAGCAGGTGGCGCAAGCGGGCGAAGGCGGCGCGTTGTTCATCCGCGTCGTCGGTGGGTGCGGGAATGGCCATCAGACCGCGTAGCCGCAGGTTTGGCAACTGCGCCACGGCGGCGGCCAGCGTGGCCACCTCCACGGGGGCGCAGCCGGACTTGCTGGCTTCGCCGCTGACGTTGACCTGCAGGCAGATATTCAGTGGCGGCAGGTGCGCGGGCCGCTGGTCCGACAGGCGCTGGGCGATCTTCAGCCGGTCCACCGAGTGCACCCAGTCGAAGTGCTCGGCGATGGCGCGGGTCTTGTTGGACTGGATCGGCCCGATGAAATGCCAGGTCAGTGGCAGGTCGCTGAGCTGTTGCTGCTTATCCAGCGCTTCTTGCAGGTAGTTCTCGCCGAAATCGTTCAGGCCCGCGCCATGGGCTTCGCGTACGGCCTGCGGCGGCTGCGTCTTGCTCACGGCGAGCAGCCCCACCGAGGCGGGATCGCGACCGCAAGCGTGCGCTGCGTCACGGATGCGTGAAACGACCTTTGCAATATTCTTCGCTATCGTGGACATTGTTTTGCGCCGTACAGCCGGGGTCTGCGCGGCATTCTACCTGCTTGAATGTAATTGGGGAGTCCCATGGATATCACTGAGCTGCTGGCGTTCGGCGTCAAGCAGGGCGCGTCCGACCTGCACCTTTCCGCCGGCCTGCCGCCGATGATTCGCGTCGATGGCGACGTGCGCCGCATCAACCTGCCGCCGCAGGACCACAAGCAGGTGCATACGCTGATCTACGACATAATGAACGACCGGCAACGCAAGGATTTCGAAGAGCGGCTGGAAACCGATTTCTCCTTCGAGGTGCCCGGCCTGGCGCGCTTCCGGGTCAATGCCTTCAACCAGAACCGTGGCGCCGGCGCGGTGTTCCGCACCATTCCGTCGCGGGTGCTGACCCTCGACGACCTCGGCATGGGCGAAGTGTTCCGCAGGATCGCCGACGTGCCGCGCGGGCTGGTGCTGGTGACCGGGCCGACCGGCTCGGGCAAGTCCACCACCCTGGCGGCGATGCTCGACTACCTCAACGAGAGCCGCTACCAGCACATCCTCACCATCGAGGACCCGATCGAATTCGTCCACGAGTCGAAGAAGTGCCTGGTCAACCAGCGCGAGGTGCACCGCGATACCCGCAGCTTCTCCGATGCCCTGCGCTCGGCGCTGCGCGAAGACCCGGACATCATCCTGGTCGGCGAGATGCGCGACCTGGAGACCATCCGCCTGGCGCTGACCGCGGCGGAAACCGGGCACCTGGTGTTCGGCACCCTGCACACCACCTCGGCGGCCAAGACCATCGACCGGGTGGTGGACGTGTTCCCGGCGGAAGAGAAGAGCATGGTGCGTTCGATGCTCTCGGAATCCTTGCAGTCGGTGATCTCCCAGGCGCTGCTGAAGAAGATCGGCGGGGGCCGGGTAGCGGCCCACGAGATCATGATCGGCACCCCGGCGATCCGTAACCTGATCCGCGAGGACAAGGTGGCGCAGATGTATTCGGCGATCCAGACCGGCGGTTCGCTGGGCATGCAGACACTGGACTCGTCGCTCAAGGCGCTGGTCGCCAAGGGGATCATCAGTCGCGACAGCGCGCGGGAAAAGGCCAAGTCGCCGGAAGGTTTCTAGGTGTTGACGTTTCGTCGCGAGCCGCGTTGTCGTGAGAAATCGCCCCCGATTAGGCCGCGCCCGTTCCTGACGGGCTTGCGGCATTCGCTCCATCCCTGGAGATTGCGCAGGACGCAGGCAATGGCCACTCCCTTGTCAAGACCTGCAACGACAGCGGGGGCGATTTCTCGCACAACCCGGAGGGCCGGGCCTGTTTTTGCAGGAGGCTGCGTTACTTGATGGCTCATTTCGCCCACTACAAAAACGCCAGGAGCGTTTTTTGGGCGTAAGCCCCGAAGGGGTGAAGCGCATGGACGCGCTGAACAAACTTCGCATCTCATGCCTTGCCGGGTGCAAAAACAGGCTCCGGCGCGGTCGCGACGAAACGTCAACAGGCCTAGTGTTGCGGCACGAATTGAATGTCGGCAGGGCGGGTGCGCCGTGCGCACCAGCGGAATAGCGGCGCCGATTGTTCAGGTGCGCATGGCGCACCCTTGCGGTGGCTCCCGACCCACCCCCTTACTTTGCGAGTCGATGATGGAATTCGAACAACTGTTGCAACTGATGGTGGAGCGGGGCGGTTCCGACCTGTTCGTCACGGTGGGAGTGGCGCCTTCGATGAAGGTCGCTGGGCGGATCGAGCCGGTAGGTGCGGAGCCGCTGTCGGCCGAGCAGGTGCGTGACATGGTGCATGCGCGGATGGACGAGCGGCAACGTCGCGAGTTCGCCGAGCACCATGAGTGCAATTTCGCCATAGATGCCAGCGGTATCGGCCGCTTTCGTGTCAGTGCCTTTTCCCAGCGCAACCAGTCGGGAATGGTGCTGCGCCGTATCGAAACCCGTATCCCGAGCATCGAGGAGCTGCAACTGCCGGACACCCTCGCGCAGTTGGCGATGGCCCGCCGTGGCCTGGTGCTGTTCGTCGGCGGCACCGGTACCGGCAAGTCCACCTCGCTGGCGGCGATGATCGGGCACCGCAACCGCAATGCCAGCGGGCACATCATCACCATCGAGGACCCCATCGAGTTCCTGCACCCGCATCAGGGCTGCATCGTCACCCAGCGCGAGGTGGGGATCGACACCGATTCCTTCGAGGTGGCGTTGAAGAACACCCTGCGCCAGGCCCCGGATGTGATCCTGATCGGCGAGATCCGCTCCAGGGAAACCATGGAGCATGCGGTGGCCTTCGCCGAGACCGGGCACCTGTGCCTGGCCACTCTGCATGCCAACAATGCCAACCAGGCGCTGGACCGTATCATCAACTTCTTCCCGGCGGACCGGCATGCCCAGGTCTGGATGGACCTTTCGCTGAACCTCAAGGCCATCGTCGCCCAGCAACTGATTCCCACGGCCGCCGGCAAGGGCCGCTGTGCGGCCATCGAGGTGCTGCTCAATACGCCGCTGGCGGCCGACCTGATCCGCAAGGGCGAGGTGCACCAACTGAAGGACCTGATGAGGCGCTCCGGCGAGCAGGGCATGCGAACTTTCGACCAGGCCTTGCTCGAACTCTATCGACACGGGGCGATCACTTATGAGGACGCCTTGCTGCATGCCGACTCGGCCAATGACCTGCGCCTGATGATCAAGCTGGAAAACGGCGGGGAGAGCGGGGCCGCGGGCATCGCCGCGACACATCTGAGCCTGCAGATCAGCGAGGACGAACCGCGCCTGCGCTGAGCATCGGGGACGCCGCCGAGGGCTGGACGTGGAATTCCCGCAGGGGTTGCCATGCGCGCCGGGGTGATATGGCATCGCTTGCCGGCGCATGGCCAGCCGCTTCTCCTTGAAAGACGTGGCGCTGAGTGGCACGGTTGGCAACTACCATCCATATCGGAGCGGCACTTCATGCAGATACGCGATACCCACAGCAAGATCATCGGCTACCTGTTGTGGATCTTCGGATTCCTGGGTTCCCACCGCTTCTACTATGGCCGCCCGGTGACAGGTACCATCTGGTTCTTCACCCTTGGCCTGTTCTTCGTCGGCTGGATCATCGACCTGTTCCTGATCCCGTCGATGGACCGCGAGGCCAGCCTGCGCTTCCATGGCGGCGATATCGACTACAACATCGCCTGGTTGCTGCTGACCTTCCTCGGCGCCTTCGGTGTGCATCGCATGTACCAGGGCAAGTGGATCACCGGCATCCTCTATCTATTCACCCTGGGGCTTTTCGGCCTGGGTGTCCTCTACGACTTCTGGACGCTGAATACGCAGATTTCCGTGCGTAACGCCGAGCGCGGCTGAGCGCCGGGTTCGGGTGTTTGCGTGGGGTGCGCCGCTGCTGCGAGGGCCGCTGGCTGCAAAGGCCTCGCGGCCAAGGCCGCTCCCGCGGTTGGGGAGGTAGCCTGGTCAGGCAATGAGATAGTTCTTGCTTGAAAGGCGGGCGGACGACTCTGCGCAGTCGCCGCGCGCTCAGGATTGCGAGGCTTCGGCCTGGACGAAGGTCAGGATGATTTCGCTCACCAGCCGGCGGCGGGGCTGGGACAGCTTGAGGAAGGCCTCCAGGGTTTCCCGTTCATGGTGCGCCAGCGCGGACAACTGGTCGATTTCCCGGCCTATGCGCTCCGGCACCTCATCACCGAAGCGCAATGTCTGTGGGTCTATTCTCAACCATTGTGCCAATACCAGCATCTTGTCCTCGGTTGGCAGGGCTTCTCCGCGCAACCAGCGGCGCACTGCATGCAGCGTCAAGGGCTTGCCCCAGTAGCGCAGGTTGAATTCGCGCTCCAGAACCGATGGCCTGGGCTCGTAGCCTGCATTTATCAGGGCTGCGTGCAGCCGCTCGGCGAACTTCATTCGTATGTTTTCCATTGGCAAACACTACGGGTGTGTGCCTATACCTGGCGTAACTGTATCCCTGACATTTGTTAAGTAAGTTTGTTGACTATCTGTTAAGCTTCTGGCCATTAGCCACCTACCATTTCAGGAGCCAGGGGCGCCGGAAGCGCCAGTGGAATTCAGGATGAAAGTCAACCTCCCGAAGAGCCGGCAGGAGCGACCTGTCCCGGCTGACAAGCATCTGATCACCACCACCGATCTGCACGGCAACATCACTTATTGCAATGAGGCATTCGTCGAGATAAGCGGTTTTCCACGGCAGGAGCTGCTTGGCAGCGCGCACAACATCGTGCGTCACCCGGAGATGCCCGCCGTGGTTTTCCAGCAGATGTGGGAAAGCCTGAAAGCCGGGCGTTGCTGGATGGGGATCGTCAAGAATCGCTGCAAGGGTGGGGAATTCTACTGGGTCAACGCCTATGTGACACCGGTTACCGAGAATGGCCGGATAGTCGGTTACGAGTCGGTGCGGGTGCGGGCCGATGCCGGGCAGGTATCCCGGGCGGAGCGCGTGTATGCCCGGCTGTCCGCGCAACGGGCCGTGGCGCCGGTCCGGGAACGGCTGCTGGGGTTGCTGCCGCTTGCCTGGGGCCTGCCAGCATGCCTGCTGGTGTGGCTGGTGCATGCACGGGTATCGGTCGAGCTGGGGCTTCTGCTGGCGCTGCTTGGCCTGCTGGCAATGCCGCTACTTTCCATGCGACTGCAACAGCGTGTTCTGCGGCGGGTGCGCGGTGACGAAGCGCCGGCCAGCGATGTGGCTGTACGCACCTACACGGACCTGCACGGGCTGCCGGCGCAGTTGCAAATGCTGCTGATCTTCGAGCGGGCGAAGACGCGCACGGCGCTCAGCCGCCTGGGGGACTATGCGCGGCAGACCACCGGGCTGGCCGCGCAGAGCGATCGCTTGAGCCGTGAGTCGGAAGCGTCGCAGCAGGCGTTGCGGGTCGAGGCGGATATGGTCGCCACGGCCATGCAGCAGATGACCGTTTCCGTCACCGAGGTGGCCAGCCATGTCCAGCGCACGGCGGAGCAGGCCCGGCAGGTGGCGCAACTGTCCGGCGATGGCAGCGGGGATGCGCTGCAGACACGGGCGGTCATCGAGCGGCTGAAGACGCGGGTGCTGGAGATCAGCGCCAGTGTCGAAGCGCTGGCGGAGGAAACCCAGTCGATCCAGCAGGCGGCCAACATGATCCGCGCGGTGGCCGAACAGACCAACCTGCTGGCGCTCAACGCCGCTATCGAAGCGGCTCGCGCCGGTGAGCAGGGGCGTGGTTTCGCCGTGGTGGCCGACGAGGTACGGGCGCTGGCGCGCAAGACCCAGGAGTCGACCGGGGCCATCGAGCGGATCATCCAGTCGTTGCGTGAGCGTGCCGGGCAGGCGGTGTCGGTGGCCCGTTCCGGCAGTGAGGAGTCGGCATCCGGGCTGGTCCAGGTGATCGCCACCGAGCGTGCACTGGCCGGGATCGACGAAGCGGTCGAGCATATCCATGACATGACCCGGCAGATGGCATCGGCGGCCGAGCAGCAAGCCCATGTCTGCGAGGAAATCGCCCGGCAGGTCAGCCGTATTGCCGGCACCTGCGAGCGCAATACCCTGCTGTGCGAGCAATCATCGACGATCGGCGGGGAGCTTTCCCAGACGGCGTGCTCCCTGCATGCGCTGGTGGAGCGGTTCAATGGGTGACAAGGAATAGAAGAAGGCGTGCATGGACAGTCAATCTGCCGAACTGGAGCTGGGAAGCCTGGGCTCTGCCATTTTCGAGGCTTCTGTCGACAGCATGGTGGTCATCGATGAGGTGGGCGTCATCCGCGCCCTGAACCGGGCCGCGACGAAGACCTTCGGCTACCTGGCGGACGAACTGCTGGGCGGCAATGTTTCCCTGCTGATGCCGCCTGGCGAGGCCCGGGCGCATGACGGCTACATGCACGATTACCGGCAGAGCGGCCAGCGCAGGATCATTGGCATCGGCCGCGAAGTGACCGGCCGGCGCAAGGATGGTACGCAATTCCCTCTGCACCTGAGCATCGCCGAGTTGAACATCGGGCCGCGCCGGATGTTCGTCGGCATCTGCCATGACATCAGCGAACGGCGGCGGATGATCGACGACATCAGTCACCTGGCCAGTCACGACAGCCTGACCGGCTGCCTCAACCGGCATCAGTTGCTGGTATGCCTGCAACGGATGCTCGCCGAGCCTGCCAGTGGCGAATGGCGGGCAGTGGTGTTCATCGACCTGGACGGCTTCAAGCAGGTCAACGATCGACAGGGCCACCGCATTGGCGATCGCCTGCTGGGGCTGGTCGCCGAGCGCCTGCAGCGGCAACTGCGCCCTGAGGACTTGCTGGCGCGGGTGGGGGGCGATGAGTTCGTGGCGCTGGTGGGCTTGCCGGCGGATAACGATGCCACGCAGGTGGCGCAGGCTGTCTGCCGACGGCTGCTGGACAGCTTTGCCAAGGGTTTCTGGGTCGAAGGCCTGTCGCTGAATGTGAATGCCAGTATCGGTGTCAGCCTCCATACGGGGGAGGGCGGTATGGCGGAGCAACTGATTCACGATGCCGACCTGGCGATGTACCAGGCAAAGAGCGAGGGCGGTGGCTGTGTCCGTTTCTTCCAGCCCGAGATGCGGCAGCACACCGAGCGCAAGGTACTGATGCTCGAGCGCTTGCAGCGGGCGCTGGCGCAGGGGCGCTTCGAGTTGCATTACCAGTTGCAGTTCGCCCTGGATGATCTGCACATCTCCGGCCTTGAAGCCTTGCTGCGTTGGCAGGACGAGGAACTGGGCAGGCTGGCCCCGGACGAGTTCATTCCGGTGGCCATCGAATATGGCCTGATGCCGGCCATCGACCTGTGGGTGCTGCGCCGGGCCTGCATGGATAACCGGCTGCTGATCGACAGCGAGTGCCTGGACGTGCCCATGGCGGTGAACATCGGCAGCCAGTTGTTCCAGCAGCCGGATTTCGCCGAGCGGGTGCGGGACATCCTCTCCGAAGTGGGCCTGCCGGGGCAGCGCCTGGAACTGGAGGTGACTGAAACCGGCGCGGTACAGGATGCGCAGGTGGTCACGGAGAATATCCGGCTCCTGAAGCGGCTGGGTGTGAGCATCGCCATGGATGATTTCGGAACGGGCTTCTCGTCGCTGCTACGCCTGCGCCGGCTGGCTTTCGACCGCCTGAAGATCGACCGTTCGTTCGTCCGGGCGCTGCCGTCCGCCAGCGACCAGGCGATCGTCCAGGCCGCGCTGGCCATCGCCGCCAGCCTGGAGCTGGAGGTGATTGCCGAAGGCGTGGAAACCGCGGAGCAACTGGACTACCTGCGCCGCTGCGGTTGCGCGTATGGCCAGGGGTTCTGGTTCGCGCGGCCGATGCCGTTGCAGGTGTTGCGCCGGCACCTTGTCCTGTCGGCGTAGGGGCCTCGCTCGTCAGACAAGAAATGACAAGCCATCCATTCAGCCGCTGGAGCGGCCTTGGCCGCGAATGACGCTGGCCGCAAAAGTATCGCGGGCAAGCCCGCTCCCGCTCCTATCGGGGCCTGTGCCGGATCTGCGGCGCGTCGCCCCTGCTGTGTAAAAACAGGCTCCGGCGCGGTCGCGCCGAAACGGCAGCAGGCCCCGGCCCGCGAGATCGTGAACAGGTTCTGCGCGACAGCGCGGCGGCTGTCACGCAGGCCCGTCCCACACTCAACTTCTGGAGGCTTCCAGCGCCTGGGCGATGTCTTCGAGGATATCGTCGATATGCTCGATACCGATCGACAGGCGCACCATGTCGCGTGGCACACCGGCCTTTTCCAGTTCGTCGTCGTCGAGCTGGCGATGGGTGGTGGTCGCCGGGTGGCACGCCAGTGATTTGGCATCGCCGATATTGACCAGGCGGGTGATCAGTTGCAGGGCGTCGATAAAACGCGCGCCCGCTTCCTGGCCGCCCTGGATGCCGAAGGACAGGATGCTTGCCGGTTTGCCGCCGGTATAGCGCTGTGCCAGCGCATGTTCGGGATGGTCGGGCAGGCCGGCGTATTTGACCCAGGTCACCTGCGGGTGATCGCGCAGGTATTCGGCGACTTTCAGCGCGTTCCAGGTATGACGCTCCATGCGCAGTGCCAGGGTTTCCAGGCCCTGCAGGATCAGGAAGGCGTTGAAGGGCGACAGCGCCGCGCCGGTATTGCGCAGCGGCACCACGCGGCAGCGGCCGATAAAGGCGGCGGGGCCGAAGGCTTCGGTATAGACCACCCCATGGTAGGACGGGTCCGGGGTGTTGAGCAGCGGGAAACGTTCCTTGTGCTCGGCCCAGGGGAATTTGCCGGAATCGACGACGATGCCGCCGATGCTGTTGCCGTGGCCACCGATGTACTTGGTCAGCGAGTGCACGACGATATCAGCGCCATGGTCGAAGGGGCGGGTGAGGATCGGCGTGGCCACGGTGTTGTCGACGATCAGCGGTACGCCATGGCGGTGCGCGGCTTCGGCCAGCGCCTGCAGGTCGACGATATTGCCGGCGGGGTTGCCGATGGATTCACAGAAGACCGCCTTGGTCTTGTCATCGATCAGCGCTTCCAGGGCGGCGATATCGTCGTGCGGGGCGAAGCGTACCTGGATGCCGAAGCGCGGCAGGGTGTGGGCGAACAGGTTGTAGGTGCCGCCATAAAGCTTGGCCACCGAGACGATGTTGTCGCCCGCTTCGGCCAGGGTCTGTACCGCATAGGTGATCGCCGCCGCGCCGGAGGCCACCGCCAGCGCCCCCACGCCGCCTTCCAGCGCGGCCAGGCGTTGCTCCAGCACATCGTTGGTCGGGTTCATGATGCGCGTGTAGATGTTGCCCGGCACTTTCAGGTCGAACAGGTCGGCACCATGCTGGGTGCTGTCGAAGGCGTAGGAGCTGGTCTGGTAGATCGGCACGGCGACTGCGCGGGTGGTCGGGTCGGGGCTGTAGCCGGCGTGGATGGCGAGTGTTTCCGGTTTCATTGTTGTTGTTCCTGCGAACGGTTGGAAAAGGCGCAGGATGGAAAAGCCCTGGCTGTGGGTCAATGACACAGAGCAATAAGCGGGCGGTGTATTTAGATCGAAGTGTTCTGATCATATGTCATGAAGGTGGGCTGGCGGTAATCGGCCAAGGGGTAGCCGCGAGCTTCAGGCTGGAGTCCGTTGCGGGGGCCGGCAAGCGGTCACCGTCCGGGCTGTCGGGCACGCCGCGCCGCCGTGGCCTGGCGCGACGTGGGCAGCCAGGGCATCCAGGCCCGTGGCGACCGGGCCGGTCGATGAAGGCCGTCGGGGCGGGCACCGGTTGCCCGCTCGAACCCCGTCACTGGCCCGGCAGCAGGCGCATGGGCAGCATGCTCGATGGCTGAAAGCCCTGGCGCGCGTAGAAGCGTTGCGCGGCATGGTTGTCGCTGTCGGTCAGCAGGGTGATGCGGCGGCAGCCACGCTGGCGGGCGTGGGCGATGGCGGCATCCAGCAACTGGCTACCGAAGCCGCTGGCGCGGTTGGCGGCGTCCACCACCATGTCTTCCAGCAGCGCCACCGGGGCGCCGAGGGCGGTGGAGACGCTGTAGAGCAGGCTGACCATGGCGACGATACCGCCATCCTGCTCGGCCACCAGGATTTCGCCGACTTCGGGGTGTTCGACGATCATCCGCAGCCCGCGTGTCTGCGCGGCGTGGTCCGGGGTGAATTCGGTTTCCTGGGCGAACAACTGGTCGAGCAGGCGGCACAGGGCGGGGATGTCGCCGGGGGTGGCGAGACGGATGCTCATGCCGGCTGCCGTGCGCCGAGTTCGCGGGATATCGCCTGGGCGCATTGTTGCAGGCTTTCACGATAGCGTTCGCGGGCCACCGGGCTGTCCATCACCGCCTCCGGGCCGGACAGGTTGATCGCCGCCACCACGTCGCCCCGGTGGTCGTGTATGGCGCTGGCGATGGCGGTGGAGTAGTCGGAGCGGTGCAGTACCCAGCCACGCTCGCGGTCGCGTTCGAGCAACTGGTGCAGTTCCGGCAGGGTCTTCGGCGCCGGTGGCGGGTAGTCGTCCAGGCGCACATGCTGGTACAGCCGGTCCAGTTCCATCGGCGACAGGCCGCTGAGCAGCATGCGGCCCATGGCCGTGCAGTGGCAGGGGATGCGCGTGCCGATCGGGATGTTCACCGACAGCCGCTGTGCGGCGAAGGCGCGGTAGATGTAGAGGCTGTCGGTCTGTTCGCGGATCGACAGGTGGCAGGACAGCGAGGTGCGGTCGCGCAGCGCGTTGAGGTGCGCCATGGCGATGTCCGCCAGGTCGCGGCTGGCCAGGTAGGCGAAGCCGTCGCAGAGTACCTGCGGGCCGAGTTCGTAGCTGTTCTTGCCGAGTTTGCGCAGGTAGCCCATCTCGGTCAGGGTAAAGACGATACGGTAGATCGCCGAGAGGCTGACACCGAGGCGTTCGGCGATTTCGTTGGCGCTCAGGCTGCGCTCCGCAGCGCTGAACATCTGCACGATGCTCAGGCCGCGCTGCAGGGCGGGCACCCGATAGTCGGTGTCGCGCTCCGTGGGTTCATCGTGCAGGGTCATCGCAGTTCTCCGGGGAAAGGCAGCAGCAGGTTTCAAGCTTCAAGCTGCAAGTCAAAGCGGCCCATGCTCTTTCTTGCAGCTTGCAGCTCAAGGCAAGGCATCGATACCCACCGGCTGCCCATCGAACTCCTGCATGGCATCCAGCAGCGCGCCCCATAGATAGTGGGCCGAAGCGCGGTCGCAGAGGATATGCAGGCAGGGCAGTTCGCCCAATGGCAGGTTGGCGACGATCACGTTGATGCGCGCCGCCGAGGTCTGCGCCACGCTGCCAGGGCCGAAGGCTTCGGCGCCCAGGTCGACACCGCACAGCTT
Source organism: Stutzerimonas kirkiae (assembly GCF_004327335.1). Lineage (GTDB taxonomy): Bacteria > Pseudomonadota > Gammaproteobacteria > Pseudomonadales > Pseudomonadaceae > Stutzerimonas > Stutzerimonas kirkiae. The sequence continues at coordinate 31,848 of NZ_QJUO01000004.1, read as the reverse complement.
GGCCATCACCTGGCTGCCGTACTGGCCGCTCAGCAGCAGCCAGGCATGGCTGTCCTGGCGCGGCAGCAGGTAGTTGGCACGGCCATCGTACTGCCACTCGCGTTCTTCCTGGCGGATGCGGCTACCGGCGTCGAGCAGGCTGCCGAGCAGCAGGTATTCATTCTGCGACAGGCGCAATACCTGGCCGCCATCGTTCTGGCTCAGCGCCTGGTTGGGGGCGTCCGGCAGCTCGTAGCCTCGTGCGCCGAGATAGCTCGCCGCCGCCTCGCCACGGAAACCGACGCGTGCCAGGTTGCTGAAGTCGAGCAGCGCGCAACGTGCCGCCGTCGCGGCTTCGTCGCTGCCACCGTAGCTGGTGACGATGCTGCAGTCACCGAGTTTGCCCAGGCGGGCGCCGCTGTGCAGGCTGTGCAGCGGGCTGCGTTCGCTGAAGTGTTCGGCTTGAGTGGTCATGCTTACAGCTCCTGGCGTTGGTTGTCGGGATCGAAGAACGGTAGTTTCACCACCGTGGCCTGCACCACTTCGCCGCCTTCGACACGGATCGGGATGCGCTGGCCGGGGCTGGCCTGGTCGACGGCACAATAGGCCAGGCCGATGATCTGCCCGAGGGTCTGCGAATACTCGCAGGAGGTGACGTTGCCGCTGATGGCGTCGCCCTTGAGCACCAGGTGGCCTTCCAGCGGCTGGCGGCTGCCCTGGGGCAGGCTGAAGCCGACCAGCTTGCGGGTGAGCGGCTGGGCCTCGAGGATTTCCACCGAGCGCTTGCCGACGAAGAACGGCTTGCCGCGGGCGATGGCCCAGGTCATGTCGATTTCCGCCGGGCTGGTCATGCCGTCGGTGTCCTGGCTGATGATCACATGGCCCTTTTCCAGGCGCAGCAGGCGCTGGGTCTCGACGCCGAAGGGGCGGATAGCGAAGGCCTTGCCGGCTTCCATCAGTGCGTCCCACAGGGCTTCGCCGTAGCGCGCCGGGACGTGGATCTCGTAGCCCAGCTCACCGACGAAGCCGACCCGCAGCAAGCGCGCCGGGATGCCGGCCCCAGAGAGGCTGGTAAGTGTACCGCTACGCACACCGAGATAGGGGAAGGCTTCGGCGGACAGCTCGACATCGCTGCACAGTGTCTCCAGCACCTTGCGCGAGTCCGGCCCGGCCAGGTTGACCGCCGCCAGCGCGGCGGTGACGTTGGTGATGTCGACGTTCAGGCGCCATTGCGCATTCCACTTGAGCATCTGCTGGTAGATACGGTCGACGCCGCTGGTGGTGGCGGTGACGTAGAAATGCTCGTCAGCGAAGCGCGCACAGACGCCGTCGTCGATCACCACGCCGTGTTCGTTGGTCATCAGCGCATAGCGCGAACGGCCCACCGGTTGCTTGGCGAAGGCGAAGGTGTAGAGGCGGTTGAGCAGTTCGGCAGCGTCCGGGCCGCGCACGTCGAGGCCGCCGAGGGTGGACACGTCGATCAGGCCGACCTTCTCGCGCACGTGGCGCGCCTCGGCCTGCATGCAGGCTTCGCGCGCCTCGGGCTTGCCGTAGTAGGCCGGGCGCTGCCAGATGCCGGCCGGCATCATTTTCGCGCCCAGTTCCAGGTGGCGCCGGTGCATGGCGGTCTGCCGGTAGGGGTCGAAGCCGCGCCCGGCGACGTGCGCCAGCTTCTCCGCGACGAACGGCGGGCGGGCGGTGGTCACCCCGGTCTCGCTGACGTTGCGCCCGGTGGCTCTGGCCACCAGCCGCGCCGTGGGCAGCGCCGAATGGCGGCCCTGGGACGGGCCCATGCCGACGGTGGAGAAGCGCTTGACCAGTTGCACGTCGCGGTAGCCGTGGCGGGTGGCGTTGACGATATCGCGTACCTGCAGGTCCTCGTCGAAGTCGACGAAATCCTTGCCCTTGGGATGCGGGAAGATCGGCCAGGGGAAATTCACCGGTGCTTCGGCGACGAACTCGCCGGCCTCGGCGCCGGCCTCCAGGCCCAGCGCCGCGACGGCGGCAGCGGCGGCGCGCGCGCCGTCACACAGGACATTGTCGAGGGCGTGGCGGCCATTCACCGAGCCGGCCACCTGCAGCCCGCCGGGCAGCCCGCCAAGGCTGAAGGCGGCGCTGTCGTCATCGTAGGCGAGCTTGCCGCCTGCCTGGCACAGCAATTGGTAGACCGGCATGTAGCCGGCGGACATACACAGCAAGTCGCAGTCGACCCGCATGCCCTCGGCGGAGACTTCGCCCTCGCCGACGATACGGCGTAGTTCCACCGCCTGCAGGTGCTGCTCGCCGATGGCCTCGTATACGGTGCTGCTGGCGTGGCAGGGAATGCCCCGGGTCTGCAGCGCGGTGACCAGGCTGCCGTTGTCGGGCTGCGCGCGCATATCGATCAGCGCGGCGACTTCCACGCCGGCATCGAACAGGTCGAGGGCGGCCAGGTAGCCGTCATCGTTGCCGGTCAGCAGCACCGCACGCTGGCCGGGTTTCACCGCGTAGAGCTTGATCAGCCGCTGGGCGGCGCTGGTCAGCATGACGCCTGGCAGGTCGTTGTTGCGGAACACCACCGGTTGGTCGAAGGCGCCGGAGGCGACGATGCACTGCCGGGCGCGCACCTTGTACAGGCGGTTGCCGTGGATCACCGGCAGGAAGTGGTCGGTGAACCAGGCGTTGCACACCGCGTCCTTGAGAATGTGGATATTGGCATGGCCCTGCACCGCCGCCAGCAGTTCGTCGCGCAGCTTCGTCGCACGCTGCCCGTCGATGTCGAAGCGCGCCCAGGCCAGCGACCCGCCGAGATAGGACTGCTGTTCTATCAGCAGTACCTTGGCGCCGGCATTGGCGGCGGCCAGCGCCGCGCAGAGGCCGGCCGGACCGGCGCCGATCACGGCGAGGTCGGTGAACAGGAAGGCCTTGTCGTGGTACTGCGGCTGGAAGTCCAGGTTGAGTACGCCGAGGCCGGCCTTTTTGCGGATGATCGGCTCCCAGACCTTCCACATGCCTTTCGGCTTGTAGAACGAGCGGTAGTAGAAGCCCACCGGCATGAACCTGGAGAAGTGCCCGAGCAGCGCGTCGCGGTCCTTGTCCAGGCTACCGGCGTAGTTCTGCCCGGCCACGGTGATGCCCGCCGCCAGTGGCTGCATGTCGGCCAGCACATTGGGCTCGTCGGGCAACTGCACCAGGCTGTTGGCATCCTGCCCGGCCATGCTCAGCGGGCCGCGCGGGCGGTGGTACTTGAACGAACGCGACAACAGCCAGCGGCCGTTGGCCAGCAGCGCGCTGGCGATGCTGTCGCCGGCCAGGCCCTGGTAGGGCTTGCCGTCGAAGTCGAAACTCAGTGGCCGATTGCGGTCGATCAGCAGGCCCAGGGGGGCCGGCAGGCGGTTGGCGGCGCTCATGCGCTCACCTCCTTGGCGGGCGCCGGGGCGGCGAAGTCGACGCGGCGGTTGAAGATTTCCTTCGGATCGAAGGTGCGCAGGATTTCGTCGCTGACGGTGTGGCGCTCGGCGAGGAACCAGTAGCTGGAGGCGTTGTGCATCCACCATTCGATGACGATGCCGGCGCGGTTCTCGCTGTTGAACACGTAGTCGGCCCATTCGCCGTCGCTGCAGGTGGCGGGGTCGGGCATCGACTTGAGTTCGCCGCCGTAGGTGAATTCGCTGATATTGCGTGGCCCGTTGAGTGGGCAAGGCATGATCTTCATGGTTTCGCCTCAAGTGTTACGAGCGTTTTCCCACAGGAGCGGCCGATGGCCGCGAAGCGGCGGGCATGGCCCGCTCCTGCAGCGACCGACTGGCGGTCGTCGTTGATCCTGTTCATCAGTGACTGGCCGCCGTGGCGCCCATTTCGTTGACCTGCCGGAAGGTCGAGAAGCGCTCCAGGGCGAAGGGTTCGATCAGCGCCGGCGTACGCCCGCCGTTGGCCACCAGCTCGGCCATGGTCCAGCCGCAGATCGGCGTGGCCTTGAAGCCCCAGGTGCCCCAGCCGGCGTCCAGGTAATAGTTGGCCAGTGGCGAGCGCCCCATGATCGGGCTGTAGTCAGGGGTCATGTCGGTGATTCCCGCCCACTGGCGCATCAGCTTGGCGTTGGCGAGGAAGGGGAACATCTCGATGGCGTGGGCCAGCAAGCCTTCCTTGAGGTCCAGGGTCGAGCGGGTGTTGTACAGCGGGTAGGGGTCGGAGCCGCCGCCGATCACCACTTCGCCACGGCCGGTCTGCTGCACGTAGCAATGCAGCGCGGAGGAGCTGACCAGCGGGTCGAGGAACGGCTTGAACGGCTGGGTCACCATGGCTTGCAGCGGGTAGCTGTGGATCGGCGCGCGGATACCCAGTTTGTTCATCAGCAGCGAGCTGTAGCCGGCGATGGCCTGTACCGCGCAGCCGCACTGTACCGTGCCACGATTGGTCTTCAGCGCCGTGACGCGACCGTTCTCCACCACGAAATCCTGTACTTCGGTGAGCTGGTGGATTTCCACTCCGCGCTTGGCGGCTTCCTTGGCGTAGCCCCAGGCCACCGCGTCATGCCGGGCGGTGGCACCGTCGATGTGCCAGAGGCCGGCGAGCACCGGCAGATGGCCGGGGTCGAGGTTCAGTGCCGGCACCAGTTCGCGGATCTGCTGGCGGTCGATCATCTCGGTGCGGCCGCCGAAATGCCGGTTGACCTCGGCGCGCTGGCGGAAGGCGCGCACCGTGGAGTCGGTGTGCGCCAGGGTGAGCTGGCCGCGCTCGGAGTACATGATGTTGAAGTCGAACTCGTTGGAGAGGTTCCTGAACAACTTCACCGACTCGGCATAGAAACGCACGCCTTCGCTGGTCAGGTAGTTGGAACGGATCACCGCGGTGTTGCGCGCGGTGTTGCCGCCGCCCAGGTAGGACTTCTCCAGCACCGCGACATTGGTCACGCCATGGTACTTGGCCAGGTAGTAGGCGGTGGCCAGGCCATGGCCGCCGCCGCCGATGATGACTACGTCGTAGGACGGTTTGAGTTCCTTCGGCGCTGGCAGATCGACTTCTGCCGGGTAGTCCGAGGACAGGCCATACTTGAGCAGGGCGAAAGGCATCAGACGGACTCCTGGCCGTGCTGCTGGCGCGCGGCGGTAACAGTGTTGTGCATCAGCAGGGCGATGGTCATCGGGCCGACGCCCCCTGGAACCGGGGTAATGGCCGAGGCCACCGGCAGCACCGCGTCGAAGTCGACATCACCGACCAGGCGGTTCCTGCCGTCTTCCTCGATGCGGTTGATACCGACATCGATCACCACCGCGCCGGGCTTGATCCAGTCGGCGCCGATCATCCTCGGGCGGCCGATGGCGGCCACCACGATATCGGCCTGGCGCGACAGCGCCTGGGCATCGCGGCTGCGCGAGTGCAGCACGCTCACCGTACAGTTGGCGGCCAGCAGCAGGGCGGCCATCGGCTTACCGACGATGTTCGAGCGACCGATGACCACCGCATGCTTGCCGGACAGGTCGCCCAGGGTGTCGCGCAGCAGGCGCATGCAGCCGGCCGGAGTGCAGGGCGTCAGCACCGGGCGGCCCTGGCTGAGGCCGCCGACGTTTTCGCTGTGGAAACCGTCGACATCCTTGTGCGGGTCGATCGCCTGCAATACGCGGGTCTCGTCGATATGCCCCGGCAGCGGCAACTGCACCAGGATGCCGTTGACCAGAGGGTCGGCGTTCAGCTCGGCGATCACCGCCAGCAGTGCCTCGGCGCTGGTTTCGGCTGGCAGCCGCCGCTCCAGCGAGCGGATGCCGGTTTCACCGGCGCTGCGCACCTTGTTGCGTACATAGACGTGGCTGGCCGGGTCGTCGCCGACCAGCACCACCGCCAGCGCCGGCTCGATGCCCTGCGCCTTGAGCCGCTCCACCTGCGTGGCCACCTCGGTGAGTACGCGGGCGGCAGCGGCCTTGCCGTCGATCAAGCGGGCGCTCATCGGAAGATCACCGTCTTGTCATGGTTGAGGAATACGCGGTGCTCCAGGTGATACTTGACCGCCTTGGACAGCGCCACGGTCTCGGTATCGCGCCCCACCGCGACCAGAGCGTCGGGGGTGTAGTTGTGGTCGACGCGTTGCACTTCCTGCTCGATGATCGGGCCTTCGTCGAGATCGGAGGTGACGTAGTGCGCGGTAGCGCCGATCAGCTTGACACCACGCTCGAAGGCCTGGTGATAGGGCTTGGCGCCCTTGAAACCGGGCAGGAACGAATGGTGGATATTGATGGCGCGCCCCGAGAGCTGCTTGCACAGGTCGTCGGAGAGAATTTGCATATAGCGAGCCAGCACCACCAGTTCGGTACCGGTTTCATTGACGATCTTCATCAGTTCGGCTTCCTGCTGGGCCTTGGTGTCCTTGGTCACCGGCAGGTAGATGAAACGGATGCCTTCGCGCTCGGCCATCGGCCGCAGGGTCAGGTGGTTGGAGACGATGGCGGTGATCTGCATGTGGATCTCGCCCTTGTGATAGCGATACAGCAGGTCGGAGAGGCAATGGTCGTACTGGCTGACCATCAACAGCACGCGCATCGGTACGCTGGCGCTGTGCAGTTCCCAGTTCATCCGGAAAGCCTCGGCGACGCCGCCGAAGCCATGCTCGACCTGCGCGATATCACCTTCGAAACCGGTATTGAAGCGGAACACCGCGCGCATGAAGAAAGTGCCGCTGATCTCGTCGTCGAACTGCGACATCTCGCTGATATAGCAGCCGTGTTCGGATAGAAAGGTCGTGACCGCGGCGACGATGCCGGAGGTGGCCGGGCAACTGATCTTGATCACGTACTGGTTCTTGGCGTCTGGCATGGCGAGTCCTCTGCGTGGGCGGTGGCAGGAAATATTCATGGGTAAATGGTTTGTTTGTTCATGAACAAAGTTAACCATCAGGAAACTATTTTTCTTGCTGGTGTTTTTTATAAGCGAACAGAATCTTTGTGTCTATGCTTCGTGAGAATTTTTTTATCTCGCGAAGAAAGGTCGCCAGGGTGGCTTGGTGCCTCACCCGTGCCGGGGTGCAGCCGCCCCCAGGGCAATCGCGCTATATGGAAGAGATGCCGGATTGGCAATAGTGTGTCTGGCTTCAGGATCGTAGGGCGCGACCTCTGGATCATCGTCCCTGTGCGAATGCCTGGTGGCGGGACGGGGCACGCGTGAATACATCCCTGTAGCTCTTCGCCGCCATCCCTGGCGGCGAAGGCCCCATCCCGCCACCAGGCATCCGCACAGCCACTTTCGGCGGTGCCTGTAGGAAAGAGCCTGCGAAACCGGAGGCCCTGCGGATAATTCAGACTGCGCCGACAGCTCTTTCCATAGTCACTGCGGTATTCGCTGCGAGCCCGGCCAGCAGAACACCGCTAGCGGCGTACGATCTGTCGCGTACTTGATTGCCAATCCAGTCGCAAAACAGTCCCACGACACTCGATAGCGCAATCGCCCTGCAGCCGCCCCAGCGCTGCTTTGCCTCTGCCGCCGGGGGCCTTTATGATGTCGGCTCCGTCCACCCTCCCCAGAGGTATTCGTCCCATGCGCCATTGATGCCGCCGTCCGAGTGACGGCCAGTCTCCACCGACCCCCGGAGTCCCTGGCATCCATGGAGTGACCCATGACGAACCCCTATCTGGCGCTGGAAGGCGTCTCCCACGTCCTGCCCGACGGCAGGGCGCTCCGGTGTACGCTCGACGAGCGCTTCGACCAGCGGCACACCGGCCTGGTCGGGCGCAATGGCGTCGGCAAGACCCTGCTGGCGCGCATCCTGGCCGGGCAAATACAACCCTCGGCGGGGCGCTGCCTGCGCTCTGGCCGCGTGCACTACCTGGCACAGCAGGTCGCCAGCCTGGAGCAGGCCACCGTCGCCGGCCTGGCGGGCGTGCAGGCCACGCTGGATGCGCTGGCGCGCATCGAGGCCGGCAGCGCCGCCGCCGAGGACTTCGACGACGTGGGCGAGCGCTGGGACCTGCGCCAGCGCCTGCGGCATGAGCTGGAGCGCAACGGGCTGGGCCACCTGCATGCCGCTACGCCGGCGAGCACGCTCAGCGGCGGCGAGGCCATGCGTGTGGCGCTGATCGGCGCCGTGCTCGCGGAGGTGGATTTCCTGATTCTCGATGAACCCAGCAACCACCTCGACCGGGCCAGCCGCCAGGCGCTGATCGAGCAGTTGCGGCGCTGGCCCAAGGGCTTGCTGGTGGTCAGCCATGACCGTCGGCTGCTGGAGACGCTGGAGCGCATCGTCGAGCTGTCGCCGCTGGGCTTGCGCAGCTATGGCGGCGGCTATTCCTTTTATCTCCAGTGCAAGGCACGGGAGCGGCAGAGCGCCATCCAGCAGTTGGAACAACGCAAGCTCGAACGCAAGCGCGAGGAACAGTCGCTGCGCGAGCAGCGCGAGCGACAGGAGCGGCGACAGGCGCGTGGCAAGCGCCATGGGCAGGAAGCCAACCAGGCGAAGATCCTGCTGGATCGGCAGAAAGAGCGCAGCGAAGGCAGCACCGGCAAGCTGCGACAGCAACAGGCGGCCACGCGGCAACGGCTTGCCCGGCAGGTACGTGAGGCCGCGCGGCAGGTGGAGGAGGACGCCCCGATTTCCCTGCAGGCGCAGCCCGTCACCCAGGCCGGGCAACGCGGCGTGGTCGAGCTGGAGGCGCTGGTGCTGCCTTTCGTGGCGTCCGCAGGCCCTGTCGACCTGGCCCTGAACGGCCAGCAGCGGGTCGCTGTGGTCGGCCCCAAAGGCTGTGGCAAATCCACCCTGCTCAAGGTGCTGGCCGGCCAGCTTCAGCCACTGGCCGGACGCTGCGACGTGGCGGTAAGGAGCGCCCACCTCGACCAGCGCCTGGCCAACCTGGCGCCATGCCGTTCGGTGCTCGAGCAATTGCGCGCGGCCAACACCCGCGCTGGCGAGGATGTCTTGCGCATGCGCCTGGCGCAACTGGGCCTGGATGCGCAGAAAATCAGCATTTCCAGTGGCTCGCTCAGCGGCGGGGAGCGGCTGAAGGCGGCGCTGGCCTGCGTGCTCTACGCCGACCCACCGGCGCGGCTGCTGTTGCTGGACGACCCCGACAACCACCTCGACCTGCCTTCGCTCCAGGCGCTGGAAGCCATGCTGCGCAGTTACCAGGGGGCGCTGCTGGTGGTGTCGCACGATGATGCCTTCATGGACAATCTCGGCCTGACGGATCGCCTGCTGGCAACCGCGCAGGGGTGGCGGATGGAGCCCTGGTGAGCGCCTCAGGAAATCCCGTTGGCTTTCTTCCACTTGCGCAGCCGCGCCCGTGCATTGGCATAGGGGGACGAGGTATTGAACTGGATCATCCGGCCCTGGGTGTACTGCTCGTACCAGGGCGCGCCGTACAGTGTGATATCGGTTTCACGCTCCACCAGCGCCAGGATACGGGCATGCACCTCGGCGAACCGCCGCAGCAGTTCGGGATAGTCCACGCCGGCGTGGTCGGCATAGAACTTCTGCGCCAGGCGACCCAGTTGGTTCCACTTGTAGCCGGTTTCCGGGAAGTCCACTGGCAGGCCGTGCGCCCTGGCATCGCACCATTTCAGCACCAGCAGGTTCCAGCCGATCAGATAGGCCAGCAGGTCGGCCACGCTTATCTGCGTACCTCGCGCGTGGCCTTCCAGCGTCGCTTCATGCGCACGCTGCGCAGGCACGCTGGCCAGGTCGGCCATCAGTTTCCAGTAAGTACCACGGATGGCATCCAGCAGTTGCTCCTTGCTTTGTGGTACGGCCATATCGGCTTGCTCCAGAGCGGCGGCCACATGGCCACCTGACGCCCGCATTTTCCCCTGGCATGGGGATATTGGATAGTGCATCGAGGGTGCGGGAACCGCTGGCGTATCGGGACTCTGGAGCCTGGCTGGAATATGCTGCCTGGGCCAGGCAGTATATTCCTTATCGCCCGCCCAGGAGCCACACCCATGCCCGAACTGTCCAACCTGCTTGCCTTCGCGCTTGTCTCGCTCGGCATGGTGCTCACGCCCGGGCCGAACATGGTCTATCTCATCTCGCGGTCGATCTGCCAGGGCCGGATGGCCGGGCTGATTTCCCTGGGCGGCGTAGCGCTGGGTTTCGTCTTCTATATGCTTTGCGCCGCGCTGGGCATCACGGCGCTGCTCATGGCGGTTCCCTACGCGTATGACGCACTGCGCATCGCCGGGGCGCTCTATCTGCTCTACCTGGCCTGGCAAGCGGTCCGGCCCGGCGGGCGTTCCGCGTTCCAGGTGCGCGACCTGCCCAGGGACGGCCCGCGCCGGCTGTTCGCGATGGGCTTCGTCACCAACCTGTTGAACCCCAAGATCGCCATCATGTACCTGTCGCTGCTGCCCCAGTTCATCAGCCCCGCCGATCATGGCAGCGTGCTGACGCAATCCCTGCTGCTGGGCTTCGTGCAGATCGCCGTAAGCATCAGCGTCAACGCCCTGATCGCCATCATGGCGGGCTCCATCGCGGCCTTTCTCGCCGGCCGGCCGCTGTGGCAGGTGGCGCAGCGCTGGCTGATGGGCACGGTGCTGGCCGGCCTGGCCGTGCGCATGGCCGTCGAGGGGCGCCGCTGAACGGGCTGTGTGCCCATGCGATCAAAGCCGCGCAAAGCGGAACGGTGCGGGATCGACCAGCGGGGCGCTGCCGTCGATCAGGTCGGCGAGCAGGTGGCCGGCGCCGGGGGCGATGCCGAAGCCGTGGCCGGAATAGCCGGTGGAGAGGAACAGGCCGGGCAGTGATTCGACCGGGCCGATCACCGGGATGGCATCCGGGGTGACGTCCATCACCCCGGCCCAGCTTTGTTCCACCTTGAGCTCGCGGAAGAACGGGAACACCTTCGCCAGTTCGCGGCGCGCCTCGGCGAGGATGCTTGCCGAGGGCTGCGGGTCGAGCACCCGGCAGGCTTCGAAGGGGCTGGGGCCGTCCGCCGGCCAGTGCCGTGGCAGGCGCAGTTCGTCGAGGAAGCGCCGGTCCAGGCGTACGCGCACCTCGCGGAACTGCTTGCCCAGGGCCGGCAGGAAGTCGCGCAGGTAGCGGAAGCTGTCCGGGGTGACCGGCGCCAGGTTGCCATTGCGCTGGGCGATGCTGTAGCCGCCGTCCTGGCGCTTGCGAAAGGCGTAGCGGCTGGCGCCCACTGCCAGTTCCGGGCCGCCTGGCATCGGTGCGGTGCGCAGTACCGAGGCAATCACCTTGAGCTGCGGCAGGCGGATGCCTAGGTTGGCGCAGAACAGCGAGGACCAGGCGCCGCCCGCCAGTACCACGCTATTGCAGCGCAGCCGCCCGCGCTCGCTGAACAGCCCGACCACTCGGCCGCCTTCGATATCCAGGCCCCGCACCGCGCAGCGGGTCAGCAGGCGTGCGCCCTGGCGCTGTGCGGCGCGGGCGATCACAGCGCTGGCCAGGTGCGGTTCGGCGCGCCCGTCGAGGGGCGAATGCAGGGCGCCGGCCCAGCCGGCGCGAACGCCTTCGGGCAGCAGCCGTTGCAGTTCGCCGCGCTCCAGCAGATTCGCTTCGGCGCCATGCCCGCGGGCCGCCGCCAGCCAGTCGGCCTGCTGCTGCAACTGGCTGTGGTTCTCGCAGGCATAGAGCACGCCGCTGCGGCGAAAGCCGAGGTCTTCGCCGAGGCCGGCCTGCCAGTCGTCCCACAGGCGCAGGCTGGCCAGCGCCAGCGGCACTTCGGCCTGGTCGCGGCCCATGCTGCGGCACCAGCCCCAGTTGCGCGAGGATTGCTCGGCGCCGATCGCGCCCTTCTCCAGCAGCACCACCGGGATGCCACGGGATGCCAGCCAGTAGGCGGTGCTGACGCCGATGATACCGCCGCCGATGATGGCGACTTCGCTTGCATCGGGCAGGTGGCTGTCGCCGTCGAGGGTTTCGATCTGCGGGTACATTGCTGGCTCCGGGCCGGGATGAGGATGTGCCGAGATTGCCGTGGGGCGGTCGGCGTGCAACTTGCATCGGCGTGCCCCGTCGATCTTTATCAGCATGTGAGAATGGCCATGACGGACCACCCGCACGTGCCATCCGGGACCCAGGCCCTGGAGCGCGCCTTTCTGCTGTTGCGGCTGATCGCCGCCGCCGGTGTGCAGGGCGCCGATATGGCCACCCTGTGCGAGGGCTGCGACTGTTCCAGGCCGACCCTCTACCGGCTGTTGCAGGCCCTGCGCCGCCAGGGCTTCGTACGTCCGGCGGAGCGGCGCGGGCGCTATGTGCTGGGCTACGAGCTGTTCGCCCTCGGCGCCCAGGCCGGCAATGCCAGCGCCCTGCGCGAATGGGCGCGGCCGGTGCTGCTGCGGCTGGCGCAGCGCTTCGGCGACAGTTTCTTCCTGCTGGTGCGCGACGGCTACGACGTGCTGTGCCTGGACCTGCTGGCCGGCGAGCAACCGGTGCAGAGCTACAGCCGCAGCGTCGGCGGGCGTATCCCGATGGGCGTGGGGCAGGCCTCGCAGGTGCTGCTGGCGCATATGCCGCGCGCCGAGCGCAAGGACATCCTGCGCCATAACGCGGCGGTGCTGCGGCTGGAGTACGGGCTGGATATCGAGCTGCTCGCCGCCAGCCTGGACAGCGTGCGCCGCCTGGGTTTCGCCAGTGGCCTGGCGGACCGCCGGCTGCCCGGCTATACCGGGTTGGCGGTACCCATCCTCGACGCCGCGGGAGCGCCGCTGGGCGCGCTCAGTTGCGCCCTGGCGCGCCCGCGCATGACCGAGGCACGACGCCGGGCGCTGGCCCAGGCGATGCGGGAGGCAGCGGCAAGCTGCAAGCCACAAGCTTCAAGTAAAAGCGGAAAAGAAGAATCCAGGCAACGTTCAGGCGCCAGCATCCACCCTGATTGAGCTTGCAGTTCAGTCCTTGCCATAGTTCATGATCGACAGCAGGCGGACCGGTACCTGGACCAGTTTTTCCGGGCCGTGGGGCACTTCGCCCTCGAAGGTCAGGCTGTCGCCGACATGCATGGGGTAGAGCTTGTCGCCGTGGCGGTAGATCAGTTCACCCTCGATCAGGTAGAGGAACTCGGTACCGGGGTGGGAGAAGGTCGGGAATTCCTCGCTGGCGTCATCCATGCTGACCATATAGGCCTCGAAGTTTTTCTTCGGGCCGCGGGTATGGTTGAGCAGGTGGTAGGTATGGCCCTTCTCGGTGCCGCGCCGTACCACTTCCATGCCTCCGCCGGCCTGCACCAGCAGGGCGCCGCCACCTTGCTGGTCGTACTGGCCGAACAGCTTGGACATGGGCATGCCGAGCACGTCGCAGAGGCGGCTCAGGGTGTCCAGGCTGGTCGATACCTGGGCGTTCTCGATCTTGCTGAGCATGCCCTGGCTGATGCCGGCGATACGTGCGACATCGGCGATCTTCAGTTCCTGGGCCTGGCGCTGGCGACGGATCTGCATACCCAGGTATTGCTCGAGCTTGAGGCGGGGGAGGGCGTCTAGGTTTTTGCTCATGCGGGCCTGCACGTTCCTTTGATTAGAATAAAATATTCGCACCAAGAATTATCAGTCGGCATCTATTTGGTGCATCCGATTGGCTCGGCTTTCCCGGTATGAAAGCATTTTTCCCCTGTGGATAGAAGAAAACCGGGGCATACAGGGAAAATTGAGGCGGGTACACAGATTGGCAAGCTGCTTGCATTTCTTTTCAGGAAATTAAATTTCCCTTCAGGAATTAATAGCGGCGCAATCGGAGGCCAACCCATGTTGCCCAGTGAAACCCAGAAAGTCATCGACCAGTACGACATCAAGTACGTGCTGGCCCAGTTCGTCGATATCCATGGCGCGGCCAAGACCAAGTCGGTGCCGATTTCCGGGCTGGAGGCCGTGGCGGAAGCCGGCGCCGGTTTCGCCGGCTTCGCCATCTGGGGCATGGGCATGCAGCCGCATGGCCCGGACTTCATGGCCCGTGGTGATCTTTCCACGCTGATCCCGGTACCCTGGCAGCCCGGCTATGGCCGGGTGGTGTGCATCGGTCACGTCAATGGCCAGCCGCACCCCTATGACTCCCGCTATGTGCTGCAGCAGCAGGTGCAGCGCCTGGCGGAGCGTGGCTGGACCTTGAATACTGGCCTGGAGCCGGAGTTCAGCCTGTTCCGCCGCGACGCCGATGGCAAGCTGAAGCCGGTGGACGACAGCGACAAGCTGGAGAAGCCCTGCTACGACTACAAGGGCCTGTCGCGTTCGCGCACCTTCCTCGAGAAGCTCACCGAGGCGCTGCAGCCGGTCGGCTTCGATATCTACCAGATCGACCACGAGGACGCCTGCGGCCAGTTCGAGATCAACTACACCTACAGCGATGTGCTGGAGTCGGCGGACCGTTTCACCTTCTTCCGCATGGCCGCCGGCGAGATCGCCAACGACCTGGGCATGGTCTGCTCGTTCATGCCCAAGCCGGATCCCAAGCGTGCGGGTAACGGCATGCACTTCCACCTGTCGATCGCCAGCAAGGACAGCAAGAACCTGTTCCATGACGCCAGCGACCCGAACGGCATGGGCCTGTCGAAACTGGCCTATCACTTCGCCGCCGGCCTGCTGGCCCACGGCCCGGCGCTGTGCGCCTTCGCCGCGCCGACGGTGAACTCCTACAAGCGCCTGGTGGTGGGGCGTTCGCTGTCCGGTGCGACCTGGGCGCCGGCGTTCATCGCCTACGGCGACAACAATCGCTCGGCAATGCTGCGCATCCCCTATGGCCGCCTGGAGTTCCGCCTGCCGGACGCCGGCTGCAACCCCTACCTGGTCAGCGCCGCGATCATCGCCGCCGGCCTCGACGGTATCGACCGGCAACTGGAGCCGGGCAAGCCCTGCAACGAGAACCTCTATGACCTCAGCCTGGAGCAGATCGCCGCCCGCGGCATCGAGACCCTGCCGCAATCGCTGAAAGAGGCCTGCGATGCACTGGAGGCCGACCCGCTGTTCCGCGAGGTGCTTGGCGCCGAGATCGTCGACGAGTTCATCAAGCTCAAGCGCATGGAGTGGGTGGAGTACAGCCGCCATGTCAGTGACTGGGAAATCGAGCGCTATACGGAATTTTTCTGAGTTGCAAGCTGCAAGCTGCAAGCCGCAAGCCAGAGCGGTTCGTGGTGTTCACAACATTGCTATCAACTCGGTCAGCTTGCAGCTTGAGGCTTGCGGCTACCGAACGAAGTGAGGACTGCCTTTATGTGTGGAATCGTAGGTCTGTATCTGAAGAACCCCGCGCTGGAAAGCCAGCTCGGCAAGCTGTTCGAACCGATGCTGCTGGCCATGACCGACCGTGGTCCGGACAGCGCTGGCTTCGCCATCTATGGCGATGAGGTCCAGGATGGCTGGATCAAGCTGACCCTGCAGGCGGGCGATGCGTCGTTCGACTGGAAGGCCCTGATGGGCGAGCTGGAAGGCCGCCTGGGCTGCTCGCTGGACTGGTTCCAGAATGCCAGCGCCGCGGTATTGAAAACCAACGCCAGCGAGGAGGCGGTGCGCACCGAACTTGCCGACCTGGCGCCGGACGTACGGGTGATGAGCGTCGGCCAGAGCATCGAGATCCTCAAGGGCATGGGCCTGCCGGAAGAGATCAGCCAGCGCTTCGGCCTCGCCGGCATGAAGGGCAGCCATATCATCGGCCATACCCGCATGGCCACCGAGAGCGCCGTGACCATGGAGGGCAGCCATCCGTTCTCCACCGGCCAGGACCTGTGCCTGGTGCACAACGGCTCGTTGTCCAACCACTTCCGCCTGCGCCAGGAACTGCGCCGCCACGGCATCGAGTTCGAGACCGAGAACGATACCGAGGTGGCTGCCGGCTACCTGACCTGGCGCCTGCGCCAGGGCGACTCGCTGAAGGAAGCGCTGGACCATTCGCTGGAAGACCTCGACGGTTTCTTCACCTTCGCCATCGGCACCCGCGACGGCTTCGCGGTGATCCGCGACCCGATCGCCTGCAAGCCGGCGATCCTCGCCGAAACCGACGACTACGTGGCCATGGCTTCGGAATACCAGGCGCTGTCCAGCCTGCCGGGCATCGACCAGGCCAGGGTCTGGGAACCTGAACCGGCCACCATGTATATCTGGGAAAGAGCCACCGCCCAAGGAGCGCACGCATGAAAACCATCGACCTTTCCAGCGCCTCGGTGCGCGACCTGAACCAGGCCCTGCACGACCAGACCACGCGGCTCGACGAGCGTGAATGGCGCGTCACCCACAGCGGTGGCAAGCACAACCTGGCCGTCGGCCTGAACGAAGAACTGAGCGTGGATATCCAGGGCCACGCCGGCTATTACTGCGCCGGCATGAACCAGAAGGCCAATATCACCGTGCATGGCAACGTCGGCGTCGGTGTCGCCGAGAACATGATGTCCGGCTCGGTGCGGGTCAAGGGCAGTGCCTCGCAGTCGGCCGGCGCCACCGCCCACGGAGGGCTGCTGGTGATCGAGGGCGACGCCGGCGCGCGTTGCGGCATCTCGATGAAAGGCGTGGATATCGTGGTTGGCGGCAGCATCGGCCATATGAGCTGCTTCATGGCCCAGGCGGGCCGGTTGGTGGTGTGTGGCGATGCCGGCGATGCGCTGGGCGATTCGCTGTACGAGACGCGCATCTACGTCCGCGGCACGGTCAAGTCACTGGGCTCGGACTGCATCGAGAAGGAAATGCGCGCCGAGCACCTGGCGGAGCTGCGGGAACTGCTCGACCAGGCCGGTTTCGATGCCGACCCGGCCAGCTTCAAGCGCTACGGCTCGGCCCGCCAGCTCTACAACTTCAAAGTCGACAACGCTTCGGCGTACTGACCGATCCTCATTTCGTAGGCTGGGTTGAGCGTAGCGATACCCAGCGATCGTCACGCTGGGTATCGGCGCTTCGCGCCTCGACCCAGCCTACAGGAGCATTTCCATGAGCAACGAACATCCCCCGGTCCTGCGCGAGTCGGCCACTTTCGACCGCCTGACCATCCAGGAAATCCAGCGCGCCGCCGAGACTGGCATCTATGACATCCGTGGTGGCGGCACCAAGCGCCGCGTACCGCACTTCGACGACCTGCTGCTGCTCGGCGCCAGCATGTCGCGCTATCCGCTGGAAGGTTACCGCGAGAAATGCGGTACCGACGTGGTACTCGGCAACCGTTTCGCCAAGAAGCCGATCCACCTGCAGATCCCTGTGACCATCGCCGGCATGAGTTTCGGCGCGCTGTCCGCCCAGGCCAAGGAAGCCCTTGGCCGTGGCGCCAGCATCGCCGGCACCAGCACCACCACCGGCGACGGCGGCATGACCCCGGAAGAACGCGGCCAGTCCCGGCACCTGGTCTACCAGTACCTGCCGTCGCGCTACGGCATGAACCCGGACGACCTGCGCAAGGCCGACGCCATCGAGATCGTCCTCGGCCAGGGCGCCAAGCCGGGCGGCGGCGGCATGCTGCTGGGCATGAAAGTCACCGAGCGGGTGGCTGGCATGCGCACCTTGCCGGTCGGCGTCGACCAGCGTAGCGCCTGCCGTCACCCGGACTGGACCGGCCCGGACGACCTGGCGATCAAGATCGCCGAGATCCGCGAG
This sequence comes from Stutzerimonas kirkiae, assembly GCF_004327335.1. GTDB lineage: Bacteria > Pseudomonadota > Gammaproteobacteria > Pseudomonadales > Pseudomonadaceae > Stutzerimonas > Stutzerimonas kirkiae. Next base: position 14,400 of record NZ_QJUO01000004.1, on the reverse strand, counting down.
ATCACTGACTGGGAAAAACCCATCTACGTCAAGATCGGCGCCAGCCGCCCCTACTACGATGTCAAGCTGGCGGTGAAATCCGGTGCCGACGTGATCGTCCTCGACGGCATGCAGGGCGGCACCGCGGCGACCCAGGAAGTGTTCATCGAGCACGTCGGCATCCCCATCCTCTCGGCGATCCCGCAGGCGGTGCAGGCGCTGCAGGAAATGGACATGCACCGCAAGGTGCAACTGATCGTCTCCGGCGGTATCCGCACCGGCGCCGATGTGGCCAAGGCCATGGCGCTGGGAGCCGACGCGGTGGCCATCGGCACTGCGGCGCTGATCGCGCTCGGCGACAACCACCCGAGCCTGGACGACGAACTGAAGAAAATCGATTCCGCCGCCGGCTTCTACGACGACTGGCAGAACGGCCGCGACCCGGCCGGCATCACCACCCAGGACCCTGAGCTGTCCAAGCGCCTCGACCCGGTCGCCGCCGGCCGGCGCCTGGCCAACTACCTGCGGGTGCTGGTGCTGGAGGCGCAGACCATGGCCCGCGCCTGCGGCAAGTCGCACCTGCACAACCTCGACCCCGAGGACCTGGTTGCGCTGACCGTGGAGTCGGCCGCCATGGCGCGGGTGCCGCTGGCCGGCACCAGTTGGGTGCCCGGGCAGAAGTTCTAAGCAGCATGCCGTTCAACGTCTTCGAAAAGACGGTAGGGGGTCATGACGGCCATAGAGCCTGAAAAGACGAGAAGAGCGCTGGGGGCTTGAGGCTGGACGAAGTGCGGCGCTCCCTTTTCGTCCAGCCTTCGTTGCTCATGCCGTCGAAGCAAGTGTGCGCTCAAATCCTGAGCGAATTCGTAGGATGGGTTGAGCGCAGCGATACCCATCGAGTGCATGCCCTGGGTAGCGCTGCGCTCAACCCGGGCTACGAGAACACTTCGGGACGAAGACGTTGCAAGGCATGGTTCTAAGGTTAATCACGTGTATTCAGGAGTAATGCTATGGAACTCGGTAAGAGCGCGGCCGCAGTGTCGCGCATGGGGCTTGTCGGACTGGGCCTGCTGCCCGGCCTGGCGCTGGCCGACGAGGCGGTGCTGAACAGTGGCGACACCGCCTGGATGATGGTGTCCACCGTCCTCGTACTGATGATGCTGGTGCCCGGCCTGGCGCTGTTCTACGGCGGCATGGTGCGCAGCAAGAACATCCTCTCGGTGTTCACCCAGTGCCTCGCGGTCGGCGGGGTGATCGGCGTGCTGTGGGTGATCTACGGCTACAGCCTGGTGATCGATACCACTGGCATGGAGGCCGGGGTGCTGAACTTGCACAGCCTTATCGGCGGCTTCGACCTGGCGCTGCTCACCCACCTGACCCGCGACTCGCTGGTGGAAGGCATCCCGGAAAGCGTGTTCGCCACCTTCCAGATGACCTTCGCCATGATCACGCCGATGATCATCGCCGGCTCCTTCGCCGAACGCATGAAGTTCTCCTCGATCCTGCTGTTCTGTGTGCTCTGGTTCACCTTCTGCTACGCGCCGCTGGCGCACATGGCCTGGGGCGGCGACGGCGGCCTGCTGTGGGACTGGGGCATTCTCGAGTTCGCTGGCGGCACCGTGGTGCATATCAACTCCGGGGTCGCCGGCCTGGTGGCCTGCCTGATGCTCGGGCGTCGGCGCGGTGGAGCCACGCCGCCGCACAACGTGGTGTTCGCCCTGGTCGGCGCGACGCTGCTGTGGGTCGGCTGGTTCGGCTTCAATGTCGGCTCGGCGGTGGCCGCCAATGGCAACGCCGGCATGGCGATGCTCACCACCCAGGTCGCCGCCTGCGCCGGCATCGTCGGCTGGCTGCTGGCGGAAACCCTGCGCAACGGCAAGCCGACTGCCCTGGGCGCGGCTTCCGGCGCGCTGGCCGGGCTGGTGGCGATCACCCCGGCCTGTGGTTTCGTCGGGCCGATCGGGGCGATCGTCATGGGCCTGGTCAGTGGTGTGGTGTGCTTCTACGCCATTGTCGTGGTCAAGCGTCGGCTCGGTTATGACGATAGCCTCGACGCCTTCGGCCTGCATGGGGTCGGCGGCATCGTCGGTTCGCTGCTCACCGGTGTGTTCGCCTCCACTTCACTGGGTGGATTCGAGGAGATCGCCATCGGCGCGCAACTGTGGATCCAGCTCAAGAGCGTGCTGTTCACCCTGGCCTACTGCATCATCGTGACTTTCATCCTGCTCAAGATCACGTCGCTGTTCACCCGTGGCCTGCGGGTCAGCGAGGAAGACGAGCAACTGGGCCTGGATATCTCCGCGCACAACGAGCGCGCCTACAATCCCTGACGGGCACGGATAAAGCGGGCGCAGGCGGCAGGCCAAAACTTGAAGCGGAACCTTCAAGCTTGCCCTGAAGCCTGTGCGATGCAACCAAACGTCCTGCTGGCGCGCACGGCAGCTTCCGCTTCTTCGTCGCTGTCCCAGGGCCGGGCCATGCGGATGTTCACTCCACCGATCTGAATACCCGCCTGCTCTGCACCTTGCGAGCGAAGCCGGGCAAGCCCGATTCTACGACCCCAATCCCAATCCCAATCCCAATCCTGCGATGCCAGGGCCGAGCCTGTACTCGCATGCTCGTGGGGAACCCGGCTGTTTCAATTGCTCAAGCGCAAGCAAGCGCGCTGCCGGTTTCAGCGCCTCGTCGAAAAAATCCTGGGAAAGTCAAGTTCTTCCTGAATACCGTCAGCGGTCATGGATATCATTGCCAATCATTCACATCCAGCCTGGCCGTGGATCGCCTTCTGCCGCCACCCGCCTTGATATCCGCGCCGGCATCCAGCCCGGCCCTTGCGCCGCCTCGTGTCGACACGAGGCGGCGACTTCCGTGAAACACCCCGTTTTCACCCGTAAAAACAGTACTTCAAAAAAAGCCTTCATGCGCCGAATGGGCGCGCAATTTCAGTGTTTGAACCGGCTTTGTGCAAGAAAACAGCCTCTTTTGCAGGCTCATGCCGCGAATGCCAGAAGCCTCGCGGGTTGAGCGAATCTGGCACGCTCCATGCTTTCCCTTAAGGAACAAAAAGTTCTCATAAGTAATTTTGCGGGCAGAACCCATTCACTCGCAGGCGCTGCCGAACGCCCAGGAGAGGAACCCAATGACTGCGCAAAGCACTGACATCATGTTCAGTAAACCAAGATACGCCACCGAGGTCGTCGCACACCCGGCCAGCCGCCGCCTGCTGGTGGCGCAGGACGCGTCCAGCGCCGCGCCGCTGTTGGCGCTGCCGGCACCGAAACTGTTGCTCAGCCTGGGCGGCGAACTGCCCGATGGTATCGAGCAGGAATGCCTGCCGAACCCCGAAGCCCTTTACCTGCGCCTGCAACTGCTGCTGGAGCAGGCACAGGCTGGCACCCGCCTGTATGTGGTCGGCGACGAAACCTTCCTCTGGCACGTTCATCGCCTGGCCCGGCAGGCCGGCCTGCTCGGTGACGAAATCGAGCTGTTCAAGCAGGGCGAGCGCCGGCGTCTCTATTGCGTGCACTGCGCCACCTTCCAGGATATCGCCGAAGTGGGCGAGACCTGCTGCAGCGGCTGCGGCCTCAAGCTGCTGGTACGCGAGCACTTTTCCGCGCGCCTGGGCGCCTATATGGGTGTCTGTCTCGACCCCGACCGTCCATTCGGGGAGGTACGGGCATGAGCGCGCTGATGGAAGTCAAGGTCACCAACGTACGCCAGTTGACGCCGGTGGTGCGTGAATTCACCTTCGAAGCGCTTGCCGGCAGCTTGCCGGGCTTCTCCTCCGGCAGCCATGTGCAAGTGCAGGTGCCGCTGCCGGGACGCACCCTGCGCAATGCCTATTCGCTGCTCGGCGATCCGGCCGAGTCGCAGCGCTACCGCATCGCTGTGCGCCTGCAGGACGATTCGCGCGGCGGTTCGCGTTACCTGCACGAGCAGGTGGCGGTGGGCGACAGCCTGACGATCGGTGTGCCGAGCAATCTGTTCCCGATGCATTCGCAAGCCCGCCATCATGTACTGGTGGCCGGTGGTATCGGTATCACCCCCTTCATGTCCTATATCGCGGCGCTACAGGCGTCCGGAGCTTCCTTCGAACTGCACTATGCGTTCCGCCGCGGGCTGACCGACGCCTATGTGAGCGAACTGAGCGAACGCCTGGGCGAGCGCTTCCATGCCTATGACGCGGCCGCCGGCCAGCGCCTTGACTGCGCCGCGCTGCTGTCGGGGCAACCGCTGGCCAGCCATGTCTATGTGTGCGGCCCGCAAAGCCTGTTGGACGCCATCCGCGCCCAGGCCCAGGCCCTTGGCTGGTCGGACGGGCGCCTGCACTGGGAAGCCTTCGCCTCGCCCGAACCGGGCCTGCCGTTCACCGTGGAACTGGTGCGCAGCGGCCAGCGTCTTGAAGTGCCTGGCGACCATAGCCTGCTGGAAGCGCTGGAGGGGGTTGGCGTCGAGGTGCCCAACCTGTGCCGCGGCGGCGTCTGCGGCCAGTGCGCCACGCGCTACCTGGGCGGCGTTGTGGAGCACCGGGATCACTACCTCGATGAAACCCAGCGCGGCGAAGCGCTGATGCCTTGTGTTTCCCGTGGCGGCTGCTCCAGCACGCTGCTGCTCGATCTTTGAGGAAAACCTGCCATGTCCGTCGTGATGAAACCGCTGGAAACCTACCGGGACGATTTCACCTTCAGCAACAGCCCGCAGGCGATTGCGCGCTTTCCCTTCCCCTTCCCGGAAGACAACTACATGTACTCGGTGAATATCGAGCCGGCCACGCCGCGCGAGCCGGGGTCGGTGTTCGAGCACTGGTTCGATATCGATGAGCACTATGTCTCGGAGATGGCCGAGCGCGCCCGGGTGCTGGAGCGGGACCCGGACCGTTGCCTGGTGATGCCGCACATGGCCCTGGCCGCCTGGGAAACCCTGGAAATGCTGATGACCCACCTGGCCGTGGACTACCCGGAGTACTTCAGCCTGGACCGCGACGGTGACCAGTGGCACTGGACCAACCGCGCTCTGGGCATCGAGCAGGCGTTCACCTTCGGCGATGCCAGCACCCTGCCGTATGAGCCGCTGGAGTACATCACCCGTCAGGCCCAGGCCGACTTCGCCCTGCTCGACCAGCGCGACGGCAACCTGTTCATGGATGCCGGCATGGTCACCGGCCCGGCCGACTGGTCGATCAAGTTCGATGCCGGTATGAGCTTCCTCGACTGGCACACTCCGGTACCGGGCGTGGCGCACAAGATGGGGGTGTTCGAACGGGCGTTGAAGTATCTGCTGAACGTCCAGGTCGGCCACCCGGTGCGCCGCCTGAACTGGACCATGACCATCAACCCGCGCCTGGATACCGCCTCGGAGACTTTCCATGAATGGGGCCATGAGCGTGGTCTGGTGACGCCCGAGAACGTGGCGAAGCTGGTGCACCTGCGTGTCGAGCTGCAATTCCTGGCGCGCCTGCCGCGCAGCAATGCGGAGTTGTTCAGCATCCGCACCTACCTGGTCAGCCTGGAAGAGCTGGCCACCAACCCGGCCTGGGCCTGCCGCCTGCACCGCGTCCTGCGCGACCTGCCCGAGGCCCTGGCCGACTACAAGGGGCTGACCCGCTACCGGCAGATGGCGGTGGACTGGCTGCGCCAGTTCGACCCCGAGGCCAAGGCCGCCTGAATACGAGACCTGCCCCTCTGCCGTGAACGGGAGAGGGGCGCTGAAGCGCTTGCCTGCGTGCGGGCCCGAATCGAACAACAGAACAGGAGCATCACCATGGCCAATTCCTGGCGCATTTCCGCCCTTGCCGATCGCCATCGCGCACTGGGTTCCAACCTCGAGGACTGGAGCGGCATGGGGACCGCCTGGACCTATGACAGCGACCTCGCCGACGAGCACGAGGCGATCCGTACCCGCGCCGGGTTGATGGACGTATCCGGGCTGAAAAAGGTCCACTACGTCGGCCCGCATGCCGAGAGCCTGCTGGAATACGCCACCAGCCGCGACATTTCCAAGGTCTACCCGGGCAAGTCGGTGTACGCCACCATCCTCAACGAGGGCGGCAAGTTCATCGACGACTGTGTGATCTACCGCACCGGCCCCAACGCCTTCATGGTGGTGCACGGTTCCGGCAGCGGCTACGAGTCGCTGGTCCGTTCGGCCATGGGCCGCCAGGTGGTGGTACTGTTCGACGACGACCTGCACGACCTGTCGCTGCAAGGCCCGCTGGCGGTGGACTTCCTCGCCGAGCACGTGCCGGGCATCCGCGAGCTGCCGTACTTCCATCACCTGCAGACCAAGCTGTTCGAGCGCCCGGTGATGATCTCGCGCACCGGCTACACCGGCGAGCGCGGCTACGAAATCTTCTGCAAGGCCGCCGACGCGCCCTTCATCTGGGACAGCATCCTGGAAAAGGGCAAGGACCTCGGCATCATCCCCTGCGCCTTCACCGCGCTGGACTGGCTGCGGGTGGAGAGCTACCTGCTGTTCTTCCCCTACGACAACTCGGAGATGTACCCCTTCGCCGACCAGCCGGCCGGCGACACCCTCTGGGAGCTGGGGCTGGACTTCACCGTGTCGCCGACCAAGGGCGACTTCCGTGGCGCCACCGAGCACCGTCGCCTCAAGGGCAAGGAGCGCTTCAAGATCTTCGGCGTGCTGCTGGAGGGCGACAAGGCCGCCGAGGGCGGCGACACGCTGTGGGCCGATGGCAAGCAGGTCGGGGTGATCACCTGCGCCGTGTACTCGCGGCTGACCGGTAAATCCATGGCCATCGCCCGCCTCGACCCGGCCTATGCCGAACAGGGCATAGCGCTTGAAGTCCAGGGGAGCCTGGCGGTCAAGGCCATGGCCCATACCCTGCCGTTCGATGACCCGGAGAAAAAGAAACGCACCGCCAAGGGCTGAACGACTGTCGATGGCGTTGGAGCCGGTGGGAGGGCCGTGCGCAGGGAGAGCATGGCGCGTCCTGCGGACCACCGACGAGTCATAACTGGCGCCCTGCTGGCGCCAGGCAATGAGTTCCTGGGGCAAGGGAACAGGGCCACATGGATGCGGCCCGACTTGCCGGGACCCGGATGGAGACAAAAGATGGCCTGGCTGAATGGATGGGGCTTCCTGTTGCTGGCAGGCTTCTGCGAAGTGCTGTACGCCTCGATCATTCCCCGTACCGAAGGCTTCACGCGGTTATGGCCGAGCCTGTACTGCGCCTTTTTCCTGGCTTTGAGCATCTACCTGCTGAGCCTTTCCGTGCGCGTGCTGCCGCTGGGGCTGGCCTATGCCGTATGGGTCGGCATAGGCACCCTGGGCACCGTGCTCTATGGCATGCTGTTCATGGGCGAGCACCTCGGCGTGCTGCGCAGCCTGTGCCTGGCGATGATCGTCGCCGGCATCGTCGGCCTTAAGATGGCGACACCCGAACACACCATCTGAGGAAACAGCCATGCGTGTGCATGTCCTGCAACACGTCCCGTTCGAGGATATCGGCAGCATGGCTGGCTGGTTCCGCGATCGCGGCGCGCAATTGTCCTATACCCGTTTCTACGAAGCGGACGCACGCCTGCCCGCGCCGGAGGGCTTCGACCTGATCGTCGCCATGGGCGGGCCGATGAGCGTCAACGACGAAGCGACGCTGCCCTGGCTGGTCGAGGAAAAGCGTTTCCTGCGTACGGCCATCGCCGCCAACGTGGCGGTCCTGGGTGTCTGCCTCGGTGCGCAACTGATCGCCAGCGCTCTGGGGGCGGCGGTGCATCCCAACGACGAAGCGGAAATCGGCTGGTTCCCGGTGCGGCGTGCCAGCGCGGCCGAAGGTTGCTTCCGCTTCCCGGACGAACTGACCCTGCTGCACTGGCACGGGGAAACCTTCGAACTGCCCGAGGGCGCCGTGCTGCTCGCCTCCAGCGAGGCCTGCCGGCACCAGGCCTTCCAGCTCGGGCGGCGGGTGATCGGTTTGCAGTGCCACCCGGAAATGACCGAGACAATCGTCGCCGACCTGCTGGCCGAGTTCGCCGACGACCTCGCGCCCGCCCGCTGGGTGCAGGCTCCCGCTGAAATGGCCGGGGTAGCGGTTGCGAGCTACCTGGCGGGGCAGTCGTTGATGGCGGAGATACTGGCCTATCTCTTGAAGAAATGATCCCTGCAACAGGTGCCGGCGCGGTCGTGCCGAACCTCGACAGACCCTGTGGGCTGTTGGCGTTTCGCTTTAACTCATTGATTCGGATGGAAATATATTTCCAATTCAGCCCTCCGGACGGGCTTCTTCGAGGCACAAGCGGCCTTCGGCCTTCGATTAAAAGCGCTGACGGCTGAACGCTGGACGAAAGAGCTGGCGCCGTGTGCCGCTCGTTCAGCCGCCAGCCAAGCGCTTTTCGGCGGTCCACTTGTGCCTCGATCCGGCCACCCATGCCGAAACGTCAACAGCTCCTAGACCAATGTCTAGTGCTGGTTGCCATTCTCCCGTCTAGCCTCCCTGACAGAACAATCACAAGAAAGACGTCCGGGTACAGGGCGATTCACGCTCTGGCCGAGTGGGCGTCATGGAGGCAGCCATGAGCGCAGCAACGACAGACGGTGCACATGAACCGGCCAGGCCGATGACGGCGGAGGAGCGGAAAGTCATTTTCGCCTCTTCCCTCGGCACCGTTTTCGAGTGGTACGACTTCTACCTGTACGGATCGCTCTCGGCGATCATCGCGGCGCAGTTCTTCTCGGGCGTCAATCCTACGGCCGCCTTCATCTTCGCGCTCATGGCCTTCGCCGCCGGCTTCGCGGTGCGTCCGTTCGGTGCGATTTTCTTTGGCCGCCTGGGCGACCTGGTCGGACGCAAGTACACCTTCCTCATCACCATCCTGATCATGGGCCTGTCGACCTTCATCGTCGGCATCCTGCCTTCCTACGCGGCCTGGGGCATGGCGGCGCCGATCATCCTGGTGATCCTGCGGCTGTTCCAGGGGCTGGCGCTCGGCGGCGAGTACGGCGGCGCGGCGACCTATGTCGCCGAGCATGCGCCACATGGCCGGCGGGGCTTCTACACCGCGTGGATCCAGACCACCGCGACCCTCGGCCTGTTCCTCTCGCTGCTGGTCATCCTCGGCACCCGCACCTGGCTCGGCGAGGAAGAATTCGCCGCCTGGGGCTGGCGCATCCCCTTCCTGCTGTCCATCGTGCTGCTCGGCGTCTCGGTGTGGATTCGCCTGACCCTGAACGAGAGCCCGGTGTTCAAGCGCATGAAAGAGGAAGGCAAGACCTCCAAGGCGCCGCTCACCGAAGCCTTCGGGCGCTGGGAAAACGCCAAGGTGGCGCTGGTCGCACTGTTCGGCGGCACGGCGGGGCAGGCGGTGGTCTGGTACACCGGCCAGTTCTACGCGCTGTTCTTCCTGACCCAGACCCTGAAGGTGGAAGGGGCGACGGCCAATATCCTGATCGCCATCTCGCTGCTGATCGGTACGCCGTTCTTCATCGTGTTCGGCTGGCTGTCCGACAAGATCGGCCGCAAGCCGATCATCCTCGGCGGCTGCCTGGTCGCGGCGCTGACCTACTTCCCGCTGTTCAGCCTGATCACCCACTACGCCAACCCCGCGCTGGAACAGGCGCAGGCCTCGGCGCCGGTGACCGTGGTGGCGGACCCGGGCGAATGCTCGTTCCAGTTCAACCCTGTCGGCACCTCGCAATTCGTCAGCTCCTGCGATATCGCCAAGAGCTTCCTGGCGCGCAACTCGGTGAACTACTCGAACGAAGCGGCGCCGGCCGGTACCGTCGCCAGCATCCGCATCGGCGAGCGGACCTTATCGTCCTTCCCGGGGGCCGGTTTGTCGGCTGAAGAGTTCAAGGGACGGACCGATGCCTTCAACACCAGTATGACCGACGCCATCCGTGCAGCCGGCTACCCGGCCAAGGCCGATCCGGAACGGATCAACAAACCGATGCTGGTACTGCTGCTGACCGTGCTGGTGCTGTTCGTGACCATGGTCTACGGCCCCATCGCGGCGCTGCTGGTGGAGCTGTTCCCGACGCGCATCCGCTACACGGCCATGTCGCTGCCCTACCATATCGGCAACGGCTGGTTCGGCGGCTTCCTGCCGACCACCGCCTTCGCCATGGTGGCGGCCACCGGCGATATCTACTACGGCCTCTGGTATCCGATCATCGTGGCGGTGATGACCTTCTTCATCGGCCTGTTCCTGATGCCGGAAACCAAGGACCGGGACCTGCGCAACTGGCACTGAACAACGCCGTGGGCGGGGGCTTCCCGGCGCGCTGGCATTCACTGGCAAGGCCCCGTCGCACGGGGCCTTCGTCTATCGGGACGGTGGCGGCAAGGCTGTCGTGACCCAGGCCGAGAAGGTGGTCAGGCGTTGCACCTGGGGCGTCGCGATTTCACCCTTCGGCAAGCGGCCATGGGGGTTGAACCAGACGCCCTGCACACCGAAGCGCCGCGGGCCGAGGGCGTCCTGTTCATAGGAGTCGCCGAGCATGGCCAGGCTGTCCAGCGGCACTGCCAGCTCGTGTGCCACGACCTGCCAGAAGGCCGCCTGGTCCTTCCTGTGGCCGATCTCCACGAAACAGAAGATATGGCTGAAATAACGCTCGATGCCCACGCGCGCCAGGGCGCGTTCTACCATCGGGCGAGACGAGAGCGAGGCATTGCTGGCGATGGCCAGCGGCACCTGGCCATCCAGCGCCTGCAGGCATTCGAGCGCGCCTTCGACAAGGGCGACCGCCGGCCAGAGGGCCATGGGGATATCGTCGGGGCCCTGTTCCGACATCAGGGTGCCGCCCCAGTCGAAGCAGACGGCGCGGATAGGGGCGAGAAGGGTCATATAGGCTCCATGGCCAGGGCGATTCCCGCTGTTCGATAAAAGCCCTGGAGGCTGGGTGAAGAACACCGGCTGTCACGTTCTTGCGTCCAGCCGCCAGCGCTCCTTTCGGCTCTTTGCCGTTGGGGCCGCGGCCTGGGCGGCCTGCGCAACAGCGCATCGCCGGGATACCTGATCCTTGCCCAAGCGCCCCGGGCTTGCAAGGCCGGTAGCGATTACTGGAAAGACAGGTACCCGGTGGCCGCTCTTCACTTCATATACCAGCCCCATGCCTCGGTGCTTTCGTAACGGGTGATCTGCTTGGTTTCCAGGTAGTTGTCCAGGCCCCATTCGCCCAGTTCGCGGCCGATGCCGCTGCGCTTGACGCCGCCCCAGGGCAGTTCGCTGAAGGTGGGTTGCGAACAGTTGATCCAGACGATGCCGGCCTGCAGCTTGCGGGCGATCCGTTCACAGCGCTCGAGGTCGGCGGACATCACGGCGGCGGCCAGGCCGAATTCGCTGTCGTTGGCCAGGCGCACGGCTTCGGTTTCGTCGTCGAAGGGGTTGACGCAGACCACCGGGCCGAAGATTTCCTCGCGCCACAAGGCGCTTTGCAGCGGTACATCGGCGAATACCGTGGGTTGCATGAACCAGCCGGCTGGGCGATCCGCCGGTGGTTCGCCGCCGCACAGCAGGCGCGCGCCGTCGGCGATGCCCTGGGCGATGGCAGCGCTGACCCTGGCGTGCTGTGCGGCACTGACCAGCGGGCCGAGCAGCACGCCATCCTCCAGGCCGTTGCCGATGCGAATCCTTCGTGCCTGCTCGGCCAGCCGTTCCAGCAGGCTGGGGTAGAGCGAGCGTTGCACCAGCACCCGCGAGGTGGCGGAGCAGACCTGGCCCTGGTTCCAGAAGATGCCGAACATGATCCATTCCACCGCCGCGTCCAGGTCGCTGTCGGCGAATACCAGGAATGGCGACTTGCCGCCCAGTTCCAGGCTGATGTTCTTCACGTCGCGGGCGGCGGCCCGCATGATCCGGCTACCGGTGGGGACGCTGCCGGTGAAGGCTACCTTGTCCACGCCGGGGTGTTCGACCAGGGCGGCGCCGGCTTCGCTGCCGAGGCCGGGCAGGACGTTGAGTACACCCGCGGGCAGCCCCGCCGCGTCGGCGATGCGCGCCAGTTCGAGGGCGGTCAGTGGTGTCAGCTCCGACGGCTTGAGCAACATGCAGCAGCCGGCGGCCAGGGCTGGCGCGACCTTCCAGGCGGCCATCAGCAGTGGATAGTTCCAGGGGATCACCGCCGCCGCCACGCCGACCGGTTCGCGTACCACGCTGGCGCGGAAGCGCTCGTCGCCGAGGGGCACCTCGCGCTCTTCGCCATCCAGGCGTTCGGCCAGCCCGGCATAGAAGTCGAAGCAGCCGGCGGCGTCGGCGATGTCCCATTGCGCTTCCGGCAGCGGCTTGCCGTTGTCGCGGACTTCGAGGATCGCCAGTTCCTCCTGGCGTGCGCGAATGCCTTCGGCGATGCGCCGCAGCACGGCGGCGCGCTCGTGGCCGGGCAGGCGCGGCCAGGGACCGCTGTCGAAGGCGCGCCGCGCCGCCTGCACCGCCAGTGCGACATCATCGGCGCCGGCGGCGGCAACCCGGGCCAGCAGGCTTGCGTCACTGGGGTCGAATACCTCGAAGGCGCCGCCGCCAACCGGCGCGCACCATTGGCCATCGATATACAGGCTGGGGCGTTCGAGCATGCCGGACTCCTTGGTCGTCGAGGGGTGTTCAGGGTTCGTTCACGGCCAGGCTGTCGGCATCGTGCACGCCGGTGGCGAACTGCCAGTGGGCGTCATCGTAGACCTTGCCGAGCCAGCGCTGCACCAGCTCGCGATAGGCCGGCTGGTTGCGGTAGTTACCGATAAAGGCGTTCAACGCCGCCAGCAGGCTGGCGTTGCAGGCCTGGTTGGCCACCGCCACCGAGTAGAACCACAACTGCGGGCTGAGGTTGCCGGGGAGGATTTCCAGTTTGCCGCGCCAGGGGCTGCCGTCGCCGTTGCAGGCCCAGTGGTAGATCGGCAGGTCGACGGCGAAGGCGTCGACGGTGCCGTCGGCCAGGCAGTCGTGGATCAGGCTCTGGTCGCTGTAGGTCAGCAGGTTGGCCAGTTCGATGCTCCCGCCCGGTTTGCCGCGGTTGGCCTGCCAGCGCAGGCCGCGCTCCTCCAGGGTGGAAATCGCCGCGGGGTCGTTGATGCAGCCGAGCACCTTGCCGCGCAGGTCTTGCGCGGACTGGATACGCAAGTCGCCGCTGCGCTTGGCGAGTACGTAGGGCAGGAACACATAGGGTGTGGAGAAGGCCACCTGGTCGTAGCCGGGCATCGGCGGCATGGCGCTCCAGACCAGGTCGGCCTCGTTGTCGCGGCGCTGGGCGCCGCTTTCCAGCAACTGCAGGCAGCGGTCCCAGGGGTGTTCGATAAAACGGCATTCGACACCCAGCGAGCGGGCGAAGGCGCGCGCCAGTTCCGCATCCAGGCCTTGCAGCGGCTTGCCGGGCGCGGTGCGGAACGACAGCCCCTTGAATGCCGGCTCGATGGCGATGCGCAGTTCACCGCGTGCGCGGATGTCCGCCAGTCGATCGTAGCCGGGGTCGGCGTGCAGGCGTTCTTCATGCAGCAGGCGTTGCAGGTCGTGGCTGCGAGCCTCTGCATCCGGCTTGGCATAGATCGAGTCCAGGTCGCTGAGCAGCGCGCTGCTCCAGTTGCCATGGGCGCGCAACTGCTGGTCGGCGCTCTGCCCGAGACGCACGCCGGCGGCGATGATACGGTTGTTGCCTTCTATTTCATCCAGGCGCGCACTCATCTGGCCGAGCAGGTCGCCGAGGGTCGAGAGCGAGCCGTCGACCCGGGCGCTGAGCTGTTCCAGGCGGCTGGCGGCGGCCTCCAGCAGCGCGTTCAGGCGTTGGCTGATATGGCTCATGTCGATCTGTTCGAAGGCCTGCCTGGCGTTGGCCTGGGTACGCAGGGAGAGGTCGCGGATTTCCGTGGCGACCACCGAGAAACCGCGCCCGGCATCGCCGGCATGGGCCGCTTCGATGGCGGCGTTGATCGACAGCAGTTGTACCGTGCGACCGATGTCGTCGATCGCCTGGATCACGTTGTGCGAGGCTTTGGCGCGTTCTTCGATGACCTGCAGCAGGCCGTCGAATTGTTCGGAGAAGAAGCGCCGGGTGCCGTCCAATTCCTCCTGGGTCTCGCTGCGCAGGCCGTCGGCGCTGCGGCTGCTGTCATCCAGGAAACCACGGGTATGGTCGAGGAAGGTGAGCTGTTCGCCGCTGCGTGCGGCGATTTCCGCCAGGCCGTTCTCGGTCAGGTCGATGGCCTGCCGGGCATGCCGTTGCAGCGCTTCCAGGCGTTCGAACAGCAGGCGTAGGGGAATCCGTTCAGTCGGTGGTGGCGCGGGCCTGAGGCCCTGTTCCAGGCATTCGCGCAGGGCCACGGGCATTTCTTCGCCCAGGCGCAGGGCTTCGGCGGGATCCCCGGCCAGCAAGGCCTGCTGCCAGGCGCTCAGGCGCGGAGGCTTGGGCGATAGCCATGCCATGCCGGACTCCTTATCGAAACGCCCTGCGTGGCTGGGCAGAGGCAGGGCGGGATGGGTG
>NZ_QJUO01000049.1 GCF_004327335.1 Stutzerimonas kirkiae | reverse complement strand
GATACAGGTAGACGGCTTTGACCTTCGGGTCGGGACGCATCATGGCATTGGGCTCCACTGTAAAACGGGAGCCCAGCTTCCTTGGCCCTTCTAGTCATTTGAAGGTGGGGTTTGTGGAGCGGTTACGGAGGGCGAGAGCGAACCGTGCCGATCACTACGCCTGAACAACGCGAAGTGCTACAGGTGGCGCATCGTCTGGTGGGGGCCGGGTCATTGATCCCGGCACACAAGAACTACATCCAGCAGCGGCACATCTACGATGGCCAATGCAAGGCGGCGGGGCTGAGTCATATGCATGGGCTGCGCCATCGGTATGCGCAGATGCGGTATGAGGTATTGACTGGATGGCCAGCCCCGACGGCTGGCGGCCCTAGCAGAGCTCATCTTGACGCGATTCAACGCGTGAGCGATCAGCAAGCTCGACAGCAGATCAGCTGTGAGCTCGGACATGAGCGGACGAAAGTTACAGCGATCTATCTGGGAGCTTGATGCTTTCATTCGTCTTGTCCAGCGGCAGACACCGAGCCATTAGCTGTCAGCTTTTGCAGATGAGTCGAGTAAACCTTTAACCTACTGGTCGCACAGAGTTTGCAATCCTTCTTTCCTGCCCGAATAGCGTGGTATAGAACCGCTGCTCGACTCCATAAAGAAGAAGTTTCAGTTCATCGTCCGTTGATATTTCGAATTTTTTGGTTGTCTGATCGAACTTGAGCTTTTGGTCGCAGTAGTCACCAATATAAGCAAGGATATCCATTTTATCCTGGGCTGACATCTTGGTTAGGGAGTCCATCGCCAAAGCGATCCGCTTTCGATTTGGTTTTGAAACTTTGCTTGCATCGTAATTGTTCTTTAGTTCAATAAACGCTGACTTTAAGAAGGCTTCTGTTTCCTGTTGTGTGGCTTCTCGGTAAAGAGCGTCAATGCCTTTGAAAATTCCGGAAATGGCCGCTAGGTTACGAAAAACCAGGGTGTCTGCATGCTTGAAATAAATGGCGTCTGGCTGGTCATTGATCACGAGGCGATTGCTACTTTCCTCGATTGCTGCTGCCTCTCCGAAGCCGATAATTTTCTTCCTGATGAAAAGAGAAGACGTGATTTTCTGAAAATAAAAATTGTCGCCCTGAACGGCAAAAACATAGGAAATGTTGGCGAATTGCTCTTTTTTCAAATCATCGTAGTCTTTTGAATCAAAGTTGCTTTTCAGCAAATCTATGCAAAATGGTTGTTGGCTAAACTGCTCGACCTTGAACCATGAGTCTTCATCCAGATTATGGTCAGGCGAATAAGGAACGCAGGTCGCCAAGTTGATGTTTGTGTTCTCATACAGGGTGTGATCTGACACCAACTTGAAGAATGGCTTCTTGGTGAGACGTTTTACCCTGGCCAGCACATGATCCATACCATTATCCCCGTTCAATAAATGTGTAGTTGTTGATTCGGAAAGCCGTAGAAATGGCTACATCGTCCGGTTTCTTGTATTTATGGCGACTGATCAGAAAAATTGCCGTGCCATTTTTGGTGGTGATGTTGTAAAACTCGTAGCCAAAGATTAGGAACAGCGGGTTGAAATACAGTGCTTGCGAAAAGAAAGTAAACGCAAAAAGAATGGCGTAAACAAAGGCCAAGGTTTCCCAGTTGCCGATGCTGAGTGCAACAAAGAAGTAGCCCAGATAACTGGGCAAGAAACTATTGTTTGCATGCTCTATGCTGGCGACTTCGCCCTGTTTAAAGGCATCCCGGCCAAGCCGTGAGCTTAATAGAATGCTCAAGCCTGTGGAGAGTAGTGGTACCAGTAGATACAGAATATAAGATACCGCGTTCGGCAAGGTGTTCAGCCAGCCCAAGCAGCTCACATCCGCCAGAAAATAGCCCAGCGTATAGCCTTTCTGTACCAGAAAGATAATGACCAGTAGAGATGTGGCATTAAAGGTCAGCAATAACCGGAACGCGATATTGATCATGTTACTGTGACCTGGCCGTTCATTAGCATGGGGAGAAGCCAGTCTCGAAGACTTATAAGTTCACGATTTTCAAGGCTTCTTTCAAAGATCATCTTGTTATAGTTGGTGACCACATCATCATATTTCTTGAGCAGATCCGCTGTTGGGTATGCCAATGTGAGAGAGTGAAGATCGTTTTTTGTGATGGAACCGAATGTTGTTCCTTCTGAATTTCGACGATCAAAAATCTGTTTGAAGTACTTCATCACATAGAACAGAAATCCGTCTGATCCGGTTTTACTATTCAATGCAGCCAGTCCGCGGCCAATACAACAATCAGTGTTAGCAATATTCATGTCGCCAACAGGGGCGCGGACACTCAAAAGAATGTCGCCTTTCTTTGCCATGCGGCTCGGTGCTGTAGTGTATTGCCGGGTTAGAGGAAATAGCCATCCAAAGTCTGTAGATCCTTGATAAAAAATGGTTCCAACCCCTTCTTCGTTATAGGAGCTACCCTCTGGAGACTGACCCATAGTAATGTTGGCGATTTGAGATAACGTCTTGTCGTTCCACTCCTCCGGGATTTCCCGTTTCAGGGTTGGGTTGTAGACCATTTTGCCGCCGGAGGTCTTGTAGGGCTTGCCATTAACGTCCTGGAAATCAAACTGTACAAACCAGTAGTCGTACAGGGTTTTGGCCATGGCTTCCAACTTAGCATTGATGCGGTTGTTGAGTTCGATTTTTTCTTCGATAGTTCCTAGGACTTTAGCGACTTTCTTCTGTTCATCGACAGGGGGCAAGCTAAGAGGAAACTCTCGTATTTGCTTTAAGCTAATATGAGGAACCAAGGAACCGGTAGTTATTCGTTTTATATAGCTTGAGAACCAGGGGCTACCTATCACGTATTTTAGGTAGCCGCTATCTAATTTATCACTTCCCCGCAATCTTGCAGTCCGCTGAACCAACAGCGCCGGCAAATCAATTTTATGTATTTTGCTGTACTTTAAACCTGCGCCAATCCACGGGCGATCCATTGCAAGCACAACATCTTCTTCTTCAAGCTGATATTCTTTAAAGTCTTCACTCTGGGTGATTGGCCACGTTTTAGCATCATCCCAATTCATACTGCCTTGGGAAATGTTATCGCCTCGTAGTAATCTAATATCTTGATTGTCATAAGAATAAAATTCGCTTTTGAATGGGTATCCAGTAGACACCTGTGCAACCTTTCCCAAGGTGGTTTCAAGCCAATTATTCATGCTTCAACCCCGCCAACTGTTTTTTAATCTCTACCTCCAGTTCACGAGATTGACCAAACAAGCTATTCAGACTGCTGGTAAATTTCTGCACCTTCTCGGCAAATTGCTCTGGAGTAATATCCACGTATTCGATTTTCACATCAAAATACTGACCAGCGCTCAGGCTGTAGTTTTTCCCTTCAATATCCTTATAGCTAACCGCTACAGAAAAATCTTCCACTGCTTGTTTAGCATTGAAGGTATCAATAATGCGTTGCTCTTCTTCCTGGATGAGTACGGTCTTCTGATTTTTACCATCCTTGATTTTTTCGCCAAGATTAGAAGCGTCAATCAGCACTACCTTGTCTTTGTTGCTGGCATCTATAAACAGAATGGAGACGTTGGTGCCGGTGGTGGCGAAAATATTGGAGGGCATGGACACCACACCGGCCAGCATCTTGTGTTCGACAAGATATTGTCGGATGCCCTTGTCGATACCCGATTGCGCGGTGATAAAGCCGGTGGGCACTACCACGGCAGCCTTTCCATCGGGCTTGAGCGAATAGATGATGTGCTGCAAGAACAACTGGTAGATTTCCATTTTGTCCGTTGCTTTCGGTTTTACCTTGGGAATACCGGCAAAGAAGCGTGGCTTGTTTTCCTTGCTGTCCAACGCATCGCGAAAATCGCTGAAGTCCAGTTTGAAGGGCGGGTTGGAGACGATGTAATCAAATTTTTTCAGGTCTTTGCCATCACGGTGATAGGGGTGCAACACGGTGTTGCCCTGAATCACATTGGGGATGGAGTGCACCAGGTTGTTCAGAATCAAGTTCAGCCGCAGTAGGCTGGAGGATTTTTGCGAAATATCCTGGGTGTAAATGCTGCAACGGTTTTCACCGATGGCATGGGCTACGTTCATCAGCAAGGTACCGGAACCGGCGGATGGGTCGTATACGCTGACGTTGCGCACGTCGCTGCGGGTGGCCTGCGGCACCAGGATTTCCGCCATGATGCGCGCCACCGCATGGGGGGTGAAGTATTCGGCGTATTTGCCACCTGAATTGCTGTTGTAATCCTTGATCAGGTATTCAAACAGGGTGGCATAGAAGTCGAATTTTTGAGTGAAAATACGCTCGAAGCTGAAGTCCACCAGCTTGTTGATAATGGCGCGGCAGAAATCATCACGCTTGGATTCGTCGGCGATGTATTGGCTAAGACGGTCAAACAGCACCACTTTTGTCCCACCATCGGTTTTTACTGCGAATACGTCATTGTTGCTGATGGCTATATCCAGCAGGGTATCGTCAAACAGCTTGGCGAAATCAGCGGTGGCCTGCCGATTGTAAAGGTAACTGATGAAGTGCTGCGGTTTCAGGCGAGCCGTGTCACCGCCCATCCGCCGTTGCAGCATTTCCAGTTCGTTTTTTGGCATCTTTGCCAGTGCGTCTCCCAAGCTGGCTTCGGCAACCAAGATAGGTTTGATTCGTTTCGCCTCGTAGGCGAATTTGTCGTTGAGAAACTTGTACAGGAACGCTTGGGTGATGATCTTGAATTCGTTGCCGTCATTGCCCAAACCATAGTTGGCGCAAATGCTTTTCAGGCTGTCGATCAATGCCCTGGCTTTCTGTTGAAACTCAAGCTCTACCACGAACGTGCTCCGCTGTTGTATTCATTAAGATATTCGGTGACGACCAAATGATTGATGTAGTCTGAGGTGTCGGCGTTAAGTTGTATCTGTTGCTCATCCATGAAACGGACGATGACTCGTGGCATCATTTGTCGCTCAAAGTAGTTTTCATTGAGCAATATCTGACGGTTATTCAGCGCCTGTTCGTCGGCGTCCTGCTTCACCCCGGCAAGTGCCGCGAATATCTTGCGCTCTGATTCACTTATGTCATTGTTGCTGTGTTGGCGCTCTTGCAAGCGCTTATGGATGCGGGTGTATTTGGCATCGCCCAGATACTTCTGCCGGAGTTGGTTGTTCTGGCGGTTTAGCTCTTTTACACGCTCATGTATTTTTTCCAGTGCACCGATATTGGCGACCATTTCATCCTGTGTGACTTCGCTGAGATTCTTTTTCTTGAACAAGCGTTCCAGCTCTTCCTTGAGAGTGATGAACTGCGGGTCTTGCTGGTCAAAGTTGCTGGCCAGCGCCTCGCGGGTTTGGCGTAGGGTGTTTTTCAACTGGTCGGCCAGTACCAGTTCTTCTTCGCCGATCTTGATGAATTTGAAGATGACATCCTCAAGGGCGACATTCAGCAGATTGGTGGTATCCGCGCCTTGCTCGATGCTTTCCTTGAGGTTGAGCATGTCCAAGTGGTTGCAGGTTTCCCGGTAAAGAATATTCAGCTTGGCGAAATCCAGCTCATCGAGAACGCCATACTCGCCTTGCAGGCGGATCAGGTTGTAGAGGCTTTTGGCATTTTCCAGTGCCTTCTTCAGCGCCAGGATGGTTTGCCGGTCTTGTATCTGGCTGATCTGATCGGCAAAGATTTCGGCGTTCTCGATATCGAAGCGGAACAGCATATCCTTGATGTGCTCAATTTCTTGCTGAATCTCTTCGCGGGATTTGAACAGCTTGGAGTAGTGCTCCATTTCGTCGCCGAGCTCATCATTCAACTCTTTTAGGTAGCGTTGGTTGGTTTCATCGAATTCTTTGCTGATGTCGGCAAAGTCCACCACGTAGCCATAACGGAAATCCTTGTAGGTGCGGTTGACTCGGGTTAAGGCTTGCAGCAGGTTGTGTTTGCGAATCACCCGGCCCAGGTACAGCTTTTTCAGGCGCTTGGCATCAAAGCCGGTGAGGAGCATGTTGTAGACGAACAGGAGGTCTATTTTTCCGGCCTTGAAGTCTTCCACCCAGTCTTTGCGTTCTTCCTTGGTGCCTATGTCGTGTAGGATCAGCGCTGCGCTTTTGACCTTGTTATCCAGCCTGACTCTGGCGGCATAGCTGCCTGGTTTGGCGGCGGCAATCAGGGCTTGTGCGGAGTCCTTGATTTCATACGGTGCGCTGGAAGTTTGTGCATAGACCGCGTTGAAGATGTCGAACATCTGCTTGGCCTGTTCCGAGCTGTCGCAGATCACCAGGCCGCCAATGCTGGCATCATTCAGCGCGCCCCGGCTTTTCTCAAAGTCGGTGATGATGTAGTCAAGCATCGGCTCGACAAAACTTGCATGGGCGTAGATGAGCGTGCGGTCTACGTCGCCCATTTTGACTTCCACGTCTTCCAGCGCCTGTTGCAGCACCATTTTGTAGTTGGTGGCGATCTCTTCTCGGATCAGGCGTAGCGTGTAACCGTCGGCAATGGAGGCGTTGTAATAGTATTTGTGGATGTAGTCGCCAAACAGCACCCGCGAGTTGTAGTCGTCGCCCAGCAGTGGTGTGCCGGTAAGGCCGATCTTGATGGCGTTGGTGTCCGACTGGCTCAGGTTGGCAAGGAAACTGCCCTTGGGGTTGTAGCTGCGGTGTACTTCATCGAGAAAGTACACGCGCTGGATGGCGACGTCGTAGTCTCTGGTTGAGATGACATCCGGGTCGTCCTTGAATTTCTGGATGTTCACCACGGTGATTTCCGGTTTGCCCGAATGGTTGTGGATCACCTGGGTTGCCTTGATGGCGCGGGTAAAGGCTTCGCGCGAATCGATGGTGTGAACCGTCAGGCCGCGCGCGGTGAATTCCCGCTGTGCCTGTTGTAGTAGATCAAGCCGATCGACGATGAAGTAGAACTTGGGAACGATCTGCCGCTTCTGAAAATGGTCGGTCAGAAAGCGAACGTTGTAGAAGGTCAGTGCGGTTTTGCCGCTGCCCTGGGTATGCCAGATAATCCCCTTCTTGATGCCTTTATCGAGTGTTCTTTCGATAGCCTTGGTGGCGAATAGCTGCGGGTAACGCATGATGTGCTTGTGCAGCCCGTCAGCCTCCGACACATAGGCGAGCGTGTAACGCAGGATAAATGCCAGCCGCTCTTTGCCAAGCAATGAGGTGCAGATACGGTTGGTTGGCCGGTTCGGGTCTTTGTTGGTCTGGAACTCGGGATTGTTACGGATCACTTCGAGGTTGTTGTCTTTCAATACCCTGATCTCTTCCGCTTCCGGCAGCGGCTTGAGCAGGGCCGTCAGGTTCAGTACTTCTTCTTCGCGGAAGTAGTTGAAGACCGGCTTATGGTAGGAGCTGCTGGCATAGAAGGCACCTTGTACAGGCTCTGGGTCGCCGTCGTCGTACTCCATGTTGTTGGAGAAGATCATGAACTGGGTGATGTTGGCAAAGCGTCTGAATTTGGGGTTTTGAAAGCGCTTGTTGATGCGATCACGCTCGGCCAGTATGCCTTCCCGGTTGTTGGGTTTTTTCACCTCAATAAAGACCAGCGGCATACCGTTGATCAGCAGGGTGATGTCTGGCCGGAATTCTTCATCGCCATTCTGGCAGGTCAGTTCCGTGACGACATGGAAGCTGTTGTTGTTGAAGTTCTCGAAATCAATCAGCCGGGTATTGGAGCGAGCGCTCAGGCGTTCAAAGAAAGCGCGGCCGAGGTCTTCGTTATCCAGCAGCAGTTTGGTGTCTTCCAGTAGGCGATGCACATCATCCGGTTTGATGCCTGGGTTGATTTTGCTTATGGCGGCAACAAAAAGCGCTGGGAAGATATTGGTATTCTGATCCCAGGTTTGCTCCTTGAGTGAGAGGTACTGATAGCCAAGGCGCATCAGGTGGAGGATGACCGGGATTTTGACTCGGGTGTCTTCGTTGAACTTCATTCTAAGCCCCTTGTTTTTTACGTCGTGCGACGCCATTTCGCCCCACGCCCTTTGCCGGTCGATTCGATTAATCCTTCTGATTTGATCGCCCGCAGTACCAGCCGCACCATATCCCGGCTCACGCCTGGGCAAGCTTCTTCAATCTCTGAGATGGAAAACGGCAGGGTGCGCCCCAGGACTTCCGCGCGCACCCGGTCGCCCTTGCTGCCACGACCGCGCTCGATGGTGCCGACACGCTCTTCAAACTCGCGGTAGGCTCGCAGCAAGGCACCCCAGAAGTAGTCGAGCCAGGGTTTGACGTCGTGCTGCCCCTGGTGCCAGCCCTGCGAACTGGCTTCCAGCGTCTCGTAATAGCCTTCCTTGGTTTCCTCGAAGATGCGTTCCAAGCTGATGTAGCGACCCACGGCATAGTCGAAGTGGTAGAGCAGCAGCAAGGTCAGCAAGCGGGACATACGGCCGTTGCCATCTGGGAAGGGGTGAATGCACAGGAAGTCGAGCATCGCCAGCGGTGCCAGCACCAGCGGGTCGGCCAGGTGCTGATCCAGCGCGGTGGCGTAGCGCCCGGTCAGATCGCCCATGGCCATCGGCGTCAGGTGTGCTGCGACTGGCTGGAAGCGCAGACGCGAAGTGCCGTCTGGGTGACGCTCGATGATGTCGTTGTTGGTAGCCTTCCAGCGCCCGCCCGCCTGCGGCATATAGCGGTACAGCAGGGTGTGCAGTTGCAGCACTACGCCCTCGCTGAAGGGCATGTGCGCGGCCGATTCGTGGATCAGTGCCAGGGCGTCACGGTAGCCGGCGATCTCCTGTTCGGAGCGGCTCTTTGGTGTTGCGTTGCGGATGACCAGAGACTTCAGCCGCGAAGGCGCTACGACAACACCTTCCAGCCGGTTGGATGACTCAGTGGACTCCACCACCGCGATCTGGCGCAGGCCCTTGAGGGCTTCGGGTGACTGTACGGCGTAGAGTTGCTGCTTACCCTGGTACTCGCCCAGTGTGCGCAACGTGGCGGCCTGAGTGCCATCGAAGCGAAGCGCGGCAAGGTACTCGGGTGTGAGCGAGTGCATGGAAATGTAAGCCCAGGCTGTCTAAATGGGGTAATCATAGCCTTTAAATGGGGTATTGTCTCTAGAAATACCTCATTAAAGGTGTTTGATTACCCCATTTCCTGAACGTAGCCCCGATCGCGAGGGGCCGGCATGGCCGACCAGGAAGGAAATGCCTAAAAAAGGGTAATAATTTCACAATCACCCTATTTGCTCCATTGTTTACCCCATTCCCAGGCCCAACTCAGGGCAAAGGTAAACGGCAAGGGAACGGCACTCAAGGGACAACAGCCCTACCCTGAAAAGGAAAAGGCCGCCCTGTCCATTCGTTATGCAACACCCAGCCAACTCTTCCCTATGCCGTGCCGCTGTCCTCCGCCGCACTCAGATAGTCCGCCCAGTCCTGCAACAGCGCCCTTCTCTGATCCAGCAGCAACGCCTTGTTGTACGTCGCCCGCACCTTGTTGCTTTCCACGTGAGCAAGCTGCCGCTCAATCGCATCGATCGTGTCCCAGGAAGTGGTGTAACAGAGGTCTAGCCGAAGCGCCGTCAGGCGTGGGAGGAAGGCCATCGTGGTTTTTGGTTAAGGTTGAGTTTGCAGACCTAACCACTCACCAGGAAAACCACGATGACCAAGAGCACTATCGCATTGAGCGAGCTTGCCGAGAAAGGGGCAGATGCCGATCTGCTCAAGCACATGATCCAGTTCGTCGCCCAGCGCATGATGGAGTTGGATGTCGAAGCGCTGTGCGGCGCCGGCTTCGGCGCCAAGAGCGTCGAGCGCAGCAACAGCCGCAACGGCTACCGGGATCGCCTGTGGCAGACCCGCGCCGGTGATGTCGAGCTGCGCATCCCCAAGCTGCGTCAGGGCAGCTACTTCCCACCCTTCCTGGAACCACGTCGCACTGCCGAGAAGGCGCTTGCAGCGGTGATCCAGGAAGCCTATGTGCAGGGCGTCTCGACCCGCTCGGTGGATGAGCTGGTGCAGGCCATGGGCATGAGCGGCATTTCCAAGAGCCAGGTATCACGCCTGGCTGGCGAGATCGATGAGCGCGTGCATGCCTTCCTCGACCGGCCCATCGAGGGCGACTGGCCCTACCTGTGGATCGATGCTACTTACGTCAAGGTGCGGGAGGCCGGGCGGATCGTCTCGGTCGCGGTGATAATCGCCGTGGCGGTGAATACCGATGGTGTGCGCGAAGTCCTCGGCATGCGCGCCGGCCCCTCGGAAGCCGAGCCGTTCTGGACGGACTTCCTGCGTAGCCTGATGCGTCGTGGCCTGCGCGGGGTGAAGCTGGTGATCTCCGATGCCCATGAGGGCCTCAAGGCCGCCGTGGCCAAAGTGCTGAAATCGACCTGGCAGCGCTGTCGGGTGCACTTCATGCGCAACGCCCTCGCCCATGTCGGCAAGGGCCAGCGCACCATGGTGGCCGCCTTGCTGCGCACGGTGTTCGCCCAGGACAACGAAGCCGAGGCGCGCCGCCAATGGCGGACGGTGGCCGAGCAGCTGCGTGAGCGCTTCCCGAAGATCGCCCAGTTGATGGACGGCTGCGAGGACGAAGTGCTGGCCCACATGGGCTTCCCCAAGGCGCACCGACAGCAGATCCATAGCACCAACCCGCTGGAGCGGCTCAATGCCGAGATCAAGCGGCGTACCGATGTGGTCGGTATCTTCCCCAACGATGCGGCCATCGTCCGCCTGGTGGGTGCCATGCTTCTGGAGCAGAGCGACGAATGGAGTTTGCAGCGGCGCTACATGCAGCTTGAGGGACTGCAATCGCTCAGTGACAATCAAACCGCTCGGCTGTCCGCTGTGATTAGCTGAGCACCTGCAAACTCAACTGCCGGAACCATGGCAGTTACACCACTCGCTGGGACACGATCATCGCATCAGGCCGGTATCCGTTCTCATTGGCCCAAGTTGAAAAGGTCGTCCGCCAGCAATGTGGTGTCGTACCCCGGCCCAGGTTCATGTCGCGCATCGCGTAGGTGAGCCGATTTGGCGTGGTGAATCCCTTGCCGCTCCGGTGTGGGAATAGATAGCGCCCGCCACTTGTGATGCGCTGCAAGTCTTTCAGCACTGCTATGGCCTGCGTTGACAACGGGCTGACATGGTCGCGCCGCGCCTTCATCTTCGCCGCAGGCCGACGCCACAGTGCATCCTCAAAGTCGAACTCGTCCCACTCGGCATCCGCCGCTTCCCCTGGACGGCAGGCGGTCAGCGCAATCAACAGCAGGCACAGCGAAGTTTCCGGATAGCCCCGGTAGCCGCGCAACTCCTGATAGAACTTCTGGATTTGCTCTCGCGTCATCGCCGCCTTGCTCTCGCTGAACGGCACGCGCAGTAACCCGCGGAGACTGGGAATTGGATTTGCCTCGACCAGCCCCCGCACCACCGCGAACTCGAAGATGGCCGACAGGTCGCCCTTGACGTGGATGGCTGCCCACGCGCCGTGGGCTTTGCAGTCCTCCAGCAGCGGGCGAATCTGCTTCACGCCAATGTCGCTCATCGGCATGCCGTCGAACTTCGGCGACAGGTACTTCCTGATGCGGGATTCTTTCGTACGGTAAGAACTGAGCGCAAAGACTGGCTTGATCTCGGCCAGGTACGCCTGCGCTGCCTTGGCGAACGAGCTTTCCTTCGCGCGCTTGCGTTCCTCCAGCACTTCCAGGTTACGCTGCTTGACCTGCTGCCGCTCATGCGCAGGGTGGATACCTTGCTTGACCAAGGCACGCGCTTTCTCGCGGGCCGCACGCGCCTCTGCAAGGCTTACTTGAGGAAAGCTGCCAATGGCAAAGAGGTTCTCCTTGCCTCGCAGGCGGTACTTCCACCGCCAGAGCTTGCCGCCGGTGGGCTTGACCAGCAGGAACAAGCCGCCGCCGTCTGAAAGTTTCCAGTCTCGATCAGTGGGTTTGACCGACTTGACCTTGGCATCGGTGAGTAGATTCTCGGGCATCGTTGGACTCCACTGCGGGGAAAAGTACCCCCACGGTTGAACACGAGTACCCCCAACGCTACCCCCGAACTTTTCGGACCTCGATGAACAATAGGAACGCTCAGCAGACCGTATTGTTCGGCAAGCCATTGATTTCAAAAGGCCTGCCCAATCCACCAAGCGCTACTGAGCGCTCCTGGGTTCCGAAAAAATCGTCAGACGTTGAAGCGGAAGTGCATCACATCGCCATCCTTGACGATGTATTCCTTGCCTTCCAGGCGCCATTTGCCGGCTTCCTTGGCGCCGGCTTCGCCCTTGTACTGGATGAAGTCGTCGTAGGCGATGACTTCGGCGCGGATGAAGCCTTTCTCGAAGTCGGTATGGATGACAGCGGCGGCCTGTGGGGCGGTGGCGCCGACCTTGACCGTCCAGGCGCGGACTTCCTTGACCCCGGCGGTGAAGTAGGTCTGTAGGTTGAGCAGTTCGTAGCCGGCGCGGATCACGCGGTTGAGGCCGGGCTCTTGCAGGCCCAGGGCTTCGAGGAACATGTCCTTTTCCTCGCCGTCGTCCAGTTCGGCGATCTCCGCTTCGATCTTGTTGCATACCGGCACCACCGGAGCGCCCTCGGCATCGGCAATCGCCTGGACCACATCCAGCAGCGGGTTGTTGTCGAAACCGTCTTCGGCGACGTTGGCTATGTACATCACCGGTTTGCTGGTCAGCAGGTGGAAGCCCCTGACCAGTCGCTTTTCGTCGTCACTCAGGCTTTTCAGCAGGGTGCGCGCAGGTTTGCCCTCGGTGAAGTGGGGAATCAGTTTTTCCAGCAGGGCTTTCTGTGCCAGGGCTTCCTTGTCGCCGCCCTTGGCGTTGCGGGTGACCTTCTGCAGTTGTTTTTCGCTGCTGTCGAGGTCGGCGAAGATCAGTTCGAGGTCGATGATCTCGATGTCGCGCTTCGGGTCCACCGAGTTGGCGACGTGGATGACGTTGTCATCCTGGAAGCAGCGCACCACATGGGCAATGGCATCGGTTTCGCGGATGTTGGCGAGGAATTTGTTGCCCAGGCCTTCGCCCTTGGAGGCGCCTTCCACCAGGCCGGCGATATCGACGAATTCCATGGTGGTCGGCAGCACGCGCTCGGGCTTGACGATTTCCGCCAGGGCGGCGAGGCGGGCGTCCGGCATTGGCACGATGCCGCTATTGGGCTCGATGGTGCAGAAGGGGAAGTTCTCTGCCGCGATTCCCGATTTGGTCAGGGCGTTGAACAGGGTGGATTTGCCGACGTTGGGCAGGCCGACGATACCGCAGTTGAATCCCATGGTGTGTTCCTCGCGCGCTGGGCGATGAAAGGTTAAGTGGCTTTGCGGCCATGCAACTGTTGCATGGCCTTGCTCCAGTCGCCGGCGAGTATCTGCGGCAGTACGTCCAGGGCGAAGTCGATGCTGCTGTCCAGCAACTGCTGTTCTTCGCGAGGCGCGCGCCCGAGGACATAGCCGGAAACCAGGCTGGCGTGGCCGGGGTGGCCGATGCCGAGGCGCAGGCGATGAAAGCTGTTCTGGTTGCCGAGCCGGGCGATGATGTCGCGCAGGCCGTTGTGCCCGCCGTGCCCTCCGCCCTGCTTGAGGCGGGCGACGCCAGGGGGCATGTCGAGTTCGTCATGCGCCACCAGCATGGCCTCCGGCGCGATGCGGAAGAAATTCGCCAGTGCCGCCACGGCCTGGCCGCTGCGGTTCATATAGGTAGTGGGGATGAGCAGGCGGACTTCCTGGCCCTGATGGCTGAATTTGCCGACCAGGCCGGAGTATTTTTTGTCGAGGCTGAGGTTGACGCCTTCGCGTTCGGCCAGGCGCTCGACGAAAAGGGCGCCCGCATTATGCCGGGTCCGTTCGTATTCGCTGCCCGGATTGCCCAGGCCGACGATCAGTTGGACGGCGCTCATCGTTTCGGTGGCCCTTACGTGGAAAAGCCCAGCCGGATCGCGGCTGGGCTTTGTCTTGTGACGCGGCGAGCGTTACTCGGCAGCGCCTTCTTCTTCTGTGTCGTTCTGCACACGGCTGGCGTGGATGTTGGCCACTGCCAGGTCGTTGCCATGGATCAGGGAAACCAGCTCGACGCCTTTCGGCAGTTTCAGGTCGGACAGGTGGACGATCTGGCCGACTTCGACGTTGCTCAGGTCGACTTCGATGAACTCCGGCAGGTCCTGCGGCAGAACCGATACTTCGACTTCCGTGACCGTGTGGGAAACTTCGCCGGCCTGCTGCTTGACGCCGACCGAAGACTCTTCATTGATGAAGTGCAGCGGTACGTGGGCGGTGACTTTCTGGCCGGCGACGACGCGCACGAAGTCGGCATGCAGGACGAAGCCCTTGGCCGGGTGGCGTTGCAGGGCCTTGATCAGCACGGATTCCTGCTGGCCTTCGACATTCAGGTTGAGAACGTGGCTGAAGGAGGCTTCGCTTTCCAGCAGTTTGCTCAGTTCCTTGGCCAGCAGGCTGATGGAGCGCGGTTCCTTGTCGCCACCGTAGATGACAGCGGGAACCAGGTTGGCGTTACGACGCAGGCGGCGGCTCGCACCTTTCCCCAGATCGGAACGCACTTGGGCATTCAGGGTGAAATCAGTCATTTCGTTTCTCCACAATAACAACGACGCCCGCAGCGCTTGCGACCAGCGCCCCGGGCGGTTGGGTAAGGCCTCGCAGGCTTGCGAGGCGTGTTTCGCTCAGCGCGTATTCCTTAGCGGAACATCGCGCTGATCGATTCTGCATTGCTGATGCGGCGTACCGCCTCAGCGACCACTGGAGCGATGTCCAGTTGGCGAATACGTGTACAGGACTGCGCGGCTGCCGACAACGGGATGGTGTTGGTCACCACCAGTTCGTCGAGCGCGGAGCCTTCGATGTTCTCGATGGCGCGTCCGGACAGGATCGGGTGCGTGCAATAGGCATAGACTTTCGCCGCGCCGTGCTCCTTGAGCGCCGCTGCCGCATGGCAGAGGGTACCGGCGGTATCGACCATGTCATCCACCAGGATGCAGGTACGGCCTTCGATATCACCGATGATATGCATGACTTCCGACTGGTTGGCCTTGGGCCTACGCTTGTCGATGATCGCCAGGTCGACACCCAGCGACTTCGCCACGGCACGGGCACGCACGACGCCGCCGATATCGGGGGAAACGATCATCAGGTTGTCGAAGCGCTGGGCCTGGATATCATCGACCAGCACCGGCGAGCCGTAGATGTTGTCCACCGGCATATCGAAGAAGCCCTGGATCTGGTCGGCATGCAGGTCGACCGTGAGGACGCGGTTGACGCCCACCACATCGAGCATGTCGGCCACCACCTTGGCGCTGATCGGCACCCGGGCCGAGCGTGGGCGACGGTCCTGGCGGGCATAGCCGAAATAGGGCACGACAGCCGTGATACGGGTCGCGGAGGAGCGGCGGAAGGCATCGGCCATCACCACCAGTTCCATCAGGTTGTCATTGGTTGGCGCGCAGGTCGGCTGAATCAGGAACACATCCTTGCCGCGGACGTTTTCGTTGATTTCGACGCTGATCTCTCCGTCGGAGAATTTTCCGACGTAGGCATCACCGAGGGGGATATGCAGCTGACGTACGACACGCCGGGCCAGATCGGGGTTTGCATTCCCCGTGAAGACCATCATCTTGGACACGCGCAGTACCTGCCGGCTGAGAGTAGACCTGATGAGAAAATGGCAGGGGCGGCTGGATTCGAACCAACGCATGGCAGGATCAAAACCTGCTGCCTTACCGCTTGGCGACGCCCCTGTATCGTGTAGTGAATGCTTTTGGCATTCGTGTCTCAGGACAGAGCTTCAAGCTTCCGGTGCAACATCGAGACGTTGCTTCCTTTGGCGACAAACCCTGGCAGGGATACCGAAAGTTGGTCCAAAACTCTATCAGCTTCGGGTTTGTTTGGGAAGGCCCCAAACACACAACCTCCAGTGCCGGTTAATCTAGCCGAAACAAAATTGTTTAGCAAGATCAAAGCGTTACGAACTTCTTCATAACGTTTCTCTACAACCGGCTGACAGTCATTCCGACCGCCCCGCTCGAGAACGGAGCGCACTTTAATGGCGGGGCTATCCCGTGTCAACAGCGGATCGGAGAAAATTTCTGCTGTGCTGACAGATACTTGCGGAACGAGTACGAGGTACCAGGGTTCTTCTGGCTCGACAGGGGTCAGGCGCTCGCCAACGCCTTCGGCGAAGGCGGCATGACCGTGCACGAAGACCGGGACATCCGCGCCGAGGCTCAGGCCGAGCCCGGCCAGGGTCGTGCGTTCCAGCCTGAGCTGCCAGAGGTGGTCGAGGCCCAGCAGTGTGGTGGCCGCGTCCGAACTGCCGCCGCCCAGGCCGCCGCCCATTGGCAGGCGTTTGTGCAGGTGGATGTCCGCACCCAGGCGCGTGCCGCTGTGGCGCTGCAGCAGGCGGGCGGCGCGCACGATGAGGTTGTGTTCGTGATCGACGCCGGGCAGTTGCGCATGCAGGTGGATTTCGCCGTCGTCGCGCAAGTTGAAAGTCAGTTCGTCGGCGTGGTCGAGGAACTGGAAGAGCGTCTGCAACTCGTGGTAGCCGTCGGCCCGGCGTCCGAGGATGTGCAGCATCAGGTTGAGTTTGGCGGGCGCGGGCAGTGTCAGCATCAGTGTCCGAGCTGGCGCGGTTGCCAGTCCTTGATGACCAGGGTGATCTGCAGGTCGTGGCCTTGCAGGCGGATTCGTTCGGGCAGGTGGTAGCCGTTCTGCTCGATATAGCTCAGGTATTGCACCTCCCAGCCATCCTGGGCGAGCCGCTGCAGGCGGCTGTCGCCGTCCAGGCTCAGGCGGCTGCGGCTGTCGGGCGACGGCAGGCCGCGTACCCACCAGAACAGATTGGAAACCGGCAGTTGCCAGCCCAGTCGCTCGGCAAGGAGTTCTTCCGGCGACGAGGCTTCGAAGCGGCCTTCGCCGGCGATTTCCAGGCTGACGGCATCGGCGCGACCGGTCAGCCGGGTGGCGCCGCGGCCCAGCGGGCCGGACAGGCGGATGTCGAAGTAGTCCTGGCGTTGTAGCCAGAAGAGGGTGCCGCTGCCTGAATCGCGGGGTGCGCGAATGCCGATCTTGCCGCTGACCTGCCAGCCGTCGAGCGGGGTGATTCTGCCCTTGTGGATCTGCCAGTCCTGCATGTTGCCGGTGCCCTCGACGGCTTCGCGTGGGCCCAGGCCGGCACAACCGGCGAGCAGCAGGCTCAGCAGTGCGATGAGTAGCGTGCGCGATGGATGCATGTTCAGAGGGCCCCTTTGCCGGTCAGGCGTTGCAGGGTTTCTTTCAGGATCGGGCTGTCGGGTTGTTCATTCAGGGCCTCGGCCCAGACCTTGCGCGCTTCCTGGTGCTTGCCCTGGGACCACAGCACTTCACCGAAGTGCGCGGCGACCTCGTGGTCGGGGAAGCGCGCGTAGGCCTGGCGCAGGTAGCCTTCGGCCTTGGCCGGGTTGCCCAGCTTGAAGTGGACCCAGCCCAGGCTGTCGAGGATGGCCGGGTCGTCGGGGTTGAGGCGGTGGGCCTGTTCGATCAGCGCGAGCGCTTCCGCGTGCCGGTCGGTGCGCTCGGCCAGGGTGTAGCCGAGGGCGTTGAGGGCCATGGCGTTGTCGGGTTCGCGTTCGAGGATGAAGCGCAGGTCCGCTTCGAGCTGCTGTGTCTGGCCCCGGCGATCGGCGAGCATGGCGCGGGTGTAGAGCAGGCTCAGGTCTTCGGGATATTCCTCCAGCGCCTGCTGTATCAACTGCCAGGAGGCGTCGCCCTGCCTGAGGTCGGCCAGCGCCTCGATTTCGATCAGGTAGAGCTGGATGGCGTAGTCCGGCTGTTCCATGCGGGCGCTGGAAAGCATCCGGGAAACGGCCCGGGGATCGTTCGCGGCGAGCAGTATCTGGCTCTGGAACAGCTTGGCTGGCAGGTATTCATTGCTGGGGCCGACCTGTTCATAGGCTTGCAGGGCCAATTGTGTTTCGCCCAGTTCCTGGTAGGCGCGGCCCAGGTTGAAGTAGGCGGCATCCAGGTGGCTGCCACGGCCGATCAGCTCTTCCAGGTAGACGATGGCTTCCTGCCAGGCCTGTGCCTCGAGGCAGACCAGGGCCATGGAAAAGCGCAGGTCGTTGTCGTCCGGGTATTGTTGTATGAGGGTGGCGAACTCGCCGATGGCCTTTTCCAACTGGTTGTGTTCGACCAGGGCGCGCGCATAGGTCAGGCGCAGGCGCTTGTCGTCGGGGTTGCGTCGCAGCCCGCTTTCCAGCAGCGGCAGGGCTTCGTCGCCGCGTTCGAGCAGTTGCAGCAGGCGTGCGCGCAGCAGGATCGAGGGTACCTGCTGCTGGGCCGTGGGTTGTTTTTCCAGCAGCGCCAGCGCTTCGGCGGGACGCTCATCCTGTTGCAGCAGGACGGCCTTGCCGAACACCAGTTGCGGGTTTTGCGGGTATTTGCCCAGCAGCCGATCGAAACTCTGCAGCAGCCCGGCGCGGGTGTCAGGGTCGCTTTCCACCGCCGACAGGGCGAGGAAGTCGAAATGGGTGTCGCCCTGGCCGCGCAGGACCTTCTCCATGAATTCGAGGGATTCCTCGTAGTGCCCGGCCCGTGCCAACTGGATGGCGGCCGCGCGCTGCGCCTCCAGGCTGTCCGGGGCGTTGCGCGCCCAGATGAGTACCGAGTCCAGCGCCGGCTGGGCGGCGCCCATGTATTCGGCGATGCGGAAGCTGCGTTCGGCGACGCCGGCATCCTGGGTGATCCTGGCCTGGCGTACATAGTTGTCCAGGGCGATGTCGAAGCGATTGCGCTGGCCGGCCAGTTCCGCCACCAGCAGGGCATAGAGGCTGTCCTGGGTGAAGGCGCCATAGGTGATGGGCGCGCTCGCCGGCACATCCTGTTCGCTGCTGTCGAGCGCGTTGCCGGCGCTTTCCGGCGGAGTCGTCTGGCAACCGACGATGAGCAGAGTGGCGGCTAGGGCAAGGAGTCTTTTCATGGGAGGCATGTCATGGGAAGCACGGCTGGGCTGCGTTGCAGGCATGATGACACAAGCCGTCAGGCAAGCCCATGGTGGCTTCCTGCGGCACGATCGGTTCAGACAATCATGTGCGGTGGTTGTTCTCTATCAGTCGAAGTAGGAGAATTACGCGCTCTTTTTCACGACTCAGCGATTCTGCATGGCCTTCATCGCGCTTGGTATCAATCATAAGACCGCTTCGGTGGATGTCCGCGAGCGCGTCGCTTTCACGCCCGAGCAGATGGTTGAGGCTTTGCAGGAGCTGTGTCGCCTGACGCCGACGCGCGAGGCGGCGATCCTTTCGACCTGCAACCGTAGCGAGCTCTACCTGCAGCAGGAGGATGTGGCCACCGACGAGGTGCTGGCCTGGCTGGCCGACTACCACCGCCTGAGCCTGGACGAGTTGCGTGCCTGCGCCTATGTGCATATCGACGACAGGGCCGTGCGGCACATGATGCGGGTGGCTTCCGGGCTCGACTCGATGGTGCTGGGCGAGCCGCAGATCCTTGGCCAGATGAAGTCCGCCTATGCCGTGGCGCGTGAGGCGGGCAGTGTCGGGCCGCTGCTCGGGCGGCTGTTCCAGGCCACTTTCAGTACCGCCAAGGTGGTGCGTACCGATACGGCGATCGGCGAGAACCCGGTGTCCGTGGCATTCGCCGCGGTCAGCCTGGCGCGGCAGATCTTCAGCGACCTGCACCGCAGCCAGGCATTGCTGATCGGCGCCGGCGAGACCATCACCCTGGTCGCCCGCCACCTGCACGAGCAGGGGGTCAAGCGTATCGTCGTCGCCAACCGTACCCTGGAGCGCGCCAGCGCGCTGGCCGAGCAGTTCGGCGCCCATGCCATCCTGCTCGCGGACATCCCGCAGGAGTTGTACAACAGCGATATCGTCATCAGCTCGACGGCCAGCCAGTTGCCGATTCTCGGCAAGGGCGCGGTGGAGCAGGCGCTCAAGCGCCGCCGGCACAAGCCGATGTTCATGGTCGATATCGCCGTGCCACGGGATATCGAGTCCCAGGTCGGCGAGCTGGAGGATGTCTATCTCTACACCGTCGATGACCTGCACGAGGTGGTCGCGGAGAATCTCAAGAGCCGCCAGGGCGCGGCGCAGGCCGCCGAAGAGCTGGTCAGCGCCGGCACCGACGACTTCATGTCGCGGCTGCGCGAGCTGGCGGCGGTGGATGTGCTCAAGGCCTACCGCCAGCAGGCCGAGCGGATTCGCGACGAGGAGCTGGGCAAGGCGCAGCGCCTGCTCGCCAACGGGGCCTCGGTCGAGGATGTGATGGCGCAACTGGCGCGCGGCTTGACCAACAAGTTGCTGCACGCGCCCAGCGTGCAATTGAAGAAACTGTCGGCCGAAGGCCGTATCGAGGCGTTGACCATGGCCCAGGAACTTTTTGCCCTCAATCAGGGCCCGGACAAGTCATGAAACCCTCGCTACTGAAGAAACTCGACATCCTGCAGGATCGCTTCGAGGAATTGACCGCGCTGCTGGGGGATGCCGAGGTCATCGGCGACCAGGGGCGTTTTCGCGGCTATTCCAAGGAGTATGCCGAGATCGAGCCGGTGATCGCGGCTTATCGGCGCCTGTTGAAGGTGCAGGCCGATCTTGCCGAGGCCCAGCTCCTGCTCAAGGACAGCGACCCGGATGTGCGCGAGATGGCGGCCGAGGAAGTCGCCATGGGCAAGGGCGCGCTGCTCGAGCTGGAAGACGGCCTGCAACGCATGCTGCTGCCGCGCGACCCGCGCGACGGGCGCAACGTGTTCCTGGAAATCCGCGCTGGCACTGGCGGCGACGAGGCGGCGATCTTTTCCGGCGATCTGTTTCGCATGTACCTGCGTTATGCCGAGCGGCAGGGCTGGCGCGTCGAGGTGTTGTCGGAGAATCCCGGCGAGCACGGCGGCTACAAGGAAGTCATCAGCCGGGTCGAGGGCGACAATGTCTATGCCAAGCTGAAATTCGAGTCGGGCGCCCACCGCGTGCAGCGGGTGCCGGAGACCGAGTCCCAGGGGCGTATCCATACCTCGGCCTGTACCGTGGCGGTGCTGCCCGAGCCGGATGAGCAGGCGGCCATCGAGATCAACCCGGCCGACCTGCGGGTCGATACCTATCGCGCTTCCGGTGCCGGCGGGCAGCATATCAACAAGACCGATTCGGCGGTGCGCATCACCCACCTGCCTACCGGCATGGTCGTCGAATGCCAGGAAGAGCGCTCCCAGCACAAGAACCGGGCGCGGGCGATGTCCTGGCTGGCGGCCAGGTTGCAGGACATGCAGGACAGCGCGGCGCACAAGGAAATCGCCGATACGCGCAAGCTGCTGGTCGGCTCCGGCGACCGTTCCGAGCGTATCCGTACCTATAACTTCCCGCAGGGGCGGGTGACCGACCACCGTATCAACCTGACCCTGTACTCGCTCAACGAGGTGATCGCCGGGGCGGTGGAGCAGGTGATCGAACCCCTGCTGCAGGAATACCAGGCGGATCAACTGGCTGCACTGGGCGACTGATCCATACGAGCCTGTTCAAAGAGCCAAGCCGATGCCGACCATCGAATCACTGCTGGACCAGGCCGACCTGCCCGACTCGCCGAGTGCGCGGCTGGATGCGCAGTGGCTGCTGGCCGCCGTACTGGGCAAGCCGGTCAGCTACCTGCGCACCTGGCCGGAGCGCGAGGTGAGCGCGGCGCAGGCCGAGCGCTATGCCGCCTGCCTGGCGCGCCGCCGCCGGGGCGAGCCGGTGGCCTATATCCTCGGCCGGCAGGGCTTCTGGAGCCTCGAGCTGGAAGTCGCGCCGCATACCCTGATCCCGCGCCCCGATAGCGAACTGCTGGTGGAAACCGCCCTGCAGGCGTTGCCGCGCGGACCGCAGCGCTTGCTCGATCTCGGCAGCGGCAGCGGTGCGCTCGCCCTGGCGCTGGCCAGCGAGCGCCCGGCCTGGCAGGTGCTCGGCGTCGACCGGGTGGAGGAGGCGGTGGCCCTGGCCTTGCGCAACCGGCAGCGGCTGGGGCTGGAGAATGCCGATTTTCGCCTCGGCCACTGGTTTTCCGCGCTGGCCGGGCAGCGTTTCCAACTGATCCTGAGCAACCCGCCGTATATCCGTGCCGATGATGTTCATCTACAACGGGGCGATGTGCGTTTCGAGCCTGCCAGTGCACTGGTTTCCGGTGCCGATGGGCTGGATGACATCCGTTGTATCGTGCAGGCCGCGCCGGAGCATCTCGACGCCGGTGGCTGGCTGCTGCTGGAACATGGCTACGACCAGGCCGAGGCGGTCAGGGCGCTGTTGCGCGCGCGCGGTTTCGTGGCGGTCGACAGCCTGCGCGATCTGGCCGGGCACGAACGAGTGAGCCGTGGCCGTTGGCCGGAGGAGGCAGGACATGCTGGATGACCAGGAACTGCTGCGTTACAGCCGGCAGATACTGCTGCGGCAGGTCGATATCGCCGGGCAGTTGCGACTCAAGCAGAGCCGGGTACTGATCGTCGGGCTGGGC
>NZ_QJUO01000048.1 GCF_004327335.1 Stutzerimonas kirkiae | reverse complement strand
GCCCCACCGTTCCTCCATGAGGACACCCACTGGCAGGGCGATGCCCCGGCCCGCAAGAGCGACAGGAACAAGGACTGGAAAGCGGAGCGCGGCAAACCCTCCCGTCGCGAAGAGCGTCCGCCCCGCCAGCCACGGACAGCGACCAGCGTCGAACCGCCGACCCTGACCGCCCTGCGCACTCTGCTGCACCATCCGCAACTGGCGCAACGCGTGGAAGACGCCAGCCACTTCGCTGGCGAAGACGACACCTATGCCCAGTTGCTGGTCGCCCTGCTCGGCACATTGCAGAAAAGCCCCAACCTGCGCAGCCTGCAACTGATCGCGCGCTGGCACGGGACCGAACAGGGCCGGCTACTGCGTGCCCTGGCGGAAAAGGAATGGCTGATTTCCAGCGAAAACCTTGAACAACAGTTTTTCGACACCATAACCAGCCTTGCGACCAGACAACGCGAACGCCACCTGGAAAACCTGCTCCGCAAGGCGCGCCAGGGTGAACTTAATACCGAAGAAAAAGATCAACTGCGCAACCTGCTCAATCGCGCCCCATGAGGCCAGGTATCGCTTTTCCGGATCGCCCGGCAGCCGCGAACGGAGCATGACCACACCAGCACAAAGACACACGGATGTCGCACAAACGCGCATTTAGGAACGATTTTCAACACGGGCGGGCCCTTATTCACGAGCCTGCCGAACTGGCGAAGAAGTGCCTGCCTGAGGTATAATCCTCGGCTTGTTTTCAGCCCGCCAGAACCATGAGTGGATAGGGTTATATGTCCGGAAAAGCGCAACAGCAGTCTCGTCTGAAAGAGTTGATCCAGCGTGGTCGCGAGCAGGGCTACCTGACTTACGCGGAGGTCAACGATCACCTGCCGGAGGATATTTCCGACCCGGAACAGGTGGAAGATATCATCCGCATGATCAACGACATGGGGATCAATGTATTCGAGGTCGCCCCGGATGCCGATGCCCTGTTGTTGGCCGAAGCCGACACCGATGAAGCGGCGGCCGAAGAGGCCGCCGCCGCATTGGCCGCCGTCGAGACCGACATCGGTCGTACCACGGACCCAGTGCGCATGTACATGCGCGAAATGGGTACCGTGGAACTGCTGACCCGGGAAGGCGAGATCGAAATCGCCAAACGCATCGAAGAAGGCATCCGCGAAGTCATGGGCGCCATCGCCCACTTCCCGGGGACGGTAAGCGGCATTCTCGCGGACTACGAGCGCGTGACGACCGAAGGCGGTCGCCTGTCCGACATCCTCAGCGGTTACATCGACCCTGACGATGACGGTGCCGCGGGCGCCCCGCCGGAAGCCGACCCCGTCGTACCGGCTGCCGCAGCCAAAGCGGCCGATGACAAGGAAGACGACGAGGAAGACGACTCCGACAGCGAAGAAGAAGAAGGCGATGGCGGGCCCGATCCGGAGATCGCCCGCCAACGCTTCGGTGCAGTCGCCGAGCAACTGGAAAAAGCGCTCAAGGTCCTGAAGAAGCATGGCCGTGGCCATGCCCAGGCCATCGAGGAGCTGCAGGCCCTCGCCATCCTGTTCATGCCGATCAAGCTCGTACCCAAGCAGTACGACGCCCTCGTCGACCGGGTACGCGAAGCGCTCAACCAGGTCCGCGCCCAGGAACGCGCCATCATGCAACTGTGCGTCCGCGATGCACGCATGCCACGCGCCGACTTCCTGCGCCTGTTCCCCGGCAACGAGTCCAATCTGGAATGGACCGCATCCCTGGCCAGCGGCAAGAGCAAATACGCCGAAGCCATCGGTAATCGCCAGGAGGAAATCCGCAACTGCCAGCAGAAGCTGATCGCCCTGGAGCAGGAAAACCAGCTCACCATCGCTGAAATCAAGGACATCAACCGCCGCATGTCCATCGGCGAGGCCAAGGCCCGTCGTGCCAAGAAGGAAATGGTCGAGGCCAACCTGCGCCTGGTCATCTCCATCGCCAAGAAGTACACCAACCGCGGCCTGCAATTCCTCGACCTGATCCAGGAAGGCAACATCGGCCTGATGAAGGCAGTGGACAAGTTCGAATACCGTCGCGGCTACAAGTTCTCGACCTACGCCACCTGGTGGATTCGCCAGGCGATCACCCGCTCCATCGCGGACCAGGCGCGCACCATCCGCATTCCGGTGCACATGATCGAGACGATCAACAAGCTCAACCGCATCTCCCGCCAGATGCTGCAGGAAATGGGCCGCGAGCCGACGCCGGAAGAACTCGGCGAACGCATGGAAATGCCAGAGGACAAGATCCGCAAGGTATTGAAGATCGCCAAGGAACCGATCTCCATGGAAACCCCCATCGGTGACGACGAAGACTCGCACCTGGGTGATTTCATCGAGGACTCGGCCATGCAGTCGCCAATCGACGTTGCCACGGTGGAAAGCCTCAAGGAAGCCACTCGCGAAGTGCTTTCCGGCCTCACCGCCCGCGAAGCCAAGGTCCTGCGCATGCGCTTCGGCATCGACATGAACACCGATCACACCCTGGAAGAGGTCGGCAAGCAATTCGACGTCACCCGTGAGCGGATTCGCCAGATCGAAGCCAAGGCCCTGCGCAAACTGCGCCACCCGACACGAAGCGAGCACCTGCGCTCCTTCCTCGACGAGTGACCCTGGACCCCCGGCCAATGCCGGGGGTTTTTGACCTGCCATCCCTGGCGCCACCCTGTGGACCGTCGCTACGCAACGCAAGAAATTGCCCCGGCAATTTCTTGCCATCCGCGGCAAAGAACCCTAGTGATGAAACAGCTCTTTATCGTCCTGCTCGGCGGCAAGCATCCTCGCGCCAGCATCGAAGTCCACGACATCGTCATCGCCACCGGTGCCTGCCTGGCAGACACCCACGAACAACTTCGCCAGCACTGGTTCGGCAGCCCCCAGGGGCTGCACATAGACGCCTGGATGCAGGTCGATGGAATCGACGGCTACCGCCTGGAGTTCAGCGACAGCCTGCCTGCCGCAGGCGAGCCCAAGTTGTTCCTGATCAACCTGGGTGGTTACCTGCCGGAGGAATTCGGCGAATCCCACCGCTACCTTCCGGTCGTCGCCAGAGATGCCGCAGAAGCCAAGCGACGCGGCAAACAGCAGATACCCCAGCTATGGGCAAAACCCCACACGGACGCCATCATCGATGTCGATGACTGCCTCCCCCTGGACTATGTCAACGGCAGTCACATCCACCTGACTCCGGGCCCGCACCGTCCGATCCATTTCGAAAACGATTACATTCTCCTCGATTAACTCACGAGACGGCTTGGCCTGACTATAACTCACCGTTATAATGCGCGCTTCCACTGAGGGCCTATAGCTCAGTTGGTTAGAGCAGAGGACTCATAATCCTTTGGTCCACGGTTCGAGTCCGTGTGGGCCCACCACCTTCAAAGCCGCATACGGTGACGTGCGTTCGGGTCTATGTTGGTTACCGTACAGACATGTCCATTACGATCCATACACACTTGAAGTTCTGTCCGCAGGACATCGTCGAAGTGTTGCAAGATCTCCATGAATAAACAGCGGCAACCCCATAGAGCGCCTACCCGGCTCCCCAAGGTGCCGGCCGATCGGCTGGCCAGGCCTTTCTCCCGCTTCCTGCATATCGAAGCCGCCGCCGCTGGCGTTCTGCTGCTGTTCACCATTGCTGCCCTGGTCCTTTCGAACTCGCCATGGGCGGAGCCGTTCCTGGCCATCTGGGAAACCCGCAGCGGTTTTCACATCGGTTCGCTGGAGTACATGCGCTCGCTGAAGGGCTGGATCAACGACGGTCTGATGACGTTGTTTTTCTTCCTCGTCGCCCTGGAACTGAAGCGCGAGCTGGTGCTCGGCGAGTTGAACAACCCGCGCATGGCGGCGCTGTCGATTTCGGCGGCCCTCGGCGGCATGGTGGTGCCCGCGCTGCTGTACTGGATGCTGCAACAGGGGCAACCCGGCGAGCATGGCTGGGGCACGGTGATGGCGACCGATACCGCCTTCGTCATCGGCTGCCTGGCGCTGCTGGGCACGCGGATCCCGCAGAGCCTGCGCGTGTTCATGCTTTCACTGGCGATCGTCGATGACATCGGTGCCATTCTCGTCGTGGCCATTGGCTACAGCGAGAATATTTCCTGGAGCATGCTGGCGCTGGCGGCAGGTGGCGTGGCAATCGTCCGCGGCATGTCGTTGGCCGGTATCCGCGGCTTTGCCCTCTACTTTCTGGCTGGCGGGCTGGTCTGGATCGCGGTGGATGCCTCCGGCATACACGCGACGATCACCGGGGTGGTGCTTGGCCTGATGACGCCAGCGCGACGCTGGGTCAGCGACGAGCGTCTGTACGCCATTCTCGACCAGGTCGTCGCGCACCCCAGCGGGGATGAAAGAAGCGGTGACACCAAGGATCGCAAGACTCTACTGGCCGCCGAAACCGCCGCGCGCGAAACGCTGTCCCCGGTGGAGCGGCTGGAGCTTGCCCTGCACCCCTGGGTCGGTTTCGTCATCATGCCGCTGTTCGCTTTCGCCAACGCCGGCCTGCCGTTGAGCATGGACGATATCGGCAATTCGGTGACGCTGGCCGTGTTCATCGGCTTCGCGCTCGGCAAGCCGATCGGCGTGCTGAGCTTCAGTTGGCTGGCGGTGCGTTCAGGTATCGCCATACGCCCGCCAGACCTGGGCTGGCCGCTGGTCATCGGTGGCGGCCTGTTGGCGGGCATCGGCTTCACCATGGCGTTGTTCATCGCCAACCTGGCTTTCTCCGAAAACCTGGTCGACAGCGCGAAACTGGGTATCTTCGCGGCCTCCGTGTTTTCTGCGATAGCTGGCCTGGCGCTGTTGCTGCGGATACCCGGATCGCCCTCCAGCGAGGAGCAGTAGCCCCAAAGCCGGAAAAAAGCGCTGGAGGCTCAAGGCTAGATGGGGAGGAAGGCCCACGAGGCAAGGGCATGCGATGCCAAGCCGATGTCGATGCGGCAGGCATCGTTGACGGATCACTGCGCAACCCTCGGAAACGGGGGGTGCGGTGGTCCTTTTTATCGCCGGCAATCCATGGCGAACTTCTCCGAACCATCGCCGCACGCATCCCCCGGCTCGTCCGCATCACAGGGTACGACAGCGTACAGACCCGCCATCGCCGAGCTGCCATCGTGCCTGCCCCAGCCCTTGGGGTATTGGATATATGCAGAGGTCGTTATGGACAGACTCGCACTCGCTTACCTGCCAGGGTTCGCTATCGCTCTGGGCTTCATCACCCTGTCACTGGCCGTTATCGACCAGGCAAACGCTCCGCATGCACCGATCAATGCGCAGCCTGCTCCAGCGCCCATGGCTGTCGATGAATCGAATCGCGCCGGCCTCTGGATCACTACCGAGCACGAGCCTGGCCACGAAGGCCTTCCGCCCAGGCATCTCAGGTTCTAGGGGCTGTTGACGTTTCGTCGCGACCGCGCCGAAGCCAGTTTTTGCACGAGGCAGGGCGCGAGATGCGAAATTTGCTCAGCGCATCCATGCGCTTCCCCCTTCGGGGCTTACGCTCAAAAACGCTCCTGGCGTTTTTGTGGTGGGCCAAATGGGCCATCGAGTAACGCAGCCTCGTGTAACAACAGGCCCGGCCTTCGGGTCGTGCGAGAAATAGCCTCGCTGTCGTTGCAGGACTTGGCAAGGGAGCGACCATTGCCAGCCTCCTGCGCAAGTTCCAGGGATGGAGTGAATGCCGCAAGCTCGTCGGGAATGGGCGTGGCCTGACCGGGAGGAATTTCTCGCGACAACGCGCGTCTGGCGACGAAACGTCAGCAGACCCTGGTAGCCAGGCAGGGACCTGGCGGGCAAGCCATACCTTATGTTCGATATCTGACAGAGCTACCGGGCTATCGGTGTATTCTGCTACGGCCAGGAGCACTAGCCATAGTCGGGAGGGCTGAGATGTCCGAGAGATATACGCCCCAACAGAACCACTTGCTGGCAGCCTTGCCGGCCGAGGTGCAACAGCGCCTGTTTCCCCACCTGGAGTCGGTGCCGCTACCACTCGGCAAGGTGCTGTACGAGTCGGGCGGGACCATGCGCCACGTCTATTTCCCGACCAATTCGATCGTCTCGTTGATCTATGTGATGGAAAGTGGCGCTTCGGCGGAGATTTCGGTGGTCGGCAATGAAGGGCTGGTCGGCGTGGCCCTGTTCATGGGCGGGGAAAGTACCCCGAGCCGTGCGGTCGTGCAGAGCGGTGGGCATGCCTATCGGCTGCCAGCGCAACACCTCAAGGATGAATTCAACCGCCACGGCGAACTGCTGGTGCTGATGCTCCGCTATACCCAGGCCCTCATCACCCAGATGGCGCAGACGGCTGTCTGCAATCGCCATCATTCGATCGACCAGCAGTTGTGCCGCTGGTTGCTGCTGTCGTTGGATCGCCTGCCCGGCAACCAGTTGATCATGACTCAGGAACTGATCGCCAATATGCTCGGCGTGCGCCGCGAGGGGGTGACCGAGGCGGCCGGGAAGTTGCAGAAGCTCGGCGTCATCGAATACAACCGTGGGCATATCACCGTGCTGGATCGGTGCGGGCTCGAACGGTTGAGTTGCGAATGCTACGCCGTGGTCAGGAAGGAAACCGATCGCCTGCTGCCCTATGCTCCGGTGAACGAGGATAACTGAAGCCTGTCGACAGGCCCCACCTGTAGAGCAGCCTGCTCCCGAGGTACAGGCTCTGCCGACGTTTCGTCGCAAGCCCGCGATGCTGCGTGCTGTAACGAACAGATCATTCCCGGCGGGGGCATCACACTGCGCAGACGAGACCGAGCGGCACCTTTCTCGCGCCAGGTACTGGCTTGCTCCGTGCCCTGGACCCCGTGAATGTCAAGCACAGCCCCGGCACCCATCGTCAACCTCCTGCTCGCCCGTTTGCCGCATACCGAACGCAAGCGAATCCTGCAGCACTGCGAGCCGGTGCAGATGCTGTTCGGCAGTGTTCTCTGTGAAGCCGACC
This sequence comes from Stutzerimonas kirkiae, assembly GCF_004327335.1. Taxonomy (GTDB): domain Bacteria; phylum Pseudomonadota; class Gammaproteobacteria; order Pseudomonadales; family Pseudomonadaceae; genus Stutzerimonas; species Stutzerimonas kirkiae. The sequence continues at coordinate 15,641 of NZ_QJUO01000048.1, read as the reverse complement.
AGCCCTTGCGCTCCCTGTACTTTCCGCTTACCGGCTTCATCTCGCTGGTCACCACGCTGGAGGGGCACCAGCCGCTGGAGCTGGGGCTGATCGGCAACGAGGGCATGCTCGGTGCAACCCTGGCGCTTGATATCGCCAGCGCTCCCACCCACGCGGTGGTGCAGGGTACGGGGAGCGCACTGCGGATCAGTGCCCGGCGATTGCGCCAGGCACTGCCCGACTGCCCTCGCCTGCTGCGCGCCCTCAAGCGCTACCTCTACGTGCTGATGGTGCAACTGGCGCAGAATGCCGCCTGCAGCCATTTCCATGAGCTCGAGCCGCGCCTCGCGCGCTGGCTGCTGATGACCCATGACCGCGCCCATGCAGACAACCTCCATCTCACCCATGAATTCCTCGCCGATATGCTCGGCGTACGCCGCAGCGGCGTGACCATCGCCGCGGGTACGCTGCAGCAGCGGCGCCTGATCCGCTACAGCCGCGGCGAAATCACCATCCTCGACCGCCAGGGGCTGAAGGCGGTGGCCTGTGAATGCTACGACGCCCTGATAGAGGATTACGCCAGGCTGTTCCCGGTGCACGGCAACCCACTGGCCCACTGATGCGCCCGCCGCACAGTGGCGAATGTGCGGGCGAAGCACCACTGTGGATCGCGGCGGCCTCTCGCAGGCTGCGTGGCGCGTACCTGAACGATCGACGCCGCCAGCCCCGGTGCGCACGGCGGCCCCTACAGCCGAGCACGCACCGGCAGCAGGATGGCCGGCGAAGAACTACAGGGCCGGCTTGTGGATCAGGTCGTTCTTCACCTTGCGCACACCCGCGACGCCCCGGGTGACCTGCAGTGCCTTGTCGATCTGCCACTGGGAATCGACGAAGCCGGTCAGTTGCACCGTGCCATTGAAGGTCTTGACCTTGATATCGAACGAGTTGAGGTCATCTTCCAGCAACAGTGCGGACTTGACCTTGGTGGTGATGGCAAGGTCGGAGACGACTTCGCTGCTACTCTGCTGATGTCCGGGATGTGAGCACCCGCTAATGACGAGGCTGCTGCCGGCGAACAGCGCGGCGAGGAACAATGTTTTCAGGTCCATGGTGATGCCCTTCATATGGATTTTGCGCGGGTTCGCGCATTGCCAGCTTGATCGCGAAAGGAATACCGGTCTGTACGCCTGCGCACATATCCGCCGGGGAGGTCCAGCCGGAGTAACCGCCGCGCTCCGTACGAGGCCGCACAGACGCCGCACAGGAGGTGCTGCCAGGCTTACGCCTTACCGCTCTGATGCGGCCCCTGTCCAGGAGAATTCCATGAACGGCTATCGCCACAACGTCTCGGGCTTCTTCGCCAAACGGGAACCTGCCGAGAACACCTTGTCCCACCTCATCAGGCGCGGCCTGCGGCTGGAACAGTTGTGCATAGTCGCAGTGGGCACCGAGGCGTCGTTCGCAACGCACCCTCAGGCGGAAAGCAACGGGGTACTCAAGGACATACTGGTCAATGCCGCGATCGGCGCGATCGGCGGCGCCGTGCTCGGCGCGCTGGTGCAGGGCGGCCTGGTCCTGGCGAATGAGCAACTGTCCGCTGCCAGCCCGTTGCTCGCCCCCTTCATGCTGATGGGCGCGGGGGCATTCCTCGGTGCATTCCTGGGTTCGGTGATCGGCGCCACGGCCGGAGTCGGCCAGCACCAGGGGCGGTTTCCCGTGATGGTCCTGGATGGCATCACCCACCGCGATATCGTCCTGGTCGCGGAAACCCACAGCGAACAGGAGACAGCCATCGCCCAGGAGGTCATTGCGGCCTTCAGCTATGGACTCAAGGACACCAACATGGCCGTACTGGCCGACTCACGGCTCACCACCACTGATGCGCGCGGCACAGACGTCAGGCTCCCGGCCCCCGACGCGCTCGCCCAGGGCCGGGGCCGGATACCCTCATAGCTTCCCGAGCGCCACCAGTATCAGCAGGACGATCAGCACCAGGCCCAGGCCGCCACTGGGCAAATAGCCCCAGCTACGGCTATGCGGCCAGGCGGGAATGGCTCCGATCAGCAACAGGATCAGCACTATCAACAATATTGTGCCCAGGGTCATGGGGTTCTCCTCAGTGTCCGCTCGCCGGCTCGCGCATACGCAAGACCGTGCACGAACTCATGCGATATGAATGGATGGGTCTGGCAGGCGTTGAATCCGTACTCGAGGCTCTACCTGCCAGCAGAATGACCTCGATCGCAGCGCTCATCTGTACGGCATCGCACACTGCGCCGCGAGGGCTCAGGTGCGCGGCGCATCCTGCGCAGTGCCGCGTTATCCCGCGCGGCTCTCGATCATTGGCGCGGCACTAGAACGTCAGTTCCTTCGCCTGGACACTCTTCACGCCACGCACGTTCTGCGCCAGCTCGATGGCCAGGGCCTGTTCGCTGCCATTGCCGACCTTGCCGCGCAGGGTGACGATGCCCTTGCTGGTGTTGACCTCGATGTCCGAACCACTGACGTTGCTGGAGTAAAGCAGCGTGGATTTCACCTTGGTGGTGATCCAGCTGTCGGCGATTTCCGTGCCGGCCTGCTTGTCAGTGCCCTTGCCATTGGCGGCGCCCGTGGTTTTCTTCGCGTCGACCTCGAGCTGATTGTTCACCGTCGAAACCCCGCGGGTATTGGCCGCCAGTCGCCCGGCGAAATCCCTGTCCGCCGCACTTGCGACCGTGCCACTGAGCGTCACCCGGCCGGCCTTGGTCTCGACCTTGCTGGACATGCCATCGGCATTCTTGCTCCACAGCAGTTTCGACTTGATGGCGGCGGTAATGCTGGCATCTTCGATGGTATTGACGAAGGTACTGTTCGCCGAAGCTTGCGCGGGAACGTAATCGGGCTGGATCACGATCGTATTATCGACCTCGGTGATGCCATCGACCCCCATGGCAATCTCCCGGGCCAGCTCCTTGCTCACGTCTTCCTCGACCGTACCGGCCAGGGTGGCCTTGCCATTCGCCACCGACACCGTGAGATCGTTGGCATGCAGATAGGGACTCAAGCTGTAGGCCGTCCAGATCTGGCTTTCCTGGCGCGCATCCGTGACCTCTCCGGCCATGGCTCCGGTAGTCATCATGGCGATCGCCAGGGCAATACCGGAGGCGAGCAGCAATTTGCAGGGACGGCTACCGGGGCTGGAGATGTTCATGATTTCTTCGACTCCTGACTCACGCCCCGGCCATCGCCCCCGACTGAGCGCAGTGGCTCTTTGGCGACATCCTTGCGCACCTCCCGCGACTGCGGGTCAATGCTGGAGGCGGGTTGTGCACGGCCATTCGAATCCGTCTTGCGGGAGTCGGCAGCAGCCTTTTCCGGGCTCTTGGCAGTGGGGCGATCATTGGGCTTGTTCATACTGACCTCTGGAAACACTCCGGACCTCGCGAAATTGCCAGGTTCCGGCCAGAAGACGGTGACAGCCCATGCCCGTGGCGTCGGTGCGCTATCGCGCTTAAGCACCTGCCGAAGGCAAGCGGTTCCATGGTTCGGGATAAGACTGGGGGAGCGGGACGACTGCCTCAGAATCCACTCACGATCCGCTGCGCGCCGGCCCTGCCGCGTTAAAAACAGGCTCGGCAAGCCGCTTGTGGCTAATGCCCTTCAGTACCCCCCCGCAGGGTCGAGCGAAGCGAGTGGCGAGTCATGCCCATTAGCCCTTGTAAACCCCGCTTGACTCGCTGCGCGCCCCGTCGGGCCGACCTCCGGAGGTCACTCCCGTTGGTCGTTGCGCCTTGCCGGTGCTGGCTCGCGAGGGCCTGGCCAGGCTCTCATGTCCCGCCACCGGCAAATAACCACAAGACATATGAACCTTATAAAACGATCTTAGACGCACCGGGGCAAATGCCATTATCGTGCGCGCCTTGCGCGGCAGCCGGGTTCCGGAATGCCGATACCTCACACGAGATTCGCGCGCTGCTAAGGACACCCAATGCCGTTCGGCGATGACCTGCCGTTGATTTTCGTCGCCTGCCTGATGGGCTGGGTACTGTTCGCTTTCGTCCGCGAGAAGTGGACACCGGACCTGGTCGCGGGCATCGCCGTGGCAGCCCTGCTGGTCAGCCAGTTGCTCACGCCCCACGAAGTCCTCAGCGTCCTGTCCAACCCGGCCCCGGCCACTATCGCCTGTATGTTCGTACTGTCGGCGGCGCTGGAGCGCACCGGCTGCATCGACACCCTGGCCACCTGGCTCGGCGGCGTCGTCGGCAGCAATCCGACCCGGGTACTGATCGGCCTGACGGTGACCACCCTGGCCATCTCGCCCTTTCTCAACAACACCCCGGTGGTCATCATCCTAACCCCGGTGGCCATCGCCCTCGCCCGCCGCGCCGGCATGGCCTCGTCCAAGGTGCTGATCCCGCTGTCCTATATCACCATTCTCGGCGGCACCATGACCATGGTCGGCACCTCGACCAACATCCTGGTCGACGGCGTGGCGCGCAAGGCCGGCATGGAACCGTTCGGCATGTTCGAGATCACCCTGCCCGGCATGGCCTTCGCCGCCGTGGGCGTGATCTACCTGCTGACCATCGGCCAGCGCCTGCTGCCCGACCGCGAGAGCCTGTCGCAGAAGCTGCGCCCGAACCTGGAACGCAACTTCATGAGCGAACTGCTGGTGCCGCACGATTCGCCGATGATCGGCCTGAGCCTCGCCGAGGCACGCCTGAACGGCGACAGTGGGTTGCAGGTGCTGAAGTTGGTGCGCGACCAGGAAAGCGTCAATGCGCCCTCGCGGGATACCCGCCTGCAAAGCGGCGACCTGCTGCTGTTGCATGGTCAGGTCAGGGATGTGGTGGAACTGCGCGCCGGCGGCAAGCTGGCGTTCAATCGCGGCGAGGATTTCGAGACCATCAGCAACAAGGACACCCTGCTGGTGGAAGCCATCGTCGGGCGCAACTCGCGCTATATCCACCGCCCCATGCGCGACCTCGACCTGCAGGCACGCTACGGCATCATGGTGTTGGCCGTGCACCGCCAGGACGAGAACGTGCAAGGCAACCTGGACGACTTCCAGTTGCAGTTCGGCGATGTATTGCTGGTGGAAGGCACGCCAGGGCAGATCAAGCGCTTCGCCGACAACGGCGACCTGATCAGCCTCAATACCGTGCAGGAGCGCGCCTACCGCCGCGAGAAAGCGCCGATCGCCCTGCTCGCCCTGGCCTCGGTGATGCTCCTGGCGGCGTTCGGCGTGATGCCCATCGAGGGGCTGGCGATCATCGCCGCCGGGGTGGTGGTGGCCAGCGGCTGCCTGGATATGGAGGACGCCTACAAGGCTATCGACTGGAGGATCCTCAGCCTGATCTTCGGCATGCTGGCCATCAGCATCGCCATGGAAAAGGTCGGCCTGGTGAGCATCATCGTCACCTACCTGATGGCCCAGGTACCCTGGGCCGGGCCGTTGTTCATCCTGTCGGCGCTCTACCTGTTCACGTCAGTCATCACCGAGGTGCTGTCGAACAATGCCGTTGGCGTATTGATGACCCCCATCGCCATCGGCATCGCCGCCCACCTGGGCATCGACCCGCGAGCCTTCGTCGCCGCCGTGATGTTCGCCGCCAGCGCCAGCTTCGCCACCCCCATCGGCTACCAGACCAACACCTTCGTCTACAACGCCGGCGGCTACCGTTTCAGCGACTTCATGCGCGTCGGCATCCCCCTCAATATTCTGATGTGGCTGGTGGCCATTGTGGTGATCCCTCTGGCCTGGCCGCTGGTTCCGCTCGCCGCCAGTTGAACCGTGTCCAGGTAGCGGGCATGAGCCCGACTCCCCGGGCCCGGGGAGTCGGCGGTACTGGCTATGAAAGCTTCGCGGGTGCCGCCGCCCCTACACCATATAGTTCGACCATTGCCTCCTTTGCCCCGGCATTGGCCGGAGCGTCCATCACCACACCCTCCAGCCCCAGCACTTCGCCCAGGTCGGAGTAGATACCGCAGCCACGCTCGCTGACCTGCTTCTCGCTGCCGTCGGCACACACCAGGCGGTAGTCGAAGGCGAACGGGCGCCTGCCGCGCAAGCCATCCTGCACCGTGCGCCAGACGCGCTCGCGATCCTGTGGATGGATAAGGCTGTTGAAGTTCAATCTATGGCTGTCGATCAGTTGCTCGGGGGTGTAGCCGGTCAGCTCGCGGCAACCGGCGCTGACGTACTCCATGCTCCAGTGACGGTTGTTACGGCAACGGTAGACCATCATCGGCAAGCCATCGAGCAGGTTGCTCAGGCTGCGATGGTGGGCCTGCAACTGCTGGCGTTGCGGCACCTGGGGGCTGATGTCGAGCAGGCTCGCGACCAGGCCGGAGGCGCGCCGCCCCAGGCGCAGTTCCACCCAGCGCAGTTCACCGCAACTGCTCAGGCAGCGCAGGCTACCGCTCCATTGTGGCTGGCCGTCGCGCAGGGCCTGCAACCCCCGCAGCCAGAGTGGCCGGTCCTCGATATGGAGAAACTCGCCAAGCTCGCGGCGCAGGCATTCGTCGGCGCGATAACCACTCAGTTCCCGCCAGCCGCGGTTGGCGCGCCGTATCCAGCCACCGGCATCGAGAAACAACAGCGCCAGCGGCAGGTCGTCGAAATCCTCGTCCGCGGGTTGCAGCGAGAACAGCCTGCGGCAGGCCTGGATCAGTTTCATTGCGTCTCTCCAGGGGGGCCGTCGGAACGCCCGCTGCGATGCGCCCAGGCAGCCAGCTCCAGGCGCGAGCGCAGGTTGAGCTTGCTCAGCAGGTGCTTGACGTAGATTTTCACCGTGCCCTCGCTGATGCCCAACTGGCGGGCGATCAGCTTGTTGCTGAAACCCTCGGCGATCAGCGCCAGGGTTTGCCGCTCGCGCTCGGTGAGTTCGACATGGGCGACCTCGCTGGCGACCTCACGCTCGCGCAGGCTGTTGGCGAGCAGCGCGGTCAGGGTCGGGTCGAGCAGGTGCTGCCCGCTGGCGCAGGCGCATACCGCCGCCAGCAGGCTTTCCGGCTCGCTGTCCTTGAGCAGGTAGCCATCGGCGCCGGCGCGCAGGGCCGCGAGCAGGTCATCACGGGCCGCGGAGGCGGTCAGCACCATGACCCGGCACTGCGGCTGGCTGCGCTTGAGCGCATCGAGGGTGGCCAGGCCGTCGAGCCCGGGCATGTGCAGGTCGAGCAGGATCATGTCCGGTTGCAGTCGCCGCGCCAGTTCGATGCCCTCGCCGCCGCTGGAAACACTGCCGACCACGCGGAACTGGCCACTGGCCTCGAACAGTTCGACCAGCCCGCGGCGCAGCAGCGGGTGGTCGTCGATCAGTAGCAGTCGCAACGGCCCGCTCACGGGCGGCCCCAGCGCAAACGCACGCAAGTGCCACCACTGGCAGCGGGGCCTATGGTCAATTCGGCGCCGATCGCGGCGGCGCGCTCCTGCATGATGCGCAGGCCGAAGTGGCCGGTCGGCGGCAGTTGCGCTGGCAGGCCGACACCGTCGTCACGCACCTCGACCTCCACGCCGTCGCCGACCGGCAACAGGCTGATCCACACCTGGCGGGCGTGGGAATGGCGTACCACGTTGGCCAGCGCCTCACGGACGATCTGCAGTACCTGCAATTCGCCGTCCGCCGGCAACTGGTTGGCCGGCAGGCGATTGTCGAGGCTGAAGACACAGCGGCTGCAGCGCGAAAACTCCTCCACCGAGGCCTCCAGCGCCTGGCGCAGGCTACGGCCATCCATGGTCAGGCGCGCGCTGCTGATCAACTCGCGCACCTGCCGATGCAGGACCTGCAGGGTGTTGCGCAAGTCATCGAGCATCGCCCCGGCTTCCTGGCGCTGCCGCGGATCGTCGAGCACCGCCTGCAGGCGGCAACTGCGGATCTGCAGGTAGCCGAGCTGTTGCGCCACCGAATCATGCAGCTCGCGCGCCAGCACCCCGCGTTCGGCGTCCAGCTCGCGACGCCGCGAGCGACGCTCCTCGGCGAAGGCATGCAAGACCTCGCCAAGCTGGCGGGTGATATCGCGCAAGGCCGCATGCTGGCTGGAGTCGGGCTGGCGCGCGAAGTCCGCCAGCAGCAGCGCCGGGCGGCCCTCCTCCACCTGCAGCCCGCCAACGGCACGGAAACGGCCCTGCGCCAGGCAGCCACGGCACAGTTGCACCGCCCCCGGCATCGGCGACTCGCCACCAGGCCTCAGGCAACCGCACTCGATGCCCGGCCCCAGCCGACGCCAACCCACGGTATTCGCTTGCGGCAGCAGCAGGGTCACCGCTTCGGCCCCCAGTGTCTCCCGCAGCAATGGCAGCAGCTCCAGCAGCGGCGTATCGCTACCGGCCTGTTGCAACAGGCGCAGCGGCAATTCCAGCAACCGCTGGCTGCACGAAGGAAGCGTACGGCGGCGCTCGAACAGAAAGGTGCGCAGCAGCAATTGATACATCCGCCCTCCGTCCAGCCGGTTTGATTCGCTTGCTGCAGACAGCAAGTTCCATGCCCTTTCGGCGCAGCCCTGGAAAACACCGGAAAGAAAGATTTTTTATCATCAGGAAACAGGAAAAGCGCACCAAGCCAAGGCTTCCCCTGCCTCCTCCCGGAGCATCGCCACCCCTGCTACCCCCAAGGGAGTATTCCTTCAGTCCGAATTGCAGTGTCGTGGCCGATCCGCAATGGTAATTCCCACAAGGAAATTTTAATTCCCATAAGTAACCGCACAGTGAGGAGAACAACATGACCACACGCATTGCCATCATCGGTGCCGGCCCCTGCGGCCTGGCCCAGCTACGCGCCTTCCAGTCCGCCGCCGCCCAAGGCGCGGAAATTCCCGAGCTGGTCTGCTACGAGAAACAGAGCGACTGGGGCGGCATGTGGAACTACACTTGGCGCACCGGCCTGGACGAACACGGCGAGCCGGTACACGGCAGCATGTACCGCTACCTCTGGTCCAACGGACCGAAGGAATGCCTGGAGTTCGCCGACTACACCTTCGACGAGCATTTCGGCCGGCCGATGGGCTCCTACCCGCCGCGCGAGGTACTCTGGGACTACATCAAAGGGCGCGTGGAAAAAGCCGGGGTGCGCAAGTACATCCAGTTCAACACCGCTGTACGCAACGTGACTTATGACGAGGCCATCGGCAAGTTCAACGTCACCGTGCACAGTTACGACCGTGACCTGACCAGCACCGAGCAGTTCGACTACGTGGTGGTCGCCAGCGGCCACTTCTCCACGCCCAACGTGCCTTACTTCGAAGGCTTCGAGCGTTTCGCCGGGCGCGTCCTGCATGCCCACGACTTCCGCGACGCACTGGAATTCAAGGGCAAGGACGTACTGGTGGTCGGCGCCAGCTATTCCGCCGAGGACATCGGCTCGCAGTGCTACAAATACGGTGCCCGCTCGATCACCAGTTGCTACCGCAACGAGCCGATGGGCTACAAGTGGCCGGAAAACTGGGAAGAAAAACCCCTGCTGCAAAGTGTCTCCGGCAACACCGCGTATTTCGCCGACGGCAGCAGCAAGCATGTCGACGCCATCATCCTGTGCACGGGCTACAAGCACCACTTCCCGTTCCTGATCGAAGAACTGCGCCTCAAGACCGACAACCGCCTGTGGCCGCTGAACCTCTACAAGGGCATCTTCTGGGAAGACAACCCGAAACTGATCTACCTCGGCATGCAGGACCAGTGGTACAGCTTCAACATGTTCGACGCCCAGGCCTGGTATGCCCGCGACGTGATCCTCGGGCGTATCGCCCTGCCGGACGATGCGCATATGCACGCAGAAGACCTGGCATGGCGGCAGGAAGAGGAAACCCTGGAAAACGCCCAGCAGATGTTCGAATTCCAGGGTGAATACATCCGCCAGTTGATCGAAGCCACCGATTACCCGAGCTTCAATATCTCCGAGGTGAACCGTACCTTCCTCGAATGGAAGCACGACAAGTACGAAGACATCATGGGCTACCGCAACAAGTGCCACCGCTCGCTGATGACCGGCACCCTGGCCACCCCGCACCACACCAATTGGCTGGAGGCGCTGGATGATTCGCTGGAGGCCTACCTTGCCGAAACGCCGCAGGCCGGCATCAAGGCGGTGGGATGAGCAGGGGCAAGCCATAGGCCCGAGGCTGGAGGCTGGAGGCTGGAGGCTGGAAGACATTTGTCCGCATGGCGTACAGAAATCCCACTTCCAGCTTCCAGTCGCGCCTCCCCGAAAGCCACTATCGCGAACAACTAGAAAAGGAACCTTGCATGCGCACACCCGTGATTTCACGGCCCAGGGAGCCGGCGCTGTTCGCCCGCGCGCCTGGGCTGGAGCACCATCGCGTCGCCCCAGGCGGCTTGACCGTGGTGGCGCTGGAGCCCGATGACCGGCTGGAGGTGGTCGATGTCGAAGGCGATCAGCCCGCCGAGCTACTGGCTTTCGCCGCGGATGGCCGCGAAGCGCTGGCCGCCCTCGACCTGCTGGGCCAGGCCGGGGCCGACTTCATCGCCCGGCTGCTGGCCAGCAATGACGAAGAGGCACGCCATGTACGCCTCGGGCTGGGCAAGCGCGGCATCGACTGCGGGCACCTGCCGGAGGCCGCCCGCCTGTGGTCGGCCATCACGCCCGCCGGCTTCAGCCGCAGCCTGACGGCCCAGGCCGCGCTACTGGTGGTGGTCGCCGCCCCCGGTAGCCGCACACCCGTGGACAGCCAGTTGCGCGCCAGCGAACTGCGCCTGTCGATCCATCGCGCCAATCCCGGCAGCCTGCTGCTGCCGACCCTGCCGGCAGCGCTCGGCGAAGTGATCGACGAGTTCACCATCCATCCGGGCAGCGCGCGCGACTACAGCGTCGCCGCCGGCCAATATATCCAGGTGATCGACGTTGCCGGACGGCAATGCTCGGACTTCGTCGCCTTCGATCGCCGTGGCCTGGACAGCGGGCGCGAGATCGACCTCGACCCCACCGTCACCCGCACCCTGAACGGCAACGCCTACCCCGGCCCCGGTCTGTTCAGCAAATTCTTCGACCGCGATATGCAGCCGATGCTGGAAGTGGTACGCGACACCGTCGGCCGCCACGACACCTTCGCCCTCGCCTGCACCGCGCGCTACTACGAATCGCAAGGCTATTTCGGCCATGCCAATTGCAGCGACAACATCAGCCGCGCCCTGGAGAAATACGGCGTGCGCGGTCGCCCGGGCTGGCCAGCGATCAACTTCTTCTTCAACACCGGTATCGACGCGCACCAGCAACTGACCCTCGACGAGCCTTGGTCGCGCCCCGGCGACTACGTGCTGCTGCGCGCCATGACCGACCTGGTGTGCGCCAGCAGTTCCTGCCCGGACGATATCGACCCGGCCAACGGCTGGCAGCCCACCGACATCCATATCCGCGTGTATTCCGAAAAGGAGCGCTTCAGTCTCGCCATGGCCACTCGAAAAACCCCCGATGCCGACCCGGTGCTGACCCGCGAAAGCGGCTTCCACGCCGGCACCTCCGCCCTCACCCGCCACTTCATCGACTACCGTGGCTGGTGGACCCCGAGCCATTTCGATGGCTATGGCACCCTCGCGGAATACTATGGCTGCCGTGAACGGGTGGCGGCGATGGATCTCACCGCACTGCGCAAATTCGAGGTCATCGGCCCCGACGCCGAAGCCCTGCTCAACTACTGCCTGACCCGCGACGTGCGCAAGCTGGCGGTCGGCCAGGTGGTCTATAGCGCCATGTGCTACGAGCATGGCGGCATGCTCGACGATGGCACCCTGCTGCGCCTCGGGCCGGACACCTTCCGCTGGATCTGCGGCGAAGACTACGCCGGCATCTGGCTACGCGAACAGGCGGCGAAACTGGGCATGAAGGTGTGGATCAAGTCGGCATCCGAGCAGATGCACAATATCGCCGTACAGGGACCGAAAAGCCGTGAACTGCTGGCGCAGATGATCTGGACGCCCGGCACCCAGCCGGCCCTCACCGAGCTGGGCTGGTTCCGCTTCCTGGTCGGCCGCCTGGACGATTACAACGGTTGCCCGCTGATGGTTTCCCGCACGGGCTACACCGGCGAACTGGGCTACGAAATCTGGTGCCATCCGGATGACGCGATGAAAGTCTGGCAACGCCTGTGGCAACTGGGCGAGCCGCTTGGCCTGGTGCCGCTCGGCCTGCACGCCCTGGACATGCTGCGCATCGAGGCCGGGCTGATCTTCGCCGGCTACGAATTCAGCGACCAGACCGACCCGTTCGAGGCCGGCATCGGCTTCTGCGTGCCGCTGAAGAGCAAGCAGGACGACTTCATTGGCCGCGAGGCACTGCTGCGGCGCAAGGAACACCCGATGCAGCGGCTGGTCGGCCTGGAGCTGGAAGGCAACGAACCGGCCGCCCATGGCGACTGCGTGCACGTCGGCCGCGCCCAGGTCGGGGTGATCACCAGCGCCACCCACTCGCCGCTGCTGGGCAAGAACATCGCCCTGTGCCGGCTGGATGTCGGCTACTGCGAAGCGGGCACACGGGTCGAGATCGGCAAGCTGGACGGCCAGCAGAAACGCATCGGCGCGACCGTGGCCAGCGGCACCGTGGCCTACGATCCGGACAAGAGCAGGGTCAGGGCCTGAGAGCAGACAGAAGCGCTGGAGGCCATAGGCTGGACGAAAAACACACGACGCTCCTTCGTCCAGCCTATGGCGCTCTTCCCCGTCTTCCAGGTTTCTGGAAAGAGAATTGCTAGACAACCCGCACCTCCATCTGCGGAGAACCTCGCCATGTGGTTCGGCAACGCTTCACGCAACCTCTCGAATGAACTCGTCCAATGGTGCCGGCAACTGCTCGCCGGGCAGCCAGCGGAACCCCGGCGCCTGCCCGGTCTGCAACAGCACCCGCAATTGCTCGGCGAACTCGAGCAGCTACTGCAGCACTGGCAACAGCAACAGCACTTTCGCCGCGAAACCGAGGCCACCCCGCCGCCGCCCTGCAGCGCCGAGGAATACGCCAGCCTGCGCCAGCGCCTGGACGGCAGCGATAATCGCTACCAGCAGTTGCAACACGAACTGTTCGACAATCAGCGACAACTGGCCGACCTGCAGGCGCAACAGCAGCACTGGCACACGGAACGGCAGGTCTGGGAACTGACCAAGCGCACCCTGACCGAAGGCTGCTGGGACATGAACGTGATCGACGGCGATCCCGACCACCCGCAGAACCTGATCCGCTGGTCGGACCAGTTCCGCGCATTGATCGACTACAACCGCGAAGAATTCCCCGATGGCTGGGACAGCTTCTTCGCCGTGGTCAACCCGGACGATGTGAAGAACGTCATGCAGGTCTTCGGCGCCGCGATGAGCGATGCCAGCGGCGATGGTTCCTATGCCGTGGAATACCGCATGCGTCACAAGACCCGCGGCGAAATCTGGTTCCGCGAACGCGGCCGCTGCCTGCACGACGAGCGGGGCGTGCTGATACACGTCACCGGCGCGGTGCGCGATATCAGCGACGAGAAGGCAGCCGCCGAAATGCACCTGCGCGAACAGGCCAGTATCCAGTCCACCTATGGGCAGATCGCCCAGGTTGCCGGGGTGATCAAGTCCATCGCCGAACAGACCAACCTGCTGGCCCTGAATGCCGCCATCGAGGCCGCCCGCGCCGGTGAGCAGGGCCGTGGTTTCGCGGTGGTCGCCGATGAAGTGCGCAACCTGGCGCGGCGCACCCAGGAATCGGTGCAGCAGATCCAGTCCATGTTGCAGCATGACCCAAATTCAGGCGTGAAAAAGCGCGATTGAGCAGAATCAGGGCATTTTTCCCGGTGTTTGCCAGCCCCACTGCAGCACCCACGTCTGATGGCCATGCGCAATCACACGAATGCCCTGCGCAACACATGGATTTCAATAGAAGGGAAGCGCCAATACAGCCGGAAAAGGCATTCTGGCACAGGCTTTGCTTTTCTTAATGGGAATTTTTTATGAGCGAAAATAAATAAAAAATGCTCACGAAGAACGTTCGATTCGATCTGCCGATGACCCATTCCAGCTAACCGCACCGAGGATTCAGCGATGGAAGACCAGCAAACACCGACACTTGAAGAACTGCAGGCTCTAATAGAAATGACCAACACCCTGAACATGGAAATGTTCTATTGGTGGTGTACGGCCTTGATGATTCTGATCCACGCCGGCTTTCTCTCCTACGAGATCGGCGCATCACGCTTGAAGAACGCCCTGGCCGCCGGGGTGAAGAACATTCTCGCCTTCGGCTTTATCGTACCGGTGGTATTCCTGATCGGCTGGGCCGTCTACAACGCCTTCCCGGATGGCCTGGTGCCGCGCATGGACGCCCTGATGGGCGCGATGCCATGGAGCCAGTCGATGGGTCCGAACATCGAGGACAACGCCACCGGTATCTTCTGGGGCGCCTTCGCACTGTTCGCCGCGACCACCGGTTCGATCCTCTCCGGGGCGATCATCGAACGGGCGCGGATCAGTGCATTCCTGATCCTCACCATGGTCCTCGGTGGCGTGCTCTGGCTGCTCGCCGCGGCCTGGGGCTGGCACCCGGAAGGCTGGCTGACCGTCAAGTGGGGCTACCATGATGTCGGCGCCGCTGGCGTGGTGCACATGATCTCCGGCTTCTTCGCCCTGGCCGTGGTGATCAACCTCGGTGCGCGCATCGGCCGCTTCAACCCGGATGGCTCGGTCAACCCGATCGTCGGCCACAGCATGCCGATGAGCGTGGTCGGCCTGATGCTGATCATCGTCGGCTTCTTCGGCTTCCTCGGCGGCTGCATCATCTACAACTCCGGCGCCCAGTGGATCAACATCTACGGCCAGCCGACCAACCTCTCGGCCTTCTCCTTCAATACCCTGATGGGTTTCGCTGGCGGTCTGATCGGCGCCTACCTGACCACCCGCGAACCCTACTGGATGATGTCCGGCGGCCTGGTCGGCATCATCTCGGTGGCACCCGGCCTTGACCTCTACCACCCCGGCCTGGCCTACCTGATCGCCATGGGCGTCTCCGCCGCCGCGCCGCTGGTCAACAACCTGCTGCTCAAGTTCCGCCTGGATGACGCAGTGGGCGCCTTTGCCGTGCACGGCTTCAGCGGCTTCGCCGGGCTGGTGATCAGCGGCATCTTCCTCGCCGGCTATCCGAACATGAACGGCCTGCCGGAAATCAGCTTCCTCGGCCAACTGGGCGGCGCCCTGGTGATGGCGGCCCTGGGTTTCATCCCCGGCTACCTGATCTCCTATGCACTGAAGAAGTTCGACCTGCTGCGGGTGCCCAAGCACGCGGAAGAACGCGGTCTGGACCTCACCGAGGTTCCGGCCCAGGCCTACCCGGAGTGGGACGCCATGCACGGCAACGCCCCGGTCGCCCGCTTCGAAAGCACCACCCTGATCGTCGAAAACAAACCGGCCTGATGGCCTACCGGTGCGCCGCCCCACGGCGGCGCGCCACATCAACGGGAGTATCCGCATGAGCATCAGCACCTACGAAGGCGCCAGCGCCGTCTTCACCTTCGCCGACCAACCGGCCGTGCTCGGCCTGATCACCGTACTGGTGATCGCCGTTACCTTCTTCGCCCTGATCGCCACCTTCGTCCACGAGAAGCACAGCTACTCTCTCCCCGACGAAGAATTGCAAAAACTCAAATAGACGCAAACAGACGGCAAAGGCCGGTGCCGCGCGACGGCGGCGCTGCCCGAACACCGTAGCCCACCC
>NZ_QJUO01000047.1 GCF_004327335.1 Stutzerimonas kirkiae | reverse complement strand
GGACGGGCCATCAGTAGTCTCCAGTATCGAGACAATCGGACAGGTTGTCAAGTGACAACTTGGCCTCATCGGAATTGGCCCGCGCATCGCGCGGCTCGACCATCAGGAGGTTCAGATTTCCAGGTTTTCGAGCACTCAAAGTGATCTTTTCCTCGAAGAAATGAACTTGGCCCGATCCGTCAAAGGCCGATCCAAGGCACATCATGATGCGGCCCTCCTATACGATCGCGCTCAGCGCCGGCACGACCACATCTCTCGGCACCAGCTTCGGCACGTAGGTCTGTCCGCCGCCCCAAGCTTCGACCAGGTTGGCCCACTCTTGCAGCATGTGGCGCCGTTGCTCGGCGTATTCGGCCTTGTTGTAGACCGAGCGCGAGGAACGTCCGTCCTCGTGCGCCAAGCACTTCTCGATCCAGTCGCGGTTGAAGCCGATTTCGTTCAACAGCGTCGAGCCGGTGCGGCGCAGGTCATGGACGGTGAACGGTTGCAGAGGCAGTCCTTTGGCTTTCGCGGCCTCTACCACGAGCTGTGTGACCCGATTCAAAGTCGCATTGGACATGCACCGCTCGGCATCGTAACGAGACGGGAAGACGAACCTTGAACCCGCCGCGCAAGCGTGCAACGTGACGAAGATGTCGAGCGCCTGACTCGACAGGTAAACCACATGTGGGTTGCGCCCCTTCATCCGCTGCTTCGGAATCGTCCAAGTCTCGCGCTCGAAGTTGACCTCATCCCAGGTGGCCTGGATCAGTTCGCTCTTTCGCACCAGCGTCAGCAGAATCAGGCGCAACGCGAGCCTGATCGTCGGATAGGTCGCCACCAATTCCAGGTGCTGAATCACCAGCCGGATTTCCAGCGGCGACAAGGCGCGATCCTTGGGCACGAAGGTGGCGATCGAGGAGGCTCTCACGCTTTCCGCAGGATTCTCTACCTTCTCGCCGTGAGCGATGGCGTAGACATAGACTTGCTTCACGATGTCGCGAATCTGGACGGCCGTGGCCGGCGCCCCACGCTCCTTGACCTTATTGCACAAGGCTCGCAGGTCCTCGGCCTGGATCTCGGTCAGCAGGCGATTGCGGAACACCGGCAGAATGTCCCGGTCGATGATGTGCTTGCGCATGGCGCGGGTGCTGTCGGCCAACCGTGCATTGGCCAGCCATGCTTCCATCGCCGCGCCGAAAGTCTTGATGGCGACCACCCGCCGCTTTTCGCGCTGCTTTTCAAGCGCGGGGGATATGCCTGCCTGAACGGATTTGCGCGCCTCCAGGAGTAGTTCACGCGCCATCGCCAGCGAGATACCACCCGGGCCATAGCGTCCCAGGGTCAGCGTCTCGCGGCGGCCGTGGAGCCGGTAGTCGTAGCGGAAGGTGACGGTACCGCTGGGCGATACCGTCACATACATCCCGTCTCGGTCAGAAGCCTTATAAATCTTGGACTTAGGCTTCAGATTTCGCAGTGCAGCGTCGGTCAGCATCGAGGTTTTCCTCCGGTTTTTCGACGGCTTTTACCGTCAGGGACCTGGAGGCCTGCTGATGCTCGGAAAGCCGCGTAAAACAAGCTTTCCCGAGAAGATTTTTACCGTCAAAGACGGTAAAAGTCTCAATAGTGAACGAGAGTGTCTTAATCCGGCCTCGATTCTTACCGCCAGCGCCACCGTCAACTTGTTTTGCTAGCCGGCGATAGCCACCGATAGATGTCGTGACGCATTTACCTATTAAATTAACACGTTACGACGTTTTTTCGATAGCTGGCGATAGTCCTCGAAGGACGTCAAATCACTCCCACTCGATCGTCGCCGGCGGCTTGCTCGATACGTCATAGGTGACGCGGGAGATGCCTTCGATCTCGTTGATGATGCGGTTGGAGACTTTCTCCAGCAGTTCGTACGGCAGGTGCGCCCAGCGTGCGGTCATGAAGTCGATGGTTTCCACCGCCCGCAACGCCACGACCCAGGCGTAGCGGCGGCCATCGCCGACCACGCCGACCGACTTGACCGGCTGGAACACCACGAAGGCCTGGCTGGTCTTGTGGTACCAGTCGAAGTTGTGCAGTTCCTCGATGAAGATATGGTCGGCCTCGCGCAACAGGTCGGCGTATTCCTTCTTCACTTCGCCGAGGATGCGCACACCCAGGCCCGGCCCCGGGAACGGGTGGCGGTAGACCATGTCGTAGGGCAGGCCCAGCTCCAGGCCGAGCTTGCGTACCTCGTCCTTGAACAGCTCGCGCAGCGGCTCGACCAGCTTGAGCTTCATGTCCTCGGGCAGGCCGCCGACGTTGTGGTGGGACTTGATCACATGGGCCTTGCCGGTCTTGGCGCCGGCCGACTCGATCACGTCCGGGTAGATGGTGCCCTGGGCGAGGAACTGGATATTGTCCAGTTTCGACGACTCCTCATCGAACACTTCGATAAAGGTACGGCCGATGATCTTGCGCTTCTGTTCGGGATCGTCGACACCGGCCAGGCGCGAGAGGAACTTCTCCTCGGCATCGGCGCGGATCACCTTGACGCCCATGTTCTCGGCGAACATGGCCATCACCTGGTCACCTTCGTGCAGGCGCAGCAGGCCGTTGTCGACGAACACGCAGGTCAGTTGCTCGCCGATGGCGCGGTGCAGCAGCGCCGCCACCACGGACGAATCGACACCGCCGGAAAGGCCCAGCAGCACATTGGCATCGCCCACCTGTTCGCGAACCTGGCGGATGGCGTCTTCGACGATATTAGAGGCGGTCCACAGCGCCTGGCAGCCGCAGATATCGAGGATGAAGCGCGAGAGGATGCGGCCGCCCTGCTTAGTATGGGTCACTTCCGGGTGGAACTGCACCCCATAGTAGCCACGCGCGTCATCGGCCATGGCGGCGATCGGGCAGCTCGGCGTGCTGGCCAGCACGCTGAAGCCCGGCGCCAGCTCAGTGACCTTGTCGCCATGGCTCATCCACACATCGAGGCCGAACACGCCATCGGCGTCCACGTGGTCCTCGATGCCGTCGAGCAGGCGCGACTTGCCGACCACATCGACCCGGGCGTAACCGAACTCGCGCACATCGGAGCCCTGCACCTTGCCGCCGAGCTGCTCGGACATGGTCTGCATGCCGTAGCAGATGCCCAGCAGCGGTACGCCGAGGTCGAACACCGCCTGCGGCGCGCGCGGGCTACCCGCCAGGTGCACCGACTCCGGGCCGCCGGCGAGGATGATGCCGCGCGGGGCGAAGGCGCGGATGGCCTCGTCGCTCATATCGAACGGGTGCAGTTCGCAATAGACGCCGATCTCGCGCACACGGCGGGCGATCAACTGGGTGTACTGGGAGCCGAAGTCGAGGATCAGGATGCGGTGGGCGTGGATGTCGGGATGAGCCATTTTTTCTTCACCTGGATTAAATGGCTGAAGGCTGAAGGCTGAAGGCTGAACGAAAAAGCATGCTCGTCCAGCCTCCAGCCTCCAGCCTCCAGCGAATAGTTCGGTCAGCCAACGCGGTAGTTCGGGGCTTCCTTGGTGATCTGCACATCATGCACATGGGACTCGGCCATGCCGGCGCCGGTGATGCGCACGAACTGCGGCCTGCTGCGCATATCGTCGATGGTGGCGCTGCCGGTGTAGCCCATGGAGGAACGCAGGCCGCCCATCAACTGGTGGATGATCGCCGACAGCGACCCCTTGTATGGCACACGGCCTTCGATACCTTCCGGCACCAGCTTCTCGGCGCCTGCCGAGGAATCCTGGAAATAACGGTCGGAAGAGCCCTGGGCCTGGGCCATGGCGCCCAGCGAGCCCATGCCACGGTAGGCCTTGTAGGAGCGCCCCTGGAACAGCTCGATCTCGCCCGGCGCTTCTTCGGTACCGGCGAACATCGAGCCCATCATCACCGCATTGGCGCCAGCGACGATGGCCTTGGACAGGTCACCGGAGAAACGGATGCCGCCGTCGGCGATCATCGGCACGCCACTGTCCTTGAGGGCCGCGGCGACATTGGCGATGGCGGATATCTGCGGCACGCCGACACCGGCGACGATGCGCGTGGTGCAGATCGAGCCCGGGCCGATACCGACCTTGACCGCGTCGGCCCCGGCCTCGACCAGGTCCAGCGCCGCTTCGGCGGTGGCGATATTGCCGCCGATCACCTGCACCTGCGGGAAGTTCTCCTTGACCCAGCGCACCCGCTCGATCACGCCACGGGAATGGCCGTGGGCAGTGTCCACCACCACCACGTCGACGCCAGCGGCCACCAGTGCTTCGACCCGCTCGGCGGTATCGGCGCCGGTACCGACCGCCGCACCGACGCGCAGGCGGCCCTGCTCGTCCTTGGAGGCCAGCGGGTAGATCTTGGCCTTCTCGATATCGCGGAAGGTCACCAGGCCACGCAGGTTGAAGCTACGGTCGACCACCAGCATCTTCTCGATGCGGTGCTCGTAGAGCTTGGTCTTGATTTCCTCCAGGCCGGTGCCTTCCTCGACGGTGACCAGCTTGTCCTTGGGCGTCATGATCGCCGCCACCGAGTCGCCGCGATTGGGTGTGAAGCGCAGGTCGCGGCCGGTGACGATGCCCACCAGTTCGCGCCCCGACACCACCGGAAAGCCGGAGAAGCCCAGCTCGGCGGCCTTGCGCAGCAGGTCGCTGATCTTGGTTTCCGGGGTGACAGTGACCGGGTCGTGGACGATGGCCGTTTCATGGCGCTTGACCTTGCGCACCTCGGCGGCCTGCTGCTCGACGGTCATGTTCTTGTGGATGATGCCGATGCCGCCTTCCTGGGCCATGGCAATCGCCAGACGCGCTTCGGTCACGGTATCCATCGCTGCGGAAACCAGCGGGATATTCAGCTCGATGCCACGGGTCAGACGGGTCTTCAGGCTGACATCCTTGGGCAGCACCTCGGAATAACCGGGGATCAGGAGGACATCGTCGAAAGTCAGGGCTTCTTGGCTGATACGCAGCATGGCGGGAGCTCCCAGGCGGGAAAAAGGAAGCGCGGCATTATACCCATGAGAGGCACAAGCTCCAAGACATTAACGCCTGGCCCGGAGCGATCACGCCATGCACCGCGAAGGGCCGTAGAAGGGCGCTGGAAGGCTAGAGGCTGAACGAAAGATCCCGCTGTCGTTCAGCCTCCAGCGCCTTTCCCGAAGCACCAGCCGCTATTCGACCGTTACCAGACGCACGGCGAAGCCCAGCCGCTCCGCGCAGGCGGCGACGAAATTCTCGCGCAGGCCGGCGGCCGCGCAGCCCTCGAAGATCAACCCGAGGTCGGAAAAACCACAGGGCTGTGGAAACAGGAAACCATTGATATCGTCCTCGAAGGCGCATTCGGGGCAGGTGAAATTGTCGGTATGGCCCGGCATCCACTCTTCCAGGCTCTCGAACAGCGCCTCGCCGATTTCCCGGCGACACTCGGGGCAGCCGGCTTCCCCGAGGAAGCCGCGCTCGGGGGTGTAGATGCAACGATCCAGAACGATGCGTAACCCACGCGTCGCATCTTCCAGCCGCCCCGGATGCGCCAGCGCCACAGAAACTCCAGCGGAAAACGGATAGCGCAGGCCATGGCGGTCGGGCACCGGCACCACTGCCACGATATCCCGCTGCAACAACCAGCGCAGCAGCAGCCTGGCCGAGGCCTCGCGGCCGGGGAAGCTGGAAATCTGTGGCACGAGAATCAGCCGGCCACTCATGAACACACCTCGGACATACTGCTCCCCATTACTGCTGTAACTGCCTGAACGCATGGATCGAAGTCTAGCAGGCCATGCGCCATCCCCGCCTCAGCGGCAGGCCTGCATCGCCCGGCGCCGCGCCAGATAGCGTGCCCGCAGGCAGTCGTAACCCCAGTTGAAGGCCATGGTAAAGGGCAGGAAGAACAGGATCAGGCCGATATCGAGGAAAAACGCCTCCAGCAGGCCGATCGACAACCACCAGGCCGCCAGCGGCACCAACAGGCCGATCAGCCCCAGTTCGAAGAGCAGCGCATGCCCCAGCCGCGCACCCAGGCCACGCTGGAAACCAAAACGCCGCTGGACCTGGTCGAACAGCCAGTTGAACTGCATGTTCCAGAGCATGGCGATGCCGGAAAACATCAGCGTCAGCGCTCCCATGTGCGCCAGCGGCTTGCCCAGCAACCAGGCCAGCAGCGGGGCGGAAACCAGCACCGCCAGCACTTCGAAAGACAGGGCATGCAGCACCCGTTCACCGAGGGTACGTTCGTACAGAGCAGTGGAATGACTCATGGGGAAAACTCGCTATAGGATTCGACAGCCGCTATTCTCATCGACAAAACCGCCGCCAACCAATTATCTACCATCGGTAAAACCGATATGACACTTTCCACGGAATCCCTCCAGGCATTCGCCCACGCCGCCGCCAGCGGCTCCTTCAGTGCAGCCGGCCGTCGCCTTGGCAAAAGCCAGTCGACCATCAGCGAAGCCATCGCACGCCTGGAAATCGACCTGGGCGTCGAACTGTTCGTACGCGGCGCCCGCCAGTTGCAGCTCACCGAGGCCGGGCGCAGCCTGCTGCCGCACGCCGAGGAAGTGCTCACAGCGGGCGACCGCCTGTCGCGCCATGCCGCGCAACTGTCGAGCGGGCTGGAAACCCGCCTGTCGCTGGTCCTGTCCGACGCCTACCAGCCCTACGAAGCCCGCCTGCGGGAACTGGACGAACGCTACCCGGAGCTGGAGTTCGAGTGCATGATCGGCGAACACTCCGATGTGCTCGACCTGGTCAGCCAGGGCCGCGCCCAGCTCGGCCTGCTCGCGGCCCAGGGCGGCTACCCGCCCGATATCGCCCACGCCAGCCTCGCCGTCAGCGCCGAGTTCGGCCTGTTCGTCGCCTGTGACCATCCCCTGGCCGGCTATCCGCAGGTCACCCAGCAGGACCTGAAGGGCTGGCGCGCCCTGCGCCTGAGCAGCGTAGTGGCCAGCGAGACACCCGGCGGCGACCTGCCTGGCGGTGCCGTCCGCTGCTGGTCCGCCCCGGATTATCTGCTGTTGCTGGAAATGGCCGTGCAAGGCTTCGGCTGGGCCGCGTTGCCGCGCCAACTGGTCGCCGGCTACTCCGGCGGGCGATTGTGCGAACTGGCCGTGGCGGGCTGGCCGAAACGCGTCCCGGTGGATGTGGTCTGGTCGCGCCGCCGCGAGCTCGGCCCGGCCTCGAGCTGGCTGCTGGAACGCCTGCTGGCCGGATGACGGGCGGTTCCCGCCGACGCCCGGCCGGCTTATCATGCCTGCATGATCAAAGACCCGTTCCAGCGCCTGAACCTCGATCGCGAGGTGCTCAGCGTCAGCCAGCTCAATAATCGTGCCCGCCTGTTGCTCGAGGATGTCTTCACCGGCATCTGGGTGGAGGGTGAGATATCCAACCTGGCACGCCCCGCCTCCGGGCATGTCTACTTCACCCTCAAGGATAAACAGGCCCAGGTGCGCTGCGCGCTGTTCCGCCAGAACGCCCTGCGGGTACGCCAGGTGCTGCGCGACGGCCTGGCGGTGCGGGTGCGCGCCAAGGTTTCGCTGTTCGAGGGGCGTGGCGATTACCAGTTGATCATCGACACCCTGGAGCCCGCCGGCGATGGAGCCCTGCGCCTGGCCTTCGAGGCGCTGCGCGAGCGCCTGGGCGCGGAAGGCCTGTTCGACGCGGACGGCAAGGCGGCGCTGCCCGCCCACCCGCACCGCATCGGCATCGTCACGTCGCCCAGCGGCGCGGTCATCCGCGACATCATCAGCGTGTTCCGACGCCGCGCCCCCCAGGTCGAGCTGGTCCTGGTACCCACCGCGGTACAAGGGCGCGAAGCCACGGCACAGATCATCCAGGCCCTCGCACTGGCCGACCGGGGCGGCTTCGACGCGCTGATCCTGGCCCGGGGCGGAGGTTCGCTGGAAGACCTCTGGTGCTTCAACGAAGAGGCGGTGGCCCGTGCCATCCATGCCTGCGTCACGCCCATCGTCAGCGCCGTCGGCCATGAAACGGACGTGACCATAGGTGATTTCGTCGCCGATGTGCGCGCCCCGACCCCCTCCGCCGCGGCCGAACTGCTGGCACCGGACAGCCAGGAAATGCACCTGCGCGTGCAAAGCCTGCAACGGCGCCTGCAACTGTCCATGCGTGAACGCCTGCGCCATGAGCGCCTGCGTTTCGACAGCCTGCGCCGGCACCTGCACCATCCCGGCGAGCGCCTGCGCCAGCAGGCACAACGCGTCGACGACCTGGAACTGCGCCTGCGCCAGGCCCTCGAACGCCGGGCCCTGCTGCGCCAGCAACGCCTGGCGCAACTGGCCACCCGCCTGGGTGCGCAACACCCAG
This sequence comes from Stutzerimonas kirkiae, assembly GCF_004327335.1. Taxonomy (GTDB): domain Bacteria; phylum Pseudomonadota; class Gammaproteobacteria; order Pseudomonadales; family Pseudomonadaceae; genus Stutzerimonas; species Stutzerimonas kirkiae. The sequence continues at coordinate 16,090 of NZ_QJUO01000047.1, read as the reverse complement.
GCCGCACGCTGCAATTGCTCGGCCAGCGCCTGCGCAACCTGTCCGAGCGCCTGCCTCGCGGCATGCACGAAGCACTCAGGCATCGCCGCCAGCGCCTGCAAAGCCAGGCGCAGACCCTGCATGCGGTGAGCCCGCTGGCCACCCTCGGCCGCGGCTACTCGATCCTGCTCGACGAGCGCGGCCAGGCTATCCGCGAGGCCGGCGACACCCACCCCGGGCAGTGCCTGACTGCGCGGCTGGCCAGGGGCGAACTGCGGGTGCGGGTCGAAGACAATCATCTGACGCCGATCACCCTGCCACTTCTCGACGAATGACCCCATGCGCCCATTGCTGCTGTTACTTGCCCTCTGCCTGCCCCTGACCGCCACCGCCGAAGGCTTTATCAGCCGCCTGCTCGACAAGCCGTACCCGGGCGGAGTCGCCATACTCGACCTGGGCAACGGCAGCCAGCCGCCCAGGGCCCGCTACCAGGGCAAGCCGGTGCTGGTGATCCGCGAGGATGGCAAGCGCTGGATCGCCATCGTCGGCGTTCCCCTGGGTACCCGTCCCGGCACCCAGCAGTTGGAGGCGGATGGTCGCGACCTTGGCTTCGAGGTTGGCGCGAGGCATTACCGCGAACAACACATCACCCTGAAGAACCAACAGCAGGTCACGCCCGACGCGAAGAACCTGGCCCGCATCGAGCGCGAACTGGCCGAGCAGACCCGCGCCTACCGGCAATTCAGCCCACGCCAGCCGAGCAACCTGTTGTTCGACAAACCGGTCGATGGCCCGTTGTCCAGCCCTTTCGGCCTGCGCCGCTTCTTCAACGGAGAGGAACGCAACCCGCATTCCGGGCTGGACTTCGCCGTCCCGCAGGGCACGCCGGTCAAGGCGCCGGCCGCCGGCAAGGTGATTCTGCTGGGGGATTATTTCTTCAATGGCAGGACGGTATTCGTCGACCACGGCCAGGGGCTGATCAGCATGTTCTGCCACCTGTCACGGATCGACGTGAAGCTCGGCGACGAACTGCCGCGCGGTGCCGTCATCGGCAGGGTCGGTGCCACGGGCCGCGCCACCGGGCCGCACCTGCACTGGAATGTCAGCCTGAACGACGCACGAGTGGACCCGGCGATCTTCATCGGCGCCTTCAAGCATTGAGGCCGGAGCGTTTCAGCGTATTCGAAGGATGCCCAGGGGCTGCTGCCGGAAGCTGGAAGCGGAATCCGCACGGTGTGCGCCATGCGCACCGGGGGGATTCCGCAGCAGGCCTTACCAACCGATACCGAAGCCGATGGTATAGCGCGTCTCGTCCAGATCGTTCTGGGCGCCGCTGACGATATCCTTCTCGGCCTTCATGTTCAGCGAAGCCCAGTCGGTGACCTTGTAGCGCAGGCCCAGGGTCGCATCCAGGGTGTACTCGGCGACGTTGCTCAACGGCTTGCCCGCCTCGCCGGTACTGAACAGCTCGACGCTCTTGCCCAGCAGGTAGCGGTTGTAATTCCACTTCAGTGCCGCCGAGTAGAAGTTTTCCTTGTTGTCATTGGCGAACAGGTAGTCGCTGCGGTTGATCAGCGATGCCAGGGAGAAAGCGCCCAGTTCGTTGTCCCAGAACTGGTAGCCAGGGCCAGTACCCAGCATGCGCTGGCGCCTGACATCCTCGATCTTGTCGCGCTTGTAGCTCAGGCGCCCCTGCCAGAACCAGTGTTCGTCGATAAAATGGTCCAGCGCGTACTCGGCGTCCCAGTTATCGGTGGCCGTCACGTCGTTCTTGTATTCGCGGTTGTAGTTGGCCTTGCCATTGTGGCGCCACAGGCCATGCCGCGCCGTGGTGTCGAAGGACACGTCATAGTCGTCGGTATCGTTCTCGGCACGCTTGTAATCCAGGGCGACACCGACATTACCCTTCCAGGTGAAATCCTGGATCAGCGGCCGGGGCGGCATGATCTGGGAAATGCTCGCCAGTTCCACCGTCTTCGGCGCCTCGCCATTGGCCAGGGTCACCTGCCCTTCTCCCGCCGGTTGCAGTGACTTGGCCACGTCTCCAGCGACATCGCCCTGCTTGACCAGCAGTTGCCGCTCGCTTTCGAGGGTCGCCACATCACTCCATTTCAGAGCGATGGAGCCACCGTAGTCGGTTTCTATCAACAACTTGCCGCCATCGAGCACGGTGATCTTGCCCGACAGGCGGTCACCATTCTTCATCCACACGGTATCGGCCTGGGATGGCAGGGAAAGCGCACATAGCGCCACACACAGCAGGGATCGGGAAAACATAAGTGTCCGGACATCTACATATAGAACAGGGAATGGCATTATCCGCATGCCAGGCAGCACGGCAACATCTGTCTGCTGAACGGGTTCCGGCCTCATCGCCACAGGAGCAAGGCATGCCCCCCGAGCCAACCTCGAACGACACCCAAGACCCTCGCCGCAGCGCCGTCTATCTGGTGCTGGCCCAGGTGCCCCATGGCCATGTGGTGAGCTATGGGCAAGTGGCGGCAATGGCCGGCCTCGGCCGCGCGGCCCGCTGGGTCGGGCGCCTGCTGGCGCGCCTGCCGGACGACAGCGGCCTGCCCTGGCACCGCGTGATCGCCGCCAGCGGACGCCTCAGCCTGCCGGAAGGCAGCGCCTCGGGGCAGGAGCAGCGCGCTCGCCTGCGCGCCGAGGGCATCGGCATTCACAACGGCAAAGTGGACATGCGTCGGCACGGCTGGCATTTGCCCGAGCACAGCGGTTAGAGTGCGCGCTTTACGCACGCTTCCGAACATACCCTATGCCCCGTGAAACCTGGCGCGATGCCATTGCCGCCTATGCCAGCCCCGCGACCCTGGCCCTGCTGCTGCTGGGCTTCGCCGCAGGCCTGCCCGCGATACTGGTGTTCTCCACCCTGTCGGTCTGGCTGCGCGAGGCCGGCGTCTCGCGCGAGACCATAGGCTTCGCCAGTTGGATCAGCCTGGCCTATGCCTTCAAGTGGGTCTGGTCACCCATGCTCGACCAGTGGCGCCTACCCTGGATCGGCCGGTTGGGCAAGCGCCGCTCCTGGCTGGTGCTGTCGCAGTCGCTGATCGCCCTAGGCCTGGTCGGCATGGCCCTGTGCAACCCGCAGCACAACCTCGGCCTGCTGATCGCCCTGGCAGTGGTGGTGGCCTTCTCCTCCGCGACCCAGGACATCGCCATCGACGCCTACCGCCTGGAAATCGCCGAGCAGAAGCTGCAGGCCACCCTGGCCGCCAGCTATATGACCGGCTACCGCATCGCCATGCTACTGGCCAGTGCCGGCGCGCTGTTCCTCGCCGAATGGCTCGGCTCGAGCAATCTCGAATACAACCAGGCCGCCTGGAGCACCACCTACCTGCTGTTCGCCCTGCTGATCCTGCCCGGCCTGCTGACCAGCCTGCTGATCCCGGAGCCGCCCGCCGCCATCCCCTTGTCCAACGAGCCCTCGTGCTACAGCTTCAACCATCAGTTCGCCGCGGTCGGTCTGCTGCTGGTGCTGCTGATTTCCATACCGGCGATGATCAACGCGCTGATCGCCCAGGCCTGGCCACGCGCGCTGCTCTACGCACTCTTCATCCTAGGTTCGCTCTCGCCGATGGGGCGCACGCTGCTGGTTCCGGTACGGCGCATGCTCGGCGAGGCCGCACGCCGCCAGCGGCCGGAACGCTTCGATTTCGTGCACCAGGCCGTCTCGGTGCTGGTATTGATCATCCTGATGGTGTCCAGCACCGGCATGTGCCAATCCTACTGGGGCGGTTACTGGCCGCGCGGCACCATGTACCTGCTGATCTGCTGGGGCTGCCTGAGCGCGCCGGGGCGCATCCTGATGGGGCCGGTGCTGACGCCGATCACCGATTTCATCCTGCGCTATCGCTGGGAAGCCCTGCTGCTGCTGGGGCTGATCGCCACCTACCGGATGTCGGATACGGTGATGGGCGTGATGGCCAATGTGTTCTATATCGACCAGGGCTTCAGCAAGGACCAGATCGCCAGTGTCAGCAAGCTCTTCGGCCTGGTGATGACGCTGCTGGGGGCGGCCATCGGCGGGCTGCTGATCGTGCGCTTCAGCATCCTGCCGATCCTGTTCATCGGCGGGCTGGCATCGGCGGCGACCAACCTGCTGTTCATGTTGCTGGTGGACATGGGCGCGCACCTGAACATGCTGATCCTGACCATCTCCTTCGATAACTTCAGCGCCGGCCTGGCATCGACCGCCTTCGTCGCCTACCTGTCGAGCCTGACCAACCTGAAATTCTCGGCCACCCAGTACGCCATGCTCAGTTCGCTGATGCTGCTGCTGCCACGCCTGCTCGGCGGCTACTCCGGAGTGATGGTGGAAAAGATCGGCTACAGCGACTTCTTCCTGGTAACCGCCCTCCTTGGCGTACCGACGCTGGTGCTGATCGTCTGGCAATGGTGCCGCACCCGGGCGGATGAAGGCGGACAATCGGCCAGGCGCTGAGCAGCCGAAGCGGAATTCCCAAGGGTGCGCCATGCGCACCGGGCGATGGCATATGCCCGCCGGTGCGCGCGGCGCACCCTTGTATCTCGACTTCAGCCCTGTCAATGGGCAATAGTCCCCGACTGATCATCGGGGGAAGGACTGGGAAGACGTGCGCACCCTTAGGCTTCGAGCCTGCATCGTAGATAGCACTCCCGCCTTCCGCACTCGCTCGAAAAGCTCGAACGGTATCTAGAGTCCACATGCTGTGAGAACTCGCATTCACAAGGCAGGGCCGGGCGCAGTGACGATCATCGTGGATTGAGCGAGGAGTTTTTATGTCCAGCATCGTAGGCATCGACATTGCCAAACACAGTTTCGACATTGCTACCGTGCAAGCCAACGGTAAGTTTCGCACCAAGGCCAAGCTGCCCAACGGCAGTGCCGGTTTCGAACTCTTGCAAGAGTGGCTGAGCAAGCACGCCGCTCCTGATGCCTGGGTTGTGATGGAGGCAACCGGCACCTATCACGAGGCACTGGCCGAGTACCTGTATAGCTTGGGCGGCTACCGGGTCTGCGTGATGAATCCCGCACAGATCGCCTACTACGCCCGCAGCCAACTGCAGCGGGTGAAGACAGACCAGGTCGATGCCAAGCTGATTGCCCTCTACGGCCTGCGCCATGTGGATGAGCTGCGTCTTTGGCAGCCTGAGCCTCAAGCGATCCGTCGCCTGCGGGCGCTGGTCAGGCGTCTGCAAGACCTCAAGGAGATCAAGCAAATGGAGAGCAATCGCCTGGAGGTGGCCGATGACAGCGTACAGGAGTCCATCCGCCTGGTGATCGAGCGTGTGGACGAACAGATCAAAGAGACCCTGAGGGCCATCCGGAACCATATCGACAACGACCCAGACCTGCGCAACAGACGTGATCTGCTGGAAGGTATCGATGGGATCGGAGAGCTGACGGCGGCCCTGCTCATGGCGGAGCTGGGCGATCCGGTGCAGTTCAAGGATGCGGGCGCCATTACCGCCTTTGCAGGCTTGAACCCGAGGTTACAGGACTCGGGCAAGTACAAGGGGCATGTGCGCATCTCACGGGTAGGCTCAGCGCGTTTACGGGCAGGGCTTTATATGCCGGCCCTCGTCGCCATCACTTACAATCCTGCGGTCAACGCTTTGGCACAGCGCTTACGCGAACGAGGTAAGACCGGTAAACAGATCATCTGCGCGGCGATGCGCAAGCTCCTGTGCATCGTTTATGGCGTGCTGAAATCCGGTGTGCCCTTTAACCCCGAATTGGCACTTGCTCGGTGAGGGCCAAGACGGTATCTACCCGATCGCGCCTGCGCACAGTCAGTCGCGGAAATTGTTGAACTGCAGCGGCATGCCGAACTCCTTGGCACGCAGCGAGGCGATCGCCTCCTGCAAGTCGTCGCGCTTCTTGCCGGTCACCCGCACCTGCTCGCCTTGTATCGCGGCCTGGACCTTGAGCTTCGATTCCTTGATATGGGCGACGATCTTCTTCGCCAGCTCCTTGTCGATGCCCTCGCGCAGAATGACTTCCTGCTTGACCACCTTGCCGGAAGCGTAGGCGTCCTTGAATTCCAGGCACTGGATATCGATCTTGCGCTTGACCAGGCTCAGTTTGAGAATCTCCAGCATCTGCTCCAGTTGGAAATCCGCGTCGGCGGTCAGTTGCACGGTCAGTTCCTTGAACTCGAAGCTGCCTTTTCCACGTAGATCGTAGCGACGCTCCAGCTCCTTGGCAGCGTTGTCGACCGCATTGGTGACTTCGTGTTTATCCAGTTCGGACACAACGTCGAACGAGGGCATGAAACTTCTCCTTAGGCAATGAGGCGTTATGCAATGGCGCGGTCGGGCACATCGGCGCGGCGCCGGCTTGACGATATGAAAGCGCCGTCATTATAACTGCTCGACCCGGCCATTCCTCACTGCCGATCCGGGCCGGAGCCTAAAGAAATGGCAAGCGCAGCCATACTGCATATTCTCGGCGCCGGTAGCCTCGGCAGCCTCTGGGCCACTCGCCTGCACCGCAGCGGACAGGCGCCGAGGCTGATCCTGCGCTCGCCCGAACGCCTGGTCGCCTACCGCACGGCGGGCGGCCTGACACTGAGCGAGAACGGCCAGCAGCAGTGCTACCCGATTGCCGCCGAACTGGCCGACGCCGTCACGCCTATCCACCGGCTGCTGGTGGCCTGCAAGGCCTACGACGCTGAAACGGCCATCGCCAGCCTGGCCGGGCGGCTGGCACCCGCCTGCGACATGCTCCTGCTGCAGAACGGCCTGGGCAGCCAGCAGGCCATCGCCGCACGCTGGCCAGAGGCCCGCACGATCTGCGTATCCAGCACGGAAGGCGCTTACCGCGGCGATGATTTCCAGGTGCTGTTCGCCGGCCAGGGGCATAACTGGCTGGGCTCGCCCGACCAGGGCCAGCCCCCCGACTGGCTGCACGACAGCCTGGGCCGTGCCGGCATTCCCCATACCTGGAGCCAGGATATCCTGCCGCGCCTGTGGCACAAACTGGCGGTGAATTGCGCCATCAATCCACTGACGGTGCTGCATGAATGCCGCAACGGCGGCCTGCTGCGGCACCGCCAGGAAGTGCTGGGCCTCTGTCATGAACTCGGCCAGCTACTGGCCGCCAATGCTCATGCCGAAGCGACACGGACATTGCCGGAAGATGTTCTGCGCATTCTCTCGAACACCGCCGGGAACTACTCGTCCATGTATCAGGACGTACACAATGGACGCAGGACCGAAATCGGCTATCTGCTCGGCTATGCCTGCCAACGGGCACGACAGCAGGGATTGCACCTGCCCGGCCTGCAGAGACTGCACCATGCGTTAAAGGAACACCTGCGCCGGCACGGATTGCCCAGCGACTGAGGCAGGGCTACCCTGCATCCATCTCTTGCAGCCCGAATCCCGCCATGACCCTGCGCCAGCGCATCGAAAACCTGCCGGTAGGGCGCAAGCTGCTGCTTGCCCTGCTGGTCCTGCTCGCCGCCGTAATGCTGATTTCCAACCTGATGTTCATCAGCGCCGCCTACTGGATCTCCCGCCAGAGCGTCGCGCCACAGGCCATGCAGACGCTCGGCTCACTGCTGTCCAGCCGCGAACTGAGCGAGAAGGCGCTCTCTTCGGCAGAGCAGGCACAGCAGTTGCTCGCCCATCTGGAACACTACGCCCCCCTGCGTGCGGCCATCATCTACGACAGCGAAGGCCAGGCCCTGGCGCAGTTGCAGCGTGGCGAACGCCTGGGCTTGCCCGAGCACCTCGGACAGTTGCCAGCCTGGCTCCAGGGCGAACTACGCGCCACGCACCTGGTAGAACTGCCACAGGCCAGCGGAGCCCCCGGCCATCTGCTGCTGGTGGCCAGCAGCGAGTTGCCGGTCGCCTTCTATAGCGGAACGCTGACCGCCAGCGCCGGCATACTGTTGTTCAGCCTGCTGCTCTGGATACTGGTCGCCCGGCAGGTGCGGCGGCTGATCACCCAGCCGATCCGCGACCTCGAATCCCTGTCGCACCAGGTCACCCGGGAAGAAAACTACGCCCTGCGTGCCAGTGTCGCCAGCCGCGACGAAATCGGCCGCCTGGGCGAAGCGTTCAATACCATGCTGTCGCGCATGCAGGCCCGCGAGCAGCAACTCAAGCGTGCCCGCAACGATGCCCAGGAAGCCTTCGATCGCGCCCAGGGCATGACCGAACAGACCCGCAGCTCGAACCGCCGGCTCGAAGAGCAGATCCGCGTGCGCAGCCAGATCGAACACAAGCTCACGCGCTTCCAGCTCTACCTCAAGAACATCATCGACTCCATGCCCTCGGTGCTGATCACCCTGGACGAGAACCTCCGCGTCAACCAGTGGAACCAGGAAGCCAGCGCGCTTTCCGGGGTCCCCCGCGACCAGGCGCTGAACCGCTCGATCTTCGAAGTGTTCCCCTCCCTCGAACCCTTCCTGCGGCAGATCCGCCGCTCCTCCCAGGAGCAACTGGTCAAGCGCATCGAGCGCGTCACCTGGATGCGCGACCAGGAACCGCACCACTACACCCTGACCCTCTACCCACTGATGGGCGACGAAAACCAGGCCGTGGTTATTCGCATCGACGACATAACCCAGCGCATCGCCATGGAAGAGGTCATGGTGCAGTCGGAGAAGATGCTCTCGGTCGGCGGCCTGGCGGCCGGCATGGCCCATGAAATAAACAACCCGTTGGGAGCGATCCTGCACAATGCGCAGAACATCCGCCGACGACTCTCCGCCGACCTGGAAAAGAACCACGAGGCCGCCCAGCAGGCCGGCATGACCCTGGAAGCGGTCAACCAGTACCTGCGCCTGCGGCAGATTCCCGAGTTGCTCGACGGCATCCAGCAGGCTGGTTCGCGGGCGGCGAAGATCGTCAGCCACATGCTCAGCTTCAGCCGCATGAGCGACCGCAAGCTGGCCGAATGCCCGCTGTCGACCCTGCTCGACCAGGCACTGGAGATCGCCGGCAACGACTACGACCTGATCGAAGGCTTCGACTTCCGCGCCATCCGCATCATCCGCGACTTCGACGGGCGCCTGGAACGCGTGCCCTGCATCGGCAACGAGATGGAGCAGGTGCTGCTCAATCTGTTGAAGAACGCCGCCCAGGCCATCCACCAGAACTGCCCGGTCGGCAGCGGCCAGATCACCCTGCGCACCCGCCTGAACCCACCCTGGGCGGAGATACAAGTGGAAGACAACGGCGGCGGTATTGACGAAAGCATCCGCAAGCGCATCTTCGAACCGTTCTTCACCACCAAGGAAGTCGGCCAGGGCACCGGCCTCGGCCTCTCCGTGTCCTATTTCATCGTCACCAACAATCACAAGGGCCAGATGGAAGTGCAGAGCCGCCCCGGCCAGGGCAGTACCTTCACCATCCGCCTGCCACTGAGTTCATCCGCCGATAATCACGGCACCATCTGAATCCGGAGCAACACATGGGCAATCGCTTGTCGAAAATCTATACCCGTACCGGCGACCGCGGCGAAACCGGCCTGGCCGATGGCCGCCGGGTTCCCAAGGACCATCCGCGCGTGGAAGCCATCGGCGAACTGGACAGCCTCAACAGCCAGCTCGGCCTGTTGCTGGCGGAGCTGGCGGAGGCCCGGGAACGCTGGCCGAGCCTGCAGGAACTGTTCGAAGCGCTCTCGCCCTGCCAACACCGCCTGTTCGACCTTGGCGGCGAACTGGCCATGCCGGACTACCACGCCCTGGCGACAGAGGAAGTCGAGCGTCTGGAACGGCTGATAGACAAATGGAATGCGGAACTCGGCCCCCTCAAGGACTTCATCCTGCCCGGTGGCTCGCGCCTGATCGCCCAGGCCCACTTGTGCCGTAGCCTGGCACGCACCGCGGAGCGCCGCTGCCAGAGCCTCAACGCCCTGGAGCCCCTGCGCCCGGTCGGGCTGGCCTATATCAACAGGCTGTCAGACCTGCTGTTCGTCACGGCCCGCCTGATCGCCCGCCGCCAGGGCCTGCCTGAGGTACTCTGGCAGGCAGCCAGCAAGCCGCATGCATAAGCAAGCTGCAAGCTGCAAGCTGCAAGCTGCAAGCTGATCGCAGGGTGCTGCCAGGCGTAGTGGAAGGCAATAGCAGACATGACGCAAAACGCCCGGACGTTCTCACGTCCGGGCGTTTCAGGTATCGCCGGGAACTTACCCCCGGCGAAAGGCTGATCGCAGCGAGTGCTTAGATCTTGCCAACCAGGTCCAGCGAAGGAGCCAGGGTGGCTGCGCCTTCTTTCCACTTGGCCGGGCAGACTTCGCCCGGGTGAGCGGCGGTGTACTGGGCAGCGGTCAGCTTGCGCAGGGTTTCCGCTACGTCACGGGCGATCTCGTTGGAGTGGATTTCAACGGTCTTGATCACGCCTTCCGGGTTGATGATGAAGGTGCCGCGCAGAGCCAGGCCTTCTTCTTCGATATGCACGCCGAAAGCATGGGTCAGTTGGTGGGTCGGATCGCCGATCAGCGGGAACTGGGCCTTGCCAACGGCCGGGGAGGTTTCGTGCCAGACCTTGTGCGAGAAGTGGGTGTCGGTGGTGACGATATAGACTTCGGCACCGGCTTTCTGGAACGCGGCATAGTTTTCAGCGGCGTCTTCGATCTCGGTCGGGCAGTTGAAGGTGAAGGCAGCCGGCATGAAGATCAGGACCGACCACTTGCCTTTCAGGTCCTGCTCGGTGACTTCGATGAACTTGCCGTTGTGGAAGGCATTGACTTTGAACGGCTGAACTTCGGTATTGATAAGGGACATCGCTGAAACTCCATTCAGTGGTTGAGAAATCTACGGGGCCTACCTTAACCCAACCGAACGCATACGGTTAATTGATTAAGGGAATAAGGATGATTACTTTACTCTATGACTAAATCAATCCGGCCAGAAACCGCGAATCGCCGCGACACCTTGCGCTCCGGCCTGCAAGGCTGGCGGAAGATCGTCGGCCCCAAGCCCCCCCAGCAGGTAGGCGGGATGGTTGAAACCCGCGAGCAGCGTGCTGCTCTTCGCCCACCCCAGTACCGGAGTGCCGGGATGGCTATGGGTAGGTTGTACCGGAGAAAGTGTGACGAAGTCCACCCCCATGAGCGTGGCCAGTTGCAGCTCCTCGGCATCATGGCAGGAAGCGGCCAGCCAGCGCTGCGCGGGGAAAGGCCGGCCATTTCCGGCATACTCGCGCAACTGCCGCGCAGTCAGGTGCCAGCCCGCCGACGGGAAGTCCCCCAGCCACTCCCGCGGCCCCTTGAGCATCAGTTGCGCACGCCCGGCACACAGGCCGACGGCATCCACCGCCATATCCCGATATTGGGCATCGAACATCGCTGGCGCCCGCAACTGCACCAGGCGGATGCCCGCATCCAGGGCCACCTTCAACCCCTTCAGCAACACCTGTGGCTCCAGCCCCTCCGGCGTGATCAGGTAGCGATCCGGCAAACGGGCCGCCGCGATGATCGGCAGATTGGCGGCCGGGAATTGATAATCCGGCAAGTCACGCGCCTGCACCCAGGCCAGCGGCTGCCCCTCGGCACCATGGGCCTCGCCCTCGAACGCACTGACCTCCCACACATCCAGCAGCACCTGCTTGTCCGGGTAGGCGTGTCGCACCTGGATCAGCGGGCGCGCCCGAGTGACGCGGATACCGAGTTCCTCGACCAGCTCACGGGCGAGCGCGGCCTCGACCGACTCGCCCGCCTCCACCTTGCCTCCGGGAAACTCCCAGAGGCCACCCTGGTGCTTGTCCAGAGGGCGCTTGGCGATCAGGATTCGGCCATCGGCGGAGCGAATGACGGCGGCGGCGACGTGGATGCATTTCATCTTTCAGCTCCAAGCCGCAAACTGCAGGCCACAAGCCGCAGCCGGCGCGCGGTAGGCGCTGCAACTTGCAGCTTGCCGCTTGCAGCCCTCAAGTCCGGTATTCGGCGTTGATCTTGACGTACTCATGGGACAGATCGGTGGTCCAGATCGTCTCGCTGGCATCGCCACGCCCCAGCTCGATACGGATGCCGATCTCCTCGCGGGCCATGACTTCGGCGCCCTGGGCCTCGGTATAGCTGGCGGCGCGCGCGCCCTTGCTGGCGATGCACACATCACCGAGGAAAACGTCGATCAGGCCCACATCCAGTTGCGGCACGCCGGCGTAGCCGACAGCGGCGAGGATGCGCCCCCAGTTGGGATCGGAGGCGAACAGCGCGGTCTTGATCAGCGGTGAGTGTGCCACGGCATAGGCCACATCCAGGCACTCCTGGTGATTGCCGCCGCCGTTGACCTGCACCGTGACGAACTTGGTCGCCCCTTCTCCGTCGCGCACGATGGCCTGGGCGATGTCCATGAACACCTCGAAAACCGCCTGGCGAAGCTTGCCGAACAGCTCCCCGGAGGCCTCGGTGATTTCCGGCAGGGCGGCACGTCCGGTGGCGACCAGCATGCAGCAATCATTGGTCGAGGTATCGCCATCGATGGTGATGCGGTTGAACGACTTGTTCGCGGCATCGCGCACCAGGTCCTGCAGCACGGACTGGGCGACCGCGACATCGGTGGCGATATAGCCGAGCATGGTCGCCATGTTCGGGCGGATCATGCCGGCGCCCTTGCTGGTCCCGGTCACTGTGACGGTGACGCCATCGTGGCTGAAGCGCCGGCTGGCGCCCTTGGGCAGGGTGTCGGTGGTCATGATGCCTTCCGCCGCCAGCGCCCAGTTGTCTTCCTTGAGATCGGCCAGCGCGGCCGGCAGTGCCGCTTCGATCTTCTCCACCGGCAATGGCTCGCCAATCACCCCGGTGGAAAACGGCAGCACGGCGCTTTCACTGACACCGGCCAGCTCGGCCAGTCGGGCACAAGCGCTGCGCGCCCGGGCCAGGCCATCGGCACCAGTGCCGGCATTGGCATTGCCGGTATTGGTCAACAGGTAACGCACCTCGCCACCCAGACGCTCGCGGGTAATCAGCACCGGCGCCGCGCAGAAAGCGTTGGTGGTGGTCACACCGGCCACCCGTGCGCCCTCGGCGCAGCGCATGACCACCACATCCTTGCGCCCCGGGCGCTTGATACCGGCGCTGGCGATACCCAGCTCGAAACCGGGAACAGGGTGCAACACAGGAAGAGGGCCAAGACCGACAGCCATGGAAACGCTCCTTCAAATGAACGGTAATAGTGACGAAACCACTGGAGTAAAAACGCCGCGAGGTCATCGCGGCGTAGGGTTCACGATGCCGGCAGGTTATTGCACCTGCCCATGACAATGCTTGTACTTCTTCCCGGAACCGCAAGGGCACAGTTCATTGCGGCCGATCTTCGGTTCGCTGCGGACCGGTACAGGCGCAGCCGCCGGAGCCGCGCCGTCCTCCTGGGCCTCGTCCTGGACCGGATCGAGCGCGGAAACTTCTTCATGCTGGAACTGCATGCGCTGGGCCAGGGCTTCGGCCTCACGGCGCAGGCGAGCCTCTTCCTCGGCCGGGTCTTCACGCTGGACCTGGACATGGGACAGCACACGGATACTGTCGCGCTTGATCGAGTCGAGCAGTTCCTGGAACAGGGTGAAGGACTCGCGCTTGTATTCCTGCTTGGGATTCTTCTGCGCGTAGCCACGCAGGTGGATGCCATGGCGCAGGTGATCCATGGTCGACAGGTGGTCCTTCCACAGGTCGTCCAGCACGCGCAGCACGATCTGCTTCTCGAAGGAGCGCAGGGCCTCGGCCCCGGCCAGTGCCTCCTTCTCGGCGTAATCGGCAAGCAGCGCTTCCAGCACCTTCGCCTGCAGGGCGTTCTCGTCGAGCTTCTGGTCTTCGTCGAGCCACTGTTGCAGCGGCAGGCGGATACCGAAATCGCTGTACAGGACAGCCTCCAGCCCGGCGATATCCCACTGCTCCGGCATCGACTGCGGCGGCATATGGGTATTGATCGCCGCCGTCAGCGCCTCTTCGCGGAACTCAGCGATGGTCTCGCCGATCGACTCGGCGGCCAGCAGGCTGTTGCGCATATGGTAGATGACCTTGCGCTGCTCGTTGGCCACGTCGTCATATTCCAGCAACTGCTTGCGGATATCGAAGTTGCGGCCCTCGACCTTGCGCTGCGCCTTCTCGATGGCATTGGTCACCATACGGTGCTCGATGGCCTCGCCGGCCTCCATGCCCAGCGCCTTCATGAAGTTCTTCACCCGGTCGGAGGCGAAGATGCGCATCAGGTTGTCTTCCAGCGACAGGTAGAAACGGCTCGAGCCGACATCGCCCTGGCGGCCGGAACGACCGCGCAACTGGTTGTCGATACGGCGCGACTCATGGCGCTCGGAGGCGATCACATGCAGGCCGCCGGCTTCAAGCACCTGTTGGTGGCGCTTCTGCCAGTCTGCCTTGATCTGCGCCACCTGTTCCTCGGTAGGGTTTTCCAGGGCGGCCACTTCGACCTCCCAGTTGCCGCCGAGCAGGATGTCGGTACCGCGGCCGGCCATGTTGGTGGCGATGGTCACCACGCCGGGCCGACCGGCCTGGGAGATGATCTCGGCTTCCTTCTCATGGTACTTGGCGTTGAGCACCTTGTGCTCGATGCCTTCCTTCTCCAGCAGGCGGGAAACGTATTCGGACGACTCGATGGTCGCGGTACCGACCAGTACCGGACGGCCCTGGGCCTGGCATTCCTTGATATCGACCACGATGGCGGCGAACTTCTCTTCCTGGGTCAGGTAGACCAGGTCATTGTAGTCCTTGCGCGCCAGCGGCTTGTTGGTCGGGATGACCATCACCGGCAGGTTGTAGATCTGCTGGAACTCGAAGGCCTCGGTATCGGCGGTACCGGTCATGCCGGCCAGCTTGCCGTAGAGGCGGAAGTAGTTCTGGAAGGTGGTGGAAGCCAGGGTCTGGCTTTCCGCCTGGATCGGCACGCCTTCCTTCGCCTCGATCGCCTGATGCAGGCCCTCGGACAGACGGCGACCGGGCATGGTGCGGCCGGTATGCTCGTCGATCAGCAGGACCTGGTCCTTCTGCACGATGTATTCGACGTTGCGGTGGAACAGCTTGTGCGCCCGCAGGCCGGCATAGACATGGGTCAGCAGGCCGAGATTGTGCGCCGAGTAGAGGCTCTCGCCCTCACCCAGCAAGCCGGCCTGGCCCAGCAGTTCCTCGATGAACTGGTGGCCTGCTTCGTTCAACTCGACCTGGCGGGTCTTCTCGTCCACGACGAAATGCCCTTCCTGGGTCACCACGCCCTGCTCTTCCTCGACGTGCTGTTGCAGGCGCGGGATGAGCAGGTTGATCTGCTGGTAGAGCTTGGAGCTGTCTTCGGCCTGGCCGGAGATGATCAGCGGCGTACGCGCCTCGTCGATGAGGATGGAGTCGACTTCGTCGATCACGGCGAAATTCAGTTCACGCTGCTGCTTGTCCGACATACTGAACGCCATGTTGTCGCGCAGGTAGTCGAAACCGAATTCGTTGTTGGTGCCGTAGGTGATGTCGGCGGCATAGGCGGCGCGCTTCTCGGCGGCCGGCTGGAAGGGCATGATGATACCCACGGACAGGCCGAGGAACTCATACAGCGGGCGCATCCAGTTGGCATCGCGGCGGGCCAGGTAATCGTTGACCGTCACCACATGCACGCCCTTGCCGGACAGCGCATTGAGATAGACCGCCAGGGTCGCCACCAGGGTCTTGCCCTCACCGGTGCGCATCTCGGCGATCTTGCCTTCGTGCAGGGTCATGCCGCCGATCAACTGCACATCGAAGTGACGCATACCCATGACCCGCTTGCCCGCCTCGCGGCAGACGGCGAACGCCTCGGGCAGCAACTGATCCAGGGTCTCGCCCTTGCCCAGCCGCGCCTTGAACTCTTCGGTCTTCTCGCGCAGTTGCTCGTCCGACAGGGACAACACCTGCTCTTCCAGCGCATTGATGGACTGGACCGTCTTGAGCATGCGTTTGACTTCACGCTCATTCTTGCTTCCAAAGAGTTTCTTCAATAAAGGCGCAAACATATTGACTGGGACTTCCATTCTCGGGATGGAGACACGCTGGCGCAGCAACGCGACAATGCGTGCAAAGGGGGCATTCTACTCGGAATCGCTTTCGAGGAAAGCAGGCAGGCAGGGTACAGCAGGGCGATCGCATGAAATCCCGCGCCATGGCCGTCGAGGCTGGGGCTGGGGC
>NZ_QJUO01000046.1 GCF_004327335.1 Stutzerimonas kirkiae | reverse complement strand
AGCGGGGGAACTCGCCGATCGCTTCGCCGTTGACCGGCGAGGTGTTGGTGAAGTACTGGCCTTTGACCGGCT
The DNA here is from genome assembly GCF_004327335.1 of Stutzerimonas kirkiae. Lineage (GTDB taxonomy): Bacteria > Pseudomonadota > Gammaproteobacteria > Pseudomonadales > Pseudomonadaceae > Stutzerimonas > Stutzerimonas kirkiae. The sequence goes on along the minus strand of NZ_QJUO01000046.1, from coordinate 24,749 downwards.
CGACGAACTCGCCGCCGATGTAGTTGCCGTAGCGCTTCTTGAAGGAAACGATGGCGTCTGGGGTACCGGGATGTGCGTAACGCATGATGGGTGCTCCTGCTTTTTGTCTTCTTCGGAAAGTGTGCGCCGTAGCGCCTGAACCAGCTTAGAGCAAAGCGCGGGCCATTACGTTCATGCCCCCGTTCCAGGGCCTTTGCGGGGATATTCCGGAATGTGCCTGCCCGCATGATGTCTCGGGTCTGGTACAGTCGTCGTGACATTTTGTCGCAGAACCGGTGCCGGAGTCGTTCGCTGTTTCCGGTGGAGTGATGGCCCTATGCAAAGAAATCCTCTGGAACAACATGTGCGCAACGTGCTGACGACAATGCGCGGAACGCCCTTGAGCGGCCCCGGCAGCGACCCGTCGATCGCCCGCTCCTGGCTGCGCTGTCTCGAGGAGCACCAGCTTGACCCTTCGCTGGCCGCGCAAACCCGTGTGCTGGAGTTCGGCCACCTGCAGGAGAGCCGCGAGCGCATGCGCCAGGTGCTGGATATCGCCAGCACCGAGATGAACAGCCTGCACCGCCAATTGTCGGGCGCTGGGCATGCGGTGCTGCTCACCGATTCGTCCGGGGTGATCCTCGACTGCGTGAGTGCGCCCGCCGAACGGCGGATGTTCGAGCAGGCCGGCCTGTGGCTGGGGGCCGACTGGAGCGAGGCCAGCGAAGGCACCAATGGCATCGGTACCTGCCTGGTCGAGCGCCAGCCGCTGACGATCCACCAGGGCGAGCACTTCTATGGCCGGCATACCGAGCTGACCTGCTCGGCCAGCCCGGTGTTCGACCCGTTCGGCGAACTGCTGGCGGTACTGGACGTTTCCTCGGCGCGGCAGAACGTTTCGCGCCAGAGCCAGTTCCACACCACGGCGCTGGTCAGCCTGTCGGCTAAGGTGATCGAAAGTGGCTACTTCCTGCAGCGTTTCGACGACCAGTGGCTGCTGCGTTTCCATGTCCAGGCCGGTTCGGTCGGCCTGTTCAGCGAAGGGCTGCTGGCGTTCGAGCGGGATGGCCGCATCTGCGCGGTGAACCAGGCGGGCCTCAACCTGCTGGGGCATACGCGTTCGGCCCTGCTGGGCAAGTCGCTGGAGGAGGTCTTCGACTGCGCGCTGGAGGAGGTCATCGGGCGCGCCAACCTGGATGCACGCACCAGTTGGCCGTTGCACGCGCGCAGCGGGCAGTTGCTGTTCGCCGTATTGCGCGGGCCGCCGGGGGCGCCGCCGGCCAGCCCGCAAGCCTCCGTCCCGTTGGCTCCGGCGCGGCCCGCCGGCGAGCTGTTCTCGCTTGGCGATGCACGTCTGCAGGAGGGCCTGCGCAAGGCGGTAAGGGTGCTGGAGCGGGACGTACCGCTGCTGATCAACGGCGAGACCGGCTCCGGCAAGGAGGCTTTCGCCAAGTCCGTGCATGGTTCCAGTTCGCGCCGCGAGCGGCCCTTCGTCGCGCTCAACTGTGCGGCGATACCGGAAAGCCTGATCGAGAGCGAACTGTTCGGTTACCGCGATGGCAGCTTCACCGGGGCGCGCAAGGGCGGTATGCGCGGGCGCCTGCAGCAGGCCGATGGCGGCACGCTGTTCCTCGACGAGATCGGCGACATGCCGCTGGCCCTGCAGACCCGTTTGCTGCGGGTGCTGGAGGACCGCCTGGTGGTACCCATTGGCGGCGAGCCGCAGGCCATCGACGTGCGGATCATCAGCGCGACCCATCGCAACTTGCTGGAGCGGGTGGCGGACGGTTCGTTCAGGGAAGACCTCTACTATCGGCTGAATGGCCTGGAAATCATGTTGCCGGCCCTGCGCGACCGGCAGGACAAGGCACAATTGCTCGACACGCTGCTGGTCGAGGCGGGCGGCGATGGCATACGGCTGCTACCGGACGTGCGTCGGGCGCTGCTGGACTTCCAGTGGCCGGGCAACGTCAGGCAACTGCGCACGGTGCTGCGTACGCTGGTGGCGCTGTGTGACAGCGATTGCATCCGCTTCGAGGACCTGCCCGCGCTCATTCGCCAGCAGGCACGACCGGCGCCGCCGCCCGTGCCGTCGGCGGAAGCGCCGCTGGAACAGGCCGAGCGCCAGACCCTGCTCGAAGCCCTGGAGCGCCAGCGCTGGCATATGGGGCGGGTCGCCGAGGAGCTGGGCGTCAGCCGCAACACGCTCTATCGCAAGCTGAAGAAGCACGGGGTCGGCAAGGGCGCGGCAGGCGGCAGGCTATAGGTGGCAGGAAGCGTTTGACAATGTCTGGTCGGCGGCCAGCATGCTTGCAGCTTGCAGCTTGCAGCTTGCAGCTTGATGCCGTCCTCCCTCAGTACCAGGGCGATCGCGCTATGCACGGCAAAGCGCTGGAAGGCTCTAGGCTGGACGAAAGCGCCTGGCAAGCGGTGTTTTTCGTCCAGCTTTCCAGCCTCCAGCGCTTTTGTCGAAGCCCCTTTCCGGGTGAATAACGGTATCGCGCAATCGCCCTCCCTCAGTGCGCGGCGCGCAGCAGGCGCAGGCCGTTGAACACCACCAGCAGGCTGGCGCCCATATCGGCGAACACCGCCATCCACAGCGTGCCGGAACCGGCCAGGGTCAGGGCCAGGAACACCGCCTTGATGCCCAGCGCCAGGGCGATGTTCTGCACCAGTACGGCATGGGTGCGGCGCGACAGGCGGATGAACAGCGGCAGCTTGCGCAGGTCGTCGTCCATCAGCGCCACGCCGGCGGTCTCGATGGCGGTGTCGGTGCCGGCCGCGCCCATGGCGAAGCCGATATCGGCGCGGGCCAGGGCCGGCGCGTCGTTGATGCCGTCGCCGACCATGCCGACGCGCTGCCCCGATGCCTGCAACTGCTCGATACGCGCCAGCTTGTCCTCCGGCAGCAGGTTGCCGCTGGCGTCGTCGATACCGGCCTGGACGGCGATGGCGGCGGCGGTGTGCGGGTTGTCGCCGGTCAGCATCAGGCTGCGCACGCCCAGCCTGTGCAACTCGGCGACCGCCTCGCGGCTGCTCTCGCGGATGGCGTCGGCGACCGCGAACAGCGCCAGCGGGCCGCTTTCGTCGAGCAGCGCGATAACCGTCTTGCCCTGGCGCTCCAGGGCGTCGAGGCGCGCCTCCAGTTCTGCCGAGCACAAGCCCAGTTCCTCTATCAGGCGATGGTTGCCCAGGTGCAGGGCGTGGCCCTGCACGTCGCCACGGCTACCGCGGCCGGCGATAGCGGTGAAGTTCTCCACGTTCTCCAGCGCCAGCCCGTCCGCCTGCGCGGCGCGGGCCAGCGCCTGCGACACCGGGTGGTCGGAGCGCGCGGCGAGGCTGCTGGCGAGCACGCGCAGTGGCCGCTCGGCGCCACGCAAGGCGATGAAGTCGGTCTGGCGTGGCTGGCCGTGGGTCAGGGTGCCGGTCTTGTCCAGAGCGACCCAGGCCAGTTGCCGGCCCATTTCCAGGTACACGCCGCCCTTGACCAGGATGCCCTGGCGCGCGGCGGCGGCCAGGCCGCTGACCAGCGTCACCGGGGTGGAGATCACCAGCGCGCAGGGGCAGGCGATCACCAGCAGCACCAGGGCGCGGTAGACCCAGTCGAGCCAGGCGCCACCGAACAGCAGCGGCGGCAGCACGGCGGTGAGCAGGGCGATGGCGAACACCAGCGGGGTATAGATGCGCGAGAAGCGGTCGACGAAGCGCTGGGTCGGCGCCTTGGCGTTCTGCGCGCTTTCCACGGCATGGATGATGCGGGCCAGGGTGCTGTCGTCGGCCTTGCGCGTGCTGCGGTATTCCAGTTCGCCCTCGCCGTTGATGGTGCCGGCGAACAGGGTGTCGCCCGCTTCCTTTTCCACTGGCAGGCTTTCCCCGGTGATCGGCGCCTGGTTGACGCTGGAGCGCCCGGCGAGCAGTTCGCCGTCCAGCGCGATGCGTTCGCCGGGGCGCACCTGGACCCGTGTGCCGGGCTCGACCTCGGCGGCGGCGATGTCCTGCCAGCGTTCGTCGCGCCAGACCCGCGCCCGTTGCGGCGCCAGGTCGAGCAACTGGCGGATGGCCTGTCGCGCGCGCTGCAGCGAGCGCGCCTCGATCACTTCGGCGATGGCGAACAGCACGGCGACCATCGCCGCCTCTGGCCATTGGCCGATCAGCAGCGCGCCGGTGACGGCGATGCTCATCAGGGCGTTGATGTTCAGGTCGCGGTTCTTCAGCGCGATCAGGCCCTTGCGGTAGGTGGGCAGGCCGGCGGCGAGGATCGCCAGGATCGCCAGCGCGGCCACCAGCCATTGCGGGCCGAAGCCGAACCACTCGCAGACTTCCGCCGCCAATGCGGCCACGCCCCCCAGCGCCAGCGGCCACCAGGGCTTGGCGGCGGGGGCGGCGGCCGGGCCGGCGCCATCGACCGGCTCGGCCTGCATGCCGAGGGCGGCGACCAGCTTCTGCAGGGGTTCGATATCGGTGAAGTGGTGGCGCACGCGCAGTTCGCGCTGCATCAGGTTGAACTCCAGCGCTTCGATTTCCTCGCGCTTGCCGAGGGCATCTCGCAGCAGGCGCTCTTCGGTCGGGCAGTCCATCGCCTCGATGCGCAGGTGCGTCCAGCGGGCCTCGCCAGTGGCGCCAGCGATGGCGCCGGTGGACGGCGGAGGGGCGGTGTGGCTGTGATGGCAGCAGTTGTCCTGGGGCATGGCAGGGTTCCATTGACGATATGGCGCCGATTGCACACCCTGTAGCAACTACAGAGTCAAGCGATGGAGTGGGCAGGATGAAGATTGGCGAGCTGGCGCGGCGTACCGGTTGCCCGGTGGAGACCATCCGCTACTACGAACGGGAGGGGCTGCTGCCCGCACCGGCGCGCAGCGAAGGCAACTACCGGATGTATACCGCTGCACATGTCGAGCGCCTGGCCTTTATCCGCCACTGCCGCTCGCTGGACATGACCCAGCAGGAAATCCGCCACCTGCTGGCGCTGCGCGATCACCCCGAGGCCGATTGCGGCGAGGCCAATCGCCTGATCGACGAACATATCCGCCATGTCGAGCTGCGCATCGAGGAGTTGCGCGCCTTGCAGCGGCATCTGCTGGAGCTGCGCGGCCACTGCCGGAGCGTCGGCAGCACGGGGGAATGCGGCATCCTGCGCGAACTGGAACAGGCGACGCCGCCCACTCCGCTCGAGGCGGGCTGCACCGGCCATGTGCCGGGCGCGCATGGGCGCTGAGCGTCTGTTCAACCGGTGCCGGGGGGCGCCATGCGCATCGAGAATCACCGGCGCGCATGGCATGCCCTGCACTGGAACCGTCATGGAATAGAGGTGATCTTCGCGGAAATGCCCTAGGTGTCTGTTGACGTTTCGGGATGGATGGCCGGATCGAGGCACAAGCGGACAGCCGAAAAGCGCTTGGCTGGAGGCTGAACGACCGGCACACGGCGCCAGCTCTTTCGTCCAGCGTTCAGCCATCAGCGCTTTCAATCGAAAGCCGAAGGCCGCTTGTTCCTCGAAGAAGCCCGTTCTGAGGGCTGGATTGGAAATATATTGCCATCCGAATCAATGAGTTAAAGCAAAGCCTCAACAGCCCCTAAGAATATGCGATCAGGTTGTCAGGCCGGCAAGCGGTTGATCTCCACCGTGACATGGGCCAGTTCCTCATGCACGGCCAGGCGCTGGCGTACGCTGTCGGCATCCAACCGGGCGGCGGTAGCGAGGGTAAGCAGGCAGGCGTACTGGTCCTTGCCAACGCGCCAGAGGTGCAGGTCGGTGATGGTGGTGGGCTCCGGGAGTTCCGCGATGACCTGGCGAACCTCTTCCACCACGGGCGTGTCCATCTCCGCATCCAGCAGTACGCGCGCGGTATCGCGCAGCAGGCCCTTGGCCCAGAGCCCGACCAGCACGGCGCCGACCAGGCCCATGGCCGGGTCGAGCCAGGACGCGCCCCAGAACCTGCCCGCCAGCAGCGCGACGATCGCCAGCAGCGAGGTGGCGGCATCCGCTATCACATGCAGGTAGGCGGAGCGCAGGTTGAGGTCATGGTGATGATGGTGATGATCGCCGTGGCCATGCGCGTGGTGGTCGTGCCCGTCCCGTAGCAGCCAGGCGCACAGCAGGTTGACCAGCAGCCCCGCCACGGCGATGACGATGGCCTGGTCGTAGAGGATCGGGCCGGGAGAGAACAGGCGCTGCAGCGACTGGAAGGCCATCAGCAGGGCCACTCCCAGCAGCAGGATGGCGCTGCTGTAGCCGCCGAGAATCTCGATTTTCCAGGTGCCGAAGGCGAAGCGGCGGTCGTTGGCCAGTCGCCGGGCCGCCGCGTAGGCCAGCAGCGAGAGGCCGAGGGCCAGTACATGGGAGCTCATGTGCCAGCCATCGGCGAGCAGCGCCATCGAATTGAAGTACCAGCCACCGGCGATTTCCACCAGCATCATCATCGCCGTGAGAGCCACGGCCAGGCGCGTATTGCGTTCGGCGCAGGGGTTGCCCTGGTGGAAGTGGTGCGCGTGAGCACAATGTTCCGGGCTTCGTGTGGTCATGGGTATCATGCTCCAGACAGGATGGCCTGAATACTATACCCCAGTATACTAATCGAGGAGAAAACCATGGCGCATACCCTGAAAGGGAAGAAGCAACTGCTGACCCGCATACGCAGGATCAAGGGGCAGGCGGGCGCCCTGGAGGCGGCCCTGGAGCAGGAAGTGGAGTGCCTGGCGGTTCTCCAGCAGATCGCCGCGATCAGGGGCGCAGTCAATGGCCTGATGGCCGAGGTGATGGAGGGGCACATCCGCGAGCACCTGGGTGCCGAAAGGCTCAGCGCCGAGGAACGCCAGGCGGATGCCGACCAGATCGCCGTGTTGCTGCGTTCCTACCTGAAGTGAGCCAGGGCTTGCGCCCGGAAAACACCCGGACCGCTCTCATAAAGATTGACCATTTGTTTTAAAAGAAAAACTTCGGGGCGGGGTTATGCGGTGGCGAAACAGGACAGTCGATTGAACGTTCACCTCCGTCCCCGGGCAGGCCTATGGCCTGTTTCTAAGGGGCGAGATAGCGCGACCGGATTGGCAATAGTGTGTCTGGCTTCGGGGGCGTAGAGTGCGATCTCGGGCTCATCGTCCCTGTGCGAATGCCAGGTGGCGGGACGGGGCACGCGTGAATACATCCCTGTAGCTCTTCGCCGCCATCCCTGGCGGCGAAGGCCCCGTCCCGCCACCTGGCATCCGCACAGCCACTAGCGGCGGTGCCTGAAAGAAAAAGCCAGAGAAAGCGCAACCCCTATGAATGAGGCGGCCCGGCACTGAGGGCTCTTTCCATAGTCACCACGTTATTCGCCGCGAGGCCGTCCAGCCCCGCTACGAAACCTTCACTGGCAGGGACGCCGGCGAAGAGCGCCTCCTTATTCATATGGGCGACGGGTTCATGCGTGTTTCGTAGCGGGGCTCGCCGGGTTCGCGACACCACGGACAACAGAACACCTCCAGCGGCATACGATGAGCTACAGACTTGGTTGCCAATCCGATCGCAACGAAGCAATACACTAGCGTCTAGCGTCTAGCGTCCAGCGTCCAGCGTCCAGCGCCCACGGGGCCAGGCCATGCACCGGGATTTCATGCGATCGCCCTGAACGTCTCACGAGCCAAGGCGCCCGCAGGGTGATAGCGCCGCATCGGCAGGGGCTCAGGCCTCGGTTTTCAGCCCCATGCCCTGGCGGTTGGCCACCGCGGCGGCGGCGGTGCGGGTTTCCACGCCGAGTTTCACGTAGATGTGCTCCAGGTGCTTGTTCACCGTGCGTGGGCTCAGGCCGAGGATTTCGCCGATGTCGCGGTTGGTCTTGCCGCAGGCTACCCAGTGCAGCACTTCGACTTCGCGGCCGGTCAACTGGAAGCGCTCGACCAGGGCCGCGTCGATATCCGCCTGGGCCGGTGGCGTGGCGGCGCTCGCCGAGGCCTGGCGCGCCTCCTGCAAGGTGCGTGCGGTGCGCAGGTGGGCGGCCAGGCGGGCCAGCACCTGTTCCGGGTGGATCGGCTTGGTGACGTAGTCGATGCCGCCGGCGGCGAAGCCGCGCACGACATCCTCGCTGTCGGCCAGGGCGGTCATGAACACCACCGGGACATCCTCGAAGGCCGCGTCGGCCTTGAGCTGGCGGCAGGTGGCGAAACCGTCCAGGCCCGGCATCATGGCGTCCAGCAGGACGATATCCGGCTTGAGCCGGCGCATGCGTTCCAGCGCACTGTTGCCGTCGAGCGCCACCAGCACCATGTAGCCGGCCTGTTCCAGGGCACTGGAGAGCAGGGCCAGGTTGTCTGGCACGTCGTCCACGATCAGTACGATGTCTTGTCTCACAGTAGCTGTCCTCCTGTTGCCGGAGTCCGTTCCTGGGTGGTCGTGGGATTGGCCTGTTCGAGTTGCCTGGCCAGTTCGTCAAGGCGGAAACCCCTGGCCAGTTCCTGCAGCTTGCACAGCGCCTCGGCTTGCCGCGGGTTGCCTTCGCGCAAGCGTTCCAGGCCCTCCAGCACGCCGCGCACATGGCCCAGCGCGAGGGACTGGCGTAGCGCCTGCAACGCCTCGGCGGGCAGTTCCAGGGCGGGCACGGCGGCGCTCGCGCCGTTGTCATCGCCGAGCCATTCCAGGCCCAGGTGTCGCTTGAGCTTTTCCAGCAGTCGCGGGGTGTGCACGGGCTTGGCCAGGTAGTCGTCGCAGGCGTCGCTGTCTGGGCCGTCGGCGAAGGCGTTGGCCGAGATGATGATGATCGGCGCCCGCGAACCGATCGAGCTGCGGATCAGCCGGCTGGTCTGCCAGCCGTCGAGCTGTGGCATGGACAGGTCCATGAGGATCAGGTCCGGGTTGTGCAGGGACACCTGGCTCAGGGCTTCCTGGCCGCTGGCGGCCATGTGCATGTCGAAGCCCAGCGGGCCGAGCATGCCGACCAGCACCTGGCGGTGTTCGAGGTGGTCGTCCACCACCAGGATACGCTTGCGCGGCCCCCGGTAGCCGCTGATGTCGTGCTCCTCGTGGAGCAGCGCCTGGGGCACGCGCACCTCCGAGAGGAACAGGCGAATGCGAAAGCGGCTGCCCTGGCCGGGGCTGCTGTGCAGGGACAGTTCGCCGCCCATCAGCGAGGTGAGCATGCGGGTGATGGTCAGCCCCAGGCCGAGCCCCGAGTCCTGGCGCAGCGGGTCGCCGCGCTCGAAGGGCTGGAACAGCCGCTCGGCCTGTTCCTCGGGAATGCCGATGCCGGTGTCGACGATCTCGAAGGTGGCCGTCTCGCGCAGGTAGCTGACGCGCAGGCTGACGCTGCCCCGTTCGGTGTAGCGCACGGCGTTGCCGAGCAGGTTGATGAGGATCTGCCGCACGCGCTTCTCGTCGCCACGCACCACCGCCGGAATCCGCCCTTCGCTGACCAGGTGGAAGGACAGGCCCTTTTCCTCGGCCTGGGGCGCGAACATCTGGCGCAACTGGTCGAGAAATTCCGCCAGGGCGATTTCCGTCGGCTCCAGGGACAGCTTGCCGGCTTCGATCCTGGCCACGTCGAGCAGTCCGTCGATCAGCGACAGCAGGTGCGAGCCGCTGCGGTAGATGGTGGCCAGCGCCTCGCGGTGGCGTGGCGCTATGTCGTTCTCACGCTGCAGGATCTGCGCGTAGCCGAGGATGCTGTTGAGCGGTGTGCGCAACTCGTGGGACAGCCCGGTGACGTAGCGGCTCTTGGCCGCGTTGGCGGCTTCCGAGGCTTCCTTGGCTTTCTGCAATTCCTCGTCGGTCTTGCGGTGGGCCTCGATCTCCTGCATCAGCAGGGCGGTCTGGCGGTTCGATTCCTCTTGGGCGACACGGCGGCTTTCGCGTGTCAGCACCACCCACCAGGCCAGCGCCGCGGCGAACAGCGAGAGCAGCAGGAAGGCCTTGAGAAAGCCCTGGTAGAGGATGTCCGCGGCGCTGTCCTGCAGGTCCTGGGCGACCTGTCCGTAGATCAGCGCCAGGGCGCAGGAGAGCAGCGCCACGATCACCGTCAGCACGCCCAGGTAGTGCGCCAGGCGGGTATGCAGACGCGGCACCGAGCTGTACGGCAGCAGCCAGCGCACGCAGTCCTCGAACTGCGCCACCAGCCGCGCCCGCGGCTTGCAGATATCGCCGCAGCGGGCGTCCAGCGAGCAGCACAGCGAACAGATGGCCGCGCCATAGGCCGGGCACATGGCCATGTCCTCGCGTTCGTAGGCGTTGCTGCACAGCACGCATTGCAGGGTGCTCTGCTGCGGGTGGGAGATTTTCAGGGTGCTGACCCTGGCGGTGTAGTAGCGCCCCTTGGTGTACCAGGCGATCAGCGGCGCGCAGAGCAGCGCCGCGAGCAGCGCGACCACCGGCGAGGCGGCCTGCGCCAGGGCGCCGAACAGCCCGAGGTGGGCCAGTACCGAGAGCAGCGAGGCGATCAGCATGGCGCCGACGCCGACCGGGTTGATGTCGTACAGGTGGGCGCGCTTGAACTCGATATGCGCCGGCGACAGGCCGAGCGGCTTGTTGATCACCAGGTCGGCGACCAGCGCGCCGATCCAGGCGATGGCGATATTGGCGTAGAGCCCGAGCACCTGCTCGATGGCCTCGAACACCCCCAGCTCCATCAGCGTCAGCGCGATCACCACGTTGAACACCAGCCACACCACGCGCCCCGGATGGCTGTGGGTGACGCGGGCGAAGAAGTTCGACCAGGCCAGCGAGCCGGCGTAGGCGTTGGTCATGTTGATCTTCACCTGCGAGACGATGACGAACAGCACCATGGCGCCCAGCGCCCACTGCGGCGAGGCGAATACGTAGTTGAAGGCCACCAGGTACATCTGCGTCGGCTCGGCGGCACGCTCGATCGGTACTTCGTGCTGCAGCGCGAGGAAGGCGAGGAAGGCGCCGGCGAGCATTTTCAGGGCACCGGGAATGATCCAGCCGGGGCCGGCCATGAGCAGCGCGCTCCACCAGCGCAGGCGGTTCTCGCGGGTCTTCTCCGGCAGGAAGCGCAGGTAGTCGACCTGTTCGCCGATCTGCGTCACCAGCGCCAGCGCCACGGTGCAGGCTGCACCGAAATGCAGCGGATTGAACACGCCGGCATCGCCATCGCGCCCGGCGAAGCTGGTCCAGTCGCCCAGCGCCCCGGGGTTCTTGGCGATGACGAAGACGTACGGCAGGATCAGCAGCACCAGCCACAACGGCTGTGTCCACATCTGCAGGCGGTTGATCAGGGTGATGCCATAGGCCACCAGCGGCACGATGCCCAGCGAGCAGATGACATAGGCCAGCGCTAGCGGCAGGTCGAAATACAGTTCCAGCGCCAGGGCCATGATCGCCGCTTCCAGGGCGAAGAACAGGAAGGTGAAGCTGGCGTAGATCAGCGAGGTGATGGTCGAGCCGATGTAGCCGAAGCCGGCGCCGCGGGTCAGCAGGTCCATGTCCACGCCGTAGCGGGCCGCGTAGTAGCTGATCGGCAGGCCGGTGAGGAAGATCACCAGGCTCACCAGCAGGACCGCCCAGAGCGTGGTGGTGAAGCCGTAGCTCAGCGCCAGGGTGGCGCCGATGGCCTCCAGCGCGAGGAACGACACCGCCCCCAGCGCGGTGTTGGCGATGCGCCATTCCGACCACTTGCGGAATGACTTGGGGGTGAAGCGCAGGGCGTAGTCCTCCTTGGTCTCGTCGGCGACCCAGGAGTTGTAGTCGCGACGAATCTTGACGATGCGCTGGGGGCTGCTGGGTTGCACGGCGGTTTCCTGCTGGAGGGTATGCGCATTGTCGAAGCAAGTTCCATTCCCCGACCAGTCCTGTCGGGTACGTCAGATGACGTACGCGTCTACGTCATGCTGCGTATACCGGGAAAACCCCGCTGCTCGCATGCTGGTGACGAACCGGAGCGGATCACGCCCGGACCAACCAGCACAGGAGCAGGACGATGGAATCAAGACTGACGGGAGTGAGAAAGACGCTTCCACGGCGTCTGGCACTGGGTGCCGCGACCTTGTCACTGGTGGCGGCCAGTGTGTTCGGCCAGGCCGCCCTGGCCGATTCGGTGAATACCACGGGGCTGGCGGTGACCGACACCGAGGTGGTGGTCGGCCAACTGCACTCGGCCACCGGCACCATGGCGATCTCCGAAACCGGTTCGATCCAGGCCGAGCGCCTGGCCATCGAGCAGATCAATGCCTCGGGCGGCGTACTCGGGCGGCAGATCCGGGTGATCCAGGAAGACGGCGCCTCGGACTGGCCGACCTTCGCCGAAAAGGCGCGCAAGCTGCTGGTCGGCGACAAGGTGGCGACGGTGTTCGGCTGCTGGACCTCGGCCTCGCGCAAGGCGGTGCTGCCGGTGTTCGAGCGGGAGAACGGGCTGCTCTACTACCCGACCTTCTATGAGGGCCTGGAGCAATCGAAGAATGTCATCTACACCGGCCAGGAAGCGACCCAGCAGGTGCTCGCCGGCCTCGACTGGATCGCCAAGGAGAAGGGCGCCAAGACTTTCTACCTGATCGGCTCCGACTACATCTGGCCGCGCACCTCGATGAAGATCGCGCGCAAGCACATCGAGAACGTACTCGGCGGCAAGGTGGTCGGCGAGGACTACTACCCGCTGGGCAACACCCAGTTCGGTTCGCTGATCAACAAGGTCAAGCTGCGCAAGCCCGACGTGGTGTTCGCCGCCGTGGTCGGCGGTTCCAACGTCGCCTTCTACAAGCAGATGAAGGCCGCCGGTGTCACCGCCGACAAGCAGAACCTGCTGACCATCTCGGTCACCGAGGATGAACTGCTGGGTATCGGCGGCGAGAACATGACCGGCTTCTATGCCTCCATGAAGTACTTCCAGAGCCTGGAAAACCCGAACAACGCCGCCTTCGTCGAAGCCTTCAAGGCCAAGTTCGGCAAGGATTCGGTGATCGGCGACGTGACCCAGGCCGCCTACCTCGGCCCCTGGCTGTGGAAGGCAGCGGTGGAGAAGGCCGGCAGCTTCGACGTGGACAAGGTGGTCGCCGCCTCGCCCGGCCTGGAACTGACCACGGCGCCGGAAGGCTACGTCAAGGTGCATGACAACCATCACCTGTGGAGCAAGACCCGCATCGGCCAGATCCAGTCCAACGGCCAGTTCAAGGCGGTCTACGAGTCCGACCTGATCGAACCCAATCCTTTCCCGGAAGGCTACCAGTAAGGCGAAGAGCCGAAGAAAGCGCTGGAGGCTGGACGATTCGATTTCGTCCAGCCTCCAGCCTCCAGCGGCTTTCAACGAGGATTCTCTATGGAATGGCTATCGGAATTCGGCGCCATCGCCGCCATGCAGGGGTTCAACGGTCTTTCCGTATTCTGCGTCCTGCTGCTGATGGCGCTGGGGCTGGCGATCATCTTCGGGCAGATGGGGGTGATCAACATGGCGCACGGTGAGTTCCTCACCATCGGCGCCTACACCACCTTCGTGGTGTCCACGCTCACCGAGCAGTTCGCACCGGCCTTCGGGCCCTACTATTTCTTCCTGGCCATCGCGCTGTCGTTCCTGATCGCCGGCGCGCTGGGCTGGCTGGTCGAGTGGGTGATGATCAGCCGGCTCTACCAGCGCCCGCTGGACACCCTGCTGGCCACCTGGGGCCTGTCGCTGGTGATGCAGCAGGCGTTCCGCTCGATCTTCGGCGCGCGCGAGGTCAGCGCCACCCTGCCGGAGTGGCTGATGGGCTCGTGGAACCCCACCGAGGCCATCGACATCCCGCGCAACGGGCTGTTCGTCATGGGCCTGACGCTGCTGCTGACCGCCACCGTATTCCTCATGCTGTACCGCTCGCGCTGGGGCCTGCAGGTGCGCGCCACGGTGCAGAACCGGGTGATGAGCCGCGCCGTGGGGATCAACACGCGGCGGGTCGACCGCATGACCTTCGCCCTCGGCTGCGGCATCGCCGGGGTGGCTGGCGCGGCCTTCACCACCATCGGCTCGACCGGGCCGACCGCCGGTTCGCTGTATATCGTCGATACCTTCCTGGTGGTGGTGTTCGGCGGCGCCTCCAGCCTGCTCGGCACCATCGCCTCGGCGTTCAGCATCGCCCAGGCGCAGTCGATCATGGAGTTCTTCATGAGCGGCTCGATGGCCAAGGTGCTGACCCTGTCGGCGGTGATCCTGATCCTGATGATGCGCCCGCAGGGGTTGTTCTCCAGCAAGGTGCGCAAATGAACAGTCACTTTCAACCGACTGCGCGCTCCATCCGCGGCGTCGCGCGCAGCTCGTTTCCTCGACGTACCGCGTGTACGCCTTCGTCACTGCGCTCCGGGCTTCTTGCAACTGGAGCTGCTCGCCACGGTTCAAAGCGACTTTTCGTGCGCTGGGGGATTTGCTGATGAAAAACGCATACGAAAGCCTGCTCGGTGGCAAGCAGGGCGCCATCGGCCTGGCGGTGCTGGCCGCGCTGGTGCTGCTGGTGTTCCCGCTGGCGCTGGACGCCTTCCGCCTGAACATGGTCGGCAAGTACCTGAGCTACGCCTTCGTCGCCGTCGGCCTGGTGCTGTGCTGGGGCTACGGCGGCATCCTCAGCCTGGGCCAGGGCATTTTCTTCGGCCTCGGCGGCTACTGCATGGCGATGTTCCTCAAGCTGGAAGCCTCCGACCCGGAAAGCACGAAAATCCAGTCCACCCCCGGCATCCCGGACTTCATGGACTGGAACCAGATCACCGAACTGCCGCTGTTCTGGGAACCCTTCCACAGCTTCGGCTTCACCCTGCTGGCGGTGATCCTGGTGCCGGTGGCGCTGGCGCTGGTGATCGGCCTGGCGATGTTCAAGCGGCGTGTCGGCGACGTGTACTTCTCCATCGTCACCCAGGCCATCGCGCTGATCCTCACCGTGCTGATCATCGGCCAGCAGGGGCTGACCGGCGGCGTCAACGGTATTACCGACCTGAAGACCCTGCTCGGCTGGGACATCCGCAGCGACTCGGCGAAGACCCTGCTGTACTTCGTCAACGCGTTGCTGCTGTTCGGCTGCATCCTGCTCGGGCGCTTCATCCTCTCCTCCAAGCTGGGCCGGCTGCTGATGGCGATGCGCGACAAGGAAGAGCGGGTGCGCTTCTCCGGCTATGACGTGGCCAGCTTCAAGATCTTCGTGTTCTGCGTGGCGGCGGCATTCTCGGCGGTCGGCGGGGCGATGTTCACCTTGCAGGTGGGCTTCATGTCGCCGACCTTCGTCGGCATCGTGCCGTCCATCGAGATGGTCATCTTCGCCGCCGTCGGCGGGCGCATGTCGCTGCTCGGCGCGGTGTATGGCGCGCTGCTGGTCAACTACGGCAAGACCTACTTTTCCGAAACCTTCCCGGAGCTGTGGCTGTACCTGATGGGCGGTCTGTTCATCGTCGTCGTCATGTACATCCCCAACGGCCTCGCCGGCCTCTGGCAGAGCCACGGGCGGCCCTGGCTGGCACGCCTGTTCGACAGGCGCGGGTCTTCGTCATCAGTCAACGCCCGCGGGCAGGAGGACAGGCCATGAGTGCAAGCGGTTTCCAGATGCCCAAGCCGGTACTGGCCGTCGAGGGCCTGAGCGTGTCCTTCGACGGCTTCAAGGCGGTGGACGATCTCAACCTGTACATCGACCGCAACGAGGTGCGGGTGGTGATTGGCCCCAACGGCGCCGGCAAGACCACGCTGCTCGACCTGATCTGCGGCAAGACCCGTGCCACCTCCGGCAGCATCCAGTTCGAGAACCGCGAACTGACGAAAATGCGCGAGTACGACATCGTCCGCGCCGGGGTCGGGCGCAAGTTCCAGAACCCGTCGATCTACGAGAACCTCACGGTGTTCGAGAACCTGGAAATGTCCTACCCGGCCGGGCGCACGGTGTTCGGCGCGCTGTTCTTCAAGCGCAGCGCCGAGGTGCTGGAGCGGGTCGAGCAGGTGGCGCGCGAAATCATGCTGCACGAGCACCTGCACCAGCAGGCCGACCTGCTTTCCCACGGCCAGAAGCAGTGGCTGGAGATCGGCATGCTGCTGATGCAGGACCCGCAGTTGCTGATGCTCGACGAGCCGGTGGCGGGCATGAGCGTGTCCGAGCGGATGGCCACCGCCGAGCTGCTGGGGCGCATCAGCCAGGGCCGCTCGGTGCTGGTGATCGAGCACGACATGGAGTTCGTCAAGCGCATCGCCCACAAGGTCACGGTGCTGCACCAGGGCAGGGTGCTGGCCGAGGGCAGCATGGAGGCGGTGCAGAACAATCCCAAGGTGATCGAGGTTTACCTGGGGCATTGATCCCGGGGCCGGGCTTCCACCGCCCGTAGAGTGCGCCGTGCGCACCGCCCGATACGCAATGGTGCGCATGGCGCACCCTACGTTGGAGTGACATTCATGTTCCAGATCAGCAACCTCGCTTCCGGCTACGGCCAGAGCCAGATATTGCACGGCCTCGACCTCGACGTGGCGAAGAAGGAAATCGTCGCGGTGATGGGGCGCAACGGCATGGGCAAGACCACGCTGTTCAAGAGCCTGATGGGCATCCTGCCGCAGTGGGGCGGGCAGATCCGCGTCGACGGCCAGGACATCTCCAGCCTGGAGACCCAGCAGCGGGTCGCCAGCGGCGTGGCCTACGTGCCGCAGGGGCGGATGATCTTCGGCCAGATGAGCGTGCTGGAGAACATCCAGACCGGCCTGCCGGCCAGCGCCGGCGGGCGCGTGCCGGACGATCTCTACGCGCTGTTCCCGGTGCTCTACGACATGCGCTCGCGCAAGGGCGGCAACCTCTCCGGCGGCCAGCAGCAGCAACTGGCGATCGCCCGGGCGCTGGCCACCAACCCCAAGGTGCTGCTGCTCGACGAACCGACCGAGGGCATCCAACCGTCGATAATCAAGGACATCGCCCGCAGCCTGAAGGAAATCCGCGATATGCGCGACCTGACCATCATCGTCTCGGAACAGGTGCTGTCCTTCACCCTGGAGATCGCCGATCGCTTCCTGGTGATCGAGAAGGGCCGCTTCGTCGTCGAGGAAACCCGCGACAAGGTGGATGAGGCGAGTATCAGTCGGTATTTGTCGGTTTAGAGCCGGAGGCTGGAGGCTGAGGGCTGGACGAAAAACGGAAGGTAGCCGTATTTTTCGTCCGGCCGCTCACCTCTTCGTTCTATTGCAGCCCCGATCACAACATGATCGTGGGGCTCCTCCAGGGCGATCGCGCTATGCACGGCAAAGCGCCGAAAACAGCGCTGGAAGGCTCGGCTGGACGAAAGAACATGCCAACCGGTGTTTTTCGTCCAGCTTTCCAGCGTCCAGCGCTTTTGTCGAAGCCCCTTTCCGGTGAATAACGGTATAGCGCAATCGCCCTGGGGGCTTTTGCTTGTCTCGTCCAGCCTCCAGCACTCAGCCTCCAGCCCCGCCGTACGTTATCCAACGTATTTCCCGATCCCTCCCCGCCCCCGAGACTGGTTGCGTAACCCGGCACATACACGTCCGGCATCCACCACTGTTCCCAGGAGCACTGTCATGACCGAAACGCTGATCAAGGTCGACCTCGACCAGCCCGCCACCCAGAACGAACAGGTGCACAACCGCTGGCACCCGGACATTCCCATGGCCTGCTGGGTCAACCCGGGCGACGACTTCATCCTCGAAACCTACGACTGGACCGCCGGCGCCATCGCCAACGACGACAGCGCCGATGACATTCGCGATGTCGACCTGACCACCGTGCACTACCTGTCCGGCCCGGTGGGCGTGCGCGGCGCCCAG
This sequence comes from Stutzerimonas kirkiae, assembly GCF_004327335.1. Classification (GTDB taxonomy): domain Bacteria; phylum Pseudomonadota; class Gammaproteobacteria; order Pseudomonadales; family Pseudomonadaceae; genus Stutzerimonas; species Stutzerimonas kirkiae. The sequence continues at coordinate 7,086 of NZ_QJUO01000046.1, read as the reverse complement.
CCGGGCGACCTGCTGGTGGTCGACCTGCTCGACCTCGGTGCCAAGGAGGAAGCGCCCTGGGGTTTCAATGGCTTCTTCTCGAAGAAGAACGGCGGCGGCTTCCTCACCGACGAGTTCCCGCTGGCGCAGAAGGCCATCTGGGACTTCCAGGGTATCTACACCAGCTCGCGGCATATCCCCGGCGTGCGCTTCGCCGGGCAGATCCACCCGGGCCTGATCGGCTGTCTGCCGTCGCGGGAACTGCTGAACACCTGGAACGATCGCGAACTGGGGCTGATCGGGACCGACCCGCAGCGTGTGCCGCCGCTGGCCAACCCGCCGTTCGCCGCCACCGCGCACATGGGCAAGCTGACCGGCCTGGCCCGCGACAAGGCCGCCGCCGAAGCGGCGCGCACCGTGCCGCCGCGCGAGCATGGCGGCAACTGCGATATCAAGGACCTGTCGCGTGGCTCGAAGATCTACTTCCCGGTCTACGTCGATGGCGCCGGGCTGTCGGTGGGCGACCTGCACTTCGCCCAGGGCGATGGCGAGATCACCTTCTGCGGCGCCATCGAGATGGCCGCTGGCTGGGTGCATATGAAGGTCGAGCTGATCAAGGGCGGCATGGCCAAGTACGGCATCAAGAACCCGATCTTCAAGCCCAGCCCGCTGGTGCCCAACTACAACGACTACCTGATCTTCGAAGGCATCTCGGTGGACTCCAGCGGCAAGCAGCACTACCTCGACGCCAATGTCGCCTACAAGCAGGCCTGCCTGAACGCCATCGAGTACCTGACCAAGTTCGGCTACTCGCCGGCCCAGGGCTACGCTCTGCTCGGTTCGGCGCCGGTGCAGGGGCACCTGAGCGGCGTGGTCGATATCCCCAACTCCTGCGCCACCCTGTGGCTGCCGACGCAGATATTCGACTTCGATATCAACCCCAGCGCCGCCGGCCCGATCAAGCACCTGGACGGCAGCATCGACCTGCCCATCGCCCAGGATAAATAAGCCCAGGAGAGTGTCACGGCTGGATACAGCGCTGTCTGGCTCCCTTCTCCCTGTGGGAGAAGGGGCGGGGAAGAGGGGGCGCCCGAGAGGGCGCTGCTGCGATAGACGATCCGTCAGCCTGTCTGGCGGCCGCCCCTCTCCCCGGCCCTCTCCCGCGAGGGGAGAGGGAGCTAGGTCGGATACCACAGCGCCTTTGCATGCCGTTGGTCCGAAATAAACAATCCGAGGAAGCGAGCCATGCCCATCTACGAATACGACTGCCCGGAGTGCGGTGATTTCACCCTGCTGCGCTCGATGGCCGAGCGCCAGCAGCCCTGTGCCTGCCCCGCCTGCGGCCTGCCGAGCGTACAGGTGATCCGCAGCGCGCCGCGCACCTCCAGCATGCCCGGCAGCCTGCTGCGCAGCCACGAGGTCAACGAGCGCAGCCGCCATGCGCCGCAGAGCCTGGCCGAATACAAGAACAACCGCCGCCACCCGGCCGGCTGCAGTTGCTGCTCGGCCAGCAAGAAACCCGCCGCCCAGGGCGAGCCGGCACCCTTGAAAGCCGCGGGCAGCCGCCCGTGGATGATCAGCCACTAGAAGCAGCCACAAGCTTCAAGCTGCAAGCCTCAAGCGAGCGGCTTGCGAGTCTTGGCTTGAAGCTTGCCGCTTGAAACTTGGAGCTTAGCCATGCGTCACGGTGATATTTCCAGCAGCCCCGATACCGTCGGCGTTGCCGTCGTCAACTACAAGATGCCGCGCCTGCACAGCAAGGCCGAAGTCATCGACAATGCCCACAAGATCGCCGAGATGATCAAGGGCATGAAGCTCGGCCTGCCGGGCATGGACCTGGTGGTGTTCCCCGAGTACAGCACCATGGGCATCATGTACGACAAGGACGAGATGATGGCCACCGCCGCCAGCATCCCCGGCGAGGAAACCGCGATCTTCTCCGCCGCCTGCCGCGAGGCCAGGACCTGGGGCATCTTCTCGCTCACCGGCGAGCGCCACGAGGAACATCCGCACAAGGCGCCCTACAACACCCTGGTGCTGATAAACGATGCGGGCGAGATCGTGCAGAAGTACCGCAAGTGCATTCCCTGGTGCCCGATCGAGGGCTGGTACCCGGGCGACCGCACCTACGTCAGCGAAGGCCCCAAGGGCATGAAGATCAGCCTGATCATCTGCGACGACGGCAACTACCCGGAAATCTGGCGCGACTGCGCGATGAAGGGTGCCGAACTGATCGTGCGCTGCCAGGGCTATATGTACCCGGCCAAGGAGCAGCAGGTGCTGATCTCCAAGAGCATGGCCTGGGCCAACAACTGCTATGTCGCGGTGGCTAACGCCGCCGGCTTCGATGGCGTCTACAGCTACTTCGGCCACTCGGCGCTCATCGGCTTCGATGGCCGTACCCTGGGCGAGTGCGGCGAGGAGGAAATGGGCATCCAGTACGCCCAGTTGTCCATCTCGCAGATCCGTGATGCGCGGGCCAACGACCAGTCGCAGAACCACCTGTTCAAGCTGCTGCACCGTGGCTACACCGGCATCCATGGCTCTGGCGACGGCGACAAGGGTGTGGCCGACTGCCCGTTCGAGTTCTACCGCAGTTGGGTGCTGGACGCCGAGAAGACCCGCGAGGATGTCGAGAAGCTGACCCGCTCGACCATCGGCGTGGCCGATTGCCCGGTGGGCGAACTGCCGCATCCGGGCAAGGAGCGCTCGGTGTAGGGTGCGCCATGCGCACCGATAAACCTTCCCATGGTGCGCACGGCGCACCCGGTGATCGACCGATGCCTTTCGCCAATCAAGTGATCGAGCACAACCGCGAGCAACTGGCCCGCGCCGGCGGGCCTTTGCCGTCGCGCTTCACCTTCGAGCCGGAGCAGGCGATGGCGCTGCTGCGCTCGCGCATCGTCGGCCAGGACGCGGTGCTCGACGAGATGGCCGCCATGCTCAGGGTGGTCAAGGCCGGCATCGGCGACGGCGAACGGCCGCTGGCGGTCAACCTGTTCATGGGCCCGACCGGGGTCGGCAAGACAGAGATCGTGCGGCTGCTGGCCCAGGCCATCCATGGCCGCGCCGATGCCTTCTGCCGTATCGACATGAACACCCTGGCCCAGGAGCACTATGCCGCCGCCCTGACCGGCGCGCCGCCCGGCTATGTCGGCAGCAAGGAAGGCGCCACGCTGTTCGATGTCGAGGCGATCCAGGGCAGCTTCAGCCGCCCCGGCATCGTGCTGTTCGACGAACTGGAGAAGGCCAGCCGCGAAGTGGTGCGCAGCCTACTCAACGTGCTCGACAGTGGCCGGCTGACGCTGTCGGCGGGCAACCGCAGCATCGACTTCCGCAACAGCCTGATCTTCATGACCAGCAACATCGGCGCCCTGCAGGCCTGGAACAGCGGTTGGGGGCGCTGCTGGCCCGGTGCGCGGCGGGCGATCATGCGGCGTGCGCTGCACCGGCATTTCGAGCCGGAATTCCTCAACCGTATCGACCGTATCCTGGCCTTCCAGGCACTGGATGCCAGCCGCCTGGGTGCGTTGCTGGATATCGAACTGGCGAAGCTCGACCAGCGCCTCGCGCGGCAGGGCCGCTCATTGCATGTGGATGACGAGGCCCGGCGGCTGCTGTGTGCGGCGCACGATGCCCGCTTCGGCGCCCGCGACCTGGCGCGGCGCCTGCGTACGCGGTTGGAGCCGGTACTGGCCGAAGGCTTGCTGGCGCAACCGCAGCGGACGCACTGGCGGGCTGGTGTCCGCGATGGACGACTGGTGGTCGAATGAGCGATAGCTGGAAGCCATAAGCTGGAGGCCGGGCGATCGCGCTATGCGCTCAAAGGGCCGAAAAGAGCGCTGGAGGGCTTGGGCTGGACGACAAGCCGTTCGTGTTCTACCCGGAACCAAGGCTTCTACGTCCCGCTGTCCAGCCTTCCAGCGCTTTTGTCGGCTCTTCAGCCACATAGGGCGCAGATGGGTATCGCTTTGCTCAACCCATCCTACGAACTATGTCTTGCCCTGGCATTCGCACAGGGGCGCTGATCCCGAGGCCACATGGCCGCAGCGCCCGGGGATAGAGGTTGGGCGCTATCGACAATGCGGCCAGGCATACGGAGCCGCGACCAGCGGATGTCTCCTGACTTCAGCGCGCTGCCAGCAATTCGCGGCCCCGGGCCACGGCCTGGCGCACCTGGGCGGGGGCGGTGCCGCCGATATGGTCGCGGGCGTTCACCGAGCCTTCCAGGGTCAGCACGGCGAATACGTCGTCGCCGATCTGGTCGCTGAAGCGGCGCAGTTCGTCCAGGCTCATCTCGGCCAGGTCCTTGCCGCTTTCCACGCCGTATTTCACCGCATGGCCGACGATCTCGTGGCAGTCGCGGAACGGCAGGCCCTTGCGTACCAGATAGTCGGCCAGGTCGGTGGCGGTGGAGAAGCCACGCAGCGCCGCCTCGCGCATGATCTCGCGCCTGGGTTTGATCGCCGGTACCATGTCGGCGAAGGCGCGCAGGCTGTCGCGCAGGGTATCGGCGGCGTCGAACAGCGGTTCCTTGTCTTCCTGGTTGTCCTTGTTGTAGGCCAGCGGCTGGCCTTTCATCAGGGTCAGCAGGCCGCTCAGGTGGCCGAACACCCGGCCGGACTTGCCGCGTACCAGTTCCGGTACGTCCGGGTTCTTCTTCTGCGGCATGATCGAGGAGCCGGTGCAGAAACGGTCGGGCAGGTCGATGAACTGGAATTGTGCGCTGGTCCACAGCACCAGTTCTTCCGAGAAGCGCGACAGGTGCATCATCGCCAGCGCCGCGGCGGCGCAGAATTCGATGGCGAAGTCGCGGTCGGAAACGCCGTCCAGCGAGTTGCCGGAGATCGCCTCGAAGCCCAGCAGCTCGCAGGTGATCTCGCGCTGGATCGGGTAGGTGGTGCCGGCCAGCGCGGCGCTGCCCAGGGGCATGCGGTTGGTGCGCTTGCGGCAGTCCACCAGGCGTTCGTAGTCGCGGCTGAGCATCTCGAACCAGGCCAGCAGGTGGTGGCCGAAGGTCACCGGCTGGGCGGTCTGCAGGTGGGTGAAGCCCGGCATGATGGTGCCGGCCTCGGCTTCGGCCAGCCCCAGCAGGCCCTGCTGCAGGCGGGTGATCTCTTTGAGGATGGTGTCGATCTCGTCGCGCAGCCACAGGCGGATGTCGGTGGCCACCTGGTCGTTGCGCGAGCGACCGGTGTGCAGCTTCTTGCCGACGACGCCGATACGGTCGGTCAGGCGCGCCTCGATGTTCATGTGCACGTCTTCCAGGTCGATGCGCCAGTCGAACTGTCCGGCTTCGATCTCGGCCTGGATATCCTTCAGGTTGCCGATGATGCTGTCGCGTTCGGCATCGGTCAGCACGCCGGCCCTGGCCAGCATCGTGGCATGGGCGATGGAGCCCATGATGTCGTGGCGGTAGAGACGCTTGTCGAACTCGACGGAGGCGGTGAATCTGGCGACGAAGGCGTCGACGGGCTCGCTGAAGCGTCCGCCCCAGGACTGGTTGGTCTTGTCGGTGCTCATAAATGCGCTCGCTGCAATCGGAATGCGGGAAAACAGGGCGGCGATGATAGCAGGGTTGGCGGGGTGCCGGCTTCCGCCCATGGGAAGTGTCGGGGTGGTCGCGCCATGCGCGGCAAGGCGCCGAAAACAGCGCTGGAAGGCTTGGCTGGACGAACGCGCGTGGCAAGCGGTGTTTTTCCGTCCAGTTTTCCAGCCTCCAGCGCTTTTATCGAAGCCCCTTTCCAGTGAATAACGGGATAGCGCAATCGTCCTGTGGGAAGCGTTCGGTTACACGCCGGCAGCCACCGTTTTTCGGTGCGAGGTGAGGTGCATATGCGTGCCCGATGCATGGGAACGGGCACTTTTCGGGGGGAATGCGAGTCTCACTCTGGAACGCCGTTGAAGGCGTCATTTACCTGTCTACGCTATCTGTATGCGTGACAAATGCAGGAAGCCTGATCCATATGAATGTCCTGATTGTCGATGATGAGCCACTGGCGCGCGAGCGCCTGAGCCGCCTATTGGGTACCCTCGATGGCTACCGGGTGCAGGAGCCGGGAGCTGGCAATGGCGAGCAGGCCCTTGCCCTGATCGATGAATTGCGACCGGATGTCCTTTTCCTCGATGTCCGCCTGCCGGGCCTGGATGGCCTGCAGGTCGCGGGGCGCCTGTGCGAGCGTGACGCGCCGCCCTCCGTGGTGTTCTGCCTCGAGGGCGACGATGTCTCGCTCGATGCTTTCCGCTCATCGGGTGTCATCTATCTGCAGAAGCCCGTGCAGGCCGAGGCCCTGGCGAGTGCCCTGAGGCGTGCCGAGCGCCTGAACCGCACCCAACTGGCCGCCCTGACCCGGCCTGCCGCTCAGTCCGGCCTGGGGCCGCGCACCCATATCAGCGCCCGCACCCGCAAGGGTATAGAGCTGATCCCGCTGGACCGGGTGCTTTATTTCATCGCCGATCACAAGTACGTCACCTTGCGCCACGAGGGCGGCGAAGTGCTGCTGGATGAGCCCCTGAAGGCGCTGGAGGATGAGTTCGGCGAGCGTTTCGTGCGCATTCACCGCAATGCGCTGGTGTTGCGCAGGCGCATTGTACGGCTGCAGCGCACGCAGCTCGGGCATTTCCAACTGTACCTGGGCGGCCTGGAGAATGAGCCGCTGACGGTCAGCCGCCGACATGTGGCGGGGGTTCGCAAACTGATGAGTCATCTCTGACCGCGCTCGGTGTAAGGGCGCGGGCCATGCGCTGAAAAGAGTCGGAAAGAGCGCTGGAAGCGGGAGGCTGGACGAAAGAGCGGGCGATCCAGGTTTCCGTCCAGCCTTCGGCGCCTTTATCGAGGCACATTGACCCTGAATGACGATATACCGCGATAGCACCGCCGCCGTGGTTGGCGGCTGCGGCGCGGCGGCATTAGAATCGTGGGCTAAACAGACAGGGACGGGTGTTTTCGTGCGATTTTCAAGCTTGCTGGGCTGCCTTCTGCTCGCCACTTCCGGATGTTCCTCGATCGACCAGGCGCCGGCTTCAGGATCGCCCCCGTCCGTATCCGCGACAGCTTCGGTCGAATCTTCGCTATTGTCGGGCAGCGTCGCGCCTGTCGCCGAGGAG
>NZ_QJUO01000045.1 GCF_004327335.1 Stutzerimonas kirkiae | reverse complement strand
CTCCAGGTCACCCCGCTGGAGCCGACCCTCGGCGCCGAGATCGGCGGCATCGACCTGGGCCAGCCGCTCGGTACGCAGCAGCGCGATGAAATCCATACCCTGCTGCTCAGGCACAAGGTGCTGTTCTTCCGCGACCAGCACCTGAGCAGCGAGCAGCAGGTCGCCTTCGCCCGCCAGTTCGGCGAGCTCTATGTCCACCCCACTACCCGCCGCGAAGACGAGCGGCTACCCGCCGCGCACCTGATCCTCGCCAGCGAGGCCCGGGAAGCCTACGGCGATGCCCGCAAGGGCCGCTGGCACACCGACACCAGTTGGCTGCTGAAGCCCACTTACGGCGCCGTGCTGCGCGCGGTATCGCTGCCGCGGTCCGGCGGCGACACCGTCTGGGCCGACAGCGGCCTGGTCTACCGGGGGCTGCCGGAAGACGTGAAGCAGCGCATCGACCGCGCCTACGTCACCCACGACTTCCGCCATGCGCTGGACCCGATCGACTACGCCTACCCGGTCATCGCCCACCCGCTGGTGCGCACCCACCCGCAGACCGGCGAGGACGCGCTGTTCATCAACTTCTCCATGTCGCCGCAGATCCTCGGCTGGTCGCTGGAGGCAAGCCGCGAACTGGTGGCCCTGCTGCTCAAGGCCTTCAGCAACCCGGAATACCAAGTGCGCTTCAAATGGAGCGAAGGCGCGGTCGCCTTCTGGGACAACCGCTCGACCCTGCACTACCCGGTCTACAACTACGGCGACTTCCCGCGGGTGATGGAGCGGGTACTGATCGCCGACGACGATATCCCCCATCGCGTGCGCCGGGCAGAGGCACGGGCATGAGCCGCCAACTGCACCTGGCACTGTTCCTCACCCATGCCGGCAGCCATCTGGCCGGCTGGCGTCATCCGCTGGCGGAGAACGGCAACGCCCTGGATATCCGCTACTACCAGCGCCTGGCCCAACGCGCCGAGGCGGCGAAACTGGACCTGCTGTTCGTCGCCGACAAGCTGGCGCTGGACGATATCCACGGTGGCGACTTCGAGGCCGCCGTCACCTGGCGCCCCAGCGGCAGCCCGGAACCGCTGGCGCTGCTCTCGGCGCTCAGCGTGCTGACCGAGCGCATCGGCCTCGGCGCGACCATCTCCACCAGCTATCACCAGCCGTACCACGTGGCCCGCCAGTTCGCCACCCTCGACCACTTCAGCGGCGGCCGCGCCGCCTGGAACGCGGTGACCTCGGTGAACGACGGCGAGGCGCGCAACTTCGGCCTCGAGCGGCACCTGGGCCACGCCGAGCGCTACACCCGCGCCGGCGAATTCATCGAGCTGGTGCGCACGCTGTGGGACACCTGGGAAGACGACGCGCTGATCGTCGATAAAGCCAGCGGGCGCTATGCCGACGCCAGCCGCATCCACTATGCCGACCACCAGGGCGAGCACTTCCGCGTGCGCGGCCCGCTCAACCTGCCGCGCCCGCCCCAGGGCCACCCGGTGCTGATCCAGGCCGGCGTCTCCGGCACCTTCCAGGCACTGGCCGCGAGCAATGCCGAGGTGATCTTCCCGGTGCAATCGAGCCTGGAAAAGGCCCGGGCCTTCTATCGCCAGTTCAAGCGGCAGGTGCTCGACGCGGGCCGCCAGGCCGATGCCGTCAAGGTGCTGCCCGGCCTCTACCCGATCGTCGCCGACAGCGACCAGCAGGCCCAGGACCTGGCCGGCGAACTGGACGAGCTGATCCAGCCGCTCGCCGGCCTGGCCTTCATGTCGGCGAGCATGAACTACGACCTGGCCCAGCACGATCCCGAGGCGCCGGTGCCGGATATCCGCGACTTCATCCAGGGCAGCAAGGGCCGCTTCGACGTGGTCATCGGCAACGCCATCGAGGCCGGCTGGAGCCTGCGGCAACTGGGGCGCTGGTACGCCTCCAGCCTGGCCTTCGCCAAGCTGGTCGGCTCGCCGAAAAGCGTTGCCGAGCAGATGGAACAATGGCTACAGGAAGACGCCGCCGACGGTTTCGTGGTGATGCCGCCCTACAGCCCCGGCGGCGCGGAACGCTTCCTCGACCAGGTGGTGCCCGAACTGCAACGGCGCGGCGTATTCCGCCGCGAATACCAGGGCAGCACCCTGCGCGAGCACCTGGGGCTGCGCGTACCTGCTCCCTCCCGGATCAAGGCTCGATGAACGACAGCAACTCCGTCATCCAGCACCTGTTCGAGCAGAACCATACCTGGCTGCGTTCACGGCTGCGTGCACGCACCGGCTGCCAGCAGCATGCCGAAGACCTGGCCGCGGAGACCTTCCTGCGGGTGCTGAGCATGCCGGCGCCGGAACGCATTCGCGAACCCAGGGCGCTGCTCACCACCATCGCTTACCGCCTGCTGTATGAAAGCTGGCGCCGACGCGACCTGGAAAAAGCCTACCTGCGACTGCTCGCCGGAACAGCCGAAGAGGTCCAGCCCTCGCCGGAGGAACAGTTGGAACTGATCGATCGCCTGCTACACCTCGACCGGCTGCTCAACGGACTACCGGGGCAGGCGAAAGCGGTATTCGTCTGCAGTTTCGTCGAAGGCCTGACCTACTCGCAGATCAGCCAGCGCCTGGGACTGTCGGTGACCAGCATTCACCGCCTGATGGCCAGCGCACTGCATAACTGCTGGGAGGCCCTGGCCGATGAACGCTGATAGGGATAACAGCCTCGAACAAGTCATTGCCTGGCTGGTGCACTTGCAATCGGGCGAGTTCGATGCCGCGCAACAGCGCGAACTGGATGCCTGGTGTGCGGCAAGCCCGCGCAATGCACAGACGCTGCAGCGGCTACGCAACGGCTTGGCGCCCCTGGCCAGCACTGAGCTGCGGCAGCTTCCCGGCGATGAGTTGTTGAAGATCGTCCAGGCACCGTCGAGCCGCCGCCAGTTCCTGCGCGGCGGCTCGACCCTGCTCGGCCTCGGTGCCAGCGGCGCGCTGCTGGAACGCATCGCACGGGTTGGCCCGGCACTGCCCGGCGACCTCTATACAGGAATCGGTGAGCGACACACCTGGTGGCTGCGGGACGGCAGCCGCCTCGACCTCAACGCCCGCAGCATCGCCCGCCTCGACAGCCATGCACCCCGGCACCTGAGCCATAGACAGGGCGAGTTGCTGCTACAGGTCAACCGCGACGCATCACCGTTCCTGTTGCGCAGTATGGGCCGCACGCTGCATCTGGATCACGGACGCTTTCTGCTGCGCCAGGAAGGTGACCGGCTTCGTCTGATCACCTTCGAGCAGGGGGCCCGGCTGGTCAGCACGCAACACAGCCAGCATGCACTGGCCGCCCGGCGCAGCCTCCTGTTCGACCACCAGAGGATTTACAGCGAAACGCCTTCCAACAACCAGGAAACCGCCTGGTTGGATGGATGGCTGGTGTTGCGCAATCATCCACTGTCGCGGCTGGTGGATTCACTCGGCGCCTATCACTATGGGCTATTGCGTATCAGCACAGCCGCCGCCCGCCTGCGCGTCACCGGCCGCTACCCGCTCGACGACGTGCCCCGCTGCTTGGACCTGCTGGCCAGCGGCCTGCCGCTAGCCATTCAGCGCACGCCATTCTTCACCACCATCGACCTCACCTAGGGTCTGTTGACGTTTCTCTTTAACTCATTGATTCAGATGGAAATATATTTCAAATCTAGCCCTCCGAACGGGCTTCTTCGAGGCACAAGCGGACAGCCGAAAAGCGCTTGAGGCTGGAGGCTGAACGACCGGCACACGGCGCCAGCTCTTTCGTCCAGCGTTCAGCCATTAGCGCTTTCAATCGAAAGCCGAAGGCCGCTTGTGCCTCGATCCGGCAATCCATGCCGAAACGTCAACAGCCCCTAGCAGGCCGTTGGAAAACGTTGGCGAGGTAGCCAGCGCAAGGCAAAAACAGCCCCCAGAAGAACGATGAAGTGTCTTGAGTACGGGAACCCCGCGAATAGCTCACGGCTAAAGCCCCGCTGACAGCCACAGGGCTGTCGCCCCACCCTGCAAGCGTCCGGCCCTGGCCCCGTTATATCCATTGAACGAAATCATCTAATCAAGCTGGAAAATTTTCCCACGTCGTTGCTCAAGGCAGTCACCAACTCCCCATAAGGAACATCGACGTGCCCTTCACTCTACGGTCTACCCTGCTGAGCTGCGCGCTGTTGCTGGCAACCCCTGCCATGGCCTCGACCAGCCATGCGCAAACCCTCGAAACCACGTTCGCAGTCCCTGCCGGCAGCCTGGAAAATGTGCTGCTCGGCCTCTCGCAGCAGAGTGGTCAAGCCATTTCGGCCGATCCGCAATTGCTGGAAGACCTGCGCAGCCCAGCCATTCAGGGCTCGTTTAGCCTGGAACAAGCCGTCGGACGCGCACTCAGCGGCAGCGGTCTGGAGCTACGCAGCAACGCATCGGGAATTACCATCGTACGCCACGTAGCTCAAACGCCCCGGCAGGCCGACCCGCGCCTTGACGCAGTGGTGGTAACCGGCAACCGCGGTAGCGAGCTGCGCACGGTTGCCAGCAGCCCCTCGCCCATCGATGTGATCACCTCGGAAAAACTGCGGGAGAGCGGTGCGACCTCGATGCGCGATGCCCTCAAACGCCTGATCCCTTCATTGAACGTGCAGCATGCCGCTAGCAACTCCCACGAAAGCGTGTCACGCCCGGCCACCTTACGCGGTCTGTCGCCCTCGCACACACTGGTGCTGGTCAACGGCAAACGCCGTCATGCCAGCGCGATGATCAACGCGTCGCGGGAATCGACACTGGCCAACTCGGTGGATCTCGACCTGATTCCACTCAGCGCCATCGAGCGGGTCGAAGTGCTGCGCGACGGAGCTTCCGCCCAGTACGGTTCGGACGCCATCGCCGGGGTCATCAACATCGTCCTGAAACAGCAGGACCATGGCGGCCAGGCGATCAGCAAGGTGGGGCAACGCGCATCCGGCGATGGCCAGCAGCTCTACCAGAGCCTCAACAGCGGCTTCTCGCTGCCCGCTGACGGCGTCTTCAATCTGTCCCTGGACGCTCGCTCCAACCAGTCGGCCAGTATCGCCGAACGGGCCAGCGGCGCCTTCTACGGTATCGACGGCGTCAACAGCGACCCACGCGACGAGACGGTCGGTCGCCACGTATTCGGTGGCGGCCTGCCCAAGATCAAACAGGTCAACGTGGCCTACAACGCCGAGCTGCCCATCGATGACGACCTGACCTTCTATTCCTTCTCCACCATCAGCCAGCGTGACGGCTGGATCGGCGCCAACTTCCGCCGCCCCAATGCCACCAGCAACGGTTCGAGCAACTCGGCGAACAACGTGATCGAACTGCGGCCCGATGGTTTCACGCCCTACTACCGCGCCAAACAACTCGACTATCAGTTGGCCGCCGGCTTCAAGGGCGGCAGCGAGGAAGGCTGGCAATGGGATGCCAGCAGCACCTACAGCCGTGACAAGCTGCGTCACGAGCAGGAAAGCCTGAACGTCTCCCTCGGCCCCGACAGCCCCACCCGCTTCCACCTCTACGACTCGCGCTTCGACCAATGGAGCAACAACCTCGATTTCAACCGTGCATTCGACGTGGGCCTGGCCAAGCCCCTGCAGTTCGCCTATGGCTTCGAGCATCGCTACGAACATTACCGCACCGAGGCCGGAGATCCGGCTGGCTGGGCAGTAGGCAACTACCAGATACGTGGTGTACCAGGCGTTGCCGGGGTGCAGGCCGCCACCACGGTGTCCGACCAGCAGACAGCGGATATCGACCGCGACAGTTTCGCCGGATACCTGGATCTCGGCCTGAACCCGACGGAACAGCTCTATATCGGGCTGGCCGCCCGCTATGAAAGCTATCGGGACGACGCCGGCGACAGCTTCAGCGGCAAACTCTCGAGCCGCTATGAATTCGCCCCCCAGCTGGCCGTACGCGCCACCCTGAGCAATGGCTTCCGCGCCCCGTCGTTGTCGCAGACCGCACACCAGCAGAGCTCCAGCGCCAACTACACGATCAATGCGCAGACCGTGCTGGTCACCTCGTCGAACATCGCCGTCGATTCGGGCCTGGCCCGCGCCCTCGGCGCCGAGGGGCTGAAACCGGAGAAGTCCACTAATTTCAGTATCGGCCTGGTCTGGCAACCGACCCCGGCCACCAACCTGAGCATCGATGCCTATCAGATCCGCATTCGGGATCGCCTGGTGCTGACCGGCTTCATCCGCGACAGTGGCAACGGCAGCTACGAAAGCCTGCTGGCGAACTACGGATACGCCCCGAACACCTGGGTGCGCTTTGCGACCAATGGCCTGGACACCACCACCAGCGGCCTGGATCTGGTGTTCGACCACAGCCGCAATCTCGGCAGCGCTGGCGACCTCAAACTGGGCCTGGCGCTGAACCTCAACACCACACGCATCGATGACGTCAAGGAAAGCCCTGCCGCCCTGGTCGGTTCCGGCAATGTGCTGCTGGATCGCACCGCACGTTCCTACTTCACCAGCGTGTATCCGAAGAACAAGCTGATTCTCAGCGCCGACTACAACCTTGGCGCGTTCAGCCTGCGTGCGGCACTGACCCGCTACGGCAAGCACACCGACGTCAGCAGCGAGTCCCATTACTACGACGTGGAGTATCCGGCCCAGTGGATCACCGACCTGGAACTGGGCTGGCGTTTCAACGAGCAACTCAGTGTCGCCCTCGGCGCGCAGAACCTGTTCGACATCGACCCGCCGTCGAAGGGCTACGACCTCACCAGCAACCCGGCCGGCTTCCCCTCCACGGGTAGCAACCCCGCCTACGACCCTTACGGCGCCTACTACTACGGCAGCCTGACCTACAACTTCTGACTCGGAGCCCCCATGCGTCGCAGAGAATTCAACCTGCTCCTCGGGCTGGCAGCCGCCAGCCCCTGGCTGTCATCCGCCACTGGTGCCCTGGCCGCGTCCAGCCTGCGGGTCGGCCGTTACAAGGGCGACCTGTCCTATTCCTTCGAGGCCGCCGGTGTATCGCTGCCCTATCCGGTCAGCTACTACGTGGGCGGCGCGCCCATTACCGAGGCCCTGGCCAGCCAGCAACTGGATCTGGCCGGGATGAGCGAGATACCACCGGTTTTCGCCCTGCCCTCCAATACCACCTACAAGCTGGTCGGGGTGATGAAGATGCCACCCGCCACCCAGGTGATCCTGGTGCCGGAGAAGTCGTCGCTCGAACAACTGGCCGACCTGCGCGGCAAGCGTATCGGCTACGTGCGCGCGACCACCTCGCACTTCTTCCTGCTGCAGGTGCTCAAGGAGCAAGGACTGAGCTGGCAAGACGTGCAGGCGATCAACCTCACCACCCAGGATGGCCTGTCGGCCTTCCAGAGCGGCGAACTGGATGCCTGGTTCATCTACGGGGTGTTCGTCCAGTTCGCCAAATTCCGCCTCGGCGCGCGGCTGCTGAAAGACTCGGCCGGCTACCTCTCCGGCAACTATCCCTACGGGGTGACCAATGCGGCCTGGGCCGATCCAGTACGCCGCCAGGCGGTACGCGCCTACCTGGACGCCATGCGCGAGACCCTGGCATGGGTGGGCGCCAACCCACAGCAGTGGGCCGAACTCAACGGCAAGCTCACCAATGTCCCGGCCGCCTATTACCTCGACCAGTTGGACGAACAGGGCCAACTGGGCCGTCTGCAACGGCCGGACCACACCAGCATCCAGTCCCAGCAGCAAGTGGCCGACGCGCTCTTCGCCGCCGGCGCCATCCCCCGGCAGGTGGATGTCAGCCCACTCTGGGATCTCGATTTTCTTGCCTGAATCCAGGAGCCCCATATGCCTCACACCATTGACCTGAAAGCCGCACCGTTCAACCTCGACGACCAGGCCATCGCCTGGGTACGCCAGACCCTCGGGCGCCTGAGTACGCGGGAGAAGATCGGCCAGTTATTCACCCTGGCCTCGCGCAGCAACCGCCTGCTCGACCAGCGCGAGCTGCTCGGCTTCGCCCCGGGCGGCATCTTCCGCCCCGTGCGCGGCAGCCTGGAAGATATCTGGCGCGCCAACCGTTTTCTTGCCGACAACAGCGAACTGCCCCTGCTGATCAGTGGCGATATCGAAGGCGGTGGCGCCAGCTACCTGCATTGCACGCCCCTGCCCAACCCCCTCGGCCTGGCCGCCGCCGACGACCCGCACCTGTCGGCCAGGGTGCTCGAGGTCATGGCAGGCGAAGCCCGGGCACTGGGCTACAACTGGTCCTTCACCCCGCTACTGGATATCAACGCACGCTTTCGTAGCGCCATCGTCGGCACGCGCTCATACGGCAGCGAACAGCGGCGCATCCTCGAACAGGCACGCCTGCACGTCGACATACTCCAGCGCCACGGCATCGCCACGGCCGCCAAGCACTGGCCCGGCGAAGGCTTCGACGATCGCGACCAGCACCTGGTCGGCACCGTCAACCCGCTGTCCTGGGAAGACTGGCAGGCTACGTTCGGCACGCTGTACCAGGCGTTGATCGATGGCGGCGTGCTGAGCGTCATGTCGGCGCATATCGCCCTACCCGCCTACATCCGCCGCCACCTGCCCGATGCCGGGCGCGAAGCATTCCAACCCGCCTCCGTCTCCGCCCTGCTCAATCGGCGCCTGCTGCGCGAGGAACTGGGCTTCAACGGCCTGATCGTCTCCGATGCCACCGGCATGGCCGGACTGACCAGTTGGCACAGCCGTGCCGAGCTGGTGCCGGCCGTGATCGAATCCGGTTGCGACGTGTTCCTCTTTACCCAGGAAAACCCCAGCATCGATTTCGACCTGATGTACCGAGGGCTGCGCGAAGGCCGGCTGAGCGAGGAACGCCTGGAGCAGGCAGTGGCCCGCATCCTGGCGCTCAAGGCACACCTGGGCCTGCATCGCGACCCGCGCCCGCCGATCGCCCTGGATGAACTGCGTCACGTCCTGCAATCCGCACCGCACCGCGCGGTCGCCGAAGAAGCGGCAGCGGCCAGCATCACCCTGGTCAAGGATCGCCAGCGACTGTTACCCATCAGCCTCGAGAAACATCGTCGCATCGTGCTGGCCAGCGAAGGCGTGATCGGCCACCCGACTCAGTTGAGACCCGACTTGCGCATCGCCGAGTTGCTCGCCGAACGAGGCTTCGAGGTGAGCCACTACGATCCTCAAGATCCACCCAGCCGGGACAGCAGCGACCTGCTGATCTATGTACTCGCCGAAGAGTCCTCCACCGCACGCGCGCACATTTATCTCAACTGGCAACGCATCCACGGCGGCAACATTCGCGACAGCCTGCGCCGCCACTGGCATGACTTGCCAACGCTGGTGATCTCCCTCGGCCAGCCCTACTATCTGTACGACGCGCCACTGATACCAACCTACATCAATGCCTACAGCGCCATCGAGCCCGTGCAACGCGCCTTGATCGCCAAGCTTCTGGGCGAGCAGGCATTCACCGCAGGCGACCCGGTGGATAGCTTCTGTGGGCGGGAAGAAGCCCGCTACTGAGGAATCCTTCAGCGTGTTTACCCTCCCGGAAATCAGCGCCGGGAGGTCTGGCCGGCAGGATGGGTTGAGCGTGTTATCCATGTATCCCGGCAGCACACGCAGTGATACCCATCATCGATCGCCCGATGGGTATCGTCGCGATGCTCCTCGTTCCCACCTGCGCACTGCCGCCCTTAAATATAAAAATAAAGAATCTTATATATAAATATTTATAAATTATTGGCAATGAAAAAGCCCGCCTGCCTAGCATCCATTCCATCTGCAAACGCACGAACCGGAAGAGGATTCCCATGTCACACCTGCACCTCGGCCTGCTGTTCAACTCGCCAGGCAACGATCCAGCCGCTCCCCAACGACCGAGCGACCTGGGCTACTACGCAGAAACCACGAGACTGCTGGAGCGGGCCCGGTTCGACTTCGTGATGGTCGCCGACGTAGCCTTCCAGGACCGCGTCCACCCGCAGCCGCCGCGTCCTGAGCCGATCACGCTGTTCTCGGCGCTGGCGGCGCTGACTTCCCATATCGGCCTGGTACCGACCCTTTCCACCAGCTTCACCGCGCCCTTCAACCTGGCGCGCCAGGTGCTCTCGCTGGACAACCTCAGCGCTGGCCGCGCCGCCTGGAACGTGGTCACCTCCAGCGCCGGGGCGGACAACTTCGGCGACACCCCGCTGCCGCCGCACAGCGAACGCTACCGGCGCGCCCTCGAACACGTCGAGGTGGTGCGCAAGCTGTGGGACTCCTGGGAGGACGACGCCATCATCCAGCAGCCGGGCCAGCGCCCCTGCGCGGACCCGGCCCGGGTGCATCCTATCGACCATCGCGGCGAGTTCTACCAGGTCGCCGGGCCGCTCAACGCCGCCCGTTCGCCCCAGGGCCACCCGGTACTGTTCCAGGCCGGCTCGTCCGAGGACGGCAAGGCCTTCGCCGCGCACTTCGCCGAGGCCATCTACACCGCCCAGCACCATATCCCCGAGGCCCGGCGCTTTCGCGACGACGTGCACGCCCAGGCCCGCCGGCTGGGGCGCAACCCGGCCCATATCAAGATACTGCCCGGCCTGAGCACGGTGATCGGCGAAAGCGATGCGGCGGCGCGCCAGCTCAACGAGCGCATTCTCGAAGGTTTCGGCAGCGACATCTGGGCCGCCCTGAAGGCCCAGCTCGGCGGCATCGAGCTGGGCGACCTGGACCTCGACCGCCCGCTACCCCTAGAGCGCCTGCCCGAGGTGCTGTCCATCGAAGGCCGGCAGAGCCGCTACGCGCTGTTCCGCCAGTTCGCCGTACAGCAACGCTGGCCCCTGCGCCAGTTGCTGGAACTGCAGGGCGGCTCGGCCGGCCACGGGCGCGTGGTCGGCAGCCCGGAACAGGTCGCCGGCCATATCGAACAGTGGTTCCGCCAGGGCGCCAGCGACGGCTTTATCGTCATGCCCGGCCAGGGCGCGGACGGCGCCCGGCTGTTCGCCGAGCAGGTGGTGCCGATCCTGCAGAAGCGCGGGCTGTTCCGCCGCGACTACGCCAGCGACACCCTGCGCGGCCATCTCGGCCTGCCGATCCCGCACAGCCGCTACGCCGCGCCGTTGGAACGGGCCATCCGCTAGCAGAGCGGTGCGCACGGCGCACGCTACCCGTGCCCGGGGCCACCGCAGCCGTGCGTCATTCCCCCGTAGGGTGCATGCGCACCAATGATGAGAGTGCGCCATGCGCACCAACGATAACGATACCGATAACAGAAGAGTCCTTGCATGCATCGCCATCCGCTTACCCTGGCCATCGCCCTCGGCACCGGCCTGTCGTACCTGGGCAGCGCCCAGGCCGCCGCAGACAGCGACACTACCCTGGAAACCGTGGTGATCGAACAGCGGAAACTCACCCCGGCCAAGGCCGCCGAACAGCGCCTGCGCAACATTCCCGGCGGCGCCAGCGTGGTCTCCGGCGCGGAAGTCGAGAAAGGCCGCGCCGCGCCCCAGGACATCTTCGCCTACCAGCCCGGCGTGTTCGTGCAGAACGTCGGTGGCAACGACGGCATCCATGTGTCGATCCGTGGCTCGGGCATCCTCTCCAACGTCGGCAATATGCCGCTGGGGCTGAAATATCTGTTCGACGGCCTGCCGCTGACCGGCCCCGGCGGCGCCTCCTACGAACTGTTCGAGCCGCTCGGCCTGGACCACACCGAGGTGCTGCGCGGCGCCAACGCCTTCGACTACGGCGCGCTGTCCCTCGGCGGCGCGGTCAACTTCGTCAGCCGCAACGGCCTCGACAGCCCCGGCAGCCGCCTGCACCTGGAGGCCGGCAGCTTCGGCTACCACAAGTCGCAGCTCGCCAGCGGCGGCGTGCTCGGTGCCGCCGACTACTACGTCAACTTCACCGAGTCGCGCCGCGATGGCTTCCAGGACCAGACATTCAAGAAATCCCGTGGTTTCAGTTCCAATTTCGGCTACCGCTTCAGCCCGGACCTGGAAACCCGCCTGTACCTGCGCTACCGCGAGGAATACCACCAGGCCTCCGGCGCGCTGACCCGCGCCCAGTTGCGCCGCGACCCGGAACAGACCAGCGCGGCGCTGCGCGCCAACCGCAACCTGGTGGACAAGTACGGCTCGTTGCAGGTCGGCAGCCGCACCACCTGGCAGATCGACGACACCTCCAGCCTGGAGTTCGGCCTCGGCTACTACAAGCTGCCGCAACGCCTGAACAGCTACGGCAGCACGCCGAGCAGTTCGGACTACCGCGACGCCAGCCTGAGCCTGCGCTACACGCGCAACGACGAAGTGTTCGGCCTGCCCAGCGAAAGCACCCTCGGCTGGTTCCACACCCAGCAGACCACCGGTCGCACCGACACCTACCGGCGCAACGTCGACGGCAGCCTGGAGAAGGTCAAGTACAACCGCTACAAGGGCTCGTTCGACAATGTCTTCGCCTTCGGCAACAGCCTTGGCCTGACCCGCGACCTGAAACTGCTCAGCGGCCTGTCGGTGATCCAGGTCAGGCGCGACATCGCCATCGAACACTCGGCGGCGCCGATCAACGCCGGCTACCAGGGCTCGAGGGTCTACGACGAATGGAGCCTGGCGCCGCGCCTGGGCCTGACCTGGCAGGCTACGCCGGGCCTGCAACTGTTCGCCAACCTCAGCCGCTCGCTGAACCCGGCGGCCACCTGGCAATATTCGCCGTCCACCTTCAGCACCCGGGTCAACTTCGTCAAACCGCTGGTGGACCAGAAGGCCAACACCCTCGAGTTCGGCCTGCGCGCCAATGGCGAAGGCTACGACGCCAGCCTGGCGATCTACCGGGCCTGGGTGAAGGATGAACTGCTGAACGTGGAAATCGAGCCGGCCAGCCTCAGCCAGGATGCCCTGGTCACCGCCTTCAACGGCAGCCCGACCATCCACCAGGGCGTCGAGGCGAGCCTTGTCAACACCCTCTGGAGCGGTGGCGGCAACCGGCTGTCGCTGCGCCAGGCCTACACCTTCAACGACTTCCATTTCCGCGACGATGAGGTGTTCGGCAGCAACCAGTTGCCCGGTGTACCGCGCCACCTCTACCAGGCCGAACTGCGTTTCGAGCAGGCCGCCGGTTTCTACGCCGGCCTCAGCGTCAACGCCGCTTCCAGCTACTACGTGGACTTCGCCAACAGCTTCAAGGCCGACGCCTACGCCCTGCTCGGCGCGCGCCTGGGCTACGACAGCGGCCAGCGCTGGTCGCTGTTCCTCGACCTGTCCAACCTCACCGACAAGGAATACGCCTCCGGCAACGCCACGGTATACGACGCCAGGGGCAACGACGTGGCGGTGTTCTACCCCGGCGACGGCCGCGCCGCGGTGGCCGGCGTGAGCTACGACTTCTGAGGAACCGAGCATGAGCAAGCAACTGAAACTCGGCGCCTTCCTGTTCGCCCCCGGCAACCATGCCGGCGGCTGGCGCCACCCGCACGCCCGGCCGGAAACCGACATGGACTTCGCCGCCTACGCGCACCTGGCGCAGACCGCCGAGCGCGGCAGGTTCGACACGCTGTTCTTCCAGGACAGCGCCGCCGTGCCCGCCGACACCCTGGCCGATGGCGGACGCACCGGCTTCGCCCGTGCCACCTACCTGGAGCCGCTGTCGCTGATCGCCGCGCTGGCGCCGCTGACCCGCCATATCGGCCTGATCGCCACCGTCACCACCAGCTACAACGAGCCCTACCACGTGGCCCGGCGCATCGCCAGCATCGACCATATCAGCGGCGGCCGCGCCGGCTGGAACCTGGTCACCTCGCAGATCGAGGACGAGGCCGGCAACTTCGGCCTCGATGCACACCTGCGGCATGCCCAGCGCTACGCCCGCGCCGAGGAATTCCACGACGTGGTGCGCGGCCTCTGGGACAGTTGGCAGGACGATGCGCTGGAACGCGACAAGCAGGGCCGCTACTTCGACCCGGCCAAGGTGCATCGCCTCGACCACCAGGGCCAGCACTTCCGCGTGCGCGGCCCGCTCAACGTGGCGCGCGCCCCCCAGGGCCACCCGATCGTGTCCCAGGCCGGCGCCTCCGAGGCTGGCCGCGAGCTGGCGGCGCGGACCGCCGACCTGGTGTTCACCGCCGCCCTGACCCTGGAGGAAGCCCAGGCCTTCTACCGCGACGTCAAGCAGCGCGCCCGCCGCCATGGCCGCGACCCGGACCACATCAAGATCCTCCCCGGCCTGCTGCCCATCGTCGGCCGCAGCGAGGAAGAAGCCCGCGCCAAGCACCAGCGACTGCTCGACCTGCTGCCCGACGACCTCGGCATCAAGCCCATCGCCCGCCTGGCCGGCGACCTCGACCTGACGCAATACCCCCTCGACGGCCCGCTGCCCGAACTGCCACCGAACAACTCGGCCCATGGCCGGCAGCAACTGCTGGTCGATCTGGCGCGCCGGGAAAACCTGACGATCCGCCAACTGGCCCGCCACTTCGCCTGCGCCGGTGGCCACCAGGTGGTCTACGGCACGCCGCAGACCATCGCCGACCATATGCAGGCGTGGCTGGAGAACGAGGGCGCCGACGGTTTTATCATCCAGTTCCCGTTCTTCCCCGCGCCGCTGGAGGAGTTCGTCGAGCAGGTAGTGCCGGAACTGCAGCGCCGGGGCATCTATCGTACGCAATACGAAGGCGCCACCCTGCGCGACAGCCTCGGCCTGCCACGCCCGGCGCATCCGGCGGAGGTGGCGCGATGAAGTCCTTTTGCCTGCGCTTCTTGGGCTACCCTGCTCGTCGACAGCACTTGTCAGGCAGTGCACAACAGAACTCCCTTCTCCCCTTGCGGGAGAAGGGCTGGGGAAGACACGAGGGGCCAGGGTATGACACCGTTCAGCCTCCTTCTCCCCAGCCCTCTCCCGCGAAGGGAGAGGGGGAATGGCCCAAGTCGGAGAGATGTGTCCACACCGTAGCCCGCGAGGAGAAAGGGAGAAAGGCCCGCCGATACCTGCCCCTGGCGACAACACTGCCGTTCATCGCTGCCCTGCTGGCGGCGCTGCTGCTGGGCGGCTGCGAACGGCAGAACGCCAGCGTGCCCACGGCCAGCGCCGGCGAGCCGGACCTGTCCGGCGTGGTGCTACGGGTCGGCGCGCCGAACAAGATCGGCAACCGTCCCTATCTGGAGGCCGCCGGCGAACTGGACGACCTGACCTACCGCATCGAGTGGTCGGAATTCTCTGCCACGCCGGCGCTGCTCGAAGCGCTGCGCGGCGGCAATATCGACCTCGGCGGCAATGGTGGTGCCACCGCGATCATCTTCGAGGCCGGCAACAACGACGCCAGCGGCCTCAAGGTGGTCGCCTCCGGGCGGCCAGTGGACGGGCCGCAGCAGGCCGGCAGCGCCGCGCTGCTGGTGCGCGCCGACTCGCCCTACCACTCGATCGCCGACCTCAAGGGCGCGCGCCTCTCGGTTATGAAAGGCTCCGGCACCCAGTACCTGCTGGGCCAGGTGCTCGACCGGGCCGGCCTCGGCTTCGACGACATCCAGTTGCTCAACCTGAGCAACGACGCCGCGCTGGCGGCGCTGCTGGCCGGGCATATCGACGCCTGGGGCATCTGGGACCCGCAACTGAGCGTGTTGCTGCACGCGCGCGACGACCTGCGCCTGCTCGGCTGGGTCGGCAAGCGCGAGGACAGCTACGCCATCCAGTACGCTTCCGCCCAGGCCCTGGCCGACCCGGCCAGGCGCGCCGCCATCGAGGATTTCCTGGCACGGCTGGCGCGCGCCAGCGTCTGGGTCGCCGCGCATCCCGACGAATGGGCGGCGCTGAGCGGCAGGCTGGTGCGGGTCGACCCCGTGGTGATGCGCCAGATCGGCGAACGCACCCGTACCCGGTACGGGCTAACCACCCCGCAACAACAGGCGCTGGAAGACGCCTTCGCCGCCGAGGCCGACTACTGGCACGCCCAGGGCACCATCGCCCGGCGCCCGGGCATCGCCCCGCTGTTCGACCACAGCTTCAACCCGGCGATGTTGGCTGCGACCCGTGAAGCCCGCGAACGCCTGGACAACCCCTGAAGCTTATGAAGGGCAGTTGGAAACCATAAGCTGGAAGCCGTTGCAGGGTGCATCGCGCGCAGCGGGGTGATAGCACCGCACCCTACGGGAATTCCGCTTCCGGCTTCCGGCGGCCTCTAACCACGAGCGGCCTTACCGCTTCGCATCGAACACCTCATCCAGGCTACTGGCATCGAGGATATTTTCCGCCCAGCGTTCCAGCTCCGTGGTTTCCGCCAACTGGACGCGCGCCAGGGTACTGCCGTCCAATTCGCCAAAGCGGCGTGCCAGCAGTTTCAGCAAAATGGCCTGGGTACCGCGCGCCATACCTTGAGTCATACCTTGCAGCACGCCCCGCTCCAGCCCCTGGACGACACCCTGCTCGAACCCTTTCTGCTGCGCCTTGCGCTCGAACGAACTGACATAAGGCATGATGGCCCCCTGCTGTAGTTGGCTGATGCGTTCATCGTAGTAGTCGCCGGCCTCGGCCGGCAAGGCCACCATCCACTCCAGGAAGATCACCAGGCGACCGATCAGATCGCGGTCCAGGCGCTGGCGGATGGCCAGGCGGTAGAAGGCGACCAGGTTGTCGGCGCGCTGCCGGCCATCGCGGATCAGCTTGGCGCTGAGCTGGGCGGCCACCAACAGGGCGAACGGATTGTCGCTGTGCAGCAGCTTGTCCATATCCGCCTGGAAGTCCAGCAGCTTGCAGGTGCGAAAGCGAAAGGTGACGCCGCTACCAGCGAAATGGCAGGGAAAGCGTTCGGGGCGAAAGCCCCGATCGGTGTCGGTCAGCACCGCCAGGCTGATCACCGCCAGCCGGTAGCGCTCGCGGATACGGCTGTAGTAGCGGTACATGCGCTCGGCGAAATCCCGCTCCGGCGTTCCCTGCACCTCGGTATGGACAAGCAGCCAGCGTTCCTCGCCATCCAATAGCAGCACCCTGGCCAGCTTGTCGACGTAGCGCCGTCCGCTCTCGGCATCGCCGGTGATCTTCTGCAACTCCTTATCGAGAAAAAGCGGTGGCTGGCGCCAGTCGACCAGGGCCTCGATATCCGGGAAAAGCAGTTGCAGGAAAGGCTGGAAGAACACTTCCAGCGCTTCCTTCCAGGGAGAGTCGTGGTCTTCGTTCATGATGCGCCGCAGCCGATTTCCGTCTGGCCACCAAACTGCAGGTGTCACGCGCAAGATGAAAGGTCAATGGCACGGAAGTGTGAGGTCAGTCACAGGACAAGGCTCCGATTTGTGACGCACTCCAGGGTTTGGCCTTTGGGCAACACTCAACGGAAAAATCGGACAGGCCAGAGCACCCGCGATCGTCAACCGATATCGCTGGTGTGGGGAGCCAGGGCAATCGCGCCATGAAGCCTTCGACAACAAGCGCTGGAGGCTGTAAAGCCGGACGTAGAAGCGTTGGTTTCGGACAGACGACGAACTGCTGTTCGTCCAGCCTAAAGCCTTCCTGCGCTGTTTTCGGCCTTCTGGGCACGTAGCACGATGACCCTGCTGAACGGCCTCAGAAGCGTGATTGCCACTGCAGTAGCAGCGCATGGTTCTGCGCACGGCTGCCTTGTTCCCCGCTGTAGCCGAGGCCCAGGCTCTGCCGCCGGCTGATGCCGAGGTCTACGCCGGCCTCCAGCAACAGGCTGTCGCGATCCAGGGCCGTGCCTTCGACACTGAAGGCGCTGCCGCCGCTGAGGAAGGTCTGCCGTGCACTGCTGTCGACATCGCCATAGGTATGCCGCCAGCCGACGCTCAGGCGCGGGGTCAGGCTCATGCCGTTGTCCAGGGTGCCGAGGTGGGCCAGGCGCACGCCCAGGGTGGAACTGAAATTGTCCTGCTCCTGGCTGTCGACGCGCAGGGCGGCGGCCCCACCTTTTTCTCGGTAGGCCTCATGGCTGTAGCGCTGGTAGCCGATGGCGGCGAACGGCTCGCTGAGCAGCCGGCCATGGGCCATCTGATAACCCAGTTCGGCGAAGGCCTGCTGGCTGTCGGCATCGTAGTCGCCACGCAGGCGATCGCTGAAACCGGCGAATTCCACCCGGCGCTTGCTGCTGTTGTCGTGACGGCTGTAGGCCGCCCCCAGGCGCAGGGCCAGGGGGCCGCTCTGGCGCAGGGCATAGACGCCCAGGTGCAGGCTGTCGATATCGCTGGAGGCGCCGGGGCCGGCATCGACATCGGTACGCCCATAGCCACCCAGCACACCGAGGCGCCACGTCGCGTCCAGCGCCCAGTCGGCACCGAGCACGGCGCCTCGGGTGTCCTGGCTGACCGCGTGGGCGCCGTTGCGACCATCGACCTTGCCGTGGCTGCCCAGCCCCTGTAGCCAGAGACGGCCCTCGGCACGAGGATCGTTGAGGGTCCGGGCAGAGCTCGGCACGCCAGTGGCGGCAAGCTGCGGAGCGTCTTCACGCAGCAGCGAAGCCTGCAGATTGCTGGCGCCGCCCATCTGCTGAATGGCGCCGAGCATGCTGCTGCCGACCCGGGCGCTGCCCGCAAGGCTGGCGCTCATCAGGCTGGCGTTGCTGCTCGCGCTCAACTGGTCGATGGCGTTGGCGGCATTGCCGCTGCTGCTGGTCAACACCGCGTTGTACAGCGTGCCGCTGCCCAGGGACTCCAGCGCACGGGCCGCGCCCCTGCCATTGGCGGTGTACGCCAGGTCGGCGAAGCCACGGTCGTTGCGCGCCAGGGTCAATTCGACGCTCTGCGCGCCGTAGCTCAGGCTCGGAGTGAGGAAAGCCAGGCTGCTGGTGACATCGGCAAAGGTGCCGGTAACGCTGCCGTCGGCCTGCAGCACCTTGTAGCTGCTCTGCAGCGGGTAATCGCCCGAGATCGCGTCGATGCGCAGGTTGGCGCCGTTCAAGGCGGCATTGCCGCCGATACTGGTAGTGTCACTGTCGCCTTCGGCGCTGACCGCCAGCGCCAGGGTCGAACCGCTGGCCAGATTCAGGTCGCCGTCGACCCGGCCACCGCCAAAGGTCGCACCACTCTCGACCTGAACATCGCCGCGCAGGGTACCGAGGTTGAACAGGCTGGCGCCGGCGTAGATACGGGTGTCGCCACTGAAGTCGTCATTGTCGACACGCCAGCTACCGTTGCGCACATCGAGGTTTTCGAAATTGATGCTGGCGCCGAAACTGCCGCCCAGGGCATCGTCGAGCACCAGGCTGTCGTTGCCGGCACCACCGTCGACCTGGCCGACGAAGCGTGCCGTGGAGAGCACGGTCAGGCTGTCGTCGCCCGCGCCGAGATCCACCGCCAGCCCATTGAGGCCCTCGATCAGGCCGGCGTTGCTCAGGCTGTCGTTACCGCCGCCCATCTGCACGGCGGCGCCCGCGGTGGTGCTGTCCAACTCATCGACACGCAGGGTTTGCGCACCGCCGAGGATGACACCGCTGGCCTGGTTGATCAGCACATCGTCGTAGTCGCCTACCAGGCCGACGCCGACCTTGTCGGCACCGGTGATGTTGCCCGCGTTGACGATACGTGCGACACCGCCATTGGCCGCCGGGGCGCCATCGGCATCCACGGTGCCGCGCCCGCTGGGCGCCGAACTGCCGTTGGCGCCATCGTCGATGAGGATGCCGGCGCTCTGGCCGAAGATCGAGGCGCCCTCCATATTGAGGATGGTGCCGCCGCCAGCAGCGATACCGTCGCCGCCATTGGGGCGACCGCCGGAGTCCAGGCCGCCAGCGCCCAGGCCTTCGATGCGGCCATGGTTCTCGATATAGGCGATACCGTCGATATCCACGCCATCGCCATCGCCGTTGGCGATGGTTTCACCTAGGCCTTCGTGATCGTAGATATTGCCTTCCCCGGCATAGCGGCCACTGATGGTGCCGTAGTTGAACACCACGCCATGGCCATCCAGGCCGACGCCAGAACCGTTATTGCCGACGATAGTGCCGTCTTCGTAGTTGATGATCACCGGGTTGGCGATCTGTACGTCCTCGACGATTTCATCGCCGATCTGTTTGGCGAAGGTCACCCCATTGCCGTCCGCGGAGCGCACGATCAAGCGCTCCAGCCCGAGCAGGTCGCTATCCGCATCGGCCGCCAGCGGATCGCCGCCATCGATACCATGGCGTGGCCCCTCGATGCTGCCGTGGTTGAGGATAGCCACGTTGGCGCGCTCGTTCTCGATGGCCACGCCATCAGCGGCGGAGTAATCGTTCTCGCAGAGGTCGCTCATGTAGCCGGGGCAACTGGTATTGACCTCTCCAGTGGAAAAGATCCGCCCGTAGTTGGTCAGGGTGAACTGGTTGCCCAGGCGCAAGGCATCGTTGCCGGTCGAACTGATCACCGCATCGCGGTTGTCCTCGGAGCCGTTGATGATCTGGTTGCCGCTGGTGCTGTAGGCGGCATCGGCCTTGATCGCCCGCTCGCCATTCACCGAGACGCCGCTCTGGGAGATGGTGCCCTGGTTGTCGATGATGTACTGGCCGCCGGTGCGGTTGAGGCGAATGGCCACGTTGCCGACCGCATCGATGGTCGCCCCCGCCTGGTTGCTCAGGGTGAAGAGCGGGTTGCCGTTGTTGGCATCAATGGCGCGGGCGCTGCCGGTCTGGCGGATCTCGCCGGCGTTGGTCAGCGTCGTTTCGCCGGCGCGAATGGCCACGGCGACACTGCCATCCGCGACGCTCAGCACGCCGCCGCTGGCAACGCTGCCGCTTTCCCCGGCGTTCAGCGTCTTTCCATCGCTATCGGAAGAGCCGGTTCCGACACTGAAACTGGCGCCGAAAACCGGGCCGGCAATGGCGGCCTGCAGGGCCAGAACGAGGGGAAGCGGGTGGAGACGGAAAGTGTGCGACATCACGGGCACCAGTCTTTGGGTATGTAAGGCCAGCGACCATACCCACAGGATGTTACGGCGATTTGACGGTGCGGGGGCTGGCTCCAGGACGAGGGCGTCACGCGCCGAACGAGCGCGCCGGAGGCTGGGCGAAAGAACGTGGCAGTTCGTGTAGTTCGTCCAGCCTTCCAGCCTCCAGCGCCTTTGTCGAAACGAATTGCCGGCGGATGTCGGCATGGTACGCAGCCCTGACGCGCCATCGCCACAGCGATGCCATCGCGCGCATTATTATTAAAAGTTGAGATAATATATAAATATGAATATATGTTATTTGCATGAAACCAATAGCCCTCCTACTCTCGAAGCACTTGCCGAGTCGTGCATATCAAGGCGCCCGCATTCCCGCGGCAGCCTCCAAGAGATGAACAGGAGCCCCTCAACATGAGTCTCGAATTTATCGGCCTGATCGGCCCGCAGGAAGGCAGCGAATCCCAGGCCCCACGTGGCCCCATCGTCGACGTGGAATTCGTCAAGGCATTCGCCCAGGCACAGGAGTACGGCGGCTTCGACAAGGTGTTGCTGGCGGTCAATACCAGCGCGCCGGATTCGCTGGTCCTCGCCAGCTACGCCGCCGCTCTGACCAAGCGGATCGGCCTGCTGGTCGCCCATCGCCCCGGCTTCCAGGCACCGACCTTCGCCGCCCGCCAGTTCGCCACCCTCGACCACCTGAGCCAGGGCCGCGCCGCGATCAACGTGATCACCGGCGGTGACAGTGGCGACCTGCAGCGCGACGGCGACTTCCTCGACAAGGACGCCCGCTACGCCCGCACCGACGAATACCTCGACATATTCCGCAAGACCTGGACCAGCACCGAGCCCTTCGACCACCAGGGCGAGCATTACCGCATCGAGGACAACCTGACCCTGGTCAAGCCGCTGCAGAAGCCCTACCTGCCGATCTACTTCTCCGGCGCCTCGGACGCCGCCGTGGAAGTCGCCGCCAAACACGCCGACGTCTACATGATGTGGGGCGAGCCGGTCGAGCAGATCCGCGAACGCATCATCAAGGTACGCAAGGCCGCCGCCAGGTATGGCCGCGAGAAGCACATCCGCTTCAGCCTGTCGCTGCGGCCGATCCTCGGCGCCACCGAGGAAGAAGCCTGGGCCCGC
Organism: Stutzerimonas kirkiae; assembly: GCF_004327335.1. Classification (GTDB taxonomy): domain Bacteria; phylum Pseudomonadota; class Gammaproteobacteria; order Pseudomonadales; family Pseudomonadaceae; genus Stutzerimonas; species Stutzerimonas kirkiae. Next base: position 3,282 of record NZ_QJUO01000045.1, on the reverse strand, counting down.
GCCGAGCGCATCCTCGCCGACGCGCAGGAGCTGGTCCAGTTGCGCAAGAACACGCGCCGCGAGAAGAACTTCGGCAAGAGCAACATCGGCTCCGAGCGCCTGGTCGAGCTGGCCAGCCAGCGCAAGGTGCACGACAAGCGCCTGTGGACCGAGATCGCCGCGCTGACCGGCGCCGCCGGCAACTCCACCTCGCTGGTGGGCACGCCGGAACAGGTCGCCGAAGCCGCGCTGGACTACTACAACGTCGGCGTCAGCACCTTCCTGTTCCGTGGCTTCGAACAACTGCGCGACGCCGTGGAGTACGGCCAGGAGCTGCTGCCGCGCATCCGCGCGCTGGTCGAGCGCCAGGAAAAGGCCGGCAAGCTCCAGGCCGGCTGAGCAACGGCCCCACGGTGCGCGCGGTGCCCCCTACCACCCTGGATGTGCGTAGGGCGCGCCGCACGCAGCGGAGACAATCCGAGCGCCATGCGCAGCGACGGGACGGAGTCCGAGCATGCCCCTGAACAGACGAGAAACCCTGGGCCTCCTGGCCAGCGGCGCCGCCCTGCTGGCAACGCGCCCACTCCTGGCCGCACGGGAATCCACCACTGTGAACGAAACGCCCCTTCCACCCTTCGCCAACCTGCTGGAACTGGAAACACTGGCCGCCCAGGTCATCCCCAAGCCAGCCTTCGACTATATCGCCCGGGGCGCCGGCGACGAGCAGACCCTGCGCGAGAACCGCAGCGCCTTCTCGCGGGTCTTCATCGACCAGCGCGTGCTGACCGGCAAGACCGTACAGGGCCTGGATACCAGCATCCTCGGCAGCCGCCTGGAATCGCCGCTGGTGGTCGCCGCCATGGCCGCCCACGGCCTGGCCCACGCCAGCGCGGAATCCGGTACCGCCCGGGGGGCCGCCGCCTACGGCACACTGTTCGGGACCAGCACCGTCTCCACCCAGAACCTCGAACAGGTGGCCACCGCCAGCAACGGCGACAAGTGGTTCCAGTGCTACCTGACCCGCGACGCCGGCTTCAACCGCGAGCTGCTGCAACGGGCGCGGGCCGCCGGCTACAAGGCCATCGTACTGACCGCCGATGTCACCGTCGGCGGCAACCGCGAGCAGGACCGGCGCAACGGCCTCAGCCTGCCGACCCCCGGCAACTTCCTCGATCGCGAGGGCCGCCCGCGCGCTATCGAGCGCGCCTTCGACAGCCACCTCGGGCCGGACAGCCTGGACTTCGTGCGCCAGCACAGCGGCGGCCTGCCGCTGATCCTCAAGGGCGTCACCACCGCCGCCGACGCCCGCGTGGCGCTGCACCACGGCGTCGATGCGATCCAGGTCTCCAACCACGGCGGGCGCCAGTTGGACGGCTCGCCGGCAGCCTTCGACTCGCTGCCCAGGGTGGCCGCCGAAGTGCGGGGCCAGGTGCCGATCATCTTCGACAGCGGCATCCGCCGTGGCCTCGACGTGTTCAAGGCGATCGCCGCCGGCGCCGATGTGGTGGCCGTCGGCCGGCCCGTGCTCTATGGCCTGTCCCTGGGTGGCTGGCAGGGTGTGCAGGCGGTACTGGAGCGCCTCGACAACGAGCTGCGCACGGTGATGCAACTGGCCGGCGCCGCCACCCTCGCCGATATCCGCGCAACCCCACTACTGAACGTCAACGCCTCCCCCCTACAGCAAGGAATCCGCTCATGAGCACAACACGCCAACTCCACTTCGGCGCCATCCTCACCGGTGTCGGCACCGCACAGCACGAATGGCTGCACCCGGCCATCCCCGGCGACGCCAGCATCGACATCGACTGGTACCGGCAACAGGCGCGCGCCGCCGAGGCCGCCGGCTTCGACTTCGTGTTCATCGTCGACAGCCCCTACATCACCCCCGAGTCGGCGCCGCACTTCCTCAACCGCCTGGAACCGCTGACGCTGCTTTCGGCGCTGGCCGGCGCCACCGAAAAGATCGGCCTGGTCGGCACCCTGACCACCTCCTACACCGAACCCTTCAACGTCGCCCGCCAGTACGCCTCACTGGACCATATCAGCCATGGCCGCGCCGGCTGGAACGTAGTCACCACCGGGCTGGAGGGCGCCGCCGGCAACTTCGGTCGCGAGCGCCATATCGACCATGGCGAACGCTATCGCCGCGCCCGCGAGCACGTCGAGGTGGTGCAAGGGCTGTGGGACTCCTACGAGGACGACGCCTTCCCCCGCGACAAGGCCAGCAAGCGCTTCCTCGACCCGAGCAGGCAGCATCGCCTGGAGCACAAGGGCGAGTTCTTCCAGGTCGCCGGCCCGCTCAACATCTCCCGCTCGCGCCAGGGCCAGCCGGTGATCTTCCAGGCCGGCGTGTCCGAATCCGGGCGCACGCTGGCCGCCGAAGTGGCCGAAGGCATCTTCGCCGGCGTGGACAACTTCGACGATGCCCGCGAGTTCTACGCCGACATCAAGCGCCGGGTGGCCGAGGCCGGGCGCAACCCGGAGCATGTGCTGCTGTTCCCCGGCATCGACCCGATCATCGCCGACAGCGACGAACAGGCCCAGGCCATCCTGCGCGAGCGCCAGGGCGAGCTGGACCTGAACAAGGCCCTGGTGCAACTGGGCCGCCCGTTCAACTACCACGACTTCAGCCAGTACGACCTCGACGCGCCCTTCCCCGACCTCGGTGAGCTGGGCGTCAACGGCTATCGTGGCCACGCCGAACGCATCAAGCGCATCGCCCGCGAGCAGAAGCTGACCGTGCGCCAGGCCGCCCTGCGCTTCGGCCAGCCGTTCTCCAGCTTCGTCGGCTCACCACAGACCGTGGCCAACGAGATCGAGCGCTGGTTCACCCAGGGCGCGGCGGACGGCTTCAATATCCACGTCGGCCCACCCGAGGACTTCGCCCGCTTCACCGACCAGGTACTGCCGCTCCTGCGCGAGCGCGGCCTGTTCCGCGGCGATCTCGCGGGCGACACCCTGCGCGCCAACCTGGGCCTGCCGGTGCCGCGCAACCGCCATGCGGTTGCAGCCGAACGAGCGGCGCTCGCCCGGGCACAGCCACTGGCGTCATAAGCTAGCTGTAAAGCAGTTACACGGCGACTTGAAGCCCTGCAGCACTCACACCGGCGGTTACTGTCGTGCACGTCAGAGATTGCCGGTGGAGATGGTTCCAAAGGAAAAAAGGGAAAAAAGGGAAAAAAGGGGACAGATTTATTTTTCGGAATTATTCCTGGGCCTGCCCTGACCTCGCAACTCTACCCGTTGTCCTTGGATTTTCTCTATCTCGTCTACAAAGCGGGAACTCCCGGTTAGCTGCCCTCT
>NZ_QJUO01000044.1 GCF_004327335.1 Stutzerimonas kirkiae | reverse complement strand
GTGGGCGGGGCTTGCGGGCTGTCCTCGAAGCTCACCTGCGCGGTGATGAAGCGCTCCATCAGGTAGCGCTCCGGCGGGCGGATATCGGCCTCGTAGACATCCACGCCGGCACTGCGCAGGCGCTTTTCCAGGTTCAGCAACTGGCGGTGCTGGCGGCAGTAGAGGCCAAGCACCGGGCGCTGGTGGAAGTCGCGCAATTTCAGCGGTTTCAGTTCGACATCCGCTTCCTGCGCCAGGCAGCGTTCGGCGGCTGCCCGCTGTTCGGCGGGAATGAAGGCCACGGACAACTGCCCGGCGAGGCGCACACGGCGCGCGCCCTGCTCGGTGGCGAGCCAGAAGTCGATCTCCGTACCGGCCGGCGTGTCGCGCCAGTGGCGGGTCAGGATGAACCCCTGGCGGGTTGTCCGGGTTTCGTCGGTGGGCGGCATCATGTGGCTATTCTGCCTGAGCGGGAGCGAAACGCCTCGCCCGCTGATAACCACAGGGCGCGATTGCCCGGGAGGATTGCGCGGCGTTCTTGTCCGATTCGGTGCAATCGCCACTTTCGTCTTGTCATTGCGTCCTGCGATTGCTCTGGATGAAGGCTTCGGAGAGGATGGCAAGGCGGCCCCACCCAACTGCATGGAGTGACACAGTGTATAGAAAACGCGTATTCGGCCTGTTCTCCTGGCTGCTGGCATCCGCGCTGGCGGTGGCCGATGAGCCGAGCACTTCGCCGAGCGCGCCCGCGCCGGTGTTGCAGGCGCTGGCCGGATACTGCCGGATGCCCGCCTCGTTCGATGCGCCGGCCCGTGAGCGGTTGCAGGCTTTCTACGGGCTGAACGCCTGGCAGCCCTTGTGGCAGCCGCTTACCTTCGATGAACTGCTGGAGCAGTTGCAACTGTTGGCCGATGACGGTCTGAACCCGGCGCTGTACGGTACGGATGCGCTGCGCCAACGCTTGCAGACGCCGCCTGACGAGCCGCTGGCGCGCGAATGCAGCGACCTGCTGGCCAGCCATGCCTACCTGCTGGCCCTGCAGCACCTGCGCTTCGGGCAACTGCAGCAGAGCCAGCACGAGCCGCTGTGGCGCAGCCAGCAGCCTTTGCCCGCTACCGACCAGCAGCGCCTGCTGGAGATCGCCGCTATCGGCCTGGCGCGGCCGGAGCAGGCCTTCGACCTGGCGCGGCCGATGCTGGAGCAGTACCGCAACCTGCGCATGGCGCACGCCCATCTTGCCGCTGGCGCGCAGGTCGAGTGGCCGAGCCTGCCCGTAGGGCCGACCCTGCGCCCGGATATGACCGACGGGCGCGTGCCGGTCTTGCGCGAACGCCTGCTGGCCGAGGGCTACCTGGCGGCGGAGGGCGCGGACGAAGCCTATGGCGAGCTGTATACGCCGGCGCTGGTGACCGGGGTGCGCGCCTTCCAGCGCGCCCATGGGTTGCAGGACGATGGGCTGGTCGGCGTCGGCACCCTGGCCGAGCTGAATGCCAGCGCGCAGCAACGGCTGGGGCAGGTGCGTATCAACCTGGAGCGCTTCCGCTGGTTCGCCCGGGATATCGAGGCGCAGTCGCTGCTGGTGGATATCACCGGCGGGCAACTGGTTTTCCTGCGTGACTACCGCCCGTTGTGGCGCACGCGCACTCAGGTGGGCAAGGCCGCGCGGCAGACCCCGGCGATGAAGTCGGTGATCAACCGCCTGACCCTCAACCCGACCTGGACGGTGCCGCCGACCATCCTGCGCGAAGACAAGCTGCCGAAGATCCGCCGCGACCCCGGCTACCTGGACAAGCACCGGATGCGTGTGATCGACCACCAGGGCAACCCGCTGGACCCGAATACGATCGACTGGAGCAGGCCGGGTGGCATCATGCTGCGCCAGGCGGCCGGGCCGGAGAATCCGCTGGGGCGGGTAGCGATCCGCTTTCCCAATCCATTTTCCGTCTACCTGCACGATACGCCCAGCCAGTATCTGTTCGGGCGCACGCCCCGGGCGTTCAGTTCCGGTTGTGTGCGGGTCGAGGGGGCCATGCAGTTGATCGACCTGCTGTTGAGCGAGGATGAGCGCGCACGGGTCACCGAACTGCTGGGGCGTGGTGAAACCTATGAGTTCCGTCTTTCCGGGAGAACGCCGATCCTGATGGCCTACTGGACCGCCGAGGCCGATGGCGATGGGCATGTCTTCTTCCGCCCGGATATCTACGGCCAGGATGCGCGCCTGCTCAAGGCGCTGGATACCGCCCAGCGCACAGCCCCGTAGAGATTTCCTCTGCGCTTCGCCGCAGTGCTGTCGTGCAACGAACAGGTGCGCAGACTGGATTGGCAATAAAGTGTCTGGCTTCAGGCTCGTACAGCGCGATCTCGGGGGGCAGCGTTCCTGTGCGAATGCCAGGTGGCGGGACGGGGCACGCGTGAATACCTCCCTGTAGCTCTTCGCCGCCATCCCTGGCGGCGAAGGCCCCGTCCCACCACCTGGCATCCGCACAGCCACCTTCAGCAGCGCCTGTGGGAAAGAGCCGGCGAAACCGAAAGCCCTACCAATGATCCTGCCGGGCTCGCGACACCACGGCACCGCCAGCGTCCTACTATGCAACGCACACTTGATTGCCAATCTGCTCGCACTGCCCCGCCCCTGACGCCGGGCATATACCGGCCTGGGAGCGGCGCCGGGCGTTCATGCGCTTTCCCGGTGCGGCGGTTCAGTCGCGCAGATGGTTCAGCGGCAGCTCGGTGCTGGAGACGATCTGTTGCAGCACGAAACTGGAGCGCACGCTGGAAACGCCCTCGATACGGGTCAGCGTGCCCAGCAGCAGCTTCTGGTAATGCTCCATGTCCGGTACCACCACCTTGAGCTGGTAGTCCGCGTCCATCCCGGTGACCAGGCAGCACTCCAGCACTTCCGGGCAGCGGCGGATCTCCTCCTGGAAATGCTCGAAGCGTTCCGGGGTATGGCGGTCCATGCCGATCAGCACATAGGCGGTCAGGCTCAGGCCGAGGCGCTTGCGGTCGAGCAGGGCGACCTGGCGGTTGATGTAGCCATCGTCCTCCAACTGCTTGACGCGCCGCGAGCATGGGGATGGGGACAGGCCGATGCGTTCGGCCAGTTCCTGGTTGGAGATTCTCGCATCGTGCTGCAGGGCTTCGAGAATGCGCAGGTCGTAACGGTCGAGTTTGCTCATCTGTTCGCTCGGTTTGTCCTGGTTTGCGTGGATTGTTCTGATACTTCGTGATTATTGCGCATTAACAGTATATTCGTGCAATAAAAGCAATCATCTGTCGCGCTCGCGGGCGTAAGCTTTACCTCGACTTCAGCCACGGACGTTCTGGCGCGGACCTTATCGGGTCTTGCAGCTCCGCTGGTCTTACCGAGACCACCGGCCCGGGCATCTGGCGCTCACAAGGCGTTACGAGAAGGTTTCGCTACCCGCGAATGACGAATATGAAAAAAGACCATGCCCTGGCATGGTCTTTTTTTTTTGTAGACCGCCATCCCTGGCGGCTACTCTCCGCGCCGTCGCCCCCAGCAGCTTCGTGGGCAAGGCTGCTCGCAGGGCCGGAGGTGCCATGCCTCAGCGCTCGATGGGGTCGGCGTGCACCAGTACCTGGGCGTTGGGGTAGTCGCCGTGGATGGCCGCTTCGGCCCGTTCGCACAAGGTATGTGCCTGCGACAGCGGCAGGTCGCCCGGCAGTTCCAGGTGCAACTGGACGAACCAGTGGCTACCGGAGGCCCGTGTGCGCAGGTCGTGGCAACCGAGCACACCGGGAATGTCCAGTACCTGCCGCAGCATCCGCTCGCGCACGGCCTCGGGCAGCTCGGTGTCCATCAGGGTGGTGACGGATTCGCGGGCGATGCTGAAGGCGCTCCAGAGGATATACAGCGCGATCAGCAGGCCGAACAGCGCGTCCAGGTGTTCCCAGCCGAGGCTGGCCAGTACCAGGGCGAGCAGAATGCCGCCATTGAGCAGCAGGTCGGAGCGGTAGTGCAGGGCGTCGGCGCGGATCGCGCTGGAGCTGGTCAGGCGGATCACGTGGCGCTGGTAGAGCAGCAGTGCGGCGGTCATGGCCAGGGACAGCAGCATCACCGCGATACCCAGCGCATGGGCACCGAGTGGTTCGGGGTGGCGCAGCTGGTCGATGCCCTGGATACCGACCAGGATGGCGCTGACACCGATGAAGGTCGCCTGCCCGAGGCCGGCCAGGGCTTCGGCCTTGCCGTGGCCATAGCGATGGTCTTCGTCCGCCGGGCGCAGGGCATAGTGCACCGCCAGCAGGTTGAGCAACGATGCGGCGCCATCGAGCAGCGAGTCGGTCAGGCCGGCCAGCAGGCTGACCGAGCCGCTGTACCACCAGGCAACGGCCTTGCACAGCGCCAGCAGCAGCGCCGTGGCCAGCGCCGCGCGGGTGGCGCGGCGCAGCAGAAGTGCGTAGCGCTGTTCGTTCGACATGCTTCAGGCGGCGCTGGCGAGGCCCAGGCTGGCGAGCTGTTCCAGGCTGCCCTGGTGCTGGATCAGGCGTGGGTCGTCCAGCGGCAGGCTGCGGCCCGTTTCGCGTTCGATGATGGCTTTCAGGTGCGCCGTATCGACCTGCCCATCTGCGCCGATGGCCTCCTGCAGGGACTCGGGGGCGAGGCTGTAGCGGCCGTCCGGCAGGTAGATGGCGCCGGTGGCGAAGTCGATGCCGAAGGCCACCAGCCCCGGAATGACGTAGAACAACAGGCCGATGGCATTGAATACGGCGATGGCCGGGTCGATACGACCATCGATCTGCCCCCGGCGTTCCGGATAGAACAGGGTGCCGCAGGCAGTCAACTGGCTGACCAGGGTGGCAATGAGTACGCCGCTGACGAGGCGAGAGCGCATGGGCATGGGTATCTCCTGATGGATTGAATCCGCGCCGCTACTATAAGCCAATTTCACGCCCGCGATTTCCATGCTGTACCGCCCGCGATCGAACAGTAGAATCCGACGGCCCGCATTCCCTCGTCCTTCGCCTACCCGAGAGTCCGTATGACCCCTTTGCCCATCGATGCCGCCCTGCCAGCCTTGTGCTCGGCATTGCTCGAACGTGACGAGGTGGTGCTGCAGGCGCCGCCCGGCGCCGGCAAGACCACCCGGGTACCGCTTGCGCTGTTGCGGGAAGCCTGGCTGGGCGGGCAGAGCATCCTGATGCTGCAGCCGCGCCGGGTAGCCGCCCGCGCGGCGGCCGAGCGCATGGCGGGCGAGCTGGGCGAGCAGGTCGGGGAAACCGTCGGCTACCGTATCCGCCTGGACAGCCGGGTCGGGCCGCGTACGCGTATCGAGGTGGTGACCGAGGGCATCCTGGCGCGGCGGCTGCAGGACGACCCGGCGCTGGAAGGCGTGGGGCTGGTGATTTTCGACGAATTCCACTTGCGCAACCTCGATTCCGACCTGGCGCTGGCGTTGAGCCTCAGTGGCCGTGAACTCTTTCGCGACGAACAACCGCTGAAAGTGCTGCTGATGTCGGCGACCCTGGAAGGCGAGCGCCTGTCCCGCCTGCTCGACGATGCGCCGGTGGTGACCAGTGAAGGCCGCATGTTCCCGGTGCAGACGCGCTGGGGGCAGCCCTACCGCCCCGGCGAGTTCATCGAGCCCAGGGTGGTGCGGGCCTGCCTGGAGGCCCTGGACGAGCAGGGCGGCAGCATCCTGGTGTTCCTGCCGGGGCTGGCGGAAATCCGCCGGGTGCACCAGCAACTGGCCGAGGCGCTTGGCGACCGGCCGGAGCTGTTGCTCTGCCCACTGCATGGCGAACTGGAGTTGAACGCCCAGCGCGCCGCTATCGAGCCGGCGCCCGTGGGCAAGCGCAAGCTGGTGCTGGCGACCAACATCGCCGAGACCAGCCTGACCATCGAGGGTGTGCGGGTGGTGATCGACGCCGGCCTGGAGCGTGTGCCCCGCTTCGACCCTGGCACCGGCATGACGCGCCTGGACACCCAGCGTATTTCCCGCGCCAGTGCCGAGCAGCGTGCCGGCCGTGCCGGGCGGTTGGAGCCGGGGGTCTGCTACCGGCTGTGGTCGCAAGCCCAGCACGAACAACTGGCGGCCCATTCGACGGCGGAGGTGTTGCAGGCCGACCTCGCCGGGTTGGCCTTGCAACTGGCCCGCTGGGGTGTGTCGCCCGATCAGTTGCGCTGGCTCGACCAGCCTCCCGCCGCCGCTTTCGCCCAGGCCCGTGAGCTGTTGCTACGGCTGGGGGCGTTGAAGGCCGATGGCGGGTTGAGTGCCCATGGGCGGGCCATGGCGGTATTGCCCGCGCACCCGCGCATCGGCCACCTGCTGTTGCGTGGCCATGCCCTGGGCCTGACGGCGATGGCCTGCGAGGTGGCGGCCCTGCTGGGCGAGCGCGACATTCTGCGTGGCGCGGGGGCTGACCTGCACAGCCGTCTGGCGATGCTCGACGCCGGGGCGCGTCTGCCACGGCAGGCCCAGGCGGCGGTGCAGCGGGTGAAACGACTGGCCAGGCAGTACCGGGGTTTCTTGCGGGAGCACCCGGCCAGGCCGGTGGCCGACCCGGCGCATCCGCGCTGGCTGGGCTGCCTGCTGGCCCTGGCCTACCCGGACCGGGTCGCCTGCCAGCGTCGCGCGGGGGGCGCCGAGTACCGCCTGGCCAACGGGCGGGCGGCATTGTTCGGCGAAGTCGATGCATTGATGAAGCACCCGTGGCTGGTGGTTGCCGAGCTGGGCAGCCGCCAGGGCCAGCGCGAGGAGCGTATCTACCTGGCCTGCGATCTCGAGGCGGGCCTGTTCGACACGGTTCTCGCCGAGCAGGTGACGACGCTGGACGCCCTCGACTGGGACGAGCGCGAAGGTGTGCTGCGCGCCGAGCGCCAGCGCAGGGTGGGCGAACTGGTGCTCGCCCGCGAGCCGCTGCCGGGGCTCGACGCCTCGGCCCGTGGCCGGGCGCTGCTGGGCGTCGTGCGCCGCAAGGGGCTGGAACTGTTGCCGTGGACGGCGGAACTGCGGCAGTTCCAGGCCCGTGTGGCGTTGCTGCGCGGGCTCGACCTGCAGCGCGATGGGCACAGCCCGTGGCCGGACCTGGACGATACGGCCCTGCTCGATACCCTGGAGCAATGGCTGCTGCCCTACCTCGACAATGTCAGCCGCCTGAGCCACTTCGGCCAGCTCGACCTGGCATCCATCCTGCGCAACGCCTTGCCATGGCCGCTGCCGCAGCAGCTCGAGGAAATGGCGCCAACCCACATCGAGGTGCCTTCCGGCTCGTCGATCCGGCTGGACTACGGCGAAACGCCCCCAGTGCTGGCTGTGCGGCTGCAGGAGCTGTTCGGCCTGGCCTCGACGCCGCGCATTGCCGGCGGGCGCCAGCCGCTCATGCTGCACCTGCTGTCGCCGGCCCGGCGCCCGGTACAGGTGACCCAGGACCTGGCCAGCTTCTGGGCCAACACCTATGCCGAGGTGAAGAAAGACCTTAAGGGGCGCTATCCCAAGCACTATTGGCCCGACGACCCGCTGGTCGCCGAGCCTACGGCAAGGGCCCGCCCGCGCGGGCGCTAGGCCGTGGCAGGCCGGCGCTGGCCTCGCCGAGGCGCTCGTAGGCCTTGTCCAGGGCATCGCGCAGGCTTTCACTGTCGCGGGCGTGGCGGGAAATGATGAAGCGAATCGGGATATCCTGCAGGGTCAGGTGCGGCAGGGGTTCCACCCCGGCCACACGGAAAGCCTCCTGCATGGGCGTCTGGTAGCCCAGCATATAGTCGGCGCGGTGATGCAGCAGCATTTGCAGGGCCGAGTCGTGGGTGCCGGTGCGGCGCAGTCGCAAGGCCATTCGCGTGCTATCGAAGAGATCCGACAGGTCCCGCGAATAGCTGTAGCCGCCGAGCACGATCAGTTCCTTATCGATCAGGTCCTCGGGAATCCTCGGCGGGCGGGTGTCGGGGCGGAAATACAGGTTGATACGGGTCCGCCCGAGGTCGTTGCGGCTCTCCAGCGTGTGTTCGGCGAGCCCCGGTTTGCCGGCGGCGCCGACCCACAGATCGACGCTGCCATCGATCAGGCCGAGATAGAGCCTGGCGCTGGAGAGTTGCCGGTAGACGGCGTGGTAGCCCGCCTCTTCGAGCACCCGGTGGGTCAGTTCGATGACCGGGCCGCGTACCACGCCCTCGCTGTCCGTGTAGATCTCGGGAGGGAAGTCGTAATAACCGATCACCAGCGTCTGCTCTGCCGGGGCCGCGTGGGCGTGGGGCATGGGCAGGCAGATCAGTAGCAGTGGAAGCAGCAGGTGGAGTGCTCTGGTCAAGATCGAAGCCGCCGTTGGTCGGAGGGGAACGTAACGTATGGATGAAGCCCTGCCGCAGCCGCCGCGTCAAGATCGCAGGGAGATCACGCTACGCGCGGCAACGAGCCGGAAAAGCGCCGAAAAGAGCGCTGGAGGTTGGAAAGCTGTACGTGCCAGGCTCTTCCGTCCAGCCTCCAGTGTTTTTATCGAAGCACCTTGCCCGTGAATAACGGCATAGGGCGACGCCCTGCGGAAATCGCGGCCGGGGGGTGACAAGCAGCGACGCGGGTACGGATAATCCAGGCATGTTTCCAACCCGCCGCATACGAGAGCCGTCCATGAGCGATGAGCGCCAGCCCAGCCCCCGGCATTTCGAGGTCATTCGTCAGGAGCCCTGCTTCCGTGGCTTCTATCGCCTCGACCGGGTGCATCTGCGGCACCAGTTGTTCAATGGGGAAATGGGCGGACCGATCAGCCGCGAGCTGTTCATCCGCCACGATGCCGTCTGTGTCCTGCCCTATGACGCGGTGCGCGACCAGGTGGTGCTGATCGAGCAGTTCCGCGTCGGCGCCATGGAAAAGAGCGCCAACCCCTGGCTGATCGAACTGGTCGCCGGGCTGATCGACAAGGACGAGCAGCCCGAGGCCGTTGCCCACCGTGAGGCGCTCGAAGAGGCCAACCTGACGCTGGCCGAACTCTGGCCGGTGGCGCGCTATTTCCCCTCGCCGGGGGGCAGCGATGAGTACGTCCATCTCTACCTGGGGCGCTGCGACAGCGAAGGCGCGGGCGGCGTGTTCGGCCTGGCGGAGGAGGGCGAGGATATCCGCGTGCACGTCTGGCCGATGCAGCAGGCCTTGCAGGCGGTGCGCGACGGGCGGATCGACAACGCGGCCAGCATCATCGCCCTGCAGTGGCTGGCGCTCAACCGCGACGAAGTGCGCGGGCGCTGGTCATGAGCGCCGTGCGCGAGCGTTACCGGGTCGATCTCTGCGAACTGCAGGCGACCTGCGAGGCCAACTATGCGCGCCTGCTGCGTTTCCTGCCGGAGATGCGCAACCACTGCGGGACGCGGCGCGTGGCGCTCAGCCAGGGCGACCTGCTGACCGGCGTTCTGGTGCTGGAAGTGCTGGAGGTCTGCCCCTACACCAGTACCGTGCAGCTCAGCCAGGAACACTGCCTGCCCTGGCTGCCGGTGCCGCGCCTGACCCTGCGCGTCTACCACGATGCACGCATGGCCGAAGTGATCGGCGCCGAGCATGCGCGGCATTTTCGCGGTATCTACAGCTACCCCAACGCGCAGATGCACCAGCCTGACGAGAAGGTCCAGCTCAACCTGTTCCTCGGCCAGTGGCTGGCCCATGCCCAGGCCTTCGGCCACGAACCGGAAGCGGCGACGGCCGGGTTCGGCTCATGAGCGTCGCGCCTGAAGAGGATGCCCTGCTGCTGGTGCAATTGACCGACAGCCACCTGTTCGGCGAGCGCGATGGCCGCCTGCTGGGGCTGCCGACCCTGGACAGCCTGCGCGAGGTGGTGGGCCTGGTGCTGGCGCAACAGCCGCGGGTCGATCTGCTGCTGGCGACCGGCGATCTGTCCCAGGATGGCTCGGCACAGTCCTATCGGTACCTGCGCGAGCAGCATGCGCGCATCGCCGCGCCCGCCCGCTGGTGCGCCGGCAACCACGACGTGGGCGAGGTCATGCGCGGGGCGGCCAGCGCGGATATGTTGCAGGGGGTTACCGACCTGGGCGGCTGGCGCATCATCCTGCTCGACAGCGCCGTGCCCGGTTCGGTGTCCGGCCACCTGCCGGATGAGCGCCTGGCCTGGCTGGATCGGGTCCTGCGGGAAGCCGGCGAGCGGCACTGCCTGGTCGCCCTGCATCATCACCCGGTGGCCATGGGCAGCCAGTGGCTGGACGGCATCGGGTTGCACAACGGCGACGCCCTGATGGCGCTGCTGGAGCGCCACGAACAGGTGCGGGTGCTGCTCTGGGGGCATGTGCACCAGGCCTTTGACCAGGTGCGCAATGGCACCCGCCTGCTGGCCTCGCCCTCCACGGGGGTGCAGTTCACGCCCCATAGCGAGGATTTCCAGGTCTCGCCGCAGGCCCCTGGCTACCGCTGGCTGCGCCTGCATGCCGACGGGCGGGTGGAGACCGCCGTCTCGCGCCTGGCGGAAGGAGCGTTTCCGGTGGATCTGCAGGGCGGGGATTATTGATTTCGCGGTGACTGCTTGCCGTGCGCAGGATGGGAGCCATGCTCCCGGAGCCATCGTGCGGGGTTTCGTGAAAAGCCACGGGAGCGCCTTGCCCGCGAAGCGCCTCTGGCCTGTTGCAGCTTGTCGCCGGCCCAAGTAGCCTCCCGTTCCATGAAAATACCCGGCATCGTCTATATCCACGGCTTCAACAGTTCACCGCAATCGGCCAAGGCCCGCCAGTTGCTCGCGTTCTGCGAGCGGTTGGGGCTGGGCGGTCGGTTGTGTGTGCCGGCGCTGCATCATCACCCGCGCCAGGCCATCGCCCAGTTGCGGGCGGCCATCGCCGAGCTGGGCGGCCGGCCCGTGCTGGTCGGCAGTTCGCTGGGCGGCTACTATGCCACCCACCTTGCCGAGCGCCATGGCCTCAAGGCCCTGTTGATCAACCCGGCGGTCAATCCGCACCGCTTGTTGTTCGATGCTTACCTGGGGCCGCAGACCAACCTCTATAGCGGCGAACGCTGGGAGTTGACCGAGGACCATGTACGGGCCCTGGCCGAGCTGGAGGTGACGCCGCCAGCCGATGCCGAGCGCTTCCAGGTCTGGCTGCAGACCGGCGACGAGACCCTCGACTACCGTCAGGCGCAGGCTTTCTACCAGGGTTGCACGCTGCGTATAGAAGAGGGCGGCGACCACGGCTTCCAGGGGTTCGCCGAGCGCCTGCCGGAGCTGCTGGCCTTCGCCGGCATACCGGTGGCCGCGGCCGACCTTCCCGAACACTGAGGACACCAAGAACCGCCCATGTCTTATACCGCACAAGCCATCGAGGTCCTTTCCGGCCTGGACCCGGTCCGCAAGCGTCCGGGAATGTATACCGACACCACGCGCCCCAACCACCTGGCCCAGGAAGTCATCGACAACAGTGTCGACGAGGCGCTGGCCGGGCATGCCCGTTCGGTGCAGGTGATCCTGCACGAGGACAATTCGCTGCAGGTCATCGACGATGGCCGTGGCATGCCGGTGGATATCCATCCGGAAGAGGGCGTGCCCGGGGTGGAACTGATCCTCACCAAGCTGCATGCCGGCGGCAAGTTCTCCAACAAGAACTACCAGTTTTCCGGTGGCCTGCACGGCGTGGGCATTTCCGTGGTCAACGCCTTGTCGACCCGGGTCGAGGTGCGCGTCCGGCGCGATGGCAACGAATACCTGATGACTTTCGCCGACGGCTACAAGGCCAGCGACCTGGAGGTCGTCGGTAGCGTCGGCAAGCGCAACACCGGCACCAGCGTGCAGTTCTGGGCCGACCCGAAGTACTTCGATTCGCCGAAGTTCTCCATCAGCCGCCTCAAGCACGTGCTCAAGGCCAAGGCGGTCCTGTGCCCGGGGCTGAACGTCAGCTTCTGGGACAAGGGCAGCGGCGAGAAGGTCGAGTGGCATTACGAGGACGGCCTGCGCAGTTACCTGGTGGATGCGGTCAGCGAATTCGCGCGGCTGCCCGACGAGCCCTTCGTCGGCGCCCTGGCCGGCAGCCGCGAAGCGGTGGACTGGGCGTTGCTGTGGCTGCCCGAGGGGGGCGACAGCGTGCAGGAAAGCTACGTCAACCTGATCCCCACGGCCCAGGGCGGCACCCACGTCAATGGCTTGCGCCAGGGGCTGCTGGACGCCATGCGCGAGTTCTGCGAGTTCCGCAGCCTGTTGCCGCGTGGGGTCAAGTTGGCGCCGGAGGATGTCTGGGAGCGTATCGCCTTCGTCCTCTCGATGAAGATGCAGGAGCCTCAGTTCTCCGGGCAGACCAAGGAGCGCCTGTCGTCCCGCGAGGCGTCGGCGTTCGTCTCCGGGGTGGTCAAGGACGCCTTCAGCCTGTGGCTGAACGCCAATCCGGAACTGGGCCTGCAACTGGCCGAACTGGCCATCAGCAACGCCGGGCGCCGGCTCAAGGCGGGCAAGAAGGTCGAACGCAAGAAGATCACCCAGGGCCCGGCGCTGCCCGGCAAGCTGGCCGATTGCGCGGGGCAGGACCCGATGCGTTCCGAACTGTTCCTGGTCGAGGGCGATTCCGCCGGCGGCTCGGCCAAGCAGGCGCGGGACAAGGAGTTCCAGGCGATCCTGCCGTTGCGCGGGAAGATTCTCAATACCTGGGAGGTGGACGGCAGCGAAGTCCTGGCCAGCCAGGAGGTGCACCATATCGCGGTGGCCATCGGCGTCGATCCGGGTTCCTCGGACCTCGCCGAGTTGCGCTATGGCAAGGTCTGCATCCTCGCCGATGCCGACTCCGACGGCCTGCATATCGCCACCCTGATCTGCGCGCTGTTCGTACGCCACTTCCGCCCGCTGGTGGACGCCGGGCATGTCTATGTGGCGATGCCGCCGCTGTTCCGCATCGATATCGGCAAGGAAATCCACTACGCCCTCGACGAGGCCGAGCGCGATGCCATCCTCGACCGCCTGCAGGCCGGCAAGAGCCGTGGCAAGCCGCAGGTCACGCGCTTCAAGGGGCTGGGCGAGATGAACCCGCCGCAACTGCGTGAAACCACCATGGACCCGAATACCCGGCGCCTGGTGCAGCTCACGCTGGATGACTTCGACGGCACCCGCGAACTGATGGACATGCTGCTGGCGAAGAAGCGCGCCGGCGATCGCAAGAGCTGGCTGGAGTCCAAGGGCAACCTGGCCGAGGTGCTGGTTTGATCGCTCGGGCGCTGCTGGCGCTGCTGGCGCTGGTGCCGCTGGCGCGGGCAGAGCCCTTGGACGAACTCAAGCTGCAGGGCGAGCATGTGGTCGAGGGCATGCAGCGGGGCAACCTGTCCGGGCTGGCCTGGTGTGGCGATGCGCTGTGGGCGCTGTCCGACCGGGATGACCAGCGTATCTATCGGCTGGAGACCTCGGCTTCGCCCTGGCAGGCCGAGGCCGAGCATTTCGAACTGCCGCCGCCGCCCGCCAACGGGTTGCCGTGGGGCATGCGCATGCGCGCCTGGGGCAGTGGGCTGGTGCGCGGCGGAAGGATGGATTTCGAAGGGCTGAGCTGCGACAGCCAGGGCAACCGCTACCTGGTCAGCGAGGCGCAGGCCGGGGTGCTGCGGCTGAACCCGGCCAGCCAGGCCAAGTGGCTGGCCCTGCCGGATTCGCTGGTGCGCCAGGCGCGCGCCAGCGGCATGCTGCTGCACTTCAATGCCTTGTTCGAGGGCATTGCCGTCGACCCGGCGGGCGAGCGCCTGTGGCTGGCCGCCGAGCGCCAGCGGCGCGGGCTGCTGGTGCTGCACCGGCGGCAGAACAGTTGGCGCTGTGCCGGCGGCTGCGTGCTGATGAGCGAAGGCGGCAATGAGCCCTCGCTGAGCACGGCGGACGCCAGGCCGGTGCCGCGCAGCTTCACTGGCCTGGCGTTCTTCAACGACAAGCTGTTCACCCTGGAGTCCGCCGGCTACCGCATCTGTCGTCGCAGCCCGGCCAATGGCGAGCAGGAAAAGTGCTGGTCGTTCGCCAACGCGGCACTGGCCGAAGGCCGTCGCTACGACACCCCCTTCGGGGTCGCCGAAGCCGTGTGGGTCGATGCGCAAGGGGCCTGGATAGGCGTCGACAATAACGGCCAGCGCCGCCAGGATGGTGAAAAGCGTCCCGTGGTCTGGCGTCTCGACGCCCCGCCAGGCGGCTGGAACGCGCCGTGAGCCAGGCTGGTAGCCGGGTCGGCAGGGTGATGATGGTGCTGGCCTGGGTGCTCGGCTTGTGGCTGGCCGTGCGGTTTTTCTCCGAGTGGGAAGCCAGCCGCGACAACCCCAACAGCCAGCCGCTTTCGCGTATCGAGGGTGGCCAGGTCGAGGTGCAGCTGGCCGGCAACGCCCAGGGGCATTTCGTCGCCAGCGGCCGTATCAATGACCAGCCGGTGGTGTTCCTGCTGGACACCGGCGCCACCGACGTGGCGATACCCGCCGGGCTGGCCGAGCGCCTCGGCCTGGAGAAGGGCGCGGCGGTGCAACTGCAGACCGCCAATGGCCGTACCACCGGCTACCGCACCGTGCTGCAACGCCTGGAGATCGGCGCCATCACCCTGCATGACGTACGCGCCCTGGTGGCGCCGGGCTTCGACAGCGAGCAGATCCTGCTCGGCATGAGTGCCCTGAAACAACTCGAATTCACCCAGCGCGCCGGCACCCTGGTGCTGCGCCAACACGCCACGGATCGACCATGAGCGAAACCATCGACCAGAGCCTGGACGGCGTCGAGCGCCGTTCCCTTGCCGAGTTCACCGAGCAGGCTTATCTCAACTATTCCATGTACGTGATCATGGATCGCGCCCTGCCGCATATCGGCGACGGCCTCAAGCCGGTGCAGCGGCGCATCGTCTACGCCATGAGCGAACTGGGGCTGAACGCCGATTCCAAGCACAAGAAGTCGGCGCGCACCGTCGGCGACGTGCTCGGCAAGTTCCACCCCCACGGCGACAGCGCCTGCTACGAAGCCATGGTGCTGATGGCGCAGCCGTTCAGCTATCGCTACACCCTGGTCGACGGCCAGGGCAACTGGGGCGCGCCGGACGATCCCAAGTCGTTCGCCGCCATGCGCTACACCGAGGCGCGGCTGTCGCGCTATTCCGAGGTGCTGCTGTCCGAGCTGGGGCAAGGCACGGTGGACTGGGTGCCGAACTTCGACGGCACCCTGGACGAGCCGGCGACCCTGCCGGCGCGCCTGCCCAACCTGCTGTTGAACGGCACCACCGGCATCGCCGTGGGCATGGCCACCGACGTGCCGCCGCACAACCTGCGTGAAGTCGCCGCCGCCTGCGTACGCCTGCTGGACGAGCCGAACGCCAGCGTCGAACAGCTCTGCGAGCATGTGCTGGGGCCGGACTTCCCCACCGAGGCGGAAATCATCACGCCGCGCGCCGACCTGCTGAAAATCTACGAGACCGGGCGTGGCTCGGTGCGCATGCGCGCGGTCTACGGCGTCGAGGACGGCGATATCGTCGTCACCGCGCTGCCGCACCAGGTCTCCGGGGCCAAGGTGCTGGAGCAGATCGCCGCGCAGATGCAGGCCAAGAAGCTGCCGCTGGTGGCCGACCTGCGCGATGAGTCGGACCACGAGAACCCCTGCCGCATCGTCATCATCCCGCGCTCCAACCGGGTCGACGCCGCGGAGCTGATGCAGCACCTGTTCGCCACCACCGACCTGGAGTCCAGCTACCGGGTCAACACCAACGTCATCGGCCTGGATGGCCGGCCGGCGGTGAAGAACCTGCGACAACTGCTCGGCGAGTGGCTGCAGTACCGCCTGCTCACCGTGCGCCGCCGCCTGCAGTACCGCCTGGACAAGGTGGAGAAGCGCCTGCACTTGCTGGAGGGCTTGCTGGTCGCCTTCCTCAACCTCGACGAGGTGATCCATATCATCCGCACCGAAGACCAGCCGAGACCGGTGCTGATGGAGCGTTTCGGCCTTTCGGAAATACAGGCCGACTATATCCTCGACACCCGCCTGCGCCAGTTGGCGCGGCTGGAGGAGATGAAGATCCGCGGCGAGCAGGACGAACTGCTCAAGGAACAGAAACGCTTGCAGGCGCTGCTCGGCAGCGAGGCCAAGCTGAAGAAACTGGTACGCCAGGAAATCCTCGACGATGCCGAGAAGTACGGCGACCAGCGCCGTTCACCGATCGTCCAGCGCGCCGAGGCGCGCGCCCTCAGCGAGAACGAACTGGTGCCTTCCGAGCCGGTCACCGTGGTGCTTTCCGATAAGGGCTGGGCCCGTTGCGCCAAGGGCCATGAGGTGGATGCGGCCGGGCTGTCCTACAAGGCCGGCGATGGCTTCAAGGCTGCCGCTGCGGGGCGCTCCAACCAGTCGGCGGTATTCATCGACTCGACCGGCCGCAGCTACTCCCTGGCCGCCCACTCGCTACCCTCGGCACGGGGCCAGGGCGAACCGCTGACCGGCCGCCTGGCGCCGCCGCCGGGTGCGAGTTTCGAGTGCGTGCTGCTACCCGAGGACAATGCACTCTATGTGCTGGCCTCGGACGCCGGCTACGGCTTCGTGGTCAAGGGTGAGGACCTGCTGGCGAAGAAGAAGGACGGTAAGGCGCTGCTGACCCTGCCAGCGGGTGCCCGGGTGGTGGCGCCCAGGCCGGTGAGCAGCCTGGAGGACGACTGGCTGGCCGCAGTGACCTCCGAAGGCCGCCTGCTGCTGTTCCCGGTACGCGAGCTACCGCAACTGGGCAAGGGCAAGGGCAACAAGATCATCAGCATCCCCGCCGACCGCGTGGCCGCGCGCGAGGAATACCTGGTGGATATCGCCGTGCTGCCTCCCGATGCCCGGCTGGTGCTGCAGGCCGGCAAGCGACCCTATACCCTCAAGCCGGAGGACCTCGATCACTACAAGTTCGAGCGCGGCCGCCGCGGCAACAAACTGCCGAGGGGGTTCCAGCGGGTGGACAGTTTGCAGGTGGAGCAGGCGTGAGGTAGCAGTTGTAAGCGGCAAGTAGCAAGCTGCAAGAAAAATAGCCGGGAGCCATTTTTAACGTCGTGCAGCGACGGCCCGAAGGGGGCTGGCATGGATGGCAAGCCATAAAGGGCTTGACAGGGTTTTTGGAGCGCCTTTCATACTGATTACGCTTGCAGCTTGCAGCTTGCAGCTTGCAGCTTGCAGCTTGCAGCTTGCAGCTTGCAGCTTGCAGCTTGCAGCTTGCAGCTTGCAGCTTGCAGCTTGCAGCTTGCAGCTTGCAGCTTGCAGCTTGCAGCTGTAACCCAAGGAGTCCCCATGAATACTCATATCGCCACCGTCGACCTGGCCAAGGCCTACCGCCTGCTGACCCATGGCCCGACCGTGCTGGTCTCGGCCCGGCATACTGGCGTCGATGACGTGATGGCGGCGGCCTGGGCCTGCGCACTGGATTTCGCCCCGCCGAAACTGACGGTGGTGCTGGACAAGGCGACCCGCACCCGCGAGCTGGTCGAGCGCAGTGGGCGCTTCGCCATCCAGATACCGACGCTGGCGCAACTGGGGCTGGTCAACCATGTCGGCAACCACAGCCTGCACCAGCAACCGGACAAGCTGGCGCGGGCGGCTGTCGAGACGTTCGAGCTGGACGGCAAGGACCTGCCATTGGTCGCTGGCTGCTCCGCCTGGCTGGCCTGCGAGCTGGTCGCCGAGCCGCACAACCAGGCGGTCTACGACCTGTTTATCGGCGAGGTGGTCGCGGCCTGGGCCGATACCCGGGTATTCCATGATGGTCGCTGGCATTTCGAGGCGGCCGACCGCTCCTGGCGCAGCCTGCACCATGTGGCGGGTGGGCATTACTACGCCATTGGCGAGGCGATCGAATAGGCGTTTTGCCGCAGGCGTCGGTGTTATCACCAGCGGATAGCGCAGCACGTCCTCCAGCGGCATGCGCTTGTGGGGCCGCAGGGGATGCAACACAGGAACCGCCACCACCAGCGGATCGCTCCAGGCCAGTTCGGCCAGCAGGCCATCACCCACTTCATCCGACTGCGCAAACCCCACGTCGTACCGGTTGTCGTGCAGCCCCTTGAGCTGCTGCGACAGCGGCACTTCGACCAGTTGGATATCGACTTCGGGGTCTTCCTCGCGGCACTGCATCAGGAAGGCGCCCAGGCGCGGCGGTGTGATGCGATCGGACAGCGCCACGCGCAAGTTGGCCGCCGTAGCCGGCCGCAACCGGCTTGACGCTCTCGCGGGCCTGCTGCAAAGCGGTGAAGATGCGCGTGGCGTGTTCCAGGCACATCTGCCCGGCGCGCGACAGGCGGGTACTGCGGGGGCATTTCTCGCGACAACGCGGCTTGCGATGAAACGTCAACAGACCCTAAGGCGCGGGGTGCACATCGGACGGGGAATCCGGAGGGTTTATTGGACGGGATTCGATGGCAATCGAATATCTCTGATATTGGGTATTTTGAGCTGCGGTCCTGCTGCCTGGTGTCAGGGCTTCGCCGTCGATACCCAATTTCAGTGATGGTTGACCGTGTGGCTTCATGCCAGACTGAGAGAACCCCTGGCTGCTCTGGCGCTTGTCGAACGACTGATGACTACCCTTGAACCCGCATTGCCTGCTCCTGTACTGATCGTCGAGGACGACGCGCTGATCCGCCTGCGATTGCTGGGGGTGTTGCGTTCGTTGGGGTACAGTGAGGACGCGCTGGATTTCGTCGCCAGCCTGGGCGAGGCGCGTGCTTATGCGCGTAGCCAGCCGCTGGCCCTGGCACTGGTGGACATCGGCTTGCCCGATGGCAGCGGTATCGAACTGATCCGCGAATTACGAGCGGCCGATCCGGGGCTGAGCGTCCTGGTGATTTCCGCCTGGAGTACCCAGGCGACCATCATCGCCGCTATACAGGCGGGGGCCACGGGGTATGTGCTGAAGGAGCGCGACGACCTGGAAGTGAGCCTGTCGATCCGCAGCGTGCTGTGTGGCGGGGCGCCGATAGATCCGTTCATTGCCCACCATATCCTTAGGCATGTGCCAACGCAGGCGCAGGCTCGGGTGGTCGAGAGCGCCACGGCCGAGCTGAGTGCCCGTGAGCGCGAGATTCTCGATCTGGTCGCACAGGGGCTGACCAATCGGGAGATCGCGGAGCGATTGACCATTTCCCGGTATACCGTCGAATGCCATATCAAGCATATCTATCGCAAGTTGGCCGTGCCTTCGCGTACCCGGGCCGTGAACGAGGCACGTCAGCGTGGCCTGTTGTCCTGAGCCTGCTGCTGGGTCTGTCGCTGTGGCTGCCGGAGTTGGCGCAGGCCTGCCAGCCGCGTATCGAACAGGTGATGCTGGCCCGTGAGGTCGATGGGCAGGCCGTGCCGCCCGTCGATGGCTGGCAGCCGGTAAGCCTGCCGGATATCTGGCCACGGCGCTGGCATGGGCAGGCCGCTGCTGCGTGGTACCGGGTCGAGTGGCGCAATGAGTGTCCCGGGCAGGTGCTGGCACTGAACATCGAGCGCATGGTGATGGCCGGGCAGGTATTCCTCAACGGGCATCTGATCTGGCAGGACGAGCGCATGCTCGAGCCGCTGTCTCGCAGTTGGAACCTGCCACGCTACTGGCTGCTGCCGGATGCCCTGTTGGCTGAACACAATACCTTGTTGTTGCGCCTGTATTCATCGGAGCACCCGGGGCCTGGCCTGGGCATGCTTCATCTTGGAACCCCCGAGCGGATATTGCCGCTCTACCATGCCCAGTTCTGGCGGCAACGTCATGTGTTCACCATTAACCTGGTGGTCTCTCTGGTGCTGTCCGGGATGTTCCTCGCGCTCTGGCTGATGCGTCGTGTGGAGCAGGCCTTTGGCTGGTTCGCTCTGGCTTCGCTGTTGTGGTCGATCGGTATCGGCAATGTCCTGGCGACCTCGACCTGGCCATTTTCCAGCAGCGATGGCTGGGATCGTTTGAGCCTGGTTGCGCTGGTGTTGTACTGCTGCGCTTTCTGCATGTTCATCTGGGCATTTGGCCAGATACGCTTCCCGCGTCTGGCCAGAGTCCTGTGGTTGTCGTCGGCGTTGGTGTGCGTGGCCGTCCTGCTGCTGCCAACGGCATATATCATGCAGGCGCAGATGGGTGTTGCCCTGATATACCGCGCACTCTTTGTCGCGATCTGTCTGCAGTTCCTGGTGCATGCCATGCGCACACGGCAAACGGATCATCTGCTGCTAGGCCTTTGCCTGTTGAGCTTCCTGTTCATCGGGGGCTACCACTTGCTGGGTATTCTGCAATTGATCGAGTTGCGGCAGGACTACCAAACCACCTCGTCGGTGATCATCGCGCTCTGCATGTTCCTGATCCTGGCCTGGCGTTATACCGGCAGTATGCGGCGTATCGAGGCCTTCAACGACGAGTTGAAGGTGGCGGTGGATGCGACTCGCGAAGAACTGACGCAAACCCTGAGTCGAGAGCATCGACTGGAAATGGACAATGTCCGCTTGAGCGAGCGCCTGGGCATGACCCATGACCTGCACGACAGCCTGGGCAGTTCGCTGATGCGCTCCATCGCCTGGGTCGAGCAGGCACGAGGGATGGCGCAGGAGCAGTTCCTGGCGATGCTCAAGGAGCTGCGTGGCGATCTGCGCCATGTGATCGATGGCGCCTCCGGCAGCGGGGCTCTGGTGAGCGAGACGCCGGGGGAGTGGCTGGCGCCGTTGCGCCACCGTTTCGGGCGGTTGTTCGATGAGCTGGGCCTGGCGTCGCACTGGCGCGTTCCACCGCAGTGGCCGTGCCGGCTGTCGGCGATGCAGCAACTGGCGTTGACGCGCTTCGTCGAGGAGGCGCTGACCAATGTCATCAAGCACAGCCGGGCGAACTCGCTGGAGGTGGTGCTGGAGGCTCTGCCCGAGGGCGGGATGTCGCTTTGCGTCACGGACGACGGGGTGGGCTTCGATGTGCAGGGCACCCTGCAATCCGGCATGGGGATCGGCATGCAGAGCATGCGGGCGCGTATCGAGCGTATCGGCGGGCAGTTGTCGATCGAGTCCGAACAGGGGCGGACATCGCTGCGGATGACGCTACGGCAGGCGTGACCCTGGCGCTACACCCGCACCCATGCCAGGCATGGCAGGTTTTCGAAAGCATGCCTTGATTTCACTCGCCGCTTGCAGGCGTCTCTTTGGATGCGAAACCGTTGTGCCAGGCGCTGGACCCTTCGCGTGCAAGCCCGCGCCTGCTCAAGCCGGCCCGGCGAAGACCTCTTCCAGGGTTCCGGCATCGAGAATCCTGTCGGCCAGGCGCTCCAGTTCTTCGCTGCCGGCCTGCCGGATTCGTTGCCGCACAAGCTTCTTCCAGGGGGCCGAAATGGCGCTCCAGAAGCCTGAGCAGAACGGCTGCTGCTGCTTCCTTGTGGCCTTCCTCTAGCCCTTTCTCGAGCCCCTCCTTGAGTCCAATCTCACGCCCGATCTCATGCCCCTCTTCGATACCCTGGGCTTTCCAGTCGCGGGTCCAGTCTTTCACACGTTCGGCCAGCATGCTGTCGACCTCCTGTAAGTCGTCCAACTGTTCGAGGTGTTCGGTGTTTATAGCACCCATTCGCGCAGGCAGCAGCACGCGCTTGATCCAGGCGGTGAAGTGCCTGCGCAGTTGCATCTGTTCCGGCAGCGCCAGCCAGTCGATCAGCAGGCTCAGCAGTTGGCGGATGTCTTCCGGGGTACGGCTGTTCTCCAGGCCGAACAGGGCGGCGACCAGGTTGCGTACCTGGGGTATGGGTTCGTTGGCATAGCGGTTTTCGTCCAGCAGGAAGTAGCGCAGGTGCGGCCTGTAGGTCTGCAGGTCGCCGGGTGCCTTGTCGATGAGTTCGGCGATATCCTGTGCGGCGTGCCATCGGCGCCTGCCGTTGTAGAGGACGATGGGCAGCACCGGGGGCAGTTTGCCGGACGGTGTGAGTTGCCGGGTCTTGCCCAGGTCTTCGTAGAGCCGGCCCAGGTAGGTGAGGATGCGCAGCGCCATGTATCGGTCGGGTCGCGACTGGAACTGCAGCAACAGGTAGATGTAGAGCCAGCGTTGCTGGTCGGCCCAGCGCACGCGCCAGATGATGTCGTCCTCGCGTTCGCGCAGGTCGGCGGAGACGTGGCTGCTGGCGCCCCGGCTCAGGGTGGTGAAGTCGAGCTGTTCGACCCAGTGCTGGTGGATGTAGCCCCGCAGCAGGTCGGCGACCATTTGCGGATTGCTGAACAGCAGCTTGTAGCTGTTGTCGTGGGGTTTGTGCTGGCTTTGCTCCGGCATGTCGCGTCCTTGCTGGCGTGAATGGGCCGCATGCGGTAGCGGTCGTGGCGGTGCCAGGGCGAATCTCCGGGATTGAGCGGTGGTCCACATTTTTGCCGCCCGGATGCGATGCGCTACCATGTCGTCCCCGACCGTCCAGCCACCGTGGTTATCTATGCATTGTCCCTTCTGCGCCGCCCATGACACCAAGGTCATCGATTCGCGTCTGGTTGCCGAGGGTGACCAGGTGCGCCGACGCCGCGAATGCCTCGCCTGCGGCGAGCGCTTCACCACCTTCGAAACCGCCGAACTGGTGATGCCGCGCCTGATCAAGCAGGACGGCAGCCGCCAGCCGTTCGACGAGGACAAGCTGCGGGCCGGCATGCAGCGAGCGCTGGAGAAGCGCCCGGTGAGTATCGAGCGGCTGGAAGCGGCGATCGCTCATATCAAGCACCAGTTGCGCGCCACCGGTGAACGCGAGATCAAGTCGCGGGTGCTGGGCGAACTGGTGATGGCTGAACTGCAGAAGCTCGATGAAGTGGCCTATATCCGTTTCGCTTCGGTCTACCGGCGCTTCCAGGACCTCAACGAGTTCCGCGAGGAAATCGAGCGGCTATCCCGCGAGCCGGGGAAGCCCTGATGCCGGCCAACGACCAGGCCTGGATGGCCCATGCCCTGCGCCTGGCGCGCCAGGGGTTGTACTCCACACATCCCAATCCGCGGGTCGGTTGCGTGATTGTGCGCGACGGGCAATTGCTCGGCGAGGGCTGGCATGTGCGCGCCGGGGAGCCGCATGCCGAGGTACATGCCTTGCGCCAGGCCGGTGAGGCCGCGCGTGGCGCTACGGCCTATGTGACGCTGGAGCCGTGCAGCCATTTCGGGCGCACGCCGCCGTGTGCCGAGGCGCTGGTTGGGGCCGGCCTGGCGCGGGTGGTGGCGGCGACCCTGGACCCCAACCCGCTGGTGGCCGGGCGTGGCATGCAACGCCTGGCCGAGGCCGGTATCGAGGTGCGGGTCGGGGTGCTGGAAGAACAGGCCCGTGCGTTGAACGCGGGTTTTATCAAGCGCATGGAAAGCGGCCTGCCCTGGGTGCGGGTCAAGCTGGCGATGAGCCTGGATGGCCGCACCGCCATGGCCAGTGGCGAGAGCCAGTGGATCACCGGGCCACGGGCGCGGGCCGAAGTGCAGCGCCTGCGCGCCCGTTCCAGCGCGGTATTGAGTGGTGCCGATACGCTGCTGGCGGATGGCGCCCGGCTGACCGTGCGGGGCGCCGAGCTGGGGCTGGATGCGCAGCGGACGGCCCTGGCGATGGGCCGCCCGCCCTTGCGCGTGCTGGTCGACGGGCGTTTGCGGGTGCCACTGGATGCGCCTTTCTTCCAGGCCGGGCCGACGCTGGTGGCGACGGCGCAGGCAGGGGATGTCGATGCCTATCGGGCCGTGGGCAGCGAACTGTTGGTGGTGACTGGGGAGGGCGGCCATGTCGACCTGCCGGCCCTGTTGCGCGAGCTGGCGGCGCGGGGCGTCAACGAGTTGCTGGTGGAGGCCGGGCCACGCCTGGCCGGGGCTTTCGCCGCGCAGGGGCTGGTGGACGAATACCGTTTGTTCGTCGCCGCCAAGTTCCTCGGCTCTTCGGCGCGCCCGCTGCTGGAGCTGCCACTGGAGCGCATGAGCGAGGCGCGTGAGCTGCGTATCGAGGATATCCGCCGTATCGGCGACGACTGGCAGATCATCGCCCGCCCCGCATCCCGCTCGTAAGAGCGTGCTCGCCCGCGAAGCTTTCGCGGGCGAGCCATTTGTAGAACTTTCGGTTTTGCCGGCTCTTTTCCACAAGCACCGCCGCGAGTGGCTGTGCGGATGCCTGGTGGTGGGACGGGCCTTCGCCGCCAGGGATGTATTCACGTGTGCCCCGTTTCGCCATCAGGTATTCATTCGCACAGGGACGATGAGCCCGAGGTCGTGCCGCAGGCCCTATCGGCAGGCACACTATTTTGCGGGACCAAACATATAGGTTCTCTGTACCTGTTCGCTACTCGACAACACTGCGGCGAAGACGCAGGGGAAGCGCTTGCGCTCAGTTCTCCAGCAGGAAGTTGCCCACCCTGGTCTCGCCTTCGAGCACGGGTATTTCCGCCTCGTCCTTGAGGTTGACCCCCGACAGTCGCCGGCGGCAGGCCTCGCGCATCAGGTACAGCAGGCGGTGCGCGGCCATGCCGTAGCTCAGGCCTTCCAGGCGTACGTTGGAGATGCAGTTGCGGCTGGCGTCGGTCAGGCCCACGCGGGGCGCGTAGGTGAAGTACAGGCCGAGGCTGTCCGGCGAGCTGAGGCCAGGCCGTTCGCCGATCAGCATCACCACCATGCGCGCATTGAGGCGCTGGCCGATCTCGTCGCCCAGCGCCACCCGGCCCTGTTGCACCAGGGCCACCGGCGCCCGCGACCAGCCCTCCTTGAGCGCCTGTTCTTCCAGGCGTTCGAGGAAGGGCAGGGTGTGGCGTTGCACGGCCAGCGCCGAGAGGCCGTCGGCGACCACGATGGCCAGGTCGAAGCCTTGCGGGTGGGCCCGGGCGAATTGGTCCAGTTGGCGTGCCGAGTCTTCGTTCAGGCGGCGCCCCAGGTCCGGGCGTTGCAGGTAGGTGTGGCGATCGCTGGCCGCGCTGTGCAGGAGCAGGCACTCACGGCCTCGCGCTTTCAGCCCATCGGCGAGCGCCTGGGTGTCCAGCGGCAGGTGCACGGCATCGCGCGCCTGGGCGTGGGCGAACTGGAAGTCCAGTTGCGGGCGGGTCGGCAGGCTGGTGCCGGCGCGGCCCAGGGCGATGCGCGCCGGGGTCAGCCGGCGCAGTTCCTGCCAGGGGTTGTCGACGGCACCGTTGGCGGCCTGTGGTTGCTTGTCGTCGCTCATGTTCTGTCTCCTCAGGCCAGGTGCGCCAGTGCCTGGCGGAATGCCGGCGGCAGCGTGTCGCCCAGGCGGAACTGGCCGTCCTGCTGGTGCAGGATGTTCATTTTCTCCAGCCAGGCCTCGAATTCCGGCGCCGGGCGCAGGCCCAGCGCCTTGCGTGCGTAGAGCGCGTCGTGGAAGGAGGTGGTCTGGTAGTTGAGCATCACGTCGTCGGAACCGGGGATGCCCATGATGAAGTTGATGCCGGCGGTGCCGAGCAGGGTCAGCAGCATGTCCATGTCGTCCTGGTCGGCTTCGGCATGGTTGGTGTAGCAGATGTCGCAGCCCATCGGCACGCCCAGCAGCTTGCCACAGAAGTGGTCCTCCAGGCCGGCGCGGATGATCTGCTTGCCGTTGTAGAGGTATTCCGGGCCGATGAAGCCGACCACGGTGTTGACCAGGAACGGCTTGTAGTGGCGCGCCACGGCATAGGCGCGGGCTTCGCAGGTCTGCTGGTCGACGCCGTGGTTGGCGTTGGCCGACAGCGCGCTGCCCTGGCCGGTCTCGAAGTACATCAGGTTGTCGCCGAGGGTGCCGCGGCCCAGCGACAGGCCGGCTTCGTAGCCCTCGCGGAGGATTTCCAGGCTGATGCCGAAGCTCTCGTTGGCCGCCTGGGTGCCGGCGATGGACTGGAACACCAGGTCCAGCGGCATGCCGCGGTTGATCGCCTCGATGGAGGTGGTGACGTGGGTCAGCACGCAGGCCTGGGTGGGGATCTCGTAGCGCTGGATGATGGCGTCGAGCATTTCCAGCATGGCGCAGATCGACGACAGGCTGTCGGTGGCCGGGTTGATGCCGAGCATGGCATCGCCATTGCCGTAGAGCAGGCCATCGAGCACGCTGGCGGCGATGCCGGCCGGTTCGTCGGTCGGGTGGTTGGGCTGCAGGCGGGTGGACATGCGCCCGCGCAGGCCGACGGTATTGCGAAAGCGCGTGACCACGCGGATCTTCTGCGCCACCAGTACCAGGTCCTGTACGCGCATGATCTTCGATACGGCGGCGGCCATTTCCGGCGTCAGGCCGGGGGCCAATTGGCGCAGCGCGCCTTCGCTGGCCTGGTCGGACAGCAGCCAGTCGCGGAAACCGCCGACGGTCAGGTGCCCGACCGGGGCGAAGGCCCGGGCATCGTGATTGTCGATGATCAGCCGGGTGACTTCATCCTGCTCGTAGGGGATCAGCGCTTCCTGCAGGAACTGCTTGAGCGGGATGTCGGCCAGGGTCATCTGCGCCGCGACGCGTTCGGCATCGCTGCCCGCGGCGACCTCCGCCAGGTAGTCGCCGGAGCGCGCCGGGCTGGCCTTGGCCATGACTTCCTTGAGGCTGTCGAAGCGCCAGGTCTGGCCGCCGATGCTGTGGGAATAGGTTGCCATCTCAGTCTCCTGGAAATTTCTTGGGGTTGGACCGCCGTTCAGGACGCACGTTTTTTCAACAGGCTTTCCAGGCGGTTGCCGGCGGCGTGGTGCTGGAGAATCTCGAAGACTTTCTCGGCCACCACGCTGCCGCCCTCGATGGGCGGCAGGCCGCCGCTGTAGATGTTGGAAATCACCGTGTACTCGTAGCGTATGTCGGCATTGCCGCTGAAGCGTGCCGCCTGCTCGCGCGCCCTGGCGTCCGGCAGGCGGTAGCCCAGGTAGGCGGACATGCTGCGCGAGGCCAGGGCATCGCCGCCCGGGCGCTCGCCGATCAGCACCACGATCAGTTGCGGTTGTAGCGCCTCGCCCACCGATTCGGCCAGCTTGACCCGGCCATAGGGCGCCAGGATCGGCTGGCCGATGCGCAGTTCGCGGCTGCGCAGGCCGTCCAGCAGCACCGGCAGCAGGTCGGGGATGTTGTGATGGATGGCCTCGGCGCTGAGGCCGTCGGAAATGACGATCTGTACGTCGTTGTATTCCGGCAGCAGGCCTTGCAGTGCTTCCTCGGCCAGGCGCGCGCCGAGTTCCGGGTCCTGCAAGTGGGTCAGTTTGTCCGGGGCGCGGGTGTGCAGTTCGCGCAACGGGATGTCGCCGATTTCCGTGGGGCGCAGGTCGACATGGATCGCCTCGCGGGCCACCGCCAGGTTGGCGCGCACGGTGCGCGAAACCCGGTTGGCCGGGCGTGGCCCGGCATTGTCGAAGCCGTAGGTGGCGGGTGTCGATTCGTGCAGGCGCTGGAAGTCGATGTCCGACGCGCAGAAGATGCGCGGGTTGCCCCAGTTCGGGCCACGGCTGATAGTGCCGTCGCGGTCTTCGCTGAAGATGCCCCTGGCCAGTGCCCAGCGCAGGTATTCCGGCGCCGGCGCCAGGTCGTGGATTTCCCGCAGGGTCTGGTCGTCATGGCCGCTGGTGTCGAAGTAGGCGAGCATGCGGTCGGTGCTCAGGTAGACATCCATGAAGAAGTTGGCACCCGCAGCGGTGAGCAGTTCGGTGGCCATCTGCTGGCCTTCCACGGTGACCTGCGAGTGCAGTGTGTAGCAGGGCGCCATGCCCATCGGCAGGCCGAGCAGCTTGCCCATGAACTGGTCCTGCAGGCAGGAATAGGTCATCTCGAAGTTGTCCAGGTGGGTTTCCGGGCCGATGAAGCCGGTGACGTTGTTCACCATGAACGGTTTGTAGCGTCGCGCCAGGCCGTAGCACAGCGCCTCGGTGGTGGCCATGTCGATGCCTTCGTGCTTGCCGTAGGTCAGTTCGCTGCCCTGGCCGGTCTCGAAGTACATGAAGTTTTCCGCCACCTCGCGCAGCGGGCCTTGTTCGCGCATGGTGTGCCAGGCCTGGTCGAGCAGCTCGACAGTGACATCGAACTCGTCGGTCAGGGTGCGTTCGGTGCCGGCCAGGCTCTGGAACATGATCTCCACCGGTGCGCCCTGCTCCAGGCAGGCCAGTTGCGTCTTGATATGCGAGAGCACGCAGATCTGCGTCGGCGCACCGGTCTCGCGGCGCAACCTGTCCAGGTGGCGCAGGGTGGCGCTGATGTTGTCGACGGTGTCGATGGCCGGGTTGAGGCCGATCAGCGCATCGCCCGAGCCCATGCTCAGGCCGGTGTAGACCAGCAGGGTGATACCGCTGAGGTTGTCGGTGGGGTGGTTGGGCTGCAGGCGCGAGGACAGCGTACCGGGCAGGCCGACCAGGGTGCGCGCCTTGGCGGCCGCGCCGCTCTTGAGCCGCTTCGATAGCAGGATCAGTTCGTGAACGTCCAGCAGCTTGGCCAGTGCGGCGGCCATCACGCCGGTCAGGGCCTGGCCGATACGGCGGATTTCGTTGCCGTTGCTGCGCAGCAGGTGGTCTTTCAGCTCGCCCAGGGTGAGCCCGGCGATCTCGCCGAAAACCTCCAGGTCGATGTCGTAGTTGACCCGCATCACGCTGTCGATATGCCCCTGGCGGTCGGTCAGCGGGTGGTCGTAGTAGTGCTGCAGGCTCAGTTCGGAGAGCACCTTGCGCGCGGCTTCGCGGGTGATCTCGTCCGCCGCCGCCAGCCCGGCGACACGATCGCCGGCCTTGCTGATATCGGCGGCGCCGAGCACGGCCTTGAGGTTGGGGAATTCGACCTGCCGGTCGAGCACCAGGGTGCCGTAGCGGCATTCGGCCCGGGTTGCCGGGATATTGATCCGATCGAGCGCTTTGAGGGACATGCGGGCTTCTCCTGTGCGGATAGTCTCGTTCTCAGTGCACGCCATAGAAGGCGACCGGAACGATCTGTTGCCGTGGCTTGCCGAGGTTCACGTAGTGCGCATGGCGCTCGCGGACCTCATCGATCACCAGCAGGTTGGCAGTCAGGCGTCCCCAGTCCGTAGCGTAGTTGCCCAGTGCCTTGCCGGCATTGTTTTCCAGCAGTATCACCAGCGGCCAGTCCGGCCCCGGTGCGACCTGCTCGATGGCACCGGCCAGGCGCGCACCGAGCTGGCGTATACCTTGCAGCCCCGGCGCGTTGCCGTTGTCCAGCAGTTGCAGGCAGGCCCCGCCGGGGCTGCTGCGCGCCCTGGCGATGGCATCGGCCAGTTGCGCCTGGCTGGCGCCGGTGTCCAGACGCGCGATGATGGGCAGGTCCTTGAGCGGCAGTGCCCCGGGCCGGGGCAGAAACAGGGTGGTGCCGGAAATCTCGGTATTGTGCAGGGTCAGCCCGTAGACCGTGGCCCGGCCACGGTTCTCCGGCACCAGCCGGTGCGCATCGCGTATCAACCGTGGTGTCGCGGCAATGGCGCGTGCAAGGTCTATGCCGAGGTCTCCGTAATGGGTCGTGCCGGGTAATGCCTGGCCATCCAGGTGGCGGTAGATCAGCTCGCCGACGCCACCGGAAAAGGCCACTGCGGGTGTGCTCGCCAGCGCGGGCAGGTTGAGCGGAATCTGCTCGATCTGCCGCCCCGGCGCGGTAGCGAAGAATGCCCCGTTGCCCTCGACGATGGCCAGTAGGGCCTGGACGTTCCAGTCCAGGACGGTGTCCAGTTGCCGCCGGTCGAGTTCGTCGCCGGGCCTGCTGTCGATGTGCAGTGTCCGCAGCAACTGTTCGCCGAAGCGCGACAGGCTGCTCAGGCGGTAGCCGCCCGGTTCGAACTGCAAGTGGCGGGCACCAATGAAGTGGCAGCCGCAGGCCAGCACGTTGCCGTCCAGCCCGAGCGCCGTGTTGGTGGTGCCACCGCCGATGTCCAGGTTCAGCAGCGGTTGCGTAGCGTGGAAGCGGCTCAGCGCCGAGCAACTGCCCATGAAGGCCAGCCAGGACTCCAGGCCACCGTCGTCGGCGCGGGTGACCAGGGCATCGCCGACCAGCTCGCCGACCAGTTCGGCCAGCGCCTGGGCGTTGTGCCGCTGGGCGGCCAGGCCGGTGATGATGACCCCGCCGGAGAACAGCTCACTGGCGGTCACGCCGGCTTCGCCGAGCCAGGTGGCGATCAGGTCGCGGACGGTGTCGAGGTCGATGCTGCCGTGGCGAAAGGGTGTGAACACCGGCTCGCCCCGGTACAGCACCCGCGGCTCCTGCAGGGCCATGCGTCCGGTGACGCAGTGGCTGCTGATAGTGGCCTGCGCGACCAGTGCGCTGCTGGTGGTGGAGCCGAAGTCCAGCCCCAGCAGCAACACCGGCGCGCCACTTGCAGTGGCCTGCGGCATGCTCGTCTACCTCGTCGCTCAGACCGGTGCGGCCGTCTTCGTCGGCAACTCGCTTCCATGCAGTTCCGGGCTCAGGTACTCGCCTTCCTCGATGATGCCGGCGGCGCGATCCTGTTCCTCCAGTGCCAGCGCCTTGGGCACCGACAGCCAGTAGGCCAGGCCGATGGCGGCGAAGCCGGCCAGCAGCTTGCCGATCAGCACCGGCAGGATGATGGTGGGCTGGAAGTTGGCGGTGAAGGACAGGTGGTCGCCGAGCAGGAAGGCCGCGCAGACGGCGAAGGCGATGTTCAGCACCTTGTCCTTCGGCGGCATCAGGCGCACCAGGCGGAACATGGCGAGGATGTTGGCGATGGTCGCGAGGATGCCGGCGCTGCCGACGGCGCTCAGGCCGACCTTGCCGCCGAGCTTCTCCAGCGGGCCGCCGAAGTACTTGCGCAGCAGGTAGACCATCGGGAAGGCGCCGGCCAGCATGATGCCGATGTAGCCGGCGGTTTCCAGGGCGCGGGTCTGATCCTCGGCGTCGGCGATGATCGGGTCGAAGCCCCAGCCGCCGAGCACGACGGTGAACACGCCGGTGAAGTACTCGACGATGGAGAACACCAGCACCAGCTTGATCAGTGCATCCAGGCCGCGACCGAAACCGATGAAGCCCTTGATCATCAGGTCCGGCAGGAAGCGCAGGCCGAGGGCCAGGGCCACCACGAAAACGATGATCGGCAGCAGGTTGGCGAAGATGCCGCCTAGCGCCATGGCCAACTGATAGGTGGCTTCGCCGTTGGTGGCGACCACTTCGCGCACCATCGGGTTGCCGAACACCAGGATGACACTGGCGATCAGCACGCCGAGCGGGATGGTGAGGATGCCGGACATGATGCCCAGCGCCATGTATTTGTGGTCACGCTTGTCGAGCATGGCCAGGCCCATGGGGATCGAGAAGACGATGGTCGCACCGCCCATGAAGCCGGTGATCAGCGCCATGATCAGCGCTTCCTTGCTGGCCGCCAGGGCCGAGGCGAGGTGATAGCCGCCCATGTCCGAGGCGATGATCATGGTCGCCGCCAGCGCCGGGTCGGCGCCCAGGGCGTCGAAGAAGGGACCGAAGACACTTTCGATGATGACGGTCAGGTAGGGGATGGAGGCCATGATGCCGGCCGCTGGTACGAAGATATAGCCCGTGGCATGGATACCTTCCATGAACTCCTTGCCGAGGCCCTTCTCGCTGTCCCGGATAGCCGCGAAGGCACCCAGAACCGCACAGAACATGATTACGTAGAGAACGTAATTTCCTATTTGATCCATTGCTCTTGCCCTTTGTTATGTTCTTGAACGAGCTTGACGAAGCAATATGAAGGCCAGTGCTACGCAGGCAGCCGGGAGGGCCTTCGGAGGTTGGTGCGGTGTGCTTTTTCGGTGCGTTTTGTTTTCGTGTTTTGCTCTTTTATGGTGTCATCTCGAAAGGCCATGCCCGAAATCGGGCATGGCCGGATAGTCCCGGATCAGAAGAAGCCGAGCGGGTTGATGTCGTAGCTGACCAGCAGGTTCTTGGTCTGCTGGTAGTGGTCGAGCATCATCTTGTGGGTCTCGCGGCCGACGCCGGACTTCTTGTAGCCACCGAACGCGGCG
>NZ_QJUO01000043.1 GCF_004327335.1 Stutzerimonas kirkiae | reverse complement strand
TGAACGGCGAAGACGACAACGAGCTGGGCACCACCGCGGTGAAGAAGCTGGTCGAGACGCTGGATACCTACATTCCCGAGCCGGTTCGTGCGATCGACCGTCCGTTCCTGATGCCGATCGAAGACGTGTTCTCGGTCTCCGGTCGTGGCACCGCGGTAACCGGTCGTGTCGAGCGCGGTATCGTCAAGGTTCAGGAAGAGATCGAGATCGTCGGTCTGCGTCCTACCACCAAGACTACCTGCACCGGTGTGGAAATGTTCCGCAAGCTGCTGGACGAAGGTCGTGCTGGTGAGAACTGCGGCGTCCTGCTGCGTGGCACCAAGCGTGACGAGGTCGAGCGTGGCCAGGTTCTGGCCAAGCCGGGCACGATCAAGCCGCACACCAAGTTCGAAGCTGAAGTGTACGTTCTGTCCAAGGAAGAGGGTGGTCGTCACACTCCGTTCTTCAAGGGCTACCGTCCGCAGTTCTACTTCCGTACCACTGACGTGACCGGTTCGTGCGAGCTGCCGGAAGGCGTCGAGATGGTCATGCCGGGTGACAACATCAAGATGGTTGTCACCCTGATCAAGCCGATCGCCATGGAAGACGGCCTGCGCTTCGCTATCCGCGAAGGTGGTCGTACCGTCGGCGCCGGCGTGGTCGCCAAGATCGTCGAATAAGTAGTTGATCTAGTCCTTTCAGGTCGGCATAATAGTCGGCCTGACTTTTTCTAGGCCAGTAGCTCAATTGGCAGAGCGGCGGTCTCCAAAACCGCAGGTTGGGGGTTCGATTCCCTCCTGGCCTGCCACTTTCAAGGTGGCAGTCTTAACAAGGTTCTAGCAGATGAATGTCAAAGCTGAAGCCAGTGACTCGCGCTTCGACTTGGTCAAGTGGCTTGTTGTGGCTGCTTTGGTTCTGGTTGGTGTGGTCGGTAACCAGTATTACTCGGCAGAGCCAATCCTCTATAGGGTTCTGGCTTTGCTTGCGGTGGCGGCAGTTGCGGCGGCCATTGCTTTTCAGACTGCGAAGGGGCGCGCATTCTTCATTCTTTTGAAGGAAGCGCGTGTCGAGATTCGCAAGGTCGTATGGCCGACTCGCCAGGAAACGACTCAGACCACGCTTATCGTGGTAGTGGTTGTTTTGATCATGGCGTTGCTGCTGTGGGGGTTGGATTCCCTGCTGGGTTGGCTGGTTTCCATGGTCGTAGGTTAAGGGTGTCTCGTGGCTAAGCGTTGGTATGTCGTGCATGCTTACTCGGGTTACGAGAAGCATGTAATGCGTTCCCTGATAGAGCGTGTCAAGCTTGCCGGCATGGAAGACGAGTTTGGCGAAATTCTGGTTCCCACTGAAGAAGTGGTTGAAATGCGTAATGGCCAGAAGCGCAAAAGCGAACGCAAATTCTTTCCTGGATATGTGCTGGTTCATATGGAGATGAACGAAGGTACCTGGCACCTGGTGAAGGATACTCCCCGGGTGATGGGTTTCATCGGCGGTACGGCGGACAAGCCGGCGCCGATCAGTGACAAGGAAGCCGATGCGATTCTGCGTCGTGTGGCTGATGGTAGCGACAAGCCCAAGCCAAAGACGCTGTTCGAGCCGGGCGAGGTTGTGCGTGTGGCCGATGGCCCATTCGCAGACTTCAATGGTGTGGTCGAAGAAGTCAATTACGAGAAGAGCCGCATTCAGGTTGCCGTGCTCATTTTCGGCCGCTCTACTCCGGTAGAGCTGGAGTTCAGTCAGGTCGAAAAGGTCTGATAGATGGTGTGATCCCGTACCCCGCAGCTACCGGCTGCGGGGTTTTGTTGTCACTGGGATACTCAAGCAAGAGAAGGGGAGCCGCAAGGCGCTAATACCCGTAACGGAGTAGCTATGGCTAAGAAGATTCAAGCTTACATCAAGCTTCAGGTAAAGGCCGGTCAGGCCAACCCGTCGCCCCCCGTTGGCCCTGCACTGGGTCAGCATGGTGTGAACATCATGGAGTTCTGCAAGGCGTTCAACGCGCGTACCCAGGGCCAGGAGCCCGGCCT
Organism: Stutzerimonas kirkiae; assembly: GCF_004327335.1. Taxonomy (GTDB): domain Bacteria; phylum Pseudomonadota; class Gammaproteobacteria; order Pseudomonadales; family Pseudomonadaceae; genus Stutzerimonas; species Stutzerimonas kirkiae. Next base: position 29,749 of record NZ_QJUO01000043.1, on the reverse strand, counting down.
GCCGACTCCAGTGATCATCACTGTGTATAGCGACCGCAGTTTCACTTTCGAAACCAAGAGCACCCCCGCTGCCGTTCTGCTGAAGAAGGCCGCCGGTGTCGCCAGTGGTTCGGCTCGCCCCAATACTCAGAAAGTCGGTACTGTTACCCGTGCCCAACTGGAAGAGATCGCCAAGGTCAAGAATGCAGACCTTACCGCTGCTGATCTGGAAGCTGCCGTGCGTACCATCGCTGGTTCCGCTCGTAGCATCGGTCTGAACGTGGAGGGCGTGTAATGGCTAAATTGACCAAGCGTCAGAAGGTTTTCGCTGAGAAGATCGAAGCAGGCAAGCAATACGCTTTCGAAGACGCAGCAAAACTGCTTTCCGAACTGTCTGTCGTCAAGTTCACCGAGTCCTTCGATATCGCCATCAACCTGGGCGTCGATCCTCGCAAGTCCGACCAGGTCGTTCGTGGCGCTACCGTTCTGCCGAACGGTACCGGTAAGACTGTTCGCGTTGCTGTCTTCACCCAGGGGCCTGCCGCAGAAGCTGCTCTGGCTGCTGGTGCTGATCGCGTCGGCATGGATGAACTGGCTGCCGAAATGAAGGGCGGCGACCTGAACTATGACGTAGTCATCGCATCTCCTGATGCAATGCGCGTTGTTGGTCAATTGGGTCAGGTTCTTGGCCCCCGTGGTCTGATGCCGAACCCCAAGGTTGGCACCGTGACTCCGGATGTCGCTACTGCCGTGAAAAATGCCAAAGCTGGCCAGGTGCGTTTCCGTACGGACAAGAATGGCATCATCCACAGCTCGGTTGGCAAGGTAGGTTTCGAAGCCGGTCAGCTCAAACAGAACGTGGAAGCCCTGCTGTCCGACCTGAAGCGCCTGAAGCCCTCGACTTCCAAGGGTATCTACGTCAAGCGTGTAACGCTGAGCACCACCATGGGTCCGGGTCTGATCATCGACCAGGCTTCCCTCGAGGCATGATTTGCCGGCCCGCGTGAGCGGGCCTGGCTTGAAAATTGGGGTCCCTGCCTGGCGGGGGCTATCCAAGACCGTAGGCGACGCAAGTCTTAAAAGATGGAGTCTTCCAGAGCCTACGCAGAGGTGCTCCCGATTCATACCGAATCAGACACCAAATCGCGTCCGGCCTTGGCCGGATGAACCGGTAACATCCAGGAGTAAAACCCGTGGCAATCAAACTCGAAGACAAGAAAGCCATCGTCGCTGAAGTCAACGAGGCTGCCAAAGCTGCCCTTTCCGCTGTCGTGGCCGATGCCCGTGGCGTGACTGTGGGGGCCATGACCGGACTCCGTAAAGAGGCCCGCGAAGCTGGCGTGTACGTACGTGTCGTGCGTAACACCCTGCTCAAGCGCGCTGTTGAAGGCACGCCATACGATGTGCTCAACGACGTGTTCAAAGGCCCGACCCTGATCGCATTCTCCAACGAACACCCAGGCGCTGCCGCCCGTCTGTTCAAGGAATTCGCCAAGGGTCAGGACAAGTTCGAGATCAAGGCCGCTGCATTCGAGGGTCAGTTCCTCGCAGCCAACCAGATCGACGTACTGGCAACCCTGCCGACCTATGACGAAGCCATTTCCCAGCTGATGAGCGTTATCCAAGGCGCTACCAGCAAGCTGGCTCGTACTCTGGCGGCTGTTCGCGATCAGAAAGAAGCCGCTGCTGCCTGATCGGCGCATGGTTTTTCGCGATTCAATACTTATTTGATGGCCACAGGCCGTCCCCAAGACAGGAACTAGAGTCATGGCTCTGACCAACGAAGAAATCATCGAAGCAGTTGCCCAGAAAACCGTTCTGGAAGTTGTCGAGCTGATCAAGGCTTTCGAAGAGAAGTTCGGTGTTACCGCCGCCGCCGCTACCGTCGCCGCTGCCGGCCCGGCTGCTGCCGCTGTCGAAGAGCAAACCGAATTCACCATCGTTCTGACTGAAACTGGCGACAAGAAGGTCAACGTGATCAAGGCTGTTCGCGAACTGACCGGCCTGGGCCTGAAAGAAGCCAAGGCTGTTGTCGACGGTGCCCCGGGCGTCGTCAAGGAAGGCGTTTCGAAAGAAGAAGCCGAAGCTGCCAAGAAAGCTCTGGAAGAAGCTGGCGCCAAAGTCGAGCTCAAGTAAGCGACGATTTTGCGTCTACAGCCGAAACGCTTCGCGTAAGGCTGATGGCTGGTGGCTCTTGCCACCGGCCTTTTTCCGTTATAGCTGTGCCCCTGGTGGGCCCTATGACGGATGCCACCCGAGGGTGGAGCGGATCTCGGATTCGCAAGATTTTTGGCTACCTCCGCAGGAGGGGCCAGCACAAGCAGGTGACCAAGCTGGGGAACGCTGATGGCTTACTCATACACTGAGAAAAAACGTATCCGCAAGGACTTTAGCAAGTTACCGCACGTGATGGACGTGCCGTACCTTTTGGCCATCCAGCTGGATTCGTACCGCGAATTCCTGCAGGCGGGACTGAACAAGGATCAGTTCCGCGACATTGGCTTGCATGCCGCTTTCAAATCCGTCTTTCCGATCATCAGCTACTCCGGCAATGCAGCGCTGGAGTACGTTGGTTATCGCCTGGGTGATCCTGCCTTCGATGTGAAGGAATGCGTGCTGCGGGGGGTGACCTTCGCCGTGCCACTGCGTGTGCGTGTGCGCCTGATCATTTTCGACAAGGAGTCGTCGAGCAAGGCCATCAAGGACATCAAGGAGCAGGAAGTCTACATGGGGGAAATCCCCCTGATGACCGAGAACGGTACCTTCATCATCAACGGTACCGAGCGTGTCATCGTTTCCCAGTTGCACCGCTCTCCGGGTGTGTTCTTCGACCACGACCGTGGCAAGACCCACAGCTCCGGCAAGCTGTTGTACTCCGCGCGCATCATTCCCTACCGCGGCTCCTGGCTGGACTTCGAGTTCGATCCGAAGGACGCGGTCTTCGTCCGTATCGACCGTCGCCGCAAGCTGCCGGCATCGGTGCTGCTGCGCGCCCTGAGTTACAGCACCGAGGAAATCCTCGATGCCTTCTATGACACCAACGTGTTCCACGTGAAGGGTGAAAACCTGACCCTGGAACTGGTGCCGCAGCGCCTGCGTGGCGAGATCGCCGCATTCGATATCCGTGATGAAAGCGGCAAGGTGCTGGTCGAGCAGGGCCGCCGCATCACTGCGCGCCATATCAACCAGCTCGACAAGGCCGGCATCAAGGAACTCGAACTGCCGATGGATTACGTGCTGGGCCGTACCACGGCCAAGGCCATCGTGCATCCGGCCACCGGTGAAATCCTCGCCGAGTGCAACACCGAGCTGACCGTCGAACTGATGGCCAAGCTGGTCAAGGGCCAGGTGGTGCGTTTCGAAACGCTGTACACCAACGATATCGACTGCGGTCCGTTCATCTCCGATACATTGAAGATCGACTCGACCACCAACCAGCTCGAAGCACTGGTCGAGATCTACCGCATGATGCGTCCTGGCGAGCCGCCAACCAAGGACGCCGCCGAGACGCTGTTCAACAACCTGTTTTTCGCACCCGAGCGTTACGACCTGTCCGCCGTGGGCCGCATGAAGTTCAACCGCCGTATCGGTCGTGCCGAGATCGAGGGTTCGGGCGTGCTGAGCCGCGAAGACATCGTCGCAGTGCTCAAGACGCTGGTCGACATTCGTAACGGCAAGGGCATCGTCGACGACATCGACCACCTGGGCAACCGTCGCGTGCGCTGTGTCGGCGAGATGGCCGAGAACCAGTTCCGCGTTGGCCTGGTGCGTGTCGAGCGGGCGGTCAAGGAGCGCCTGTCCATGGCCGAAAGCGAAGGCCTGATGCCGCAGGACCTGATCAACGCCAAGCCGGTCGCGGCGGCGGTGAAGGAGTTCTTCGGTTCCAGCCAGCTTTCCCAGTTCATGGACCAGAACAACCCGCTCTCCGAGATCACCCACAAGCGTCGTGTCTCCGCACTCGGCCCGGGCGGCCTGACCCGCGAGCGCGCAGGCTTCGAAGTCCGTGACGTACACCCGACCCACTATGGCCGCGTGTGCCCGATCGAAACCCCTGAAGGTCCGAACATCGGCCTGATCAACTCGCTGGCTGCCTACGCTCGTACCAACCAGTACGGCTTCCTGGAAAGCCCGTACCGTGTGGTCAAGGACGCCAACGTCACCGACGAGATCGTCTTCCTGTCGGCGATCGAAGAGGCGGACCATGTCATCGCCCAGGCCAGTGCCAAGCTCGAAGGTACCAAGCTTGTCGATGAACTGGTGGCCGTGCGTCACCTGAACGAGTTCACCGTCAAGGCGCCGGAAGACGTCACGCTGATGGACGTTTCCCCTCGCCAGGTGGTTTCCGTCGCCGCGTCGCTGATCCCGTTCCTCGAGCACGACGACGCCAACCGCGCGTTGATGGGCTCGAACATGCAGCGCCAGGCGGTCCCGACCCTGCGCTCGGACAAGCCGCTGGTCGGTACCGGCATGGAGCGCAACGTCGCCCGTGACTCCGGTGTCTGCGTGGTGGCTCGCCGTGGTGGAGTGATCGACTCGGTCGATGCCAGCCGCATCGTCGTGCGCGTGCATGATGACGAGGTCGAGACGGGCGAGGCCGGTGTCGACATCTACAACCTGACCAAATACACCCGTTCCAACCAGAACACCTGCATCAACCAGCGCCCGCTGGTGAGCAAGGGTGATGTGGTGGCGCGTAGCGACATCATGGCCGACGGCCCGTCCACCGATATGGGTGAACTGGCACTGGGTCAGAACATGCGCGTCGCCTTCATGCCCTGGAACGGCTACAACTTCGAAGACTCCATCCTGCTTTCGGAGCGCGTGGTCCAGGAAGACCGCTTCACCACCATCCATATCCAGGAACTGACCTGCGTATCCCGCGATACCAAGCTCGGCCCGGAGGAGATCACCGCGGACATCCCGAACGTCGGTGAGGCCGCGCTGAACAAGCTGGATGAGGCGGGGATCGTCTATGTCGGTGCCGAAGTCGGCGCTGGCGATATCCTGGTCGGCAAGGTAACACCGAAAGGCGAGACGCAACTGACGCCGGAAGAGAAACTGCTGCGTGCGATCTTTGGTGAGAAGGCCAGCGACGTCAAGGACACCTCCCTGCGCGTGCCGACCGGCACCAAGGGTACCGTCATCGACGTGCAGGTCTTCACCCGCGATGGCGTCGAGCGTGACTCCCGCGCCCTGGCCATCGAGAAGATGCAGCTCGACGAGATCCGCAAGGACCTCAACGAGGAATTCCGTATCGTCGAAGGCGCCACGTTCGAGCGTCTGCGTTCGGCACTGGTCGGCGCCAACGCCGAAGGTGGCGCGGGCCTGAAAAAGGGCACGGTCATCACCGACGAGGTCCTCGACAATATCGAGCATGGCCAGTGGTTCAAGCTGCGCATGTCCGAGGATGCTCTGAACGAGCAACTGGAGAAGGCTCAGGCCTATCTGTCGGACCGCCGGCAACTGCTGGACGACAAGTTCGAAGACAAGAAGCGCAAGCTGCAGCAGGGCGATGACCTGGCGCCGGGCGTGCTGAAGATCGTCAAGGTCTACCTGGCAATCAAGCGTCGCATCCAGCCAGGTGACAAGATGGCGGGTCGCCACGGTAACAAGGGTGTGGTCTCGGTCATCATGCCGGTCGAAGACATGCCGCACGATGCCTATGGCACGCCGGTCGATATCGTCCTCAACCCGCTGGGCGTACCGTCGCGGATGAACGTCGGGCAGATTCTCGAAACCCACCTGGGCCTTGCGGCCAAGGGGCTGGGCGAGAAGATCAACCGCATGCTCGAAGAGCAGCGCAAGATCGCCGACCTGCGCAAATTCCTGAGCGAGATCTACAACGAGATCGGTGGTCGCCAGGAAGACCTGGAAAGTTTCAGCGACCAGGAAATCCTCGATCTGGCGAGCAACCTCAAGGCTGGCGTACCGATGGCCACTCCGGTCTTCGACGGTGCCAAGGAGCGAGAGATCAAGGCGATGCTGAAGCTGGCTGATCTGCCGGAAAGCGGTCAGATGCAACTGTTCGACGGCCGTACCGGTAACGCTTTCGAGCGCACCACCACGGTCGGCTACATGTACATGCTCAAGCTGAACCACCTGGTCGACGACAAGATGCATGCCCGCTCCACCGGCTCCTACAGCCTGGTCACCCAGCAACCGCTGGGCGGCAAGGCGCAGTTCGGTGGTCAGCGTTTCGGGGAAATGGAGGTCTGGGCGCTGGAAGCTTATGGCGCCGCCTACACCCTGCAGGAAATGCTGACAGTGAAATCGGACGATGTGAACGGACGGACCAAGATGTACAAGAACATCGTGGACGGCGATCACCGCATGGAGGCCGGCATGCCCGAGTCCTTCAACGTGTTGATCAAGGAAATCCGTTCCCTGGGTATCGACATCGATCTGGAAACCGAATAACCACGCACCGCCTTCGCGATGCCCGGCCAGGCGCCGGGCATTGCAGGTCCGTGAGGAGGAAAGGCCTTGAAAGACTTGCTGAATCTGCTGAAAAACCAGGGTCAAATCGAAGAGTTCGATGCCATCAAGATTGCCCTGGCCTCGCCCGAGATGATCCGTTCCTGGTCCTTCGGTGAAGTCAAGAAACCGGAAACCATCAACTACCGTACCTTCAAGCCCGAGCGCGATGGTCTGTTCTGCGCCAAGATCTTTGGCCCGGTCAAGGACTACGAATGCCTGTGCGGCAAGTACAAGCGCCTCAAGCACCGTGGCGTGATCTGTGAGAAGTGTGGCGTGGAAGTCGCACTGGCCAAGGTCCGTCGCGAGCGCATGGCGCACATCGAGCTGGCCTCGCCGGTCGCCCATATCTGGTTCCTCAAGTCGCTGCCGTCGCGTATCGGCTTGCTGCTGGACATGACCCTGCGCGATATCGAGCGCGTGCTCTATTTCGAGAGCTACGTCGTGATCAATCCAGGCATGACCACCCTGGAAAAAGGCCAGTTGCTCAACGACGAGCAATACTTCGAAGCGCTGGAAGAGTTCGGTGACGATTTCGATGCCCGCATGGGGGCCGAGGCCGTACGCGAGCTGTTGCACGAGATCGACCTGGAGCACGAGATCGGCCGCCTGCGCGAAGAGATTCCGCAGACCAACTCGGAAACCAAGATCAAGAAGCTGTCCAAGCGCCTCAAGCTGATGGAAGCCTTCCATGGCTCGGGCAACCTGCCCGAGTGGATGGTGCTGACCGTGCTGCCGGTGCTGCCGCCGGACCTGCGCCCGCTGGTGCCGCTGGACGGTGGTCGTTTCGCCACGTCCGACCTGAACGACCTGTATCGCCGCGTCATCAACCGTAACAACCGCCTGAAGCGTCTGCTCGACCTGTCCGCGCCGGACATCATCGTGCGCAACGAAAAGCGCATGCTGCAGGAAGCGGTCGATGCCCTGCTGGACAACGGCCGTCGCGGTCGCGCCATCACCGGGTCGAACAAGCGCCCGCTGAAGTCCCTGGCCGACATGATCAAAGGCAAGCAAGGCCGCTTCCGTCAGAACCTGCTCGGCAAGCGCGTGGACTACTCCGGGCGTTCGGTAATTACAGTGGGTCCGACCCTGCGTCTGCACCAGTGCGGTCTGCCGAAGAAAATGGCGCTCGAGCTGTTCAAGCCGTTCATTTTCGGCAAGCTGGAAGCGCGTGGCATGGCGACCACCATCAAGGCCGCCAAGAAAATGGTCGAGCGCGAACTGCCAGAGGTATGGGACGTTCTCGCCGAGGTGATCCGCGAGCATCCCGTGCTGCTCAACCGTGCACCTACCCTGCACCGTCTGGGTATCCAGGCGTTCGAGCCGGTGCTGATCGAAGGTAAGGCCATTCAACTGCACCCGCTGGTCTGCGCCGCCTACAACGCCGACTTCGACGGCGACCAGATGGCCGTGCACGTACCGCTGACGCTGGAAGCCCAGCTCGAAGCGCGTGCGCTGATGATGTCGACCAACAACATCCTCTCGCCGGCCAACGGCGAGCCGATCATCGTGCCGTCGCAGGACGTGGTCCTGGGGCTGTATTACATGACCCGCGAAGCGATCAACGCCAAGGGCGAGGGCCGCGTGTTCGCCGACCTGCAGGAAGTCGACCGGGTCTTCCGTGGCGGCCAGGCCTCGCTGCATGCGCGGGTCAAGGTGCGTATCAACGAAGTGGTCAAGGACCGCGATGGCGGTATCGCGCGTAACACCCGCATCGTCGACACCACCGTCGGTCGTGCGCTGCTGTTCCAGGTGGTGCCGGATGGCCTGTCCTTCGACGTGGTCAACCAGCCGATGAAGAAGAAGGCGATCTCCAAGCTGATCAACCAGTGCTACCGCACCGTTGGCCTGAAGGACACCGTGATCTTCGCCGACCAGCTGATGTACACCGGTTTCGCCTATTCGACCATTTCCGGTGTGTCGATCGGCGTCAACGACTTCGTCATTCCGGACGAGAAGGCCCGCATCATCGACGCCGCCACCGCCGAAGTGAAGGAAATCGAGTCGCAGTACGCCTCCGGCCTGGTGACCCAGGGCGAGAAGTACAACAAGGTGATCGACCTCTGGTCGAAAGCCAACGACGAAGTGTCCAAGGCGATGATGGCCAACCTCTCGAAAGAGAAGGTCATCGACCGCGAGGGCAAGGAAGTCGAGCAGGATTCCTTCAACTCCATGTACATGATGGCCGACTCCGGTGCCCGTGGTTCCGCTGCGCAGATCCGCCAGTTGGCGGGTATGCGTGGCCTGATGGCCAAGCCGGACGGCTCGATCATCGAGACGCCGATCACCGCGAACTTCCGTGAAGGCCTGAACGTACTGCAGTACTTCATTTCCACCCACGGTGCGCGTAAAGGCCTGGCGGATACCGCGCTGAAAACGGCGAACTCCGGTTACCTGACCCGCCGCCTGGTCGACGTGGCGCAGGACCTGGTGGTTACCGAGGTCGACTGCGGCACCGAGCAGGGCCTGCACATGACGCCGCACATCGAAGGTGGCGACGTGGTCGAGCCGCTGGGTGAGCGTGTCCTGGGGCGTGTCATCGCACGCGATGTGTTCAAGCCCGGCAGCGAAGAGATCCTGGTGCCGGCCGGCACCCTGATCGACGAGCAGTGGGTCGATTTCATCGAACTGAACACCATCGACGAAGTGACCGTGCGTTCGCCGATCACCTGCGAAACCCGCTACGGTATCTGCGCCAAATGCTATGGCCGCGACCTGGCTCGCGGTCATCAGGTCAACATCGGCGAGGCTGTCGGTGTCATCGCCGCCCAGTCCATCGGTGAGCCGGGTACCCAGCTGACCATGCGTACCTTCCACATCGGTGGTGCGGCGAGCCGGACTTCCGCGGTCGACAACGTGCTGGTGAAGAATGGCGGTATCGTCCGTCTGCACAACCTCAAGCATGTCGAGCGCGCCGACGGCGCCCTGGTCGCGGTATCCCGCTCCGGCGAGCTGGCCGTTGCCGATGAGTTCGGGCGCGAGCGCGAGCGCTACAAGCTGCCCTACGGTGCCGTCATTTCCGTCAAGGAAGGCGACAAGGTGGAAGCGGGCGCGGTCGTCGCCAAGTGGGACCCGCACACCCACCCGATCGTCACCGAGATGAAAGGTACCGTGACCTTCGTCGGCATGGAGGAGAACATCACCATCAAGCGCCAGACCGATGAGCTCACCGGCCTGACCAACATCGAGGTGATGGACCCGAAAGATCGTCCTGCCGCAGGCAAGGATATTCGTCCGGCGATCAAGATGGTCGATTCCAATGGCAAGGAGCTGCTGCTGCCGGGTACCGACGTACCGGCCCAGTACTTCCTGCCGGCGAACGCTCTGGTCGGTGTTGCCGATGGCGCGGAAATCAACGTGGGTGACGTCATTGCGCGTATCCCGCAGGAAACTTCCAAGACCCGCGATATCACCGGTGGTCTGCCGCGCGTCGCCGACCTGTTCGAGGCTCGTCGTCCGAAAGAGCCTTCGATCCTGGCGGAAATCAGCGGCACCATTTCCTTCGGCAAGGAAACCAAGGGCAAGCGTCGTCTGGTCATCACCCCGACCGATGGCAGCGATCCATACGAAGAGCTGATCCCGAAATGGCGCCACCTGAACGTCTTCGAAGGCGAGCAGGTGAACAAGGGCGAGGTGATTTCCGACGGTCCGAGCAACCCGCACGATATCCTGCGGCTGCTGGGCGTCAGTGCGCTGGCCCGCTACATCGTCAACGAGATCCAGGATGTCTACCGCCTGCAGGGCGTGAAGATCAACGACAAGCACATCGAGACCATCCTGCGGCAGATGTTGCGCAAGGTCGAAGTGAGCGAGTCCGGCGACTCCAGCTTCATCAAGGGCGATCAGGTCGAGCTGACCCAGGTGCTGGAGGAGAACGAGCAGTTGTCGGAAGAAGACAAGTTCGTCGCCAAGTACGTGCGGGTCCTGCTGGGTATCACCAAGGCGTCGCTGTCCACCGAGTCCTTCATCTCGGCGGCTTCCTTCCAGGAAACCACCCGCGTCCTCACCGAGGCCGCGGTTACCGGGAAGCGCGACTACCTGCGCGGTCTGAAAGAGAACGTGGTGGTCGGTCGCCTGATTCCGGCTGGTACCGGCCTGGCCTATCACAGCGAGCGCAAGCGTCGCCGTGATGCGGAAAAACCGCTTCGCGTAAGTGCCGATGAAGTCGAGGCGGCCCTGACCGAGGCGTTGAATTCCAGCGCCAGCTGACTGTGGGCGCCCGACGAAGGTCGGGCGTCTGCCTTGACGGTGTGCGGGAAGCTCTTTAGACTCTCGTACCCCTAATTTGGCGGGGCGCCTTGCCCTGCCATTTTTCGTTTGTGTCGAAAGACAACAGTGGAGCTAGTAGATGGCAACTATCAACCAGCTGGTACGCCAGCCGCGCAAGCGCGTCGTCGAGAAAAGCGACGTCCCTGCGCTGCAGAACTGCCCGCAACGTCGTGGCGTGTGCACTCGTGTATACACCACCACGCCCAAGAAACCGAACTCCGCACTGCGTAAAGTGTGCCGTGTTCGCCTGACCAATGGCTTCGAAGTCGCCTCGTACATCGGCGGTGAAGGCCACAACCTGCAAGAGCACAGCGTGGTGCTGATCCGTGGCGGTCGTGTAAAGGACCTTCCGGGTGTGCGTTACCACACCGTGCGCGGCTCCCTGGACACCTCGGGTGTCAAGGATCGCAAGCAGGGTCGTTCCAAGTACGGCGCCAAGCGTCCGAAGTAAGCAACATATCCATTTATTTGAGTCGATAAGAGTAAGGTCGGGCGTAGCTGTCGTTATCGTCCCGAGCTACCTGAAGACCGTTTGAGGGCTTATCAATGCCAAGACGTCGTGTAGCAGCCAAGCGCGAGATTCTGGATGATCCGAAGTACGGAAGCCAGATCCTCGCCAAGTTCATGAACCACGTGATGGAAAGCGGCAAGAAGGCCGTGGCCGAGCGCATCGTTTACGGTGCCCTGGACACAGTCAAGTCGCGCAAGAACAGCGATCCCCTGGAAATCTTCGAAAAAGCACTCGACGCCATCGCTCCGCTGGTCGAAGTGAAGTCCCGCCGCGTAGGTGGTGCGACTTACCAGGTTCCGGTCGAGGTTCGCCCGTCCCGTCGTAACGCGCTGGCAATGCGCTGGCTGGTAGACTCCGCGCGCAAACGCGGCGAGAAATCCATGGCTCTGCGCCTGGCTGGCGAGTTGCTGGATGCCTCCGAAGGCAAAGGCGCTGCGGTCAAGAAGCGTGAAGACGTGCATCGCATGGCCGAGGCCAACAAGGCCTTCTCGCATTACCGCTTCTGATTTCAGCGACACTAAACTTGCGAGGGCTTTATGGCTCGTACTACCCCTATCAACCGCTACCGGAACATTGGTATCTGTGCCCACGTTGACGCGGGCAAGACCACCACGACCGAGCGGGTTCTGTTCTACACCGGTATCAACCACAAGCTGGGCGAGGTGCATGATGGCGCCGCGACCACCGACTGGATGGTGCAGGAGCAGGAGCGCGGTATCACCATCACTTCGGCGGCGGTGACCACCTTCTGGAAAGGCTCTCGTGGCCAATTCGACAACTATCGCGTCAACGTCATCGACACCCCCGGTCACGTCGACTTCACCATCGAAGTAGAGCGCTCGCTGCGCGTGCTGGACGGTGCCGTCGTGGTGTTCTGCGGTACTTCGGGTGTCGAGCCGCAGTCCGAGACCGTATGGCGTCAGGCCAACAAGTACGGTGTTCCGCGTATCGTCTACGTGAACAAGATGGACCGCCAGGGCGCCAACTTCCTGCGTGTCGTCGAGCAGATCAAGAAGCGCCTGGGCCATACTCCGGTCCCGGTGCAACTGGCCATCGGTTCTGAAGAGAACTTCCAGGGCCAGGTCGACCTGGTCAAGATGAAGGCGATCTACTGGAATGACGAGGACAAGGGGACTTCCTATCGTGAGGAAGAGATCCCTGCCGAGCTCCAGGATCTGGCTGAAGAATGGCGCTCGAATATGGTAGAGGCTGCCGCCGAAGCCAATGAAGAACTGATGAACAAGTACCTCGAGGGCGGTGAGCTGACCGTTGAGGAAATCAAGGAGGGTCTGCGTGCGCGCACCCTCGCTGGTGAAATCGTTCCTGCCGTTTGCGGTTCCTCCTTCAAGAACAAGGGCGTGCCCCTGGTTCTCGATGCCGTGATCGACTACCTGCCGGCGCCGACCGACATTCCTCCGATTCAGGGTGTAAGCCCGGATGACGAGGAGCAGACCGATGAGCGCGTCGCCTCCGATGAGGCTCCGTTCTCGGCACTGGCGTTCAAGATCGCTACCGACCCCTTCGTGGGTACTCTGACTTTCGCCCGTGTGTATTCCGGTGTGCTGGCTTCCGGCGACTCCGTGATCAACTCGGTGAAAGGCAAGAAAGAGCGTGTTGGTCGTATGGTGCAGATGCACGCCAACCAGCGTGAAGAGATCAAGGAAGTGCGCGCAGGCGATATCGCCGCGTTGATTGGCATGAAGGATGTCACCACGGGCGATACCCTGTGCGATATCGACAAGCCGATCATCCTCGAGCGCATGGACTTCCCGGAGCCGGTCATCTCGGTTGCCGTCGAGCCGAAAACCAAGGCCGACCAGGAGAAAATGGGTATCGCGCTGGGCCGTCTGGCTCAGGAGGATCCTTCTTTCCGCGTCAAAACCGACGAAGAAACCGGCCAGACCATCATTTCCGGCATGGGCGAGCTGCACCTGGATATCATCGTCGACCGTATGCGTCGCGAGTTCGGTGTCGAGGCCAACATCGGCAAGCCGCAGGTTTCCTACCGCGAGAAGATCACCAAGACCAACGTCGAGATCGAAGGCAAGTTCGTTCGTCAGTCCGGTGGTCGTGGTCAGTTCGGTCACTGCTGGATCCGCTTCTCGCCTGCCGATGAAGGTGAGGAAGGGCTGGTCTTTACCAGTGAAGTGGTAGGTGGTGTGGTTCCGAAGGAATACATCCCGGCCATCCAGAAGGGCATCGAAGAGCAGATGAAGAACGGCGTTGTCGCTGGCTATCCGCTCCTCGGTCTGAAGGCAGTCGTCTACGATGGTTCCTACCATGACGTCGACTCCAACGAGATGGCGTTCAAGATCGCTGCTTCCATGGCGACCAAGCAGCTGGCCCAGAAGGGCGGTGGCGTGGTTCTCGAGCCGATCATGAAGGTCGAAGTGGTGACTCCAGAGGACTACATGGGTGACGTGATGGGTGACCTGAACCGTCGTCGTGGTCTGATCCAGGGGATGGAAGATTCGGTTTCGGGTAAAGTTATCCGCGCCGAGGTTCCGCTGGGAGAGATGTTCGGTTATGCGACCGACGTCCGCTCCATGTCCCAGGGTCGCGCCAGCTATTCCATGGAATTCTCCAAATACTCCGAAGCTCCGTCGAACATCGTCGAAGCACTGGTTAAAAAACAAGGCTGATTCAGCCCTTTAGGCAAGAGGTTCACTGTCGTGGCTAAAGAAAAATTCGAACGTAACAAACCGCACGTCAACGTTGGCACCATTGGTCACGTCGACCATGGCAAGACCACCCTGACTGCAGCACTGACTCGCGTCTGCTCCGAAGTCTTCGGCTCGGCCAAGGTCGACTTCGACAAGATCGACAGCGCCCCGGAAGAGAAGGCTCGCGGTATCACCATCAACACTGCGCACGTGGAGTACGACTCGAACATTCGTCACTACGCGCACGTTGACTGCCCGGGTCACGCCGACTACGTGAAGAACATGATCACCGGTGCCGCCCAGATGGACGGCGCGATCCTGGTCTGCTCGGCTGCCGACGGCCCCATGCCGCAAACTCGCGAGCACATCCTGCTGTCCCGCCAGGTGGGCGTTCCTTACATCGTCGTGTTCCTGAACAAGGCCGACATGGTCGATGATGCCGAGCTGCTGGAGCTGGTCGAGATGGAAGTTCGCGACCTGCTGAGCACCTACGACTTCCCGGGTGATGACACTCCGATCATCATCGGTTCCGCGTTGATGGCGTTGAACGGCGAAGACGACAACGAGCTGGGCACCACCGCGGTGAAGAAGCTGGTCGAGACGCTGGATACCTACATTCCCGAGCCGGTTCGTGCGATCGACCGTCCGTTCCTGATGCCGATCGAAGACGTGTTCTCGATCTCCGGTCGTGGCACCGTGGTAACCGGTCGTGTCGAGCGCGGTATCGTCAAGGTTCAGGAAGAGATCGAGATCGTCGGTCTGCGTCCTACCACCAAGACTACCTGCACCGGTGTGGAAATGTTCCGCAAGCTGCTGGACGAAGGTCGTGCTGGTGAGAACTGCGGCGTCCTGCTGCGTGGCACCAAGCGTGACGAGGTCGAGCGTGGCCAGGTTCTGGCCAAGCCGGGCACGATCAAGCCGCACACCAAGTTCGAAGCTGAAGTGTACGTTCTGTCCAAGGAAGAGGGTGGTCGTCACACTCCGTTCTTCAAGGGCTACCGTCCGCAGTTCTACTTCCGTACCACTGACGTGACCGGTTCGTGCGAGCTGCCGGAAGGCGTCGAGATGGTCATGCCGGGTGACAACATCAAGATGGTTGTCACCCTGATCAAGCCGATCGCCATGGAAGACGGCCTGCGCTTCGCTATCCGCGAAGGTGGTCGTACCGTCGGCGCCGGCGTGGTCGCCAAGATCGTCGAGTAATTCATCGACGCTCTGAGAAAGGCCCCTTCGGGGGCCTTTTTCTATTGTTGATCATTTATTGACACCCCATGGGGCCATCCGTACAATTACGCCTCCTTTTACCCGGCGTATTGCGCCTGGTGGGGATGGCTACTAGGAGTCTGAGGTCAAAATGCAAAACCAACAAATCCGTATTCGGTTGAAGGCTTTTGACCATCGCCTGATCGATCAATCAACCCAGGAAATCGTGGAAACCGCGAAACGTACTGGTGCTCAGGTGCGTGGTCCGATTCCGCTGCCAACTCGCAAAGAGCGATTCACGGTGCTGATCTCCCCGCACGTCAACAAAGACGCGCGCGATCAGTATGAAATCCGTACTCACAAGCGTGTGCTGGACATCGTTCAGCCGACGGATAAAACCGTCGATGCGTTGATGAAGCTCGATCTTGCGGCTGGTGTGGAAGTGCAGATCAGCCTCGGCTAAAACTCCGGTTTTAGTCGTGTAACGCTCTGAAATGGGCGGCCATAGCGGGTGAAAGCCCCGTACACATAAGAGGTTTCAAAATGACTATTGGTGTAGTCGGTCGTAAGTGCGGCATGACCCGCATTTTCACCGAAGAAGGTGTCTCTATTCCGGTTACGGTCATCGAGGTCGAACCGAATCGCGTCACTCAGTTCAAGAACGAAGAGAGCGATGGCTATCTCGCCGTGCAGGTAACTGTCGGTGAGCGTCGTGCCTCTCGCGTCAGCAAGGCTCAAGCCGGGCATTTCGCCAAGGCCAACGTCGCCGCTGGTCGTTCCGTCATCGAGTTCCGCCTGGAAGAAGGCGAGTACGCAGTCGGTGACGAAATCAAGGCCGAGATTTTCCAGGCAGGGCAACTGGTCGATGTGACCGGCCAGTCCAAGGGTAAAGGCTTTGCCGGTACCATCAAGCGCTGGAACTTCCGTGGTCAGGACAATACCCACGGTAACTCCGTTTCCCACCGCGTCCCGGGTTCCATTGGCCAATGCCAGACTCCTGGTCGTGTATTCAAGGGCAAGAAAATGTCCGGTCATATGGGCGCCGAGCGCGTGACCGTTCAGTCCCTGGAAATCGTGCGTGTCGATGCAGAGCGCAATCTGCTGCTGGTCAAGGGCGCTGTGCCCGGCGCCACTGGCGGTGATGTGCTCGTGCGTCCGGCTGCCAAGGCTCGCGGGTAAGGGGGAGTTCAGATGCAATTGAATGTTAATGGCGCACAAGCCATAGAAGTCTCCGAGCACACCTTCGGTGGTGAGTTCAACGAGACCCTGGTTCACCAGGCAGTCGTCGCCTACATGGCTGGCGGTCGTCAGGGCAGCAAGCAGCAGAAGACCCGTTCCGACGTGGCTGGTGGCGGCAAGCGCCCGTGGCGTCAGAAGGGCACTGGTCGTGCCCGTGCCGGTACCACTCGTGGTCCGATCTGGCGTGGCGGTGGTGTGACTTTCGCTGCCCGCCCGCAGAACCATGATCAGAAGCTCAACAAGAAGATGTATCGCGCAGCTCTGCGCTCCATCCTTGCCGAGCTGGTCCGTTCCGATCGTCTGGTGGTCGTCGAGAACTTCGCCGTCGAAGCGCCGAAGACCAAGGAGCTTGCCAGCAAGCTCAATGGCCTGGGCCTGAATGATGTGCTGATCGTTTCCGATTCCGTGGACGAGAACCTGTACCTGGCAGCACGCAACCTGCCGCACGTCGATGTTCGTGATGTGCAAGGTTCGGATCCTGTCAGTCTGATCGCCTATGACAAGGTGCTGATCACCGTGTCGGCCGTGAAGAAATTCGAGGAGCTGCTGGGATGAACCAGGAACGCGTATTCAAAGTCCTGCTTGGTCCGCACGTCTCCGAGAAGGCAACCGTGCTGGCTGACAGCAAGAGCCAATTCGTTTTCAAGGTTGCCACCGATGCAACCAAGCTGGAAATCAAGAAGGCCGTCGAAAGCCTGTTCAACGTGAAGGTAGCCAAGGTCTCCACCCTGAATGTCCAGGGCAAGACCAAGCGCACCGCTCGCGGCCTGGGCAAGCGCAACGACTGGAAGAAGGCGTACATCGCTCTTCAACCGGGCCAGGATCTCGATTTCTCCGGCACTGCTGAGTAAGGAAGGGGTGCATCATGGCAATCGTTAAATGCAAACCGACTTCCGCGGGCCGCCGCTTCGTGGTCAAGGTGGTTGGTCAGGAGCTGCACAAAGGCGCTCCCTATGCTCCGCTGCTCGAGAAGAAGTCGAAAAGCGGCGGCCGTAACAACAACGGTCGTATCACCACTCGCCACATCGGCGGTGGTCACAAGCAGCACTACCGTCTGGTCGATTTTCGCCGCAACAAGGATGGCATTCCCGCCATCGTCGAGCGTGTCGAATACGATCCGAACCGTACTGCACACATCGCTCTGCTGAAGTACGCGGACGGTGAGCGTCGCTACATCATCGCGCCGAAAGGCGTGAGCGCCGGCGATCAGCTGGTGTCCGGTGTCAACGCTCCGATCAAGGCTGGCAACAGCCTGCCGCTGCGCAACATTCCGCTGGGTTCCACTGTTCACGGTATCGAGCTCAAGCCGGGCAAGGGTGCCCAGATCGCTCGCTCTGCTGGTGCCTCGGCTCAGTTGGTCGCTCGTGAAGGTGCCTATGTGACGCTGCGTCTGCGTTCCGGCGAAATGCGCAAAGTGCTGGCCGAGTGCCGTGCAACTCTGGGCGAAGTCTCGAACTCCGAGCATAGCCTGCGCTCCCTGGGTAAGGCTGGCGCCAAGCGCTGGCGTGGTGTTCGCCCGACCGTTCGCGGTGTGGCGATGAACCCGGTCGATCACCCCCATGGTGGTGGTGAAGGTCGTACCTCGGGCGGTCGTCATCCGGTGTCGCCGTGGGGCTTCCCGACCAAGGGTGCGAAGACCCGGTCGAACAAGCGCACCGATAACATGATTGTCCGTCGTCGCAAGTAATTAGAGGGATACGACAGTGCCGCGTTCTCTGAAAAAAGGTCCTTTTATCGATCTTCACCTATTGAAGAAGGTCGAGGTGGCGGTGGAGAAGGGCGATCGCAAGCCGGTTAAAACCTGGTCTCGCCGCTCGATGATTCTGCCGCAAATGGTCGGTCTGACCATCGCTGTGCACAACGGTCGCCAACATGTCCCGGTTCTCGTGAACGAAGACATGGTCGGCCACAAGCTCGGCGAGTTCGCTGCTACCCGCACCTATCGCGGGCACGTAGCGGACAAGAAAGGCAAGCGCTAAGGGGTAAGGAAAGATGGAAGTAGCCGCTAAGTTGTCGGGCGCTCGCATCTCCGCCCAGAAAGCCCGCCTGGTCGCCGACCAGATCCGCGGGAAGAAGGTGGGCGACGCGCTCAACCTCCTGGCTTTCAGCAGTAAGAAAGCCGCCGAGATCATGAAAAAAGTGCTGGAGTCGGCCGTTGCCAACGCCGAGCACAACGAAGGCGCTGATGTGGATGACCTGAAAGTCTCTACTGTCTTCGTCAACGAGGGGCGTTCGCTTAAGCGCATCATGCCACGTGCCAAAGGCCGTGCTGATCGCATCGTCAAGCGGTCTTGCCATATCACTGTCAAGGTTGCGGACAAGTAACGGAGTCGATCAGATGGGTCAGAAAGTACATCCCACTGGCATTCGCCTGGGAATCGTCAAGGAGCACACCTCCGTCTGGTACGCAGACGGTCGTAACTACGCCGATTATCTGCTTGCAGATCTGAATGTGCGTGCGTACCTCCAAGACAAATTAAAAAGCGCGTCCGTAAGCCGGATCGACATTGCTCGCCCGGCGCAAACCGCACGCATCACCATCCACACCGCTCGCCCCGGTATCGTTATCGGCAAGAAAGGTGAGGATGTCGAGAAGCTGCGCCAGGACCTGACCAAGCAAATGGGTGTGCCGGTGCACATCAACATCGAAGAGATCCGCAAGCCGGAACTCGATGCAATGCTGGTTGCACAGAGCGTTGCTCAGCAGCTGGAGCGCCGTGTGATGTTCCGTCGCGCGATGAAACGCGCTGTACAGAACGCCATGCGCATTGGTGCCAAGGGCATCAAGATCCAGGTCAGTGGTCGTCTGGGTGGGGCGGAGATCGCCCGTACCGAGTGGTATCGCGAAGGGCGTGTGCCGCTGCACACCCTGCGTGCCGATATCGATTACAACACTTACGAAGCACACACCACCTATGGTGTGATCGGCGTCAAGGTGTGGATCTTCAAGGGCGAGGTCATCGGTGGCCAGCATGAAGAGCTCAAGCCGCAAGCGCCTGCTCCTCGTAAGAAAGCTGCCAAGTAAGGAGTACGCCACATGTTGCAACCAAAGCGTACAAAATTCCGCAAGCAGATGACTGGCCACAACCGTGGTCTGGCTCAGCGCGGTAGCAAGGTCAGCTTCGGCGAGTTCGCGCTGAAGTCGGTTTCCCGTGGTCGCCTGACTGCACGTCAGATCGAAGCCGCGCGTCGTGCTCTTACTCGTCACGTGAAACGTGGCGGCAAGATCTGGATTCGCGTATTCCCCGACAAGCCTGTCACCAAGAAGCCTCTGGAAGTCCGGATGGGTAAAGGTAAGGGTAACGTCGAGTACTGGGTAGCCCAGATTCAACCGGGCAAGGTGCTCTACGAGATCGAGGGTGTTTCCGAAGAGCTGGCGCGCGAGGCTTTTGCCCTGGCTGCTGCAAAGCTGCCGCTCGCCACCTCCTTTGTTAAGCGGACGGTGATGTGATGAGTGCGAAAGAACTTCGTGAAAAATCCGTTCAGCAGCTGAACGAGCAATTGCTCGAGTTGCTGCGCGACCAGTTCAATCTGCGTATGCAGAAGGCAACTGGCCAGTTGGGGCAGTCTCACCTGCTCTCGCAAGTCAAGCGCGATATCGCTCGTGTCAAGACTGTGCTCAACCAGCAGGCAGGTAAGTGATCATGGCTGAAGCTCAGAAAACCGTCCGTACGCTGACCGGTCGTGTTGTCAGCGACAAAATGGACAAGACCATCACCGTTCTGATCGAGCGTCGCGTCAAGCACCCGATCTACGGTAAATATGTGAAGCGTTCGACCAAGCTGCACGCTCATGACGAGACCAACCAGTGCAAGATCGGCGACAAGGTTTCCATCCGTGAAACCCGTCCGCTGGCCAAGACCAAGACCTGGGCACTGGTTGAAGTCCTTGAACGCGCAGTCGAAGTCTAAGGGCTAGGGGTCGGAGAAATTATATGATTCAGACTCAATCCATGCTCGATGTCGCCGACAACAGTGGTGCTCGTCGCGTCATGTGCATCAAGGTGCTGGGCGGTTCCCACCGTCGTTATGCCGGCATCGGTGACATCATCAAGGTTACCGTCAAGGAAGCGATTCCTCGTGGCAAGGTCAAGAAAGGCCAGGTAATGACTGCTGTGGTAGTCCGTACCCGTCACGGTGTTCGTCGTCCCGATGGTTCCATCATCCGCTTCGACGGCAATGCTGCTGTTCTGCTGAACAACAAGCAGGAGCCGATTGGCACCCGTATCTTCGGGCCGGTGACGCGTGAGCTTCGTACCGAGAAGTTCATGAAAATCGTCTCGCTCGCCCCAGAAGTGCTGTAAGGAGTCGTCGCATGCAAAAGATTCGTCGCAACGACGAGATCATCGTCATCGCCGGCAAGGACAAGGGCAAGCGTGGCAAGGTGCTGCGGGTTCTCGCTGACGACCGTCTGGTCGTCGGTGGTGTCAACCTGGTCAAGCGCCATACCAAGCCGAACCCGATGTCGGGCGTTCAAGGCGGTATCGTCGAGAAAGAGGCGCCGTTGCACGCCTCCAACGTTGCCATTTTCAACGGTGAAACCAACAAGGCAGATCGTGTTGGCTTCAAGGTAGAAGACGGCAAGAAAATTCGTGTCTTCAAGTCGACCCAGAAACCGGTCGATGCTTGAGGCTGCTAGGTAGATAACCATGGCACGACTAAAAGAGATTTACCGGAAAGAAATCGCGCCCAAGCTGAAGGAAGAACTGAAGCTTGCGAACGTGATGGAAGTCCCCCGTATCACCAAAATCACCCTCAACATGGGGCTTGGCGAAGCGATCGGTGACAAGAAGATCATCGAGAACGCCGTTGCCGATCTCGAGAAGATCACTGGTCAGAAGGTCGTCGTGACCCACGCGCGCAAGTCGATTGCGGGCTTCAAGGTTCGCGAAGGCTGGCCGATCGGTGTCAAGGTCACTCTGCGTAGCGATCGCATGTATGAGTTCCTGGATCGTCTGCTGTCGATCTCCCTGCCTCGTGTCCGCGACTTCCGCGGCCTGAATGCCAAGTCCTTCGATGGCCGCGGCAACTACAGCATGGGCGTGAAAGAGCAGATCATCTTCCCGGAAATCGATTACGACAAGATCGATGCCCTGCGTGGTCTGGACATCACCCTGACTACCACTGCCCGTACGGATGATGAAGGTCGCGCCCTGCTGCGTGCTTTCAACTTCCCGTTCCGCAACTGATCGGAGTAGGCAAATGGCCAAACAAAGCATGAAGAACCGCGAGCTGAAGCGTCAGCAGACGGTTGCCAAATATGCTCAGAAGCGTGCTGCCCTGAAAGCCACCATCGTCAATCCGAACAGCAGTCCGGAAGAGCGTTGGGAAGCCCAGGTAGCCCTGCAGAAGCAGCCGCGTGATGCAAGCGCTTCGCGCCTGCGCAATCGCTGCCGCCTGACCGGTCGTCCGCATGGTGTGTATCGCAAGTTCGGTCTTGCGCGCACCAAGCTGCGTGAAGCGGCAATGCGTGGCGACGTACCGGGCCTGGTGAAAGCCAGCTGGTAATGACGGTCCAGGCCTCATCGAGGTCTGGCTCTCATTCGAATCAAGCCCCTCATGGGGCTTGATTCGTTTATGACATTCTTCTAGAATGCCCGGCTCGCCCGACATTCGCATTTTATTGCGGGTCGCTGGTGGGCGACAGAAGCCGTTCAGCGGCTTATTTTTTTGATTTAGGAGCCAAGAGCCCATGAGTATGCAGGACCCGTTAGCGGACATGCTAACTCGTATCCGTAATGCCCAGATGGCCGAAAAGTCCGTCGTAAGCATGCCGTCTTCCAAGTTGAAGGTGGCTGTTGCCAACGTTCTTCAAGGTGAAGGCTACATCGCGGGATACGAAGTCAGTGGCGACGCAAAGCCGCAGTTGTCCATCGAGCTGAAATACTTCGAAGGCCGTCCGGTCATCGAGGAGCTCAAGCGTGTAAGCCGTCCTGGCCTTCGCCAGTACAAGTCCGTCGATCAGTTGCCGAAAGTTCGCGGCGGCCTGGGCGTGTCGATCGTTTCCACCAATAAGGGTGTGATGACTGATCGTGCCGCTCGTGCCGCTGGTGTTGGCGGCGAAGTGCTCTGCACTGTGTTCTAAGGGGGGATAAGCATGTCTCGCGTTGCTAAGAACCCCGTCAAACTGCCGGCCGGTGTCGAGATCAAACTCGCAGGCCAGCAACTGTCGGTGAAGGGTGCCAAGGGCGCTCTCGAACTGAATGTTCATCCCTCCGTGGAAGTGACCCAGGAGTCCGGCGAGCTGCGTTTCGCTGCGCGTAATGGCGATCAGCAGAACCGTGCCATGGCCGGTACTACCCGGGCGCTGGTGAACAATATGGTTATCGGTGTCAGCCAGGGTTTCGAGCGCAAGCTGCAACTGGTTGGTGTTGGTTACAAGGCTCAGGCCAAAGGTCAGGTGCTGTCGCTGGCTCTCGGCTTCTCCCACCCGGTGGAGTATGAGCTGCCCCAGGGCGTTACTGCTGAAACCCCAAGCCAGACCGATATCCTGATCAAGGGTATCGACAAGCAACTGGTTGGTCAGGTGGCTGCCGACATCCGCGACTTCCGTCGTCCTGAGCCGTACAAAGGCAAAGGCGTGCGTTACGCGGACGAAGTTGTCCGTCGTAAAGAAGCCAAGAAGAAGTAGGGGCCTAGGATATGAGCGACAAAAAAGTTATCCGTCTGCGTCGTGCCCGCAAAGCGCGCCTGAAGATTCGCGAACTCGAAAGCGTGCGTCTCAGCGTCTACCGTTCTTCGCAGCACATTTACGCACAGGTCATTTCGGCCGACGGCGGCAAGGTCCTGGCCAGTGCCTCGACTCTGGACAAAGAACTGCGTGATGGCGCCACCGGCAACATCGACGCTGCCAAGAAGGTTGGCCAACTGGTCGCCGAGCGTGCCAAGGCCGCTGGCGTCACCCAGGTGGCGTTCGACCGTTCTGGCTTCAAGTACCACGGTCGTGTCAAGGCACTGGCTGATGCTGCTCGTGAAGGCGGGCTGGAGTTCTAAGTTATGGCAAATAACGAGCAAAAGCGCGACGAAGGCTACATTGAGAAGCTGGTTCAGGTTAACCGCGTCGCCAAGACAGTAAAAGGTGGTCGTATCTTCACCTTCACCGCGCTGACCGTGGTGGGTGATGGCAAGGGCCGCGTAGGTTTCGGTCGCGGCAAGTCCCGTGAAGTCCCGGCTGCCATCCAGAAGGCCATGGAGGCGGCTCGCCGCAACATGATCCAGGTCGATCTGAACGGCACCACTCTGCAGTACCCGGTGAAGTCCGCCCATGGCGCTTCCAAGGTCTACATGCAGCCGGCCTCCGATGGTACGGGTGTGATCGCCGGTGGTGCCATGCGCGCCATCCTCGAAGTCGCTGGCGTGCAGAACGTTCTGGCCAAGTGTTATGGCTCGACCAACCCGGTCAACGTGGTCAACGCCACGTTCAAGGGTCTGAAAGCCATGCAGTCGCCTGAGTCGGTCGCAGCCAAGCGTGGCAAGAGCGTCGAGGAGATTCTCTAACCATGGCTAATGCAACTGTCAAAGTTACCCTGGTCAAGAGCCTGAACGGCCGCCTGGCCAATCACAAGGCTTGCGTCAAGGGTCTCGGCCTGCGTCGTATCGGTCATACCGTCGAGGTTCAGGACACTCCTGAAAATCGCGGCATGATCAACAAGGCCTATTACCTTCTCCGAGTGGAGGGTTGATCCATGCATTTGAACGATCTGCGTTCCGCGCCGGGTGCCCGTCGCGAAAAGCTGCGCCCAGGGCGCGGTATCGGTAGCGGCCTCGGCAAGACCGGTGGCCGTGGTCACAAAGGCCAGACTTCCCGTTCGGGGGGCAAGATCGCTCCCGGTTTCGAGGGTGGTCAACAGCCCCTGCATCGCCGTCTGCCGAAGTTCGGCTTCGTCTCCCTGAAAGCCATGGATCGCGCCGAGGTTCGTACCTCCGAGCTGGCCAAGGTCGAAGGTGACGTGGTTACTCTGCAGAGCCTGAAGGACGCCGACATCATCAACCAGAACGTGCAGCGTGTGAAAGTCATGCTGTCGGGCGAGGTTGGTCGTGCGGTGACTCTGAAAGGCATCGCCGCCACCAAGGGTGCGCGTGCGGCTATCGAAGCAGCTGGTGGCAAGTTCGAGGAATAAATGGCTAAGCAAGGTGCTCTCTCCGCGCTGAGTAATGGTGGGCTGTCCGAGCTCTGGGCACGTCTGCGCTTTCTGTTCATGGCGATCATCGTCTATCGGATAGGCGCACACATTCCCGTGCCGGGGATCAACCCCGATAGGCTGGCCGAGCTGTTCCGTCAGAACGAAGGGACCATCCTTAGTCTGTTCAACATGTTTTCCGGTGGCGCGCTGGAGCGCATGAGTATCTTTGCACTGGGGATCATGCCGTACATTTCGGCATCGATCATCATGCAGCTCATGACTGCCGTCAGCCCGCAACTCGAACAGTTGAAGAAAGAGGGTGAGGCCGGACGTCGCAAGATCAGCCAGTACACGCGTTACGGTACGCTGGTTCTGGCTATCGTGCAGGCGGTCGGCATGTCGGTTGGCCTGGCTGGTCAGGGAGTCGCCTTCAGCAATGATTTCGGCTTCTACTTCGTGGCCATCACAACCTTCGTGGCGGGTGCGATGTTCATGATGTGGCTGGGTGAGCAGATCACCGAGCGTGGTGTCGGCAACGGTATCTCGATGCTGATCTTCGCGGGTATCGTCGCTGGCCTGCCGGGCGCCCTCGGGCAGTCCTTCGAGTCGGCGCGCCAGGGTGATATCAATATCATTGCCCTGTTGGCCGTGGGATTGCTGGCGGTAGCGATCATCGGTTTCGTGGTGTTCATCGAGCGTGGCCAACGGCGTATCGCCGTCCACTACGCCAAGCGTCAGCAGGGCCGCAAGGTCTTCGCTGCGCAGACCAGCCATCTGCCGTTGAAAGTGAACATGGCGGGTGTGATTCCCGCGATTTTCGCCAGCAGCATCCTGTTGTTCCCTGCGTCCCTGGGGCAGTGGTTCGGTCAGTCCGAAAATCTGGGCTGGCTGGCGGATGTTTCGCAAGCCATCGCACCGGGGCAGCCGCTCAATATCCTGTTGTTCAGTGCCGGTATCATTTTCTTCTGCTTCTTCTATACGGCGTTGATGTTCAACCCGAAAGACGTGGCGGAGAACCTGAAGAAGTCTGGTGCTTTTATCCCGGGGATTCGTCCTGGCGAGCAGTCGGCGCGCTACATCGATGGCGTTCTGACCCGCTTGACCATGTTCGGTGCCCTCTACATGACGGCCGTCTGTCTGTTGCCCCAGTTCCTTGTGGTCGCAGCCAATGTGCCGTTCTACCTTGGCGGGACCTCGTTGCTGATCGTGGTTGTGGTTGTCATGGACTTCATGTCCCAAGTTCAATCCCACCTGGTATCGCACCAGTACGATTCCCTGATGAAGAAAGCCAACCTGAAGGGGTACGGCAGCGGAATGCTTCGCTGAACGTGATCCGTAAGGTTAGAGGAGTTGGTGATGAAAGTTCGTGCATCGGTTAAAAAGCTGTGCCGTAACTGCAAGGTCATTCGTCGCGACGGTGTCGTGCGTGTGATCTGCAGCGCAGAGCCGCGTCACAAGCAGCGCCAAGGCTGATTGTGAGTAAAGCGTGAAACCCGGCAGCTAGTGCGCTGCCGGGTTGAATATTTGTTATTACAGCGTTAATATCTTGCGCCCTTTTCTTGGCTTCCGGGGCGTAGGTAGCTGTCAATTGGAGTTTCACTGAATGGCCCGTATTGCAGGCGTAAACATTCCGGATAACAAGCACACTGTTATCTCGCTGACCTACATCTACGGTGTTGGTCGCACTCGTGCACAGAGCATCTGTGCCGCTACCGGTGTCAATCCGGCAGCGAAAATCAAGGATCTTTCGGACGAGCAGGTCGAACTGCTGCGTGGCGAAGTCGGCAAGTTCATTGTCGAGGGTGATCTGCGTCGCGAAGTCAACATGAAGATCAAGCGCTTGATGGACCTGGGTTGCTACCGCGGCCTGCGTCATCGTCGTGGTCTGCCGGTTCGCGGACAGCGTACCAAGACCAACGCGCGTACCCGCAAGGGCCCGCGTAAGCCGATCCGCAAGTAATAGCTCGGGAATCTGATCATGGCAAAACCTGCTGCTCGTCCTCGTAAGAAAGTCAAAAAGACAGTGGTCGATGGGATCGCCCATATCCACGCGTCTTTCAACAACACCATCGTGACCATCACCGACCGTCAGGGCAATGCATTGTCCTGGGCTACCTCGGGTGGTTCAGGGTTCCGCGGCTCGCGCAAGAGCACTCCGTTCGCCGCTCAGGTCGCTGCCGAGCGTGCCGGCCAGGCTGCTCTGGAATACGGTCTGAAGAACCTCGACGTCAACGTCAAGGGTCCTGGCCCGGGTCGTGAATCCGCCGTGCGTGCATTGAATGCATGTGGCTACAAAATCGCCAGCATCACCGACGTGACGCCCATCCCGCACAACGGGTGCCGTCCGCCGAAGAAGCGCCGCGTGTAATCAGGAGACAGTGAGAAATGGCTCGTTATATTGGTCCCAAATGCAAACTGTCCCGTCGTGAAGGCACTGATCTCTTCCTGAAGAGCGGTGCGCGCGCGCTCGAATCCAAGTGCAACATCGAGACTCCTCCAGGTGTCCACGGCCAGCGCCGCGGTCGTCTGTCGGACTACGGTACCCAACTGCGCGAGAAGCAAAAGGTTCGTCGTATCTACGGCGTCCTGGAGCGTCAGTTCAGCGGTTACTACAAGCTGGCTGCGAGCCGTAAGGGCGCGACCGGCGAGAACCTCCTGCAACTGCTGGAGTGCCGTCTCGACAACGTCGTTTATCGCATGGGCTTCGGCGCCACTCGTGCCGAGTCGCGTCAGTTGGTTTCCCATAAAGCGATCAGCGTGAACGGCCAGACCGTCAACGTGCCTTCCTATCAGGTCAAGGCCGGTGATGTCATCGCCATTCGCGAGAAGAGCCGCAATCAGCTGCGCATTGCCCAGGCCCTCGATCTGTGCGCTCAGCGCGGTCGCGTCGAATGGGTCGAAGTGGACGTCGACAAGAAATCCGGTGTTTTCAAGAATGTTCCGGCTCGCAGTGATCTGTCCGCCGACATCAACGAAAACCTGATTGTCGAGCTCTACTCCAAGTAAGGGCTAGAAAATAGGTGTATCCATGCAGAGTTCGGTAAATGAGTTCCTGACCCCCCGCCATATCGATGTGCAGGTGGTCAGTCCGACCCGTGCCAAGATCACGCTCGAGCCTCTCGAGCGTGGTTTTGGCCACACCCTGGGCAACGCGCTGCGTCGTATTCTGTTGTCCTCCATGCCTGGCTGCGCTGTAGTCGAGGCGGAGATCGACGGCGTGCTCCACGAGTACAGCGCCATCGAGGGCGTGCAGGAAGACGTGATCGAAATCCTGCTCAACCTCAAAGGTATCGCCATCAAGCTGCACGGCCGTGATGAAGTGACCTTGAGCCTGGTGAAGAAGGGCGCGGGCGCTGTTACCGCTGCCGATATCCAGCTGGATCACGATGTCGAAATCGTCAATAGCGATCACCTGATCGCCAATCTGGCGGCCAATGGTTCGCTCAACATGAAGCTCAAGGTCGCTCGCGGCCGCGGTTACGAGCCTGCTGATGCACGTCAGAACGAGGAAGACGAGACCCGTAGTATCGGTCGTCTCCAGCTCGACGCCACCTTCAGCCCGGTTCGCCGTGTCGCTTATGTTGTCGAGAACGCTCGTGTCGAGCAGCGCACCAACCTGGACAAGCTGATCATCGATCTGGAAACCAACGGTACACTGGACCCTGAAGAGGCCATCCGTCGTGCCGCTACCATCCTGCAGCAGCAACTGGCTGCGTTCGTCGACCTGAAGGGCGACAGCGAGCCGGTTGTGGTCGAGCAGGAAGACGAGATCGATCCGATTCTGCTGCGCCCGGTCGATGACCTGGAGCTGACCGTACGTTCGGCCAACTGCCTGAAGGCAGAGAACATCTACTACATCGGTGACCTGATCCAGCGCACCGAAGTGGAATTGTTGAAAACGCCGAACCTGGGCAAGAAGTCCCTGACTGAAATCAAGGACGTTCTGGCTTCTCGCGGTTTGTCCCTCGGAATGCGCCTGGATAACTGGCCGCCGGCAAGTCTCAAGAAGGACGATAAGGCCACTGCCTGATGTCCCCTAGTCACCGAACTATGGTTTGGTAAGGAATTTCAATCATGCGTCATCGTAAAAGTGGCCGTCATCTGAGCCGCACCAGCGCCCACCGCAAGGCCATGTTCCAGAACATGGCGGTGTCGCTGTTCGAGCACGAACTGATCAAGACCACCCTGCCGAAAGCCAAGGAACTGCGTCGCGTTGCCGAGCCGCTGATCACCCTGGCCAAGGAAGACAGCATCGCCAATCGCCGCCTGGCGTTCGACCGCACCCGTTCCAAAGCGGCTGTCGGCAAGCTGTTCAACGACCTGGGCAAGCGCTACGCCACCCGTCAGGGCGGTTACCTGCGCATCCTCAAGGCGGGCTTCCGCGCTGGGGACAATGCACCCATGGCCTACGTCGAGCTGGTTGACCGCCCGGTCACCGGTGAGGTCGAAGCCGCCGAGTGATCCTTCGCGGGTCTCTCCGAAAAACCGGGCCATGTGCCCGGTTTTTTATTACTTGCTTTCCAGGCCTGCCATTTCCTGGTGGCGGGATGGCTCTGCTTATTGTGGTGCCGTGATGGTTCTGGGGCAGTCCTGCTCAGGTGGGGACGCTGACCAGTGTCAGGATGCGCTCTTCACCTATGCTGAACTGTCCCGGGAGTTCGCTGCCTCGCGGCCAGTCCGGTGCGAGTTCGCGTAGCAGTCGCAGTCTGGCATGCCCGTCCTCCGATACCTCGTGCAGTTCGGCATCCTGGAAGTGGAAATATTGTCCGACCAGGGGGTTGAGGGCCTTGAACAGGCTCTCCTTGAAGGAGAACGCCAGGGTCAGGTGACGGGCATAGGCTTCTGGCGATAGCCCCTGGCAGGCCGCCTGTTCGTCCGCTGTGAGAATCTGCCGGGCGAGACGTTCGGCCCGCTCAGGGTTCATGCAGGGTTCGGCATCTATGCCCAGGGAGCGCCAGTCCGCTGCCTGGGCCGCGACCGCGGCGGCCCAGCCGTGGCTGTGGGTGATCGAGCCGACGGTCCTGGATGGCCAGCAGGGGGCGCGATTCTCGCTGGAGGGCAGCACATGCCCGTGGCCGGTGGCGTATTGCAAGGCGGCGAAGGCGCAGAGGCGGCCGGCGAGGAACTCTGCCTGGCGTTTGCGAACCCCTGTGGGCAGGGCAAGCCCGAAATCATTGAAGTCATCCTCCCGCAGGCGTTCGGCGTCGAATCCTGTGCTGACCAGGCTGATGCCTGGCAGGGGCTGGGGCAGGGGCCAGTGTGCCTGCAGCGGGCTGCAGAAGGGTGGCT